>NZ_CP159342.1:1835240-2446987 GCF_040499845.1 Micromonospora sp. CCTCC AA 2012012
CGTAGTAAATACTACTGCTCGTCGTAGAGAAATCGGCAGGGCCGCAGGGCCCGACCCGACCCGGGACCAATGACCCTGATCACCTCGGCCACCCGACCCGGGATCGGGTCACCGGCTCACCCGCCCGCGTGCGACCATCCAGCGTTGATGGACACCCCGACCACCCCTTGGCGGGCGCCGCTGCTGTGGCGCGCCGCGCAGCTGCTGGCCCGCGCCGCCGTCGGCGCCCTCGGCCGCCTCGAGGTCACCGGCGACGTGCCGGCCGACCTGCGGCGCGGCCCGCTCGTGCTGGCCGCCAACCACATCAGCCCGTTCGACCCGGTGGTGCTCGCCGCCGCCTGCCGCGCCCGGGGCGTCGCCCCACGGATCATGGCCACCGGCGGCCTGTTCCGGACCCCGGTGCTCGGCGCGCTGATGCGCTGGGCCGGGCACATCCGCGTCGACCGCGGCACCACCTCCGTGCACCAGGCCCTCGACACCGCCGCCGCGGCGGTCGCCCGCGGGTCGGTGGTCCTGGTCTACCCGGAGGGCCGCATCGGACTCGCCCCCGGCATGTGGCCCGAACGCGGCAAGACCGGCGCCGCCCGGCTCGCCTTCGCCAGCGGCGCCCCGGTCATCCCCCTCGCCCAGTGGGGCTCCCACGAGGTGCTGCCCTACCGGGCGCCGGAGGGCATGCTGCGCGGCCTCGCCCGCGCGGTGCGGCGACGCCCGGTGATCCGCGTGCACTTCGGTCCCCCGGTGGCCCTGGGCGACGTGGGCTCCCCCGGCGCGGCCCGGCGGGCCACCGACCGGATCATCGACGCGATCACCGACTGCCTGGTGCCGCTGCGCCCCGACGAGCCGGACGGCCCCCGCCACGTCGACCCGGGCCGCCCGGTGGACGTCAGCCGGATCCACCGCCGACACCTGTCGGACTGACCCGATTTGCCTTCGCGTGCACTCGAAGGATGAGACTCTGCGAAGCATCCCCGACGAAGGCAGGCGAACCACCATGAGCGCACCGACCGTGCTGATCACCGGCACGTCCACCGGCATCGGCCTGGAGACCGCCGTGGGGGCGGCCCGCGCCGGCTGGCGGACCGTGGCCACCATGCGCGACGTGTCGCGCGCCGACGCGCTGCGCCGCGCCGCCGACGCCGCCGGGGTCGGCGACCTGCTCGACGTACGCCGGCTCGACGTCACCGACCAGGCGTCGGTCGCGGCGTGCGTCGCCGACGTGGTCGACGCGCACGGCCGGCTCGACGCGGTGGTCAACAACGCCGGCGCCGGGCACGTGGGCACCCTGGAACAGGAGACCGTCGACGACGTACGGGCCGTCATGGAGGTCAACTTCTTCGGGGTGCTGCACGTGAGCCGGGCCGCGCTGCCGCACCTGCGCGCCACCCGGGGCCGGCTGGTCACCGTCTCCAGCGTCGGCGGGGTGGTCGGGCAGCCGTTCAACGAGGCGTACTGCGCGGCGAAGTTCGCCGTCGAGGGGTTCATGGAGTCCCTCGCGCCCCTGGCCGCCACCGTCGGGGTCACCGTCACCGTGGTCGAGCCGGGCGCGGTGGCCAGCGAGTTCGTCACCAACGTCGGCATCGACCGGGACGCCGCGATCACCGCCGCCGGGCCGTACGGGCCGGCGCTGCGGGCGTACCTGGAGCGCAGCGCCGGGGCGTTCGCCGCCGCCCAGTCCCCGGCGGACGCCGCCGCGGCGGTGGTCGCCACCCTGACCGACCCCGATCCGGCGCCCCGGGTGCAGACCTCGACCACCGCCCGCCAGTTCGTCGGGATGAAACTCGGCGACCTCGACGGCCGGGCGGTCACCGCGACGACCGCCGGATGGCTGGCCTGACCGCTCAGCCGCCGGTCGACGCGCCCGATCGACCGGCCCGCAGCCGGGCGTCGAGCGCGTCGAGGTCCGGCACGAACCACACGTGGTCCGCGCGGTTCGACTCGTGCACCAGCGCGCGCAGGGCCGCGCTGGCCGCCAGGTGCCCGGCGATGTCCCCGACCACGACCAGCCGCAGCCGGTAGTTCACGAACTTCTGCATGACGTCCCCGGCGACGCGGCTGCCGAGGGCGAAGAAGTCCGCGCTCAGCCGGGTCGCCGGCACGGCCACCGCCTCGGCGCCGGCGAATGCGGCGCCGATCAGGTCGAGGGCGTCCTGCGCGGTGGCCACCGGCGGGCCGGCCGGGTCGCACACCAGCACCGGCACCCCGGCCCGGTCCTGCAGCACGTCAGGCATCGTCGGCCTCCCCCGTCACCAGGCCGTTGTCGCCGGCCAGCACCCCGTCGAGCAGGTGCAGCAGCTCGGCGGTGGCGGCCGGAGCGCCCAGGAGCACGATCCTCATCCGCTGCCGCTCCTCGTCGTAGACGGTCTGCACGCGCAGCCGGTCCCCGTCGCCGCCGGTGTTCGCGGCGGCCAGGACCAGGGTGGCGAGCCGGTCCGCGGCGGTCCGGTCGACGCCGTCGACGCCGACGATGCTCGACACCTCCACGGCCGGTCCGGGGACCCGGGCCGGTGTGGGGCGGCCGGTCAGCGCGTCGAGGTCGGCGCGGGCGATCCGGTACTGCTTGCCGATCCGCACCGCCCGCAGCCGGCCGGCGCGGATGTAGCCGCGCACCGTGCGCGGATGCAGTCCCAACCGGTCGGCGACCTGCTCCACGGAATACACATCGTTACTCATCGTGCGTCATCATAGGCACGACAGGGAACGATAGGGAAGGCGGTGTGGTGGTGTGGTCCCCGGCCGGTCACCCGTACGCCACGCGCGCCGGGCATACTGCCGCTCGTGCAGCCCCGCTTCGGCTACCTCGACGCCCCCGCGCCCCTCGCGTTCGCCCACCGGGGCGGCGCGGCCGACGGCGACGAGAACACCGCCGCCGCGTTCGCCCGGGCCATCGCCCTGGGCTACCGGTACGTCGAGACCGACGTGCACGCCACCGCCGACGGGGTGGCCGTGATCTTCCACGACGCCACCCTGCGCCGGGTCACCGGCGAGCCCGGGCGCATCGCCGACCTGCGCTGGAACGACCTGGCCTCGGTACGCGTCGGCGGCGCCGCCGTCGTCCCCCGCCTCGACGAGGTCCTCGGCGCCTGGCCCGAGGTCCGGTTCAACATCGACGTCAAGGCCGACAGCGGCGTCGTACCGACCGTCGACACCGTCACCCGGGTCGGGGCCGACGAACGGGTGCTGCTCGCCTCCTTCAGCGACGCCCGGCTGACCCGGCTGCGCGCCCTCGCCGGACCGAAGGTCGCCAGCAGCCTCGGCATGCGCGGCGTCGCCCGACTGCGGATGGCCTCCCTGCACGGCCGGCCGCTGCGGCTGCCGCCGTCCGTGGTCGCCGCCCAGGTCCCCGTCCGCTACGGGCGCATCCCCGTGGTCGACCGGCGGTTCCTGGCGTACTGCCACCGGATCGGGTTGCAGGTGCACGTCTGGACGATCGACGAACCTGCCGACATGCACGACTTACTTGATCTCGGTGTGGATGGCATCATGACCGATCACGTCGGCGTGCTGCGCGACGTCTACCGCAGCCGCGGCCACTGGGCCGCCTGAACCCCGAGGACCGGAATGGCCGAGACGGTCACCCCCGCCGTTGCCGACACCCCGCAGCCGGCGAGCACCCGCCGCGAGCGGCGCGGCTGGTACCTCTACGACTGGGCCAACTCGGCGTTCCAGACCACCGTCATCACGGTCTTCCTCGGCCCGTTCCTCACCACCGTCACCGAACTCGCCGCCGGGTGCACCCTCGGCGCGGACAACTGCGACGGGTACGTCCACCCGCTGGGCATCCGGGTCGCCGCCGGCTCCTACTACCCGTACCTGATCTCGCTGTCGGTCTTCCTGACCGTGTTCGTGCTGCCCGTGATCGGGGCGGTCGCCGACCGGTCGACGCACAAGAAGCGGCTGCTCGCCGCCGCCGCGTTCACCGGCGCCGGCGCCACCATCGCGTTCGCCTTCGTCACCGGCGAGCGCTACCTGCTCGGCGGGGCGCTGTTCCTGATCGCCAACATCTCCTTCGGCGCGGCGGTGGTCGTCTACAACTCGTTCCTGCCGCAACTGGCCGGCCCCGACGAACGCGACGCGGTCTCCAGCCGTGGCTGGGCCATCGGCTATCTCGGCGGGGGTCTGCTGCTCGCGCTGAACCTGGTCGCCGTGACGATGCTCAGCGAGGAGGGCAACCCGCAGCGCACCCTGGACCTGGCCCGCTGGTCGATCGTGTCGGCCGGGGTGTGGTGGGCGGCGTTCACCCTGCTGCCGCTGCGCTGGCTGCGCGAACACCCCACCGCCGAGGCGCTGCACGGCGGCGGCAACGTGCTCACCGACGGGTTCCGGCAGCTCGGCCGCACCCTGCGGGAGGTCAAGGCGTACCCGCTGACGCTGTTCTTCCTGCTCGCCTTCCTGGTCTACAACGACGGCATCCAGACCGTCATCACCCTGGCCAGCCAGTACGGCACCGAGGAGCTGCGGCTTCCGCAGAGCACCCTGATCGTGACGATCCTGCTGGTGCAGTTCCTCGCCTTCGGTGGCGCGCTGGCGCTCGGCGCGCTGGCCCGGCGGATCGGCGCGTGGAAGACGGTGCTGCTGTCCCTGGTGCTCTGGACCGGTGTGATCATCGCCGCGTTCCGGCTGCCCGCCGAGGCGCCGGTGCCGTTCATGATCCTCGGTGGGGCGATCGGCCTGGTGCTCGGCGGCAGCCAGGCCCTGAGCCGGTCGCTGTTCAGCCAGCTCATCCCCGCCGGCAAGGAGGGCGAGTACTACGGCTTCTACGAGATCAGCGACAAGGGCACCAGCTGGCTCGGGCCGCTCGCCTTCGGCCTGGTGTTCCAGCTCACCGCCTCCTACCGGGTGGGCCTGGTCTCCCTGCTGATCTTCTTCGTGATCGGGTTCGCGCTGCTGGCCGCCGTGCCGATGCGCCGGGCCATCGTCGCCGCCGGCAACACCCCGCCCCGGGTGCTGTAGCGGCGACCACGCACGGGCCGGATCCAACCCGGTCGATCGGCTAGGCTGCCCCGACGTGACCGACGACGCCGCTGCCGCCCCGATCTGTCTGGCCCGGCCCCTGCTGCCCGGCCCGGACGACACCCGCACCGGCTGCGCCGCCGCCCGTGGCCTCGACGGCCGGCCGCTGCACGCCGCCGCGCTGAAGTTCTTCTGGGGGCCGATGGACTGCGGCAAGTCCACGATGGCCCTGCAGATGAACTACAACCATGCCCGGCAGGGCCGCCGCGGGCTGGTCACCACCCGCATCGACCGGTCGCTGGGCCCGCAGGTCACCACCCGCATCGGCCTGGCCCACGCCGCGATCGAGGTCACCGACGGCCTCGACCTGCGCGACCTGGTCCGCGACGCGTGGGCCGACGGGGTACGCGTCGACTACCTGATCTGCGACGAGGCGTCCTTCTACGACCTGGAACACGTCGAGCAGATGGCCGAACTCGTCGACCACTACGACGTCGACGTCTACGCCTTCGGCCTGGCCACCGACTTCCGCTCCAGCCTCTTCCCCGCCGCGCAGCGGCTGTTCGAACTCGCCGACTCCGTGGCCCGCATCCAGGTCGAGGTGCTCTGCTGGTGCGGCCGGGAAGGGCTGCTCAACGCCCGGGTCGTCGACGGGCGGGTCGTCCGCGAGGGCGCGCAGGTCGTCATCGGCGACACCGTCGACACCGCCGACGTGCGCTACCAGGTGCTGTGCCGCCGGCACTACCGCGCCGGAGACCTCGGCCCGCGCGACTGACGCTCAGAACGGGTCACCGCAGACCCGCCACTCGCCGCGTTCCTGCACCACCGGCACCCTGCGCTGCTCGCCCGCCCCGCCGTCGCGGGTCACCCGCACCGTCACCGTGGCGCGCGGCCGGCCGCCCCGGGTCGCGATCGACACGTCGGTGATCTCATAGCCGCCGACCTGCGGCGGGGTGCGGACCCAACTGTCGAAGCCGACCGCGCTCCACCGGCTGCGGGTGTCCGCGCAGAGCCGCTCGTACGCCTTGTCGACCTCGCCGGTGGAGACCTCGCGGAAGAACCCGTCGGCGGTCTCCCGCACCGGGCCGCTGGCCTGCCACACCACCTGCACGTTCCACAACGCCAGGCCCGCCACCCCGACCAGGCACACCCCCAGCCCGAGACCACCGAGGAGCAGGCCGGTACGCACCGGCCGGCCCCGCCGGGCGGGTCTGCTCCACGACTGACCGCTGCCCATCACCTCCGACGGTAGAGAACCGGCCCCGGCCGCGCAGGAACTTCCGGCCCTGTCGCCGTCGGTGTCCGATCGTCTACGGTCGGCGGCAGACCCGCGAAGGAGCGACGGATGACCCGATACGTGCAGCCGGTGCCCGGCCCCGACGACCCGTACACCGGTGACGCGCTGCTGCGGTCGTGGCTGGAACGGCAGCTCGGCCCCGCCGGGCACGCCGCGGCGAAGGGCCGGCTGGCCGACCTGGCCGCCGAGGTGGTCGGGCCGCTGCGCGCCGCGCACGCCGACGCCGAGGCCCACCCGCCCACCCTGGTCCGCTACGACCCGTGGGGCGCCCGCGTCGACCGGGTCGTCACCTCCGCCGGCTGGCAGGCCCAGCGGGCCGCCGCCGCCCGGCACGCCGTGGTCGCGCTGCCCTGGCAGCCCGACGCGCGCGGCACCTGGGGAGCCGCGACCCGGGTCGTGCAGCACGCCCTGCTGCACCTGTACGCCCCGGAGTCGGCGACCTTCTCCTGCCCGGTCGCGATGGCCGACGGCGCCGCCGCGCTGCTCAGCCTCCCCGACGTCGACCCCGGGATCCGCGACGCGTGGCTGCCCCGGCTGATCTCCACCGACCCGGACACCGCGATCGTCAGCGGGCAGTGGATGACCGAGTCGCAGGGCGGCTCCGACCTGTCCCGTTCCAGCACCATCGGTCGGCCCGCCGCCGACGGCTCGTGGCGGCTGACCGGGGAGAAGTGGTTCTGCTCGGCGGCCGACGCGCCGATGGCGGTGGCCCTGGCCCGGCCCGAGGGCGCCGGGCGGGGCAGCCGGGTGCTCGCGCCGTTCCTGGTGCCCCGGTACGCCGCCGACTCGCCCCTGACCGGGGTGAGCGTGGCACCGGACGCCCCCGCGCCGGGGGTGACCGTGCACCGGCTCAAGGACAAGCTCGGCACCTGGGCGCTGCCCACCGCCGAGATCGGGCTGCGTGACGCGTACGCGTTGCCGCTCGGGGACCCGGCGGTGCCGGGGCTGGTGCGGGCGATGACCCTGGTCGTGGTGACCCGGGTGCACAACGCCTCCGCCGCCGCGTCCGGCATGCGTCGGGGGCTGGCGTACGCGGTGGCGTACGCGCAGGCCCGGCAGGTCGCGGGCGGCCCGCTCGCCGACTCGCCCCTGCACCGCGGCACCCTCGGCACCCTGGCCGTCGACGCGGCCGGCGCGTTCGTGCTCGCCGGGCACGCCTTCGCGCTGCTCGGCCGGGTGGAGGTCGGCGCCGACCCGGAGGCGGCAGCCGAGCTGCGGGTGGTCGCGCCGCTGGCGAAGCTCGCCACCGGCCGGCTCGCCGTCGCCTCGGCCAGCGAGTACGTGGAGTCCTTCGGCGGCGCCGGCTACGTCGAGGACACCGGCGTGCCCCGGCTGCTGCGCGACGCCCAGGTGCTGCCGATCTGGGAGGGCACCACGAATGTGCTCGCCCTGGACGTGCTGCGCGCCGTCACCCGGGAGGACGCCGGCGTGCCGCTGCTGCGCCGGCTGGCCGCCGCCGTGGACCTGGCCCGCCCGCTGTCGCCCACCCTCGCCGACACCCTCGCCGCGGTCACCGCCGAGCTGCGCGACACGCTGACCACGGTGGCCGCCGACCCGGCCGCAGTGGAGGTGGTGGCGGGCGCGCGGGGACTCGCCCTGCGGCTGGCGTACGCGCTGACCACCGCGCTGCTGGTGGAACACGCGGCGTGGGGCGACGAGCAGGCCGAGGTGGCCGCCCGGCTGTGGGCGCGGCGCCGGCTGCGGCACGAGGACATCGCCGCCGACGCCCACCGGCACCTGGAGCTGCTCTGCTGAAATTCCCGGCGTACCTGTCAGAGGGTGTCAGGATCCGCCGACAGGATGACCGGCATGACAGTCACCGCCGACCTCGCGATGGTCAACCTCGACAGCTCCGACCCGGTCGCCCACGCCGCGTTCTACGCGCGCGTGCTGGGCTGGGAGATCACCCACAGCCAGGCCGAGTACGCCATGATCAGCAAGGACGGGACCTCGATCGGTTTCGGTCTGGTCCCCGGATACACGCCGCCGGCCTGGCCGGACGAGACCGCCGGCAAGCGCTACCACCTCGACCTGTACGTCGACGACCTCGCCCTGGCCGAGAAGGAGTTCGTGGCCGCCGGGGCGACGAAGCCGGACGTGCAGCCCGGCGGCGAGCGGTGGGTGGTGCTGACCGACCCGATCGGCCAGCCGTTCTGCATCTGCCCCCGCCCGCAGGGCTGACGACACACCCGGCGCGTCGGGCGGGAGTGAACCCCGCCCGACGCGCCGGGCCGGTCCTCGCCCGACGCGCCCGCCCGGCTCGTCCGTCGGCGTGGGCGTGGGCGTGGGCGTGGGTCAGCGGAAGGCGGCGGCGTGGCGCGCGGCCCAGTCGGCGAAGCCGCCGGGGGCGCGGCCGAGGAGCCGCGGCACGTCGGGGCTCACCCGCTGCTCCCGTTCCGACGGCGTGCCGAGGATGCCCAACGTCGCCTCCACCACCGGCTCGGGCATGAACCGCAGCAGCTGCGCCCGCGCCTCCCCGGCGGCCTGCTCGACGAAGCGCACCGGCTCACCGAGCGCCTCCCCGATCGCCGCGGCCTGCTGCCGCGGGGTGAGCGCCGCCGGGCCGGTCAGCTCGTACGTGGCGCCGCCGTGGCCGTCGCGGGTCAACGCGAGGGCCGCCACCGCCGCGATGTCCGCCGGGTCGACCGTCGGCAACGCGACGTCACCGAACGGGGCCCGCACCAGACGCTGCCGGCGGACGGTCTCCGACCACAGCAGGGCGTTGGAGTGGAAGCCGGCCGGCCGCAGCATCGTTTACTCCAGCCCCGACGCCCGCACCGCCTGCTCCAGCTGCGGCGGGTGGCGGCGGGTCGCGACGCCCTGCGACGACAGGAACACCACCCGCCGTACGCCGGCGTCCCGCGCCACGTCGAGGATGGCGGCCGGGTCGGCGCCGGCCGCCAGCAGGTCGCCGGAGAGCAGCAGGAACAACGCCTGCGCCCCGTCGTACGCCGCCTTCAGGCCGGCCGGGTCGGTCAGGTCGGCGTCGACGGCGCGCACCCCGGCGGGCAGCTCCGTTGCCGACGCCCGGCGGGACACCGCCGTCACCTGCTCACCGGCCGCCGCCAGGGCCCGCACCAGCGGCCGCCCCACGTTTCCCGTCGCTCCCGTGACCACGATCATGATCGCTCCCTCGTGCTGTGCTCTGTGGACACCTCAGGACGCTAATCGCCTGCGTATAGTAGGTACCTAGAGGAAAGTGACGGCACGGGAGGCGATTGTGACCACCACCACGCAACCGCGGGCGGAAGCCGACCCGACGCAGGCCTGCCCGATCGCCCCGGTGGTCGACATCGTCTTCAGCCGCTGGACCACCCCGATCCTCTGGGCCCTGCACCAGCACGGTCGGCAGCGCTTCGTCGAGCTGGAACGTCGGCTGGTCACCATCACCCCGAAGGTGCTCACCCAGCGGCTGCGGCAACTCGAACGCGACGGCCTCGTCGTGCGCACCTATCACGCCGAGGTCCCGCCCCGGGTGGAATACGAGATCAGCGACCTCGGGCTCAGCCTCGCCCCGCTCTTCGCCACGCTGGCGCAGTGGGCCGGCAGCAACCTGGACCGGGTCGACCAGGCCCGGCGGGACTACGACGCCCGACCCGGCACCCGCCGACCCTGAGATCGGCGCGGCCTCAGCGCAACGGGCCACGGGCGACCGCCGCCCGCATGCTGGCCGGGTCGCCCGCCTTGACGAACTCCAGCCACCACGTCGCCCCCGCCGCCGCCAACTCCCCCACGTACGCCCGCTCGGCGCGCTCGTCCGCCCGGCGTCGGCGGCCACCGATCGCCACGTCGAACGGCTCCCCGTCGGCCCGCGTCGCCGGCAGCGCCGCCACCAGGTCGTGCACCTCGTCCGGGGTGAAGTCCGACCACCCGCCGGTGTCGGTCAGCTTGTAGGGCACGATCCCGTCGGCGCGGGCCGCGCGCCGCCGCACCGCCCCGGCCTGGGTGCTGCCGCCCACCCAGACCGGCACCCGGGGCGTCTGCACCGGCGCCGGTCGCAGGGCCACCCCGTCGGCCCGGTAGTGGACGCCCTCGTGCGTGACCCGACCACCGCCGAGCAGCCCGACCAGCAGGTCGAGACCCTCGTCGAGCATGGCCGCCCGAGTCCTCAGGTCGGTCTGCTCACCGAACGCCGCGACGCCCCGGTCACCCGGGTCACCGACACCGACCGCGACCGTGGCCCGGCCGGCGGAGAGGTGGTCCAGGGTGAGGACCTCCCGGGCCAGTTTCGCCGGCCGCCGCCGCGGCAGGGACGTCACCGTCGTGCCCAACCGGACGTGCCCGGTACGGCCCGCGATCGCGGCGAGCAGCAGCCACGGGTCGTACGTGGGGGGATCGTCGCCGTCGTAGTGGATCAGATAGTCCTCGAGGAACACCCCGTCCCAGCCGGCCCGCTCGGCCAGCTCTCCCAACTCGACCAGCAGGGACGCCGTCACCGACGGGCCACCGCAGCAGATCTCCAGTCCGTGTCGCATCCCGCGACCCTAGGACCGGGGTGGGACACCCCGAGCCGCTTGCCGACACCGAATGAGCACGATCGGACACGGTCGGTGGCGATCGCCGGTGACACGATCGGCTCATGGCGGACGTGACGGACATGCTGCAAGGAGCACAGGTCAGGGCGACGTCGATGGTCGACCGGCTCGCGGAGCTGGTGACCTGCGAGTCGCCGCCGGGCGCGGTGGACCGGCTGTCGGCCTGCGCCGACCTGCTCGAGAGCTGGGGCAGCGCGGTGCTGGGCCGACCCGCGCAGCGGGTACGGGTCGACGGTCTGCCGCACCTGCTCTGGCCGGCGGCCGAGCAGCGGGTGCTGCTGCTCGGGCACTTCGACACGGTGTGGCCGGCGGGCACGGTCCACCAGTGGCCGTTCTCCGTACGCGGCACGCTGGCCACCGGTCCCGGGGTGTGCGACATGAAGGCCGGCATCGTGCAGATGCTCACCGCGCTGTCGCTGCTGCCCGACACCTCGCCGGTCGGGTTGCTGCTGACCTGCGACGAGGAGAGCGGATCGCCCGCCTCCCGGGCGCTCATCGAACGACAGGCCGCCCGGTCCGGGGCGGTGCTCGTCGGTGAACCGTCCACCGAGACCGGTGAGCTGAAGGTGGCCCGCAAGGGCGGGTCGGCGTACCGGCTGACGGTGTGGGGACGGGCCGCGCACGCCGGGGTGGAGCCGCACCGGGGCGTCAACGCGGGCGTGGAGGTGGCCCACCACGTCCTGGCGGTGCAGCGGTTCGCCGCCGGGGAGACGACGGTGACCCCGACCGCGCTCTCCGCCGGCGCGATGTCGAACGTCGTACCGGAGTCGGCGGTCCTCGCGGTCGACGTGCGGGCATGGACGCGGGAGGAACTGCACCGCGTCGACGACCTGGTCCGCGCCCTGCGACCCCACCTGCCCGGCGCCCGGCTGAGCATCGACGGCGGGATCAACCGGTATCCGCTGCACGAGGAGGTGTCCGCGCCGCTGCTGCACCTGGCGCAGGACGCCGCCGCGCGGCTGGGGCTGCCGCCCGTCGCCGGGGCGTACGCGGCGGGAGCGTCGGACGCGAACTTCACCGGCGCGCTCGGCGTGCCCACCCTGGACGGTCTCGGCGGGGTGGGCGGCCTGCCGCACGCGCGCGGCGAGTGGGTCGATCTGTCCCGGATGCCCGAACGGACGGCGTTGCTGGCGGCGATGATCGCGCAGGTGCTGACCGACGGGGTGCCCACACCGGCGAACGCACGGTCAACCGGAGCTGACTGAGGGTGTTTTCGGAGTCCCGTCGCCGATACCCTGTCGCGGGGCCGCCTCCGGCGGCCGGTGGGCCGCGAAGGGGAGGCGGTTGTCGGCATGGCGCGACACGACGCGGAGAGCGGTCCGCGGATCGGGGTGGAGGAGGAGTTCCTCGTCGTCGACGCGGTGACCCGGTCGGTGGTGCCCCGCGCCGCCGACGTGGTGGCCCGGGCGGCGGAGCAGCTCGGGCCACGGGTCTCCGGGGAGATCACCGAGTTGCAGGTGGAGACCCGGACCAGTCCGGTGTGGTCGGTGAAGGAGCTGGTCGACCAGCTCGTCGAGGCGCGTCGGGTGGTGGCCCGGGCGGCGACGGCCGACGGGCTGCGGGTGGTGGCGTCCGGCACGTCGGTGCTGCCCGGGGCGGCCCACCCACCGGTCACCCGGGGGCCGCGGCAGGACCGGGGCACGGCGACGTTCCGGGGGCTGCACGACGAGCTGGCGATCTGCGCGCTGCACGTACACGTGGAGATGCCGGACCGGGAGCGGGCGTTGCTGGTCGGCAACCACCTGCGCGCGTACCTGCCGCTGCTGGTGGCGATGACCGCGAACTCGCCGTACTGGGAGGGCCGGGACTCCGGTTACGCGAGCTGGCGGACGATGATCTGGCCCCGGTGGCCGGTGGCGGGTCCGCCGCCCCGGTTCGACTCGGAGGCGCACTACGACCGGGTGGTGGCCATGCTCGTCGACGCCGGGGCCGTCGTGGACACCGGCACGCTGTTCTGGGACATCCGACCCTCGGCCCGGTATCCGACGGTGGAGGTGCGGGTGGCGGACGTCCCGGTCACGGCGGCGGAGTCGGCGCTGGTGGCCGCGCTGGTGCGCGCCTGGGCGGTCCGCGCGGACGAGGCGGTGACGCGCGGCGACACCGGCCCCGACATCCCGGCCGAGCTGCTGCGGGCGGCGTACTGGCGGGCGGCCCGCGACGGCTTGGACGGCGAACTGCTGGACGTGGCGACGGGACGGCTGCGCCCGGCGCGGGAGGCGCTGACCGACGCGGTCGCGCAGGCACTGCCCCGGCTGCGGTCGACCGGCGACGCGGAGCTGGTGGACGGCTGGCTGCGGTCGCTGCTGGTGGCGGGCAGCGGCGCGGCCCGGCAGCGGGCGGCGGCGGCCCGGCGCGGGGTGTTGACCGACGCGGTGGACTTCCTGGCGGCGGCGACCGGCGAGGTCGAGGCGGCGCGGCAGGAGAGCTTTTTCGCATAACCCGCCGGGGCCCGGCATGGGCGATCCTGGAGCGGGGGTCGGCGAGGAGGCCAGCATGGACAGGATCGGGGTCGCCACCACCGGCGGGGTGCTGCCGGCGGCGCAGATGGTCGAGACGGCACGGGAGTTCGCCGACCGGATGGCCGCCCGGCGTTCCATCCGGCACTTCGCGCCGGACCCGGTGCCGATGGAGGTGATCGAGGAGGCGGTCCGGGCGGCGTCGACGGCGCCGAGCGGCGCGAACCTGCAACCGTGGCGGTTCGTGGTGATCACCGACCCGGAGCGCAAGCGCCGGCTGCGGGAGGCGGCGGAGGCCGAGGAGCGGGAGTTCTATCAGCGGCGCGCCTCGGCGCAGTGGCTGGAGGCGATCGCGCCGATGGGCACCGACTGGCGCAAGCCGTTCCTGGAGGTCGCGCCGGTGGTGATCGTGGTGTTCGAGGTCCACCAGGGACCGCGTACGCCCAAGCCGTACTACGTGAAGGAGTCGGTGGGCATCGCGGTCGGTCTGCTGATCACCGCGCTGCACCAGGCGGGCCTGGCGACGCTGACGCACACCCCGAGCCCGATGCGGTTCCTCAACACCGTCTGCGAGCGGCCGGCGGAGGAACGACCGTACGTGGTCATGCCGGTGGGTTTCCCCGCCCCGGACGCCTGGGTGCCCGACCTGGAGCGCAAACCCCTGCGGGAGGTGCTGGTACGGCGGTGAGTTCCGGTCAGCGCTCGCGGGGCAGTTCGCGGGCGAACCAGTCCCGCAGCGGCGTGACGTGCCGGTCGGGGCGGCGCCACTCGGCGAGCAGGTCCTCCAGCAGGTGCAGCTCCTCGACCAGGGTGTCGCCCCGGTAGCGGCGCACGACCGGATGGATGAAGGCGCTCTCGGCAGCCCGGTCGGGCTGCGGGTGACGCTCGATGGCGAAGACGTCGCCGTACTCGTCGCGGCCCCAGCGCAGCCCGAACGTGTAGTAGTGCGGGTGGTCGCGGAAGCGGTCCCGCAGGTGGTCCTCGGGCAGGTCGACGTAGTGGCGTACGCCGCCGTCGGCGTCCACGACGAGGGCGTCGGCGAGGAACTCGAACTGGGTCCACAGGGCGGAACTCCAGTTGACCCGGTCGAGCACGACGGAGGTCAGCGCGTCCGGGTCGGCCGCGACCACGTCATGACCCAGCGGTACGCCCTCGTAGCGCTCGCGCAGCAGCGCGGTCAGCGCCCGCAGGTTGTAGCGGAATCCGTCCACGAACGCCGACGAGGCGCGCTTGAAGTCCCGGTCCTGGGCGATGGTGCCGGCGAAGTAGAGCCCGTCGACGTTGGTGGACTGCCAGTCGGGGGTGGTGGTGGGCATCCGGCCGCTGGCCACCATGGCGGGCGCGCAGTCGGGGGCGAACAGCGATGTGTCCATGGCGAAGCCGGTGCAGCGCAGGACCGACTCGTACTCCATCACCGCGGTCTCGCCGTCGGCGTGGGTGTAGGTGAGGTGGACCTCGTAGCGGTTGCCGACGGGACGGATCTCGTCGATGACGCAGTCGAGCACCGAGTGCAGGGTCTTGAACTGGTAGCTGTCCAGCACGGCGCCGTGGTGGCCCCGGACGTCGCCGGGGTGCTTGGTGTTCCAGGCCAGGCGCAGCGGGCGCGGGCTGGCCAGGTGCACCATCGCGGCGTGGCCGAGGATCGACGAGGCGGTCTCGAAGGCGGAGTTGCCCTTGCCGATGATCAGCACCCGCTGCCCGGCGTAGTGCGCGGGGTCGGTCGGCATGTCCTCGTAGCCGGTGGCGTGTGCGATGCCGCGGATGTCGGGGACGTTCGGGCGCCCCCAGCCGGTGGCGACGATGACGCAGCGGGCCCGCAGGGTCCCCTGCGGCGTGGCCACCAGGAAGCCGTCGCCGTCGCGTCGGACCTCGTGCACCGGGGTGTCGAAGCGGACCGCGAGCTGGTGGTAGCGCTGGAAGTCGGTCAGGTAGCGCACCATGTCGTCGGCGTGCGGGTAGTACTCGGTGCTGTACTTCGCGAACGGCAGGTCGGCCGGTTCGTGCAGCAGCGAGTTCCAGTCCCAGCGCAGCCGGATCTCCGGGTCGGTGCTGGTCGTGTGGACCTTGTTGAGGGAGATCAGCCGGCGGTGCCGGGGGAAGTTCCGGAAGAACTCGGCGGGTTCGGCGGCGCTCTCCAGCGTGACGTAGTCACAGCCGGCCTGCTGGAGGTAGTAGCTCAACTGCAGCCCGGCGGGACCCGCCCCGATGATCACGTAGCGGTGTTCCGCCACGGTGTCGCCGTGCTGCCCTGTCCGTTCCCCGGTCTGTGCCGTCACGCAGCGACGATCGCCCATGTGCAGCGGGTGTGTCAACGCTCCGGACGGACCATTGTGGACATCAGTCGGTCAGCGCCGGATCAGGCCGAGCCGGGTCGCGGCGGCGACGGCGGCGGTACGGGAGTCCACGCCGAGCTTGGTGTAGATGCGGGCCAGGTGCGACTTGACCGTGCCCTCGGTCAGGTGCAGGCGGGCCCCGATGGCCTGGTTGGACAGGCCACCGGCGACCAGGGTGAGCACCTCCGTCTCGCGGGGGGTCAGCGCGGCGCGGGGGTCGCGCAGCCGGTTCATCAGCCGGTCGGCGACCGACGGGGCGAGGGCGGTGCGGCCGGCCGCGGCGGTCCGCACGGCGGCGGCGAGGTCCTCGGGCGGGGCGTCCTTCAGCAGGTAGCCGGTGGCGCCGGCGGCGATGGCCGGCAGGATGTCCGCGTCGGTGTCGTACGTTGTGACGATCAGCACCCGGGGTGCGGCCGGCCCGGCGGTGATCGCGGCGGTGGCCTCGGCGCCGGTCATCCCCCCGCCGAACTGGAGGTCCATCAGCACGACGTCGATGTCGCCCTCGGCGGCCCGCGCGACGGCCGCCTCGGCGGTCGCGGCCTCGGCCACCACGTCGAGGCCGGGTTCGGTCTCCAGCACCGCGCGCAGCCCGGCCCGGACCACGGGGTGGTCGTCGGCCAGGAGCAACCGGATCGGGACGTCGGTCACGGCCGGGCCTCCGCGGCGGGCAGGGGCAGCTGCGCGGCCAGGGCGGTGCCGTGGCCCGGAGCCGATTCGACGGTGAGGCTGCCGCCGAGGGCCCGGACGCGGGCACGCATCGCGGCCACCCCGAAGCCGCCGCTGCACGGGTCGGGTACGGGCAGCAGGTCAGGGTCGAAGCCCCGCCCGTCGTCGACGACGTCCACGGCGACCCGGTCGCCGAGATAGCTGAGGGTGACGTCGGCGGTGCCGGCCTCGGCGTGCCGGACGGTGTTCGCGAGGGCGGACTGCGCGACGCGCAGCAGCGCGACCTCGAACGCGGACGGCAACGGCACCGGATCCCCGGTGAGGTGGAACCGGACGGTGAGCCGGTGCCGGGAGCCGGTGGTCGTGCACAGCCGGGCCAGGGCGTCGCGCAGGGTGACGCCCTCCAGGGCGGGTGGGGTGAGGGCGGCGACGAAGCGGCGCGCCTCGGCGAGGTTGTCGACGGCGGCCTGCCGGGCCTGCTCGACGTGGGCGGCGGCCCGCTCCGGCGCGCCGGGCAGGGACCGCTCGGCGGCGCGCAGCAGCAACTGGATGCTGGTCAGGCCCTGGGCGAGGGTGTCGTGGATCTCCCGGGCGAGGCGCTCGCGTTCGGCGAGCACCCCGGCGGTGTGCTGCGCCTCGGCCAGGTCGGCGCGGGTCGCGGTCAGCTCCTCGATCAGCGTCCGGCGGTGTTCGCTCTCCCGGTACAGGGCCTGGTAGCCCCAGGTCACGGCGACCGCCACGGCGGCGCCGAGGGCCGGACCGATCACCGTCGCCGGGTGGAGGGAGCCCTGGTGCCGGGCGAAGCCGGCGACGGCCGCCGCCGCGGTGACCACCACGGCGGCCAGGCCGACGCGGCGGGACAGCAGGTGCAGGTGGAGGAAGTACAGCGGGAAGGCCACCCACACCCCGTCGGCCGACAGGGCCAGCAGCAGCAGCCACCCGACGCCCAGGACGGCCAGCCACACCGCGGCGGCCCGCCGGGAGCGGCGGACGCGGGGCAGCAGCGGCCCGGCCGCGTAGACCAGTCCGCACGCCACCGCCACGGCGACGACCGCCCCCGCGTACGGGCGGCTGTCGGCCACCGCCCGCCAGGCGGCCAGGGTGAGCAGACCGACGGTCAGCAGGTGCAGGCACCAGGTCAGGACGCGGGTGGCGGGAGCGGTGTTCACGGTCCTTCCAGCTTAGGGACCCGTCGCCGGGGTGCGCCTCTGTCGAAGGATGCAACCGGCGGGCCGCCTTTCGGCGCGTCAGGTGCTGTCCTGCGCCGGACGCGTCGCCCGGGGTCCGGCGGCGAAGGTGGAGGCACCACACCTCACCCCGGAAAGGCAGGCCGCAGCGGTGTTCGTCGCCTGGAGAGACCTGAAGTTCGCCCGCGGGCGGTTCGCCCTGATGGGCAGCGTCATCGTGCTGATCACCCTGCTGGTCGGTCTGCTGTCCGGGCTGACCGCCGGCCTCGGCCAGCAGAACGTCTCGGCGATCACCGGCCTGCCCGTGGACCGGATCGCGTTCGGCGCGGGCGGGGAGCTGTCGTACGCGAACTCCACCGTCACGCGGCAGCAGTGGCAGCGGTGGGCCACGACGCCCGGCGTACGCCGCGCCGAACCGCTCGGCATCACCACCACCAGGGCCACCGCCGGCACCAGAAGCACCGCGGTCTCCGCCTTCGGGGTGCGGCCCGGCTCGACGCTCGCCCCGGCCGGCAACCGGATCGACGATCACGCGGCGGTCCTCTCCGGCACCGCCGCCGACCACCTCGGCGTGGGCGTGGGCGACACCGTCACCCTCGCCGGGCAGCGGCTCACCGTCGCCGCCGTACGCGGTGACGCCTCGTTCAGCCACACGCCCGTCGTCTGGACCAGCCTGACCCGGTGGCAGCAGCTGACACCGGGGAGAACCGACCCGGACACCGCGACCGTCATCGCCCTGGACACCACCGGCGACGCGGACGTACGGGGCACCGACCGGACGGTGGGCACCCGCACGGTCGACCGGGACGACTCGCTGGCCGCCGTCGGCTCGTACCGCTCGGAGAACGGGTCGCTCCAGCTCATGCGGGGTTTCCTGTTCGCGATCTCCGCGCTGGTGATCGGCGCCTTCTTCACGGTGTGGACCATCCAGCGCGGCGGCGACGTCGCCGTGCTGAAGGCCCTGGGCGCCTCCACCGGCACCCTGCTCACCGACGCGCTCGGTCAGGCCCTCGTGCTGCTGGTCGGCGGCACCCTGATCGGCACCGGCCTGGCCGCCGGGCTCGGCGCCGTCGTCGCCGGCTCGGCCGTGCCGTTCCTGCTCACCGCCGGCACCGTCGGAGTCCCGGCCGCCGTGATGGTGGCGGTCGGGGTGCTCGGGGCCGCCCTGTCCATCCGGCGGATCACCTCCGTCGACCCGCTGACCGCCCTGGGGAGCGCCCGATGAGCCTGGAACTGCACGACGTCACCCTCAGCTACCCGGACGGCGACTCCCGCCTGACCGTCCTCGACCGCGTCACCCTGACCGTGCCCGAGGGCAGCGTGACCGCCGTCGTCGGCCCGTCCGGCTCCGGCAAGTCCAGCCTCCTGGCGGTCGCCGCCACCCTGATCACCCCGGACGCCGGCACCGTCACCGTCGCCGGCACCGACACCGCCGGCCTGAGTCGCGCGGACCTGACCGACCTGCGCCGCCGCGCCGTCGGCATCGTGTTCCAGCAGCCGCACCTGCTGCCGTCCCTCACCGCCGCCGAGCAGCTCCAGGTGATGGCGCAGCTCGACGGCCGCTCCCCCGCCCGGGCCCGCGGCCGGGCCCTGGAACTGCTCGACGCGGTCGGCCTCGCCGACCAGGCCGGGCGACGCCCGCACCAGCTCTCCGGCGGCCAACGCCAACGGGTCAACATCGCCCGGGCGCTGATGAACGACCCCACCGTGCTGCTGGTCGACGAACCCACCAGCGCCCTGGACCACGAGCGGGGCGCCGCCGTCATCGACCTGCTCACCCGGTTGACCCGCCGGCAGGGCACCGCCACCGTGCTGGTCACCCACGACCCGACCCACCTCGGCGCCGTCGACCGGCTGGCCGAGATGCGCGACGGCCGGCTGAGCGTGCCGACATCGACCCGGTAGGGGGACCGCCGTCAGCCGCGGCGGCGGGCCCGCGCCGCCCAGATGACGTACGCCGGGTCGCGGTCCAGGTTGTGCCGGTCCCGGTCGTAGCGGCGGGTGGTGCGCGGATCGGCGTGACCCATCGCGTCCTGCACGTCCTCCAGCGGCACCCCCTCCGCGCGGGCGGTGGTGGCGAAGGCGTGCCGCAGCGAGTGCGGTGACAGCTTCGCCCACGCCGGGATGCCGGCGGTCTGGGCGAGGCGGCGCACCAGCCGGAACACCGAGTGCCGGTCGAGTCGGGAGCCGGTCGCGGTGACCAGCAGCGGACCGGTCAGCTCCGGCACGCTCACCCCCTGGGCGGCGGCCCGCGCGAAGAGGTAGGCGTCCACCGCGTACGCGGTGCCCGGGGTGAGCGCGCGACGGCGGACCTTGCCGCCCTTGCCGACGAACCGCACGCTGCGGTGCCCCCGCTCCGCGCCCAGGTCGCTCAGGTCCAGGGAGATCAGCTCACCCACCCGCAGCCCCAGGTCGGCCAGGAGCGCGATCGCGGCCCGGTTGCGGGTGGCGGTCGGGCCGGTCTCCGCCTCGGCGGCGGTGAGCAGCGCGTCCACCTCCTCCGGGGTGAGACCGATCGTGGCCGAGTGGTCCCGGTCGATGCGGGGGCGGTCCGCCCCGGCCACCGGGTTGGCGTCGACGGCGCGCAGCTTGACCAGGAAGTCGTACCAGCTGGACAGGGCGGACAGGCGGCGGGCGACGGTGGCCGGGGTGAGCGGCCGACCGCTGCGCACGGCCGTCGTCGACTCCAACTCCCGGCCGTAGGCGTTCACGTCGAGGAAGTTGGCGCGCAGCGGGTCGAGGTCGTGCCGGGCGCACCAGGCCAGCCACCCGGCGACGTCCCGGCGGTACGCGTCGCGGGTGTGCTCGGACAGCCGCCGGTTGCGCAGCCAGGCCTCGGTGAAGTCGGTCGGACCGCCGCGCAGGGCGGGACGCGTCGAGGCGCGGGACAGCACCGGGACGTCGGGACGAAGCATGTGAGAAAGGCTCTCAGCCCCGGGGGCGATTGGCGACGAGGCGCGCCGTCACGCCGTCTCCTCCGTCAGCCGGCCGTCGGCCAGCCGCCACCGCCGGTCGACGCCCACCGCGTCGGCGAACCACGCGTCGTGGCTGACCAGCACCACCATGCCCCGGAACTGGCGCAGCGCCACCTCCACCACCTCGAGGGACTCGACGTCGAGGAAGTTCGCGGGCTCGTCCAGCAGCAGCACCCGCGCCGGGCTGTTCACCATGACCGCCAGCACCAGCCGCCGCAGCTCTCCGTCCGACAGCGTGCGCAACCGGGCGTCCCACTGGTCGGGGCCGAAGAGATAGCCGTCGAGCAGCCGCTCGGCGTCGTCGGCGTACACCGGGACCCGGGAGCGGAAGTGCTCCAGGACGGTGACGTCGGTGCGCAGGTCGTCGTGGGTCTGCGGCAGCAGCGCGACGCCGGTCGCGGCGTCGACGGTGCCGCCGTCGGCGGCGTGCAGCCCGGCGAGGACCCGCAGCAGGGTGGTCTTGCCGGCGCCGTTCGGGCCGGTGAGCAGGATCCGGTCCCCGCCGCGCACGCTGAGGTCCGCCCCGGCCAGCAGCGGCCGGCCGCCGGCGGTCACGGTCAGGTCGCGGGCCCGCAGCACCTCGACGTCCGCCGGCGTCTCCTGCGGGAACGCCAGCGCCAGCGTCGGTCGGGTACGCGGCTGCGCCAACCACCGGATCGAGTCCATCTGCCGACGCAGCCGCCGCTCCCGCGCCTTCGCCTTCTTCGCCACCTTCTTCGCGTAGCGGCGCAGCTGGTCGGAGCCGAGACCGCTGCGGACGGACTCCTCCACCCCGCGCGCCTGCGCCTTGGTGCGGTCGATGTCGGCCAGCCAGCGACGGTGGTCCTTCTGCTGCGCCTCGTAGTCCGTCAGCAGTCGCTGCCAGCGGCGGATCTTCTCCGCGCGGTGATCGGTGTACCCGCCGGTGTAGGTCTGCGGCTCGTCGTGAATGCCGTCCAGCTCGACGATGCGGTGCACCGTACGGTCCAGGAACGCCCGGTCGTGGCTGGCCACCAGCACCCCGCCGGGAAACCCGGCGAGCCAGTCGGCCAGCCAGGCGATGCCGTCGGCGTCGAGGTGGTTCGTCGGCTCGTCGAGGACCAGCAGGTCGGGGGCGTCCAGCAGCACCCGGGCCAGGGTGAGCCGGGCCCGCTCCCCGCCGCTGACCCGGTGCAGCCCCGTCGCGTCGTCGAGGTGGTCGACGTCGAGCCGCTGGCGGACCTCGGTCAGCCGGGCCTGCGCCCGCCAGCCGTCCAGCGCCGTCCAACGCTCCTGCGCGGCCCCGTACGCGTCGAGAACGCCAGTGTCGCCGTCGGCGAGCCGCCGTTCCAGGTCCCGCAGCTCGCGGGCGAGCGGGCGCAGCTCGCCGAGGCCGTCGGCGAGGAAGTCACCGACGGTGGTGGACGGATCGGACGCCTGCTGCGCGACGTAGCCGACGGTGGTGCCGGGCGCGCGGGCGACGTGCCCGCTCGACGGGGACTCCTCGCCGACGAGCACCCGCAGCAGGCTGGACTTGCCGACCCCGTTCGGGCCGACCAGCCCGATCCGGTCGCCGGCGTTGACGATCAGGTCGAGGCCGGTGAAGAGCGGCTCGGCGTCGTACTGCTTGCTCAGGGAGATGGCTTTCAACACGGGTGGTCCTCCGCGGGACGACAGGCGGGACCGCGCCCGGGAACGGGCGGCGGTCGGGGGCCGTGGCGGCGGGCGGTGCCCGGCCGCGTCCTGCGGATCACATGTGTCGGTCGGCTCCTGCGGGTCGGCGACGCTGTCGACTCCGACTCTGCCAGCCGGGACGCGACCCGGCGAGCGGATTTCCGCCGACCGGCGATACGGTCGGGCGGTGCGCGCCGGTCGGCTGGTCTCCCTGCTGCTGCTCCTGCAGACCCGGGGGCGGATGACCGCGCCGCAGCTCGCCGAGGAGCTGGAGGTGTCGGTCCGCACCGTCTACCGGGACGTCGAGTCGCTCAGCGCCGCCGGGGTGCCGGTGTACGCCGACCGTGGCCCGGCCGGCGGCTACCGGCTGCTGGAGGGCTACCGCACCCGGCTGACCGGGATGACCGCGCCGGAGGCGGAGGCGCTCTTCCTGGCCGGCATGCCCGGCCCGGCCGCCGACCTCGGGCTCGGGCCAGTGCTCGCGGCGGCCGAGTTGAAGCTGCTCGCCGCGCTCCCCGACGAGCTGGCCGACCGGGGTGGCCGGATGCGGCACCGGTTCCACCTGGACGCGCCGGGCTGGTTCCGCAATCCGGAGCCGACGCCGCACCTGGCCGGGCTGGCCCGGGCGGTGTGGGAGGACCGGCTGGTGCAGGTGCGCTACCGACGGTGGAAGACCCCCCGGGAGGTGACCCGGGACCTCGCCCCGCTCGCCGTGGTGCTGAAGGCCGGTCGCTGGTATCTGGTGGCCGCCTGCGGCGACGAGGTGCGCACCTACCGGGTCGGTGCGGTGCTGGACCTGGTGGTCCGCGACGACCGGTTCGACCGGCCGGCGGACTTCGACCTCGCCGCGTACTGGCGGGAGTGGACCGAGCGGTACGAACGGGACGTCTACCGCGGCGAGGCCCGGATCCGGCTGACCGTGGCGGCGCTGGAGTTCATGCCGTTCGTCTTCCCGCCGGCGATGAGCCGCGCCGCCCGGGCCGCCGCCGGTGAGCCCGACGCGGACGGCTGGCTGGAGACCACCGTGCCGATCGAGTCGGTCAAGCACGCCCACGTCGAGCTGCTCAAGCTGGGCGCGGAGGTGGTGGTCCTCGCGCCGGACGAGCTGCGCGACCGGATCACCGCGACCGCGCACGCCCTCGCCCGGCTCTACCCGCCGGCGGGGACGCCCGGACCGGACGCCCCCGCCGGGTCTGACGTCACGCGTTGATCTGCTTGTGGCCGTTGCCGTTGCTGGCGGTGACGCTGATCCGGCGCGGCTTGGCCCGCTCGGCGACCGGGATGCGCAACGTCAGCACGCCGTTGTCGTAGCCGGCCTCGAGCTTGTCGGTGTCGAGGGTGTCGCCGAGGAAGAGCTGCCGGGTGAAGGTGCCCATCGGTCGCTCGGCGGCGACCAGTTCGACGTTCTCCCCGGTGGGGCGGCGGCGCTCGGCGCGGACGGTCAGCACGTTGCGCTCCACCGTGCAGTCGATGCTGTCCGGGTCGACGCCGGGCAGGTCGAAGGCGGCGTAGAACCAGTCGCCGTCGCGGTAGGCGTCGAGGTGCATGACCGCCGGGCGGGCGGTGGTGCCGAAGAACTGCTCGGCGAGCCGGTCGATCTCACGGAACGGGTCGGTACGCATCAGCATGGTCCTGCCTCCTCGGGTCTCCTGGCCGAAGGTGTCAAGTTGAGTCTTGGTGACTCAAGTTCCTGATTCCTGTTTTAGCGCGTCGGCGTGGGGTCGTCAACCGTGAGGACCTTCTCGAACCAGTGCTCGGCGTACCGCCCGGCGTTGAAGGCGGGGACCTCCTGGTAGCCGTGGCGGGCGTACAGGGCGCGGGCCTCGACCAGGTCGGCGCGGGTGTCCAGGCGGATCCGCCGTACGCCCGCCGCCCGGGCCCGCTGCTCCACCGCCGCGAGCAGCGCCGCCCCGCCACCGCGCCCCCGGTACGCGGTCCGCACGTACACCCGGGTCAGCTCCGCCCCGTCGGTCTGCCGGCGCAAACCCGCGCAGCCGGCCAGGCGCCCACCGCACCAGGCGAGCAGCAGCAACCCGGTCGGCGGCACCAGGTCGTCGCTCGGGAACTCGGCCAGCGCGGCGTCCACCTCGCCGGCCCGGGGCGGACGCCGGTGGTAGCGCACGACCATCTCGGTCAGGTACTCGCGCAGCAGGAGCGCCGCGTCGGGGTGGTCCGGGAGCGCGGGAGCCGTGGTCCAGGTGGAAGTGGTCACGGCCCGATCGTCACGGGACGGTCAACCGGGTTTTCACCGGTCAGCCCGTTCGGGGATGTCGGACGGCGGTTGCCCGGCGCCTGCTGGGGTGCCGACGGTGTCGGCGATCTCGTCCAGGAAGGCCAGGTCGGCCTCCGCTCGGCGCAGCCCGAACAGGGCGGTGAGCAGTCGCGGGTCCGCCGGCACCGGTAGCTGCCGCCCGTCGGGGTCGCCGCCCTTGTCGCGCAGGATCTGCCGGCAGTTCTCCCGCACCTGCTCGGCTTGCCGGCGCCAGCCGGTCAGCAGCCGGTGAGCGTGCGCGGCCGGCGCGTGCGCGGCGAAGAACAGCAGGAGTTGCTGCGGGTGCCGGGGCCGTTCGGCCAGCTCCACGCCGGTGATCCAGTCGACGAACGCCGCCCGCCCGGCCTCGGTGGCCGCATAGATGCGCTTGTCCGGGTAGTTGCGCTGGGGCACCTCGGCCGAGCTGGCGAGACCGCGCTGCTCCAGTCGCGGCAGCTCGGCGTAGAGCGCGGACCTGGTCACCGGCCAGAAGTGCGCCACCGACCGCTCCGCGCGGTGCCAGAGGTCGTATCCGCTCGCGGGCCCGTCCAGGAGCAGCCCCAGGGCGAGCCATCCCACGATGCCCCGTTCCGATGACGCCACCCGCGTCACCTCCATCTCCTTGTCTGCCGCCGCCCGCGGAGCCTACTATCCAAGCCAACACTAGTCCTGACAGGACTAGTGTTGGAAGGAGTAGCTGTCCACGCCGTCGTCCTGCTGCCGACCGCAGTCGCCGGTGTGGGACTGCTGACACGACGGCCTGATCCGCCCCGCCCCCGCAGACCCGGAGGACCAGATGACCCCCTACACCACCACGCAGCTCCTCGCCGCCCTCGACGCCGCCCTGGCCGTCGCCGACCAGCGCGGCGGCTCCTTCGGCATCTGCTTCGTCGATGACGGGGGTCACGTGTTGCTGCACGTGCGGCAGCCCGGCGCCACCGTCGGCGCCGCGGACAGCGCCCTCGGCAAGGCGCGTACCGCCGTCTGGCTCGGTGGCGACACCGGTGTGCTGCCGCCGACCGCACCGGTGATTCCCGCCCTCGTCGCCGGGGTCCCCTGGCCGGTCGCTGTCTTTCCCGGCGGACTGGTCCTGCGCCACGAGGGCGTCGTCGCCGGTGCCGTCGGCGTCGGCGGGAGCATCGATCCGGCCGACGACGCGGCCGTCTCGGCCGCCGCGCGCACCCTGCTGAGCTCGCGATAGGCCGCCCCGGAAGGACAACGGATCAACGGCTTCCGGTCGCACGTCCCGCGCCGGTCAGTCCGGGGGTGCTCGCCGGCCACCTTCGGTCGTAGTCGTTGACCCGGGTGACGATCCGGGGATCCACAGCTGATCGAAACGCGTCAGGGCGTCGGCCAGGTCGATCGGCTCGTTCGTCATGCCACCATGCTGACCGAGCGCGGCGGTCACAGGCGACGGTGCATCACGTGCAGGCCGACCCGACCCAGGGTGGGATGGGCGAACGCCTCCGGCACGGTGCCGATCACCGTGAAGCCGAGCCGCCGGTACAGCCGTACCGCCGCCTCGTTGGTCTCCACCACGGCGTTGAACTGCATCGCCGCGAAGCCCCGCGCGCGGGCCCACTCCAGGGCGTCCTCGCACAACGCGCGACCGACCCCGCGACCCCGGGCGGCGGCGGCCACCAGGAAACTCGCCGTGGCGACGTGCGCGCCCGGGCCGGGCCGGTTCGCGCCCATCTTCGCGGTGCCGAGGACGCTCCCGCCCTCCTCGGCCACCACCGTCCGGCCGGGCGGGCGCTCCACCCACACGTCGTGCGCCACCTCGGCGCTCCAGGTCGGGTCGTACGGGAAGGTCTCCTGCGCCACGATGACGTCCTCGACGATGGGCCAGACCTGCGCCCAGTCGGCCTCGGTGAATTCTCGGATCCGCATCCGGGGCACCATAGCCACACCGGCCGGCCGCCGCCGACCGGATTTCCGGCGGCCACGGCCCGCCATACTTGTCGCCATGCTCTGGGGTC
This sequence comes from Micromonospora sp. CCTCC AA 2012012, assembly GCF_040499845.1. Taxonomy (NCBI): domain Bacteria; kingdom Bacillati; phylum Actinomycetota; class Actinomycetes; order Micromonosporales; family Micromonosporaceae; genus Micromonospora; species Micromonospora mangrovi. The sequence goes on from NZ_CP159342.1 coordinate 1,861,502, forward strand.
TCAGCGGTCCGCTCTTCCTCCTCGACTACGTCACCGCCGTCGCCGCGGCCACCGCCGTCGCCCTGGCGATCCGGTCGGTGACCGGCTGGCGGACCCGGGGCCCCGCGCCGAGCACCGTCGAGCTGGCCTACCTGACCGACCGGGCCGGCCTCGCCTGCCAGGTCGGCGTCGCCGCCCTGCACCGGGCCACCGGCGTACGCGTCGGCGAACTGTCGACCCTGTCGGTGGACGGTCCGCCACCGTCGCGTCCCGCTCCCCTGGTCCGGGCCCTGCACGCCGCCCTGCGCCGGCCGCAGACCTGGGCCGCCGTGCTGGCCGACCCCGAGGTGAACCGGGCGCTGCGGCGGATGGTCGGCCGGCTGGTCCGGGACGGCTGGCTGCTCACCCCCGCCCAGCGGCGTCGTACCGCGCTCGGCACGCTGCCGCTCTTCGCGGTCGCCGCCGTCGGCGTGACCCGGCTGGTCGACAGCGCGGTCGAGGGCCGCGACGCCGGCGCCCCACCCTTCGTGGCCGGCCTGCTGCTGGCCTGCCTGGCCACCCTGCTCGGCGGCTGGTGGCTGGCCGAGGTGCCGGAGACCGGGGCCGCCGCGCGCCGGCTGCTGAAGCGGCTGCGCCGCGCGCACGCCGACCTCGCCCCGGAGCAGCGTCCCGCCTGGAGCGAGCGGGACACCGACGAGCTGCTGACCGCGATGGCGCTGTTCGGGCCGCGTCCGCTGCTCGCCGTCGACCCGCGGCTGGCCGCTCAGCTCGGCATCGACAACGACCGCACCCGCCCCACCACGTACGCGAAGACCGCCCGCCGCTGATCCGGCGTCACCCGTCGGGCAGCTCCCGGGCCCGCTGCCGCACGCCCGGCCCGCCGTACGGGTAGTCCGCCACCGGCGGGGTGCTCGCCTCGTCGAGCAGCCGGGTCTGCTCCGGGTCCAGCCGCAGGTCCGCGGCGGTGAGGTTGTCGTCGAGCTGCTCCGTGGTCCGGGCACCGAGGATCACCGAGGTCACCGCCGGCCGGTCCGCCAGCCAGGCGAGAGCCACCGCCGACATCGACACGCCGCGCTCCTCGGCGACCTGCCGTACCGCGTCGATCACCCGCCAGGTGCGCTCCTGCGCGTTGCGCCCCGCGTACGCCTCGACGCCCCGCTCCGGGTCCTCGCCCAGCCGGGTGGCCCCACGCGGCGGGGTGTCCCGCTGGTACTTCCCCGTCAGCCAGCCCCCACCCAGCGGCGACCAGGGCAGGATGCCGACGCCCTCGTTCTGGCAGACCGGCGCGATCTCGTACTCGATCTCGCGGACCAGCAGGTTGTACTGCGGTTGCAGGGTGACGATCGGGGCCAGGCCGAGGTGCCGGGTGAGCAGGACGGCCTTCTGCAGCTGCCAGCCGGTGAAGTTGCTGACCCCGGCGTAACGGATCTTGCCGGCGCGCACGGCGTCGTCGAAGAAGCGCAGGGTCTCCTCCAGCGGGGTCAGCGGGTCCCACGCGTGCGCCTGGTAGAGGTCGACCGCGTCGACGCCGAGCCGGCGCAGGCTGGCGTCCAGGGCACGGGTCAGGTGCACCCGGGACAGCCCGGCGTCGTTGGGGCCCGGCCCCATCGGGAAGCGTCCCTTGGTGGCGAGCACCACCCGGTCCCGCATGCCGGGCCGGTCGGCCAGCCACCGGCCGACGATCTCCTCCGAGACGCCGGCGGAGTAGACGTCGGCGGTGTCGATGAAGGTGCCACCGGCCTCGACGAAGCGGTCCAGTTGGGCGAAGCTGCCGGCCTGGTCGGTCTCCGCGCCGAAGGTCATGGTGCCGAGGCAGAGCGCCGAGACGACGGTGCCGGTGGCGCCGAGGGTGCGATGACGCATGGGGTCCTTCCGGTCGTGGACGAGCGGACCCCGCCGATCCTGCCACCGCGGGCGACCGCCGGCAGCGCGACCGCGATGCTGCGCTCCGACCGGCGATGCGGCACAGTGGCACGGTGACCAGCAGCAGAACGGCGAGCCCGGACGGCCCGAGCGGCGTGGTGTTCCCCGAGGCCGGCGCGGGACGCAGCACCACCGCACTGGGCCGCGCGGTGGTCGCGGACGCGCTGCGCGCCGTCGACCCGGTCGGCGCCCGGTCGGCCGAGCACGAGACCGACTGGCGGCACGGCTACGTCGGTCACTTCCGCCGTCTCGTCGAGGCGGGCCTGCTCTCCCGCGAGGCCGCCCTCACCATCGCCCGCGACGGCCTGGCCTCCCTGCACCGACGGATGCGGGTCGTCCCCGACGGCGGCACCGAGATCGGCCTGGAACAGGTCTTCGACACCCCGACCGACCATCCGCCGCTCGACACCGCCACGGTCACCGGCGACGGTGCGGTCGAGCGGGAACTGTCCCTGCCCTACCGGGGGCAGCGGCTGCGCGGCGACGACCTGCGTCGCCGGCTCGACGCCTGGGTCGACGCAGGCGTCATCGAGCCGTCCTGCGCCGAGGCCGTCCGGCTGGTGCTGGCCAACCCGGACTGGCTCGACCTGCGCGACCAGCGCGTCGTGGTGCTCGGCGCGGGCGCCGAGATGGGTCCGCTGCCGTCGGTGCTGCGCTGGGGCGGCGACGTCGTCGCCCTCGACCTGCCCCGCCCGGAGATCTGGCGGCGGGTGCTGCGCACCGCCCGCCGGCACGGCGGTCGGCTGCACCTGCCCGTCCGGCCCGGCACCGGCGACGACGACGCCGCGCTGGCCGCCGGCGCGGGCGCCGACCTGCTGCACCGTCTCCCGCAGGCCGCGCAGTGGCTGCTCGGCGTCCAGGGGCGGCTGGTGCTGGGCAACTACGTGTACGCCGACGGCGCGACCAACGTCCGGGTCGCCACCGCCGTCGACGCGCTCACCCACCACCTCCAGGGCCGCCGCGACGACGTGGCGCTGGCGTTCCTGGCCACCCCCACCGACGTGTACGCCGTCCCCGCCGACGCGGTGCGCCACGCCGAGCGCGGCTACGCCGCCCGTGGCCCGGCCCGGCGCTCCCTGCGGGTGCTCTCCGGCGGCCGGCTGCTGCACCGCAACTATCCGCCCGACGCCGACCCCGGCATCAACGACAGCCTCGTCCCGCAGCAGGGCCCCAACTACGCGCTGGCGAAACGGCTGCAACGGTGGCGGGCGACGGTGGCCCGGGACGCCGGGGCGACGGTGTCGTTCACCGTGGCGCCGCCGACGCGTACCCGGTCGGTGCTGCGCAACCGGGCCCTCGCCGCCGCGTACGCCGGGGCGTACCGGTTCGGCATCGAGGTGTTCGAGCCGGCCACCAGCAACACCCTGATGGCGGCGCTGCTGGTGCACGACCTGCGCACCGGGGCGCCCGCCCAGCCGCAGCCCTGGCAGGACGAGGCGTACGCGGCGGCGCACGGCGGCCTGTGGCGCGTCCCGTACGCCCCGCGCAGCGCCCTCGGCCTGGCCGTGCTGCTCGGCATCGGCGCCACCCGCGGCTGACCGGTCGGGCTGCTGCTGTTGCTGTCCCTGGTCACCGGCCTGTCCCGGCACTTCACGGAGGAGAGCCTGCGGGCGCACCTGCTGGCCCGCTCCGAGCGCCGCCCCGACGGCTGCCTCGTCGTGCGCGGCTACGGCCCCCACCGAGGAGTCCGCCAGAAGGTCGCCGGACGGGCGTGGGCGCACATCGCCGCGTACGTCGTCCTGGTCGGCGGTTACGACCCGACGCTCGACGTCGACCAGGTCTGCGGGGTCGGCGACTGTATCGAGCCGACGCACCTGCGCCAGGTGAGCCGCGCGGAGATCTCCCGCAACCGTCGGCAGGAACCACGCTGCCGCAACGGTCACGACCGGGAGATCGACGACGCGACCGGCCGGTACCGCCGGGTGTGCCGGGAGTGCAACCGGGAGGCGCAGCGCCGCTGGCGCAGGCGGCGGACCGCCGACGCCGATGCTGCGCGGGCCGCGTTCGGCCGTGACCCGTCCGCTGGCCGCCCGCCCACCGGGTGAGCCGGCGCATGCCTCCATCCGCCGCTGACCGGTGGTGCAGGCACCCTCCGGTCAGCCCGGTCGTTGCTTCCGGCGGAGAACCAACGCCCGCAGATCGGCCACGGGGATGGTTGGCCACCCCGTGCCGACCGGTCCTGCACCGACCGTCGTGGCGTTGGCGTCGTGCCGACTGCGCGCCGCGCGGCTCGGCCGGGCAGACGCCCCGTCAGATCGGCTGTCTTGAGGCGTCGGCCGGGTCATCGGCCTTCTTTGCGTGACGGAGGCCGATGACCGCCGCCAGGGCGCTGAGTGCCATCAAGGCCGCGGCAACGGCATAGCTACCGCCGACCGCGCCGGAAAGCCGGGTGTTCAGCGCTGCGCGGGCGGTCGGGTCGAGGGCGAGCATCGCGGCCAGCCCGCTGCCGTCGGTGCTGGCCAGTTCCGGCACTCGGGCGGACACCAGAACGGTGAGGGTGGCGGCGACGACGGCGACGCCGACGGCGCCGGCCAGTTGCTGGACGAGTGCGAGCAAAGTCGTGCCCCGAGGGGTGTCCCCGTGCTCCAGGTCGCGCACCGCCACGGTCATCGTCGGCATCAGGGTGGCGCCGGAGCCGACGCCGAGGACGACCGCCGAGGCCGCGATCAACAGGTAGGACGCGCTGCTCGTAGTCGTGACCAACAGCGCGACGGTCCCGGCCAGGCCCAAGGTCACGCCGATGACCACGATGCGGCGTGGCGGCATCCGGTCCACCAGTCGGGTGGCGATCTGCAGGGTCGATCCGACGGCGAGTGCCATCGGGACGGTGATGGTGCCGGCGAGGGCGGCCGGGTCGCCGCGGACGCCTTGGACGTAGATCGGCAAGATCGACATCGCCCCGAAGTAGGCGGCGCCGAAGAACGCCAGTACGCCCAGACCCGCGGCGAGCGGCCGGTGGCGCAGCAACCGCAGGTCGACCAAGGGAGCGCCGGCTCGCAGGGCGCGGACGACGAAAGCGACGAGCATGAGCAGGCCGGCACCGAGCGTGGCGGCGACCTGCCCGGTCAGCGCGCCGGTCTCCCCGACGAGGGTGCACCCCAGGACGAGCAGCACGGCACCGCCGGAGACCTGAGCAAGGCCGGTCCAGTCGATCCGGGAGGCCGACGTGGGGTCGGCGGGCTGGTGTGGCAGCCGTCGCGCGCACAGCAGCACGGCTGCGGCGCCGATCGGCACGTTGAGGAGGAACACCCAGCGCCAGGAGGCGGTATCGACCAGCCAACCGGCAAGCGGCGGGCCGAGGACGGGACCGATGACCACGGGCAGGCCGAGCAGGCTCATCAGTCGTCCGCGGGCTTCGCGGGGTACGGAGCGCAAGCCGATGGCCTGCGCTACCGGGTTGAGCAGGCCGCCGCCGAGCCCCTGCAGGACCCGGAACGCGGTGAGCGGCCCGGTGCCCCATGCCAGGCCGGCCAGTGCCGAGGACACGGTGAAGATCGCCAGTGCGGTCAGGTACACGCGGCGGGCGCCGTAGCGGTTCGCCGCCCAACCGGCGAGTGGGGTTACCGCGACGACCCCGAGCAGGTAGCCGCTGGTGACCCACTGCACCGCGGGCAGGGTCGAATTCAGGTCGGAGGCGATAGCGGGTACCGCGACCAGGGTGACGGTGGCATCGACGGTGACCATCAGCCCGCCGAGGGCGAGGACCAGGCCGATGACACGGGCGCGGGTGTTCATGCGGTGCCGATGCTCAGCTCGGGAACGGGTGGTCGCGGCGGGCGGTGTGCAGTGTCGTCGCCCACCAGGCGAGTTCGCGCAACGCCTCGTCGAGGGCTTCGCCCGCGCCGGGCGGTGGGGTGAACCCGTCGTCGTCGATGTCGTTCCACGGCCCGCGCAGGCCCACGGCGCGGCGGGTGGTCACCACGTGCAGCTCGGAAAAGACGCCACGCAGGTGCTCAGTGGCCAGCAGCCCGCCCTGGGCGCCGTAGGAGAGCACGGTGGCCGCCTTGAACATCCACTCGCGGTAGTGCCAGTCGATCGCTCGCTTCACGCTGGCCGGGTAGCTGTGGTTGTACTCAGGGGTGACGATGACGTACCCGTCGGCGCGCTCGATGCGGTCGGCGATCGCCGAGCGGGGGCCGCCGCCGCCCGGCTCCAGGTGTTCCTCGTCGGGTAACGCGCACTCGGCGAGGTCGACCAGGTCGACGTCGGCGATGCCGTCCGCCTTGCCGCAGGCCCATTCTGCGAGTACGCGGCTCAGCCGTTCCTTACGGACGCTGGCGGCGATCACGGCGAGGCGTAGCGGCTGCTCGAGGCGGCCAGCCTCCAAGGGCGCCGCCTCGGAGGAACGACTGTGGTGGGGCGTTGAACTGGTCATGCCGGCCATGCTCAGCCTTCAACATATGTTGAAGTCAAGCCGCCGTACGGGTCATCATGGTCGAGTGAGCAGCCCGGTGCAGGTCCCTTCCCGTTTCGTCCTCACGGTCAAGGACGTCGCCACTGCGGCCGGGGTCGCGCCGTCCGCCGTGCGCTTCTATGAGCAGCACGGGGTGATCAACGCCCACCGCACCGCAGGCGACCAGCGGCGCTTCGACGACAACGCCGCCTGTCGGATCAAGGTCGCCAAGGTCGCCCAGCGCGTCGGACTCACCGTCCGGGAAATCGCAGACGTGTTCGCCGCGCTGCCCGACGACCCCCAGCCGCCCGACTGGCAACGTGTCGCCGCCGTCCTCATCGACGAGGCGCAGACGCGCACCGCGGCACTGCAGGCGTACCTCGGCGAGATGCTCTCCGGCGCTCGACTGTGCGAGATCGACGACCGCACCGAGGTGTCCGAACAGGTCTGAACGCGGCGGCGGCCTCGACCACGACTCGCAGCCCTCGGACCACGACAGGAGAGGGGTCGATCCCTTCGTACACCATCCTGAACCCTTACGCACAAGAACTGTCATTATGATGTACCGCCGTTTCATACCCTTTGTCCGTAGAATTTGATGGATTGTCATTATCGGTAATCCGTTAATTGGCCGACGGCGAGGTGGAGACGGCGGCACGCGGGCGGCGCTGACGATCGCCGACGTCGAACGGATGAAGGTGGGCGCGCTGACTGACCTCGACCAGCGGACCCACCGCCGGGCGCTGAGATTGAGGTCGGCGCAGGGCGGTGGGTCCGTCGTCGCGGGCTACTCCTCCGGCTCCCAGGCGATCAGCTGGTCGAAGACGCGCCGGTCGCCCTCGACCTGCAGCGAGTCCATCGTGATGCGGCCGTAGCAGAACATGACCAGCTCGTTGGCCGTACCCCGGGCGGAGACCCACGCCGTCTCCGGGACCTCGCCGGCGACCGGCGTGGGGAGGCGGGCGGTCCGGGCGCCGTCGGCGGAGAACCAGAGGCGCCAGGAGCGGCCCTCGGTGGCGTGGTAGTCGACGACCGCGGGCTCGTGCGGCCACGGGGCCGTCGTCGCGACGCAGGTGGTCACGAACTCGTCGACACCGTCGAGGGCTACCTCGTCCGGCAGCGGCTGCGGGGCGCCCACGGCGACCTGGGCGTCGTACGTGTGCACGGCGACCTGCTGGAGCTGGTGCCGGGCGACGGCACCGGTGGTCTGCGGCGACTGCGACGAACCCCACCAGGTCCAGCACCCACGATCCGGGCCGGCGTCCCGCAGCGCGGCCAGCAGCTCCTCCGTCGACTCGGCGAACCAGGTCAGCAGGGCCTCGCGCTCCCGGGGCACCACCGGGGCGGGGATCGCGGGCGGAGTGTCGGCGGGCCCCGCGGCCACGATGGCGGCCCACCTGCGACGTCCCTCGCCCAGGTGCTGCACCAGGTCGAACAGTGTCCACTCGGGACAGGTCGGCACCCGCACGTCGAGGCTAGGTGCCGCGGCGACCGCCGCCCGGAAGGCGGTCGACCGTTCGTCCATCAGGCGCAGCAGGTCAGGGAACTCCAGGGTCTTCTCCACCGCGGCTTTCTACCACCGCCCCTGCGGCGATCGACAGCGGATTTGGTTCGTCCGGGTGGGTCAGGACGACTGGACCTGGTCGAACAGGGCGAGGGCCTCGGCGGGGTCCGGGCTGACCAGGCGCTCCAGACCCGCCGTCGTGATCGTCGCCCACCTGCCGGCCCGCGCCCACATCTGTTCCTCGAAGGCACGCACGACCTCGTCCAGGTCGCCGGAGCAGTCGGCGATGGACTCCGCGAGTTCGGCGCCCTCCAGCATCGCGAGGTTCGCGCCCGCGCCCAACGGGGGCATCAGGTGGGCGGCGTCGCCCAGGAGCGTCACCCCGGGGACGTGGGTCCAGCAGTGGGATACCGGCAGGACATGCAGGGGGCGGTGGACGAAGGTGGTGCCGCGCCGGAGGAGGTCGAGGACGGGAGCGGCCCAGCCGTCGAAGAGCGCTAGGAGGCTCGATCGCACCGCCTCGACGTCGGCCAGGTCCAGGTCGGCGTGCCAGTCCAGCGGCGCACGGAACTGGGCGTACACCTTGACGTGGCCGCCGCTGTTGCGTTGGGCGACGAGGGCCCGGTTCGCGCCGTACACCGCGAGCGCGCCGTCGCCGATCAACCGGGCCAGCTCGGGGTGGCGGGTGTCGACGTCGTCGAGGGAGGTCTCGACCGAGGTGACGCCGGTGTAGTGCGGCACCGCGGCGGAGACCGCCGGGCGGACCCGGGACCAGGCGCCGTCCGCGCCGACGACGAGGTCGAACGTCTCCTGTCGACCGTCCGCGAAGCGGACCAGGACGCCGTCCCGGGTCCCCGGCACCACCTGCGTCACGCCCCGCCCCCACTGCACGTCGAGCGGGCCGAGCAGCAGGTCACGGAGCTGCCCGCGGTCGATCTCGGGATTGGCGCGGTCGTCCGGGCCGGGCCGCCAGTCGCGCAGCACGGTCCCGTTCGGGTCCAGGATGCGCATGGCCTGCCCCTCGGGACGGGACAGCGCCCGGAACTGCGTCAGCAGCCCGGCCTTGTCCAGCGCGAGCTGGCCCATCCCCGCGTGCAGGTCCAGCGTGCCGCCCGGCGGACGGGCGTCCGGGGTGGCATCGCGTTCGAGGACGGCGACGGGAAGACCGTGGCGGTGCAGGACGTGGGCGAAGGTGAGGCCCCCGGGGCCACCCCCCACCACGGCGATACGGTGCCTCATGGCGATACACTGTATTGTCGCGTTACACCGCATCGCAATGGGCACGGAGTGACCATGACCGTCTGGGACCGGCCCGAGCCGCCGAGCCGCCCCGTGCCGCTCGACCGGGAGCGGATCGTCGCCGCCGCCATCGCGCTGGCCGACGAGGGCGGACTGGAGGCGGTGTCCCTGCGTAAGGTCGCCGCCCGGCTCAACGCCGGTCAGATGCGGTTGTACGGATACATCTCCACCAAGGACGGGCTGCTCGACCTCATGGTGGACGAGGTCCACGCCGAGATCCTGCCCGTCGAACAGCCCGGTGACTGGCGCGAGGCGCTGCGCGTCCTGGCCCACCGCACCCGGCAGGCCGCCCTGCGGCACGAATGGTTGGCCGACCTGCTCGGGGGACGCCCGTCCCTGGGCCCGAACGGCCTCGCCGTGACCGAGGCCCGGCTGGCCGCCCTCGACGGCCTCGCCGACACCGACACGGCGATCCGCGCCGTGGAAACCGTCAGCGCCTACGTCACCGGCGCGATCCGGCACGAGATCGCGAACCTGCGGGCCGAGCGCGCCACGGGCCTGTCCGAGCGCGACTGGCAGCGCGCCAACGGCCCCCACGTGACGGGCATGTTGGCCACCGGCCGCTTCCCGGCGCTGACCAAGGCCGTGCACGACGGCACCGACGTGGACGCCGAGACCTCCTTCGCGACCGGCCTGGAGTGGGTCCTCGACGCCGTGGCCGCCAGACTCACCGGACCGCCGGCGTGACCGCCCGTGCTGCCACGGCAGGTGAGCGGAGCTGCCCGCCGCGGCCGGGGCTGGCAAGGTCGGCGACATGACAGCGATGACTGGAACGGACGTCCGGGCGGCGGCCGGGGAATCGGTGCGGGTGCTCGGGCCACTGACCGACCGCGACTGGACAGCGCCCGCCGGGGACCTCGAATGGTCCTGCTGGACCACGGCCGCGCACCTCGCGCACGACCTCGTCGCCTACGCCGGCCAGGTGATCGGCCGCTCCGACGCCGACTATCTGCCCTTCGACCTGCGGGTACGCCGGGACACTCCGCCGCGGCGGGTGCTGACCGTCGTCACCGCCGCGGCGGGACTGCTCGGCGCGGCCGTCGACACCACCGATCTCGACGCCCGCGCCTGGCACTGGGGGCCGACCGATCCCGGTGGGTTCGCCGCGATGGGCGTCGCGGAGATCCTCCTGCACACGTACGACATCACCCGCGGCCTCGGCGTGGCCTGGCGGCCGCCGGCGGACCTCTGCGCGAGCGTGACGCGGCGGCTCTTCCCGGACGCTCCGGGCGGCGAGCCACCCGAGGTGCTGCTCTGGCTGACCGGCCGGGACGAGCTACCCGACCACCCGCGCCGCACCTCGTGGACCTGGCGGGCTGCGCTCTCCTGACCGGCGACGCACTCCAGCCCGCTCGGCGACGCGGTCGCAACCCCCGACCGCGCTGCCGAGCCCGTATCCGTGCTGCGGACTACCGACGAACCGGGCTACCGGCCGCCCCGCCGGTGACATCAGCCGGTGGGCCTGCCGAACCAGCGGGAGAGGTGGTCGTCCAGGTCCTGCTGATCGTCGCCGAGCCAGGCGACGTGGCCGTCGGGGCGCAGCAGCACGCCCGGCACGTCCCACGCCGCGGTGGGATCCGCGAGGTGGTCGACCCGGTCCGACCAGCCGCCGACGGTCAGGCGTCCGGTACGGTCCAGCAGCAGGCCCCGGCCGCGCCGCAGCCGGTCGTAGAGGCGGCCCTGCCTCAGCTCGATGTCGCGCAGGCGGCGGCCGAGCAGGTCGGGGCCGGCGCCGAAGTCGTAGCGGATGTCGATCGCGGTGATCTTCTCGATCAGGCGGCGGTTGACCTCGTCGAGGTCCATCAGCTCGGTGAGCAACCGACGTACGGCGCGCGGGCCCGGTCCGGGGGACAGCAGTTCCAGCTGGGCGCGGGTGTTGTCCAGCACGTCCTCGGCGACCGGACGGCGTTCCGCCTGATAGGTGTCGAGCAGGGTGTCCGGCGCCCAGCCGTGGACCTGCGCGGCCAGTTTCCAGCCGAGGTTGACGGCGTCCTGAACGCCGAGGTTGAGGCCCTGCCCGCCGGTGGGGGGATGGATGTGCGCGGCGTCACCGGCCAGCAGCACCCGCCCTACCCGGTACCGTTCGGCCAGCCGGGTGGCGTCCCCGAAGCGGGACAGCCAGCGCGGGGAGTGCACGCCGAAGTCGGTTCCCGCGACGGCACGCAACTGGTGTCGGAAGTCCTCGATGGTGGGTGGCGCCGTGCGATCGCTGACCGTTCCGACGGGGAGGACGACGCGGTAGACCCCGCCGCCGAAGGGCCCGAAGCTGAACCGCTTGTCGGTCTCGCGGATCTCGGCCACCTTCGCGGCGATCTCCTGCGGCGGCACTGCGGCTTCCAGCTCGCCCATCAGCGTCCCGCTCCGGGAGGGCTCGCCGGGGAAGCCGACGCCGAGCAGTCCGCGTACGGTGCTGCGCCCGCCGTCACAGCCGACCAGGTAGCGGGCGCGTAGCCGTTCGCCCTCGGCCAGCTCGACGGTCACCCCCTCGTCGTCCTGCGCGAGACCGGCCACCGCGACGCCGTGCCGCACCTGCGCGCCCAACTGGATCGCATGCTCCTCGAGCAGTTGGACGATCACCGGCTGCGGGATGCCCAGCAGGTAGGCGTACGGGGAGTCGAGGCCCTCGGGTGCGGGTGTGTCGATGCCGGCGAAGAAACCACCGGCCGGGCGCTTTCTGCCGCGTGGGAGGAGGCGCTCCAGCAGCCCGCGCATGGCCATCAGCTCGATACTGCGGATGTGCAGGCCGACGATGCGGACGAACGAGGCGGGTTCGGTCTCCTTCTCCAGCACGAGCACCCGTACGTCGTGCAGCCGCAGTTCGGCGGCGAGCATCGCGCCGGTCGGCCCGCAGCCGGCGATGATCACGTCGAAGTCGCGGGGTGGCCGATCGGCGCCGGAGGTGGGCGAGGGGAGGCCGGGCGCGGCCGGGTCGTGCGCCGACGGCTCGGCGGGAAACTGCGCAGAGTGCATGGTGCTGCCCTTCGGGAGTGCCCTGGTGTCGAGGCGCTCCCGGCGACAGCTATGTCGATCGCCCGGCCGTGACGGGACGGGTGAGCACCCACGTCGTTGCAGCGTCCACGGGTCTCACCTCCTCGGGCCGGTCACGGTCGAGTGCAAGCTACAAGTCCGCTCGTCACCCCGTCCAGCCGTTTCCGGGGGCCGGTCGGTAGCCGGGCGGCCCGTTCGGTCCGCCCGGCTACCGACCCCCTACTCCCCCGCCGTCACGATGAAGGTGAACCCGGCGCTCGTCGGACGGCGCAGCGGAACGTCGCACTTGACCCTCCGCAGCACCTCCTGCCTGCTGAGGCCGAGCCGGTGCGCGATGAGCCGCTCCGGGCGTACCGGCACCGGGTCTGCGAAGGTGACCTCCACCTGGACCGGCCATTCCTGGTCGAGGTACGCCTCCGGGGCGTCCAGCCGCCAGGCCCCCGTCCAGTCGAGCGTGAAGTGGCTGCGCCGGGCGAGCAACGGATCCAGCAGCGTGGACGCCACCAGCTCCGGGTCGTTGACGCGATAGCCGTGCAGCTCGGCCGGGTCGAAGGAGCTGACCGGCGTGCGCTCGTACACGGTGAGCTTGCTCGTCCGATCGCAGGACACGCAGCGGACCAGCAGCCACACGTCCAGCAGCTTGCGGTTGGCGTTGACGCGGAACCTGCCCTCGCCGGTGGTGGCCGAGGCCGACCGGCAGTCCACGCACCGCAACGACACCAGCGGCAGGCGGGTCCGGCGGACGACCCAGGGCAGCACGATATGAGGTGATGAAGACATGTGTGTCGGGACCTGATCTCTGAAGACCTGACGTGAGGCCGATCACGCGCGGCCTCGAACGCTGGAGGACCGGGCGCACGAGGGCAGCCCGGTGGAGCCGACGGGAGCGTCGGCTACCGGTGAGCGCGGAAGCTGTCAGGTTCAGAGAGCGGGCGGGGTCACGCGATGCTGTCCTCTGTCCTCATCAGTGGGGTCGAGAGGCAACCTAAGGGAGCGCGGAAGAAAGCCCCAAGCGGTTTTCGACCGACCGGGACTGCGGTGGCCCGCAGCGGCGACGCCGGGCCGGTGGTCAGCGGCGCCACCACCGCCAGGACCGGCGGCGTCGAGCCGGTGGCGCCGCCGGCGGCGGGACCGCCGCCGCAGCGGCGACGCGTTCCGCCGCCGCGCGCTCCCGGTCGGCCCGCCACCGGTGTACGACGTCCTCGACCTTGACCGGGCGGACCGCCACCCGGGGGCCGGTCGGGGTCCGCAGCCAGGCGACGATGTCGGCGTTGAGGTCGGCCGCGTACGACCGGACCGACTCCTCCGTGGGCAGGTCGCGCACCTCGTCGGGGAGCTGTTCGACGCGGCGCCGCAGTTGCAGCGGGGTGGGCAGCAGCAGGTCGCTGGGGAGCGCCTCCCGTTCCAGGAAGCTCTTGATCCACCACGACTCGTCGTAGGGCAGCCCGCGTCCGGGGATCGGCTTGCCCGCGCCGGGCAGGTTGTCGAACTCGCCGCGTTCCTGGGCCGAGCGGATCTGCGCCTCGACCGCCGCCTCCCAACTGGTCACCGCCGTCACCTCCGGCATCCACGGTATCCGCTGATCCGGCCCGGTTCGGGGTCCGCCGCGGGCACGACGGTCCCGGTGGCGCGGCCGGGCCCGGCCCAGCCGGCCGGGCCCGGCCGTCACCGCGGTCCCTGGTCCGGCCGCTTCGGCGGGTACGGGTAGGCCGGCACCTTGGCGTCGACGTCGTGCTCGGGGAGCCGCTCCGGCGCCTCGCAGCCGGTGAACCGGCACGGTGGCTCCGGCTGCTGCGGCGGGCAGCACGCGTCCATCCGGGCCGCCGCGGCGGTGGACCGTTCCCACTCCAGGGCGCTGCCCGGGTTGACCGTCGAGTAGAGGAAGACCAGTGCGTCGAGGTCGGTCCGCATCCGCTCCAGGGCGGGTGTCTGGCGTGCGGAGTCGTTGAGCAGCGCGCAGGTGTTCCGCGCGATGCTGTCCAGCAGGCAGATCATGGTGTCGGCCTGCGCGGAGAGGTGACTCAGCACCGTGTTGGTCTGGGCCTGCAGCGCGGCGAGCACCGCCTGTCCCTGCGCCAGCACGGTGAAGCCGGCGTCGAGGTGCGCCTCGGTGTCGAGCACCGCGTCGCGGACGGCCTTCGTGGCGTTGGTGCCGGCGAGCAGGTCGGTGTGGAGTTGGTCGAGTTTGCCGTTCGACGCGTTGATCGCGTTCAGGATGTCCTGTGCCGAAGCCATCGGAGCCTCCGTGGGTGCGGTGGGGTGGTTCGGGATGATTCGTTCAGGGCGTGTGCGGCGGACGGGGCTCGTCGGGTCGGGACGGCGTCACCCGCTGCACGTCGAAGTGGGCCTGCTCGCGCATGTGCCGCACGCGTGCCTTCGGGTCGAGGTCGAGCGGCGGCTGGAACGGCGTCGGGCTGCTCGCGATCCGGACCTGTGTGTGGTCGATCGCGCCGACCGCGACGCCCGGACGGGCGATGCTGGACAACCCGCCGCCCCGGTTGTACTGGTGGATCGAGGCCGGGACGACGGTGCTGAGTTCGCCCTCCTCACCGGGGGCGAGGACGACCTGGTGCGGGACGAACGGGTGCGCGGAGACCACCACGATCCCGGGCCCGGGATCGTCGTCGTGGGGCACCCCGAAGTCGACCGAGAGCACCCGGCTGCCCGGGTCGTACGACAACCCGCTGAGCTCACCCGAGACGTGGAGCTGCGCGGACGTGTCGTTGCGGATCACCACCCGCAGCCGGCGCGCCCCCGACGCGTCGGCGTCGTCGAGCCGGACCGCCACCACGCTCACCTTCGCCATGCCGAGCTCCCTCCGAGAAGTGTCCGTTCCACCAGGGCTACCCGGTGGCGTAGCGCGTCGGGCGTGGCCGTCAGGTCCGGGGCCTGCTCCAGCCACCACGCCACGATGCGCTCCCGCAGCGCGGCCGGAGCGGGCGCCCGCCCGGCCAGCCGCACCCCCCAGTAGGCCCGCAGCGGACGGATGATCGCCCACTGGGTGAGGGGCAGCCGGTCGTCGACGAGTCGACCACCCACCAGGCCGTCGCGCGGGCCACGGTCGAGGACGACGTCGACGACCTGCGCGGCGAGCCGTTCGCGCGGCGGACCGGCGCCGACCGTCGTGGCCAGCGCGTCGGCGAGGACGGCGTCGACCGCGGCGACATCGGGCCAGGCGCTCAACGCGTGCAGCAGCACCGCGTAGACGGACAGCAGCGGCTCCACGACCGCCTCCCGGTACGCGTCGCGCAGCGCCGGGTCGAGCCACAACCGCCGGGCGATCCCCGGACTGTACGAGTAGTACTCGCGGTACAGATCCTCGAAGAGCGCGTACCCCACCGGGAGGACCCGCACCGCGAGGTCGCGGACCAGCCGTAACGCGTCCACGGACCGCTGCGCGTCGGCACCCATCGCCGCCGTGACCACGAAGCAGTCGATCTGCCAGTCGCCCGAGCTGCTGCCGGGGCTGCCGCAGCCGCCGTTGTGGCTGGTGGTGAGCCGCAGGTCCTCGCCCTTGGCCGATCGGGCGACGTTCTCGTCGGTCTCGGCCGCCTGTTCCTCGGCCGCGCTCGTGGCCGCGACGGCGCTGTTGACGATGTGCCAGGCGTGCGAGAGTTCGTGATAGAGAATGATCGCCCGGGGAAAATCGACGTGGCTGCCGGACTGGCCGTCGACCCAGTATCCGGAACCGTTGCACATACCGACGTCGTACGCGACCCGGACAACGGTGTCACCGGTGGACGTCGTGTCGGTGAACGTTTCCCCGGCCACCGCCGTGATCGCATTTCCGTCGGGCAGGACGAAGGAACTCGGCACTCCGGAGACGACGATGTCGCCGGTCGAGTCGACCAGTGCCTTGATGCGTTGCGACACGGCGTCCGCGCCGGGCGAGGTGTAGGTCAGCCGCACGATGTCGGTGAAGCCCGTGACGTTGACCTCGCCGAGGTCACCCGAGCCGCCGGTCAGTGACGTGAAATCGGCGAAGACCTGATCGGAATTGCCGAAACCGACGTCGATGTACAGTGCCACACGCACCTCCTCTCCGAGGTTGGTCGAGTGGTGCCAGGCTATTTGCGCCGGTCCGCCATTTCGGTCGGCGAGCCGACATGAGGGAGGTCGGAATTCCGGCGCAGGGCCGCCGGAAACAGTCGACGGAATTATGTGATCGACCGCAGGAAATTTGCGCCTCGGCGTTCTTTCCGCCGCCGGGGGTCAATTCCGGCCGGCGGCACGGGACCCGCGCGCACGGCGGGCGGCGGGGTGTCGGCGTACATTCCAGGTGGGCCGCCGACCGGTCGGCCCTCGTACCGGTGGACGGGAAGGACCGGCGGCGTGCGCGACTGGCTGATCGGCCTGGGTGTGGCGGTGGCCTGCCTGCTCGCCAGCTGGGGGCTGCTGGTGCTGCTGGCGCGGCGGCTGCCCCCGGGCATCCTGCGGGACCTGGCCGCCTTCATTCCCGACTGCCTCACCGCCGTCCGGCGGCTGCGCCGCGACCCCCGGGTGCCGCGCCGGGCGAAGGTCGTCATCGTCTTCGCCGGGCTCTGGCTGGCCAGCCCGATCGATCTGATCCCGGAGTTCCTGCCGGTGATCGGGCCGCTGGACGACATCGTGGTGGTGGCCCTGGCGCTGCGCTACGCGGGCCGGCAGGTCCCCCGGGAGGTGCTGCTGGCCGCCTGGCCCGGTGAGCCGCGGCTGCTGCTGCGCCTGCTCGGCCCCGCCACCGACCGCGCCCCGGCGGTCGACGGCGACCCGGGCACCGGCCCCGCCCCGGCCACCGATGGTGGTCCGGCGGTCGGCGGGCCGGCCACCCGCGGCGGCGCGGTCGACCGCTGACCCGACGGTGGGCGCCCTGCTGGCCGCGTCGGCGGCGGCGTTCGTCCTGGCGGCGCTCTCGGCGGTGACCGGCTTCGGCGGTGGGGTGCTGCTGCTGCCGGTCTTCACCGCGCTGTTCGGGCTGCGGGTGGCGGTGCCGGTGCTGACCCTGGCCCAACTGTCCAGCAACGGTGCCCGGGTCTGGCTGAACCGGCGGGAGTTGCGTGGTGACCTGGCCGGCCGGTTCGCCCTCGGGGCGGTGCCGTTCGCCGTGGCCGGGGCGCTGCTGCTCGCGCACGCTCCCCTCGCCGCGCTGAAACGCCTGCTCGGGGTGTTCCTGCTCGCGGTGGTGGCCTGGCGGCACGGGGGCCGGCGCCCCCGTCGCCCGACGGGCCGGACCTTCGTCGCGGTCGGCGCGGCGTCCGGGATCGGTTCGGCGCTGCTCGGCTCCGTCGGCCCGCTGACCGCGCCGTTCTTCCTGGCGTACGGGCTGACCCGGGCCGCGTACGTGGGCACCGAGGCGGCCGGCGCGCTGACCCTGCACGTGGCGAAGACCGTCGGCTACGCCGCCGGCGGCCTGGTCACCCGGGACGTGGTGCTGCTCGGCGCGGCGTTGACCCCGGCCACCCTCGCCGGGGCGTGGGTGGGCCGGCGGATCGTCGGCCGGCTCAGCGACCGGCTCTTCGTGCTGCTGGTCGAGGCGGGGCTGATCGCGGCGGCGGTGCTGTTCCTGGCCGGGTGGTGACCGGGGTTTAGCGGTGCCGGCGCACGTGCCGGTGCCCGTCGCGGGGGAACGGCGGTCGGGCGGGCAGCACCTCCTGGAAGGCGTACCCGCTCTTCTCGGCGACCCGGCAGGACGCCGGGTTGTCCACCTGGTGCAGCAGTTCCAGCCGGGTCAGGCCGGCGGCGGCGAACCGGGCGAAGGCCCACTCGGTGACCGCCACCGTGGCACGGGACGCCACCCCACGCCCCCGCGCCGACGCGGCCGTCCAGTAGCCCAGCTCGGCGTGCCCCCGGCCCGGCAGGAACTCCTTCAGCAGCACCTGGGCGACCAGCCGCTCCCCGTCGGGCCCGGGTTCGAGGACCGCGAAGCTGAACCGGCGGCCGGCCGCCCAGCCCTGCCGGCTGCGGCGCAGGAACGCCGCCGCGTCGGCGGTGGTGTCCACCGGGCGCCGGGTGAAGCGGCGCAGCACCGGATCCCGGTACGCCGCGAGCAGCTCCTCGACGTCCTCGTCCCGCCAGGGGCGCAGCAGCAGCCCGGGCGCGGTGGAGGTGGGGGCGGCCGTCAGCACGATCGACATCCTGTCAGTGTCGCCCGTCCCGGCTGTGGTGGCGATCCCCTGTGTGGTGCGGGTTCAGAGGGCGTCGGGCTGGCCCAGCGCCGGGTGCCGTTCGCCGGGCCGGGCGTACCAGGTGGGGGCGTCCGCGTCGGCGGTGGTGTCGATCCGCAGCCGCGCCCAGTCGTCCAGGGCGGGCAGGTCGTCCGGGGCGAACCAGCCGACCTCGAGGGACTCGTCACCGTCCGCGGTGGGGGTGCCGCCGACGGCGCGGCAGCGGAACCACACGTTGAGGTATTCGCAGACGTCACCGTTGGGATAGACGACCGGATGGGTGGCGACCCCGCCGACCCGCTCGATCGTCGCCTGCACGCCGGTCTCCTCGTGGATCTCCCGCAGCAGCGCGTCCGCGGGCTGTTCGCCGGGGTCGACCACGCCGGCGGGCAGCGACCAGCGGCCGTTGTCGCTGCGCCGGACCAGCAGCAGCCGTCCGGCGTCGTCGCGCACGATGCCGCTCACGCCGGGCAGCAGGAGCAGCTCGGGTCCGATCCGGGCGCGCATCCGGGCGATGTACGGGGACAGGGCCATCCCGGCACCCTACCGGCCGGCCCGCCGGTGTCGCCGTACCCGGCCGGCGCCCCGCCACTAGACTTCGCCCTCGATGGACGCCGAGCCCACCCCCGCCACCGACACCCGCCCCTGCGCCCACTGTGGTCGGGAGGTGCCGCAACGCGTCGGCGCGGGCCGGCCGTTCCGCTACTGCCGGGACAACGACGGCGCCTGCCAGCGGGCGTCCCGCAACTCGCGGATGCGGCACCGTAACGCTCCCGGCCTGCCCGGTCAGGTCGCCCGCACCTGGGAGGCGGTGGACCGGCTCGACCAGATCGTGGACACCCTCAGCGAGGCGCTGCACGCCGAGCTCTCCCCCGCCGGGGTGGAGCGGCAGCTGGCGCAGCTGCGCGCCGAGGCGGCCGCGCAGGTGGCCGCCGCGCACACCGAACGCGACGACGCGCGCCGCGACGCCGAGGACGCGGCGGCGACCGTGGCGCGGGCCCGGCAGGAGACCCGCGCCGCCACCGCCGACCGGGACACCGCCCACGAGCGGGCGACACGCGCCGACGCGCAGGCCACCGCCGCCGCGCAGCGCGCGGAGCAGGCCGAGGCGGCCCGGGACGAGGCCCGTCGGGAGGCCAGCGCCGCGCAGGCGCTGCGGGTGCAGGCCGAACGGGACCGCGACGGCGCGCGGCACGAGGTGCGTACCCTCCGGGCGGAACTGGACGCCGACCGTCGCCGGGCGGCGGACCTGACCGCCGAACGGGACGCCGCCCGGACCGACGCGGAGCGGGCGCTGCGCTCGGCCGGCGAGGCCGTGCAGCGCGCCGAGCAGTCCCGCGACCAGGCCCGCCAGGCCCGCGCCGACGCCGACCGGGCCCGCGCGGAGGCCGAGCAGGCCCGCGCCGACGCCGACCGGGCGCGGGCGGAGGCCGCCGACGCGGACCGGGCGCGCCGTGACGCCGAGACGGCCCGGGACCGCGCGGAGACCACCGCCCGGGAGGCCGCCGAGGAGACCGGGCGTCGGCTCGTCGCGCTGACCGGCGAGCGGGACAGCCTGGCCGCCGACCTGACGGCCGCGCGGGACGCCGCCGCGTCCGCCGAGGCCCGGCTCGCCGAGCTGACGGTACGGCTGCACGCCGCCGAAGCCGACCGGGAGGTCGCCCAGCGCCGCTCGGCGCAGCTCGCCGACCAGGTCAGCGACCTGGCCAGCGCCCTGGCCCGGCTCGGCTCGGCCGGCGCCACCCGCCCACCGGCCTGAGCCGAAGGGTGGGAACGGGGCAGCGCCGCGTGCCCCGCGACGGCCATCATGCGGGTGTGGGAAAGACATACGAACGCCTCGACGGCCGGCTGCGCACCTTCATCGAGGAGCAGCCGCTCTTCTTCACCGCGACCGCGCCGCTGGCCGGCGACGGCACGATCAACCTGTCCCCGAAGGGGCTGCGCGGCTCCTTCGCGGTGGTCGACGACCTGACCGTCGCCTACCTGGACTTCGCCGGCAGCAACGCCGAGACGATCGCCCACCTGCGGGAGAACGGCCGGATCACGCTGATGTGGTGCGCCTTCACCGGCCCGCCGAACATCGTCCGGGTGCACGGGCGGGGCGAGCCGGTGTTCCGCGACGACCCCCGCTGGACGGACCTGGTCCGGCTCTTCCCGGACATCGACGCCTCCGCGCACGGCCTGCGGGCGATCATCGTGGTGCGCGCCGAGCTGATCCGGGACACCTGCGGCTACGCGGTGCCGCTGATGACCTACGACGCCGACCGGGACCTGCACGGGCGCCGCTTCGCCCGGGAGGACGACGCGTCGCTGAGCGCCTACTTCGCGGGCAAGGACCACGTGGCCAGCAGCATCGACGGCCTGCCGGGTCTGCCGTTGCCGCTGCCACCGACCCCGGCGGCCTGAACGCACTCAGTGGATGCCGGCCATCAGCCGCCGGATGTGTCGGGCGAACATCACCGCGCCCAGCCCCAGCAGCACCGACGCGAGACCGAAGGTGAGGAAGTACGTCGGCTCGGGCCAGGTCTCGGCGAGGCGGGCCACCTGCCCACCGATCGCGTCACCGACGGCGGTGGCGAGGAACCACAGGCCCATCATCTGGCTGGCGTACTTGACCGGGGCGAGCTTGGTGGTGGCGGAGAGCCCGACCGGGCTGAGCGACAGCTCACCGGCGACCTGGATGGCGTACACGGCGACCAGCCACCACGGGGAGACCAGGTCGCCGCCGACGGCGGCCTTCGCGGCGGCGGCCATCAGCACGAACGACAGGCCGTTGAGGACCAGCCCGACGGCGAACTTCATCGGTGTGGACACCCGGTGGCCCAGCTTCAGCCACAGCAGCGCGGCCAGCGGCGCGCCGATGATCACCAGGATCGGGTTGACCGACTGGAGCCACGACGCCGGGAAGGTGAAGCCGAACACGTCCCGGTCGGTCCGGTCGGCGGCGAAGATGTTCAGCACCGACCCGGCCTGGTCGTAGATCAGCCAGAACGCCGCCGCGAAGACGAACAGCCACAGGTACGCCTTCATCCGGGAACGTTCGGTGTCGCTGATCTCCCGGTCGGTGAGGATCCGGGCGAAGTATCCGATGGTCACCAGGACGGTGACCGCGGTGAGCAGGTTGACCACGGTGTTGACGGTGAACAGCCCGGCCAGGGCGAGCCCGGCCAGCACCAGCACCGCCACGGCGACGGTGACGCCGATGCGGGTCAGCGCCCGGCGCCGGTCCGCGCCGAGCAGCGGGTCGGCCGGCAGCGCTCCGGCGTCGCCGAGGTTGCGCCGGCCCAGGACGTACTGGAGCACGCCGAAGGTCATGCCGATCGCGGCGGCCCCGAACCCCAGATGCCAGTTGATCTTCTCGCCGAGGAAGCCGGTGACCAGCGGGGCGATGAACGCCCCCAGGTTGATGCCCATGTAGAACAGCGAGAACCCGGCGTCGCGGCGCGGGGAGTCCCGGTCGTAGAGGGCGCCGACCATGGTGGAGATGTTGGGTTTGAGCAGGCCGGTGCCGAGCACGATCAGGGCCATGCCGGCGAAGACGCTCCACCGGGCGGGCACCGCCATCACGTAGTGGCCGGCGGCGATGACCACCCCACCCCACAGCACGCTGCGCCGGGCCCCGATCAGCCGGTCGGCGATCCACCCGCCGGGCAGCGCCATCAGATAGACCATCGCGTTGTACGTGCCGTAGACGGCGTTGGCGGTGGACTCGCGGATGGCGAGGCCGTCGTCGGCGACCGACGCGGTGAGGTACAGCACCAGGATCGCCCGCATGCCGTAGAAGCTGAACCGTTCCCACATCTCGGTGAGGAACAGGGTCGACAGGGCGCGCGGGTGACCGAAGAAGGTCTTCCCGCCGGGCGGTCGGGCGTCGACCGGCGCGTCACTGGTCATCGTCACCTCCGGCACACGTGCGGCGGCTACCATCCCCCGGGGTCGGCCGCCGACGGCGGCCGGCGTCGGGGGCTAACATCCCCGATAACAGGCGAAACACTCCACCGTTTCGACCCGGCCGGGGACGACCTCGCCGGGTGGCTGCGCTGGGCGGCTACCCTTGTCAGGATCCGCCCGTGCGCCGGCCCGCCGGCGTGGGCGGGAATGGCCCGGCGGGGACGGACCGTTACACGAGTAGACCAGCACCACGGACGAGGGGAAGTCGATCATGGGCGAGCGTATGCTGCGCGGAAGCCGCCTGGGCGCGGTGAGCTACGAATCCGACCGCAACACCGAGCTCGCACCGCGGCAGACCCGCGAGTACCTGTGCGCCAAGGGCCACCAGTTCGAGGTGCCGTTCGCCGTCGACGCCGAGGTCCCCACGACCTGGGAGTGCAAGTTCGACGGCAGCGTCGCCCGGCTGGTCGACGGCAGTGAGCCGGAGCAGAAGAAGGCCAAGCCGCCGCGTACCCACTGGGACATGCTGCTGGAGCGGCGCTCCATCGCCGAGCTGGAGGACATCCTGGCCGAGCGGCTGCAGGAGGTCCGCACCCGGCGCGGTCGCGCCTGATCAGCGAACACGACAGCGCCCCCGGGATCCCGTCCCGGGGGCGCCGTCGTGTGGTCTCAGGGGCGGCCGGGCTCGACGATCTCGCCCTCGATGGCGCGGCCCGGGTCGGTGACCGGCGTGGCCGTCGGGGCGGTCGTGGGCTGCGGGTCACCGCGCCGCACCCGCACCCGGCGGGGCCCGAACAGGTCACCGGCGGTCATCGACGACACCCGCCGCTCCGCGGCACGCTGCACCCCGGAGCGGGCCAGCCGGCGCACCGGCGGCACCAGCAGCAACAACCCCACCAGCCCGCTGACCAGGCCCGGCAACGCCAGCAGCAGGGCACCCACCAGGCCCACCAGACCGTCGGTCACCTGCCGTCCCGGCGGTTGCCGGGACTCCAGCGCGGCCCGGAAACCCCGCCACGCGCGCATCCCCTCGCGGCGCAGCAGCACCAACCCCAGCAGCGACGCCGCGAACATCAACAGCACCGCCGCGCCGTAACCGATCCCCCGCCCCACCAGGACGAACACCGCCAGCTCCAGCACCGCGAGCAGCAGCAGGGCCGGCGGCACGAACCTCAGTACTCGGCGCATCTCACCTCATCTGCCGTGGGAGTCAACCCGCTCCTCCAGCATGACACGTCCGCGCTCAGGGCCACCGGCCCGACCGTCGGGGCCGCCGCACCGCCGCCCGCCGGTCCTGCACCGCCCACGTGGTGATCCGCCACAGCGCCTCCGCCACGATCAGCGGGCTCATCTTGCTGTCGCCGTGTTCCCGCTCGGCGAACGTGATCGGCACCTCCACGATCCGCACCCCGGCCCGGTGCGCCAGCCGGGACAGCTCCACCTGGAACGAGTAGCCCTGCGACCGGACCGACGCCAGGTCGATCGCGTCCAGCACCGTCGACCGGTACACCCGGTAGCCGCCGGTGGCGTCGGAGACGGGCATGCCCAGCGCCAGCCGCGCGTACAGGTTGCCGCCGCGCGACAGCAGCAGCCGCCGCAGCGGCCAGTTCACCACCCGCGCGCCCCGCGTCCACCGCGACCCGATCACCACGTCGGCGTCGCGGGCGGCGGCCAGCAGCGCCGGCAGGTCCTCCGGGGCGTGCGACCCGTCGGCGTCCATCTCTACCACCGCGTCGTAGCCGCGCTGCCGCGCCCACGCGAACCCCGCCAGGTACGCCGCGCCGAGGCCCTCCTTGCCGGGCCGGTGCAGCACGTGCACCCGCTCGTCGGTGCGGGCGAGGGCGTCGGCGACCGCGCCGGTGCCGTCGGGGCTGTTGTCGTCGGCGATCAGGACGTCCACCGCCGGCGCGGCGGCCCGCACCCGCGCCACGATCCCGCTGACGTTGTCGGCCTCGTTGTAGGTCGGCACGACCACGACGACGCGTCCCACCCCGCCGACGGTCGTCCTGTCGGCTGCCTGGCTCACCACTGTCCCGCCTTCCGCCGGCGTCGCTGCTCAGCCGGGGGTGACCTCCCGGCGGCGACGCAGCACCGCCGCGCCGGCCAGGGCCGCGACGGCGAGCGCCGCCAGGGCCACCTCGGGCCACACCCCGGCCCGGGTGGCGGGGGTATGCCCGTCCCCGAGCCGCATCTGCCGGACCACCACCTCGGCGGTGTTGAATCCGGTGGCCCCGGATACCCGCCCGTCGGGGGTAACGAACCCGGACACCCCGACCGTGGAGGCCATCAGCGCCGCCCGGCCGTGCTCCACGGCCCGCAGCCGCACCATGGCCAACTGCTGCCGGGCCTCGGCGACGTCGAAGGTGGCGTTGTTGGTCTGCACCACCAGCAGCTGCGCCCCGCCGGTGACGGTGTCGCGGACCAGGCCGTCGTAGGCGACCTCGAAGCAGATGACGTCGCCGACGGTGGCCGGCCCGGTGTCCAGCACGCCCGGGGTGGTGCCGGGCACGAAGTCGGAGCGGACCCGGTCCACCTCGGCGCTGACCTTGCGGGCGATGTCCCGCAGCGGCACGTACTCGGCGAACGGGACGGGATGCCGTTTGGTGTACAACTGCCCCAGGTCGGGGCCGCTGCCGGGCCGCCACAGCAGGCCGGCGTTGCGGACCTGTCCCTGGCCGGGGCCGAGCAGCACCGCGCCGACCAGGATCGGCGCGCCGATCACGTCGGCGGCCTGGGAGATCCGGTAGCCGGCGCCCGGGTTGCGCAGCGGGTCGATGTCGCTGGAGTTCTCCGGCCACACCACCAGGTCGGGGCGGCGCTGCGCGCCGGCGGTGACCTGCGCGGCGAGGCGGAGGGTGGCGTCGACGTGGTTGTTGAGCACGGCCTGCCGCTGGGCGTTGAAGTCCAGCCCGAGGCGGGGCACGTTGCCCTGCACGATCGCGACGGTGACGGTGTCGCCGCCGCCGCGGACCCCGGCCGGCACGGCCAGGCCGACGGCGAGGACGGCGACGAGCGCGGCGACCGCCCCCGCCACGGGCCGCCACGCCCGCGTCGGCCGCCAGCGCCGCCAGCCGAGGGTGACCAGCAGCCCGCCGGTCAGCGCCACCGCGAAGGTGACCAGCGGCGCGCCGCCGAGCGCGGCGAGCCGCAGCAGCGGCGAGGTGTCCTGGCTGAACGCCAGCCGACCCCACGGGAACCCGCCGAACGGGGTGCGGTCACGCAGCGCCTCCTGCCCGACCCACAGCACCCCGGTCACCGCCGGCCACGCCGCCCGGTGCCGGTCGACCAGCGGCGACACCCAGGCGGTGGCCGCGCCGAGCAGCGCCAGGTAGCCGGCCTGCAGCAGCGACAGCAGCACCCACGGCAGGTAGCCGGTGTGCAGGTTGGTCCACTCCAGCAGCGGCGCGAAGAGCGTCACGCCGGCCAGGAAGCCCAGCCCGGCGCCGGCGCGCAGCCGCCGCCGGTGGACGGCCGCGGCCAGCAGCGCCACGCCGACCGGCGCGAGCGGCCACACCCCGTACGGGGGGAACGCCGCCAGCAGCGCCAGCCCGGCCACCACGGCCAGCGGCACGGCCACCGTCAACGGCAGGGGACGGGGCGTGCCCGCGTCGCGGGCCCCGTCGGTGGCCTGCGTCTCTTCCCGGTCGAGCGTCGTCACCGGCACCTCACCACGATCACGCGCCGAAGGCTACCCGTTCCGGCCCGCCCGGCGTCGCTGTGGTGGCCGGCCCGGGCCCTTCGCGTCCGATGTTCCGGCCCTGCCCGTGACGCTCCCTAGTCGGGCAGGTGGATCACCGGCAGGTCCCCGTCGCCGTAGCGCGGTTCCCCGGTCAGGATCGGGGCGTCGTGCTCCAGGCAGGCCAGCACCGTGGTCGCCAGGTCCACCCGGCCGGTGAAGCCCCGCCAGTACGCCAGTTCCTGCCAGGACGCGGCGGCCGTCGGCAGCACGGCGCACGCGTCCAGACCGAGGAGTCGGCCCAGCGCCGCCCGGTCCTTGGGGTCGTCCACGACGGCGAGGGTCTCCGCGGCGGTCACGGCGGTCACCCCGAACCGGACCCTGTCGGCGATCACCTCGTGCAGCGGCTCACCCACGTGCACCGATCCCGCCAGGTACGCCAGCAGCGCGGAGCGGTCCAGCACCAGCCGGACCGGCGGCGCGTCGGGCGTCGTCGTGGTCCCGCCGCCCGACCGGCCGGATTGTCGTACCCGGTGGGCAGGGTGGTGGGCATGGCAACGACCTACGTGCTGATCCCGGGAGCCGGCGGCGACGCCGCGTTCTGGCAGCCCCTGGTGGCCGAGCTGTGCCGACGCGGCCACGACGCGGTGCCGGTGCAGCTGCCGGCCGCCGACGAGGAATCCGCCCTGCCGGAATACGCCGCCGTCGTCCGCGCCGCCGTCGACGGCCACGACGACGTGGTGCTGGTCGCCCAGTCGCTCGGGGCGTTCACCGCGCCGCTGGTGGCCGACCATCCGGCGGTGCGGCTGCTGGTGCTGCTCAACCCGATGATCCCCGCCCCCGGCGAGACCCCCGGCGAGTGGGGGGACGCCACCGGCCACGGCCCGGCCCGCGCCGCGTACGCCGCCGCGCAGGGCCGCGACCCCGACGCCCCGGTGGACCTGGCGGTGGACTTCCTGCACGACGTGCCCGACGAGGTGGCCGCGCCGTTGCTGGCCGGTGACCGGGCGTCGGAGTCCGAGTCGGTGTTCACCCGACCGAACCCGCTGCGCCGGTGGCCGGACGTGCCGACCCGGGTGGTCTCCGGCCGCGACGACCGGCTCTTCCCGCTGGAGTTCCAGCGCCGTCTGGCCCGCGAACGGTTGGGCGTCGAGCCCGCCGTGCTGCCCGGCGGGCACCTGCTCGCCATGAGCCAGCCGCGACTGCTGGCCGACCTGCTGGAATCCTGGCGCCCCTGACCTGGTGCGGAACGAAATCGGGGCGCGGCGTGAGCCGCGCCCCGATGCTCCCAGGCCCTTCCCGGCCGGTGGGGCGAGAGTGAACGGCGCCGACCTTCGGACCGACCCGACGTGGACTGGCTGCCCCCGCCTGGCCGTTGTCTACTGGCCGTGCCTTTCACCCTGCCCGTACACCGGTAACCGCGGCCGGTTCGCGCCGCCCCGCCGACCCCCGCCCGCTGGACCTGGCCGCCGCGACTATGAAGGTCGCTCGGCCAGCGGACGAAGGGACGAAGCGAACAACAGCCACTTCCCGTGGTAGGACTCAAAGACGGTACGTGCTGC
This sequence comes from Micromonospora sp. CCTCC AA 2012012, assembly GCF_040499845.1. Lineage (NCBI taxonomy): Bacteria > Bacillati > Actinomycetota > Actinomycetes > Micromonosporales > Micromonosporaceae > Micromonospora > Micromonospora mangrovi. The sequence goes on from NZ_CP159342.1 coordinate 1,888,860, forward strand.
ACCCCGCCCGCTGTCAACCCACCCCGGCCTGTCGTGTGTTGCGCCACGGCGTGTCGCGTCGGCGCGTCTCGATGAGCTGACCGTCGGTGCGCTCACCGGTCCAGGTGACGGCGCAGCAACGCCCGCGCCGCACCCGGATGCTCCCCGGCGAGCAGCCCACCGGCGGCCAGCACGTAGTCCACGTCGACGACGGGCCGCGCCGCCCTCGGCAGCGGCCACCCACCGGCGTGGTCGGTCAGCACCGCACCCAGCACCCCCGCCGCGTCGGCGGGCACCGCGTGCCGCAACACCCCACCCGAACCCACCAGCAGCCGCACGTCCCGCAGGTCCCGACCGGCCCGTTCCCCGGTCGCCGCGCCCCGCGCGTGCCGCCGCAACGCCACCGTCGCCGCCAGCGCCGCGATCCGCGCGTCGACCGCCCGGTCGGCGGCACCGCCGGGCAGGAACCCCGGATCGGCCGCCCGCACCGCCGCCGCGGCCGCCAGGTCACCCTCCTCACCGGCGGCCAGCAGACGTTCCTCCGCGGCGGCCCGCACCACCCCGGGCGCGCTCCACCGCATGCCCAGGTCCCCCTCGACGGTCCGCGCCCGCCACAACGTGCCGGCGACCTCCCGACCCGGACCGGTGGCCCGCTCGTCCGGGGTGAGCACCGAGTACACGTCGGTGGTCGCGCCCCCCACGTCCACCACCGCCAGGTCCCCGCCGACGGCGTCCGCGAGGACCTCCACCCCGGTCAGCACCGCGTCCGGCGTCGCGGCCCGCACCAGCCGCGCGAACCGGCCACCCCGCGACAGCCGCTTCCCGCCGATCACGTGCCGCAGGAACACCTCCCGGATCGCCGCCCGCGCCGACGCCGGCGCCAACACCCCGATGCGCGGCAGCACGTTGTCGGCCACCGTCACCGGCACCCCCGCACCGGCCAGCACGCCACCCAGCTCGGCGCGCACGTCGGCGTTGCCCGCCAGGACCACCGGCACCCGCCAGCGGGCCCTCGCCAACCGCGTCGCGTTGTGCGTCAACGTCTCCGCGTCCCCGCCGTCGGTGCCGCCGACCAGCAGCACCACGTCGGGACGGGCACCGCGCAGCGCCGTCAGATCCGCCGCACCGAGCCGCCCCGCCGCCACGTGCACCACGTTCGCGCCCGCCGACAACCCCACCCGCCGGCCGGCCTGCGCCGTGACCAGAGGCTCGTAGCCGATCACCGCCAACCGCAACCCACCACCGGCCGACGAACACACGTACCAGGGAACGTCGCGGACCCCGAGACCGGCGGTCGCCGCGCCCACCGCGGCGTCCAGGCCGTGCAGCACATCCGAGCCCACGGTGGTGGGCGCCGACGCCGCCGCGACCAGCGCGCCCGCGTCGAGGTCCACCACCGCCGCCTTCGTGTACGTGGACCCGACGTCCGCGCAGACCGCGACGTTCACGCCGCCGGCGGCACGACCACCGTGCCCGTCGCGGTCACCGCCACGATCGGCTCCGCCAGCACCTCCGCCGCCGACTCACCCCGGTCCGGGCGGCCCCGACACACCACCCGCGCCGCGAAGTCGATGGTGCGGCTGCGGGTGCCCACCCGGGTCACCGTCGCCGTCACCTCCAGCACGTCACCCGCCTTCATCGGCGCCCGGAACTGCACATCCGCGTACGACGCGAACAACCCCTCGTCACCGTCGGTACGGATACACACCTCCGTCGCCACATCCCCGAACAACCCCATCGCGTACGCCCCGTCGACCAGGTTCCCCGCGTAGTGGGCGTGCGAGTACGGCACATACCGGCGGTGCACCACGGTCAACCCGACCCGGGAATCGCTCATCGCTTGGCCTTCCTGTCCGTAATCAACGCGTGAACCAGGTAACTGGCGACCTCACCGGGCGTGGTGCCCCGACCGAAGATCCGGTCCACGCCCAACTCGCCGGTCATCGTCTCGTCGAACCGGGGCCCACCCACGATCAGCAGCGGCCGCTTCCCCGCCGGCATCGCCTCCCGGAACGCCGCCGACATCTCCCGCGTGTTGTGCAGATGCGCGTCCCGCTGCGTCACCACCTGCGACACCAGCACCGCGTCGGCCTTCTCCACCCGGGCCGCCTCCACCAACTCCGGAACGCTGACCTGCGCCCCCAGGTTGGTGACCTTCAACTCCCGGTAGTACTCCAGGCCCTTCTCCCCCGCGATGCCCTTCACGTTCAGGATCGCGTCGATCCCCACCGTGTGCGCGTCCGTGCCGATGCACGCCCCCACCACCGACAACTTCCGCCGCAACTTCTGCTTCACCACCGCGTTGACCTCCTTGGCCGACAGCAGCGGAAAGTCCCGCTCCACCACGTGCACCTTCGACATGTCCACCAGATGGTTGACCCGCCCGTACACCACGAAGAACGTGAACGCGTCACTCATCGGCTTGGCGTGCACCAGCATCGCCGGGTCGATGCCCATCTTGTTGGCGAGCTGGATCGCCGCACCCTCGGCCCGCTTGTCGTGCGGCACCGGCAGGGTGAAACTGACCTGCACCATCCCGTCGCCGCTGGTGTCCCCGTACGGACGCACGATGCGCCGGTCACCCGACTCCACCGGATGCCCGTGCACGGCGCTGCGCTCCTCGCTGCTCATCGGGTCAGTCCCTCCTCGAGCAGCTCCGACGCGGGGTTGTAGTAGTCCGCCTCGTGCCGCGCCACACCGTCGAGACCCTTGCCCCGGTCCGCCGGCCGCTTCATGATCCCGAACGTGCCCTCGGCGATCGCCGTCAACAACGACTGATCCCCGATCCGCTCCAGCAGATCCACCGCCTCACCCAGGACCCGGTTCGCGCGCTGCTGGATGAACCCACCCGACGCCGGCACGAAATCCTCGTGCAACCCACCCGCGGCACTCAACACGTACCGCACGTTCTGCAAGGCGATGTCCCGGTCCGACAACCACGGCGTCACCACCGCCTCCGTCATCATCCCCACCAGCAGAATGCCCTGCCCGGTCATCGTGCCCACCAGGTTGAAGAACCCGTCCAGCAGGTTCCCCCGGAACACGTCACCCGTCATGTGCTTCGTCGGCGGCATCCACTTCAACGGCGCGTCCGGGAACAACTCCCGCGCCAACAACGCGTGCGCCAACTCCAACCGGAACGACTCCGGCACATCCGGATTGATCTCGAACGCGTGCCCCAGACCCAACTGCCAGTCCGCCAACCCCGCCTCATGCGCGAAGAACTCGTTCAGCAGCTGCGACACCGTCACCGTGTGCGCCTCATCCACCGCGTCCGCAGTGGTCAGGTAGTTGTCCTCACCGGTGTTGATGATGATCCCCGCCCGCGCGTGCACCTGCCGCGAGAACCGCTGGTCCACGAACGTCCGGATCGGGTTGATGTCCCGGAACAGGATCCCGTACATCGAGTCGTTCAGCATCATGTCCAGCCGCTCCAGGCCGGCCAGCGTCGCCATCTCCGGCATGCACAGACCCGACGCGTAGTTCGTCAGCCGCACGTACCGCCCCAACTCCCGCGACGAGGAGTCCAACGCCGCCCGCATCAGCCGGAAGTTCTCCTGCGTCGCGTACGTGCCGGCGAACCCCTCCCGGGTCGCACCCTCCGGCACATAGTCCAACAGCGACTGACCCGTCGACCGGATCACCGCGATGACATCCGCACCCGCCCGCGCCGCCGCCTGCGCCTGCGGAATGTCCTCGTAGATGTCCCCAGTCGCCACGATCAGATAGATCCACGGCCGCTGCTTCGGATCCCCGTACCGCTTCACCAGCCGGTCCCGCTCGACCCGGCGCCGATCCACCTGCCGCACCCCGGCGCCCACCGCCTTGCGGGCCGCCCGCCGCGCCGCCGTCGCGGCCCTACCGGTGGGCTGGATGAACCGCACCGACCCGGCCGCGGCCTTCTGCGCCAGCAACGTCACATCCGCGATGTCCTCCCGGACCAGGGCGTCGAACACCGGCGCCGCCACCCCGTGCCCCAGACCCACGTCCGCGACCACCGCGTCGACGAGCCGGTTCACCCACGGAATGCCGTCCGGGTCCGCACCCGTCACCCCCGCCAACCGCAGCACCGCCCGCTCCACCGACACCGTCGTGTGGCTGCGCGCCAGATCCACCACCGGCTGCCCCGCCCGCCGCGCCAACTCCCGCGCCCGCGCCACCAGCACCGGATCCAGGTCAAGCTTCCCTGTCACGAAACGCCTTCCTCATAGATGACCTCACCGCGCAGCACCGTGGCCCGACACACCGGCAACGGCGTCGGATCGTCCGCACCCCGCAACTCCGGATCAGCGGCCTGCAACACCGGCAACCCCCGATCCACCCCCGCCGGCGTGGACCACACCGCGAACGTCGCCGGCGCCCCCAACGCCAACACACCCTCGTTGTCCAGGTGCACCGCCCGCCACCCACCCCGGGTGTGCGCCGCGAACGCCGCCCGCACACTCATCCGCTGCGACGGGTTGTGATGCGCCGCCGCCGCCCGCACCGAACCCCACGGATCCAACGGCGTCACCGGCGAATCCGACCCGAACGCCAACGCCACCCCGACCCCGTGCATCGCCCCCATCGGGTTCGACTCCAACGACCGGGACAACCCCAACCGCGACTCGTACATCCGACCCGCGCCACCCCACAACCGGTCGAACGCCGGCTGCATGCTCGCCACGATCCCGAACTCCACGAACCCCGCGATCATCCGCTTGTTCATGATCTCCGCGTGCTCCACCCGGTGCCGGGCCGCCCGCAACCGATCCACCCCCAGCTTCTCCGCCGCCGCCGCGAACCCCGCCAGCACCGTGGAGATCGCCGCGTCCCCGATCGCGTGGAAACCGCCCTGCATCCCGTGCGCCGCACAGTCCAACAGATGATCACGCACCTGCTCCGCCGACAGGTAACCGTGCCCGCAGGAATCCCCATCCCGGTACGCCTGCGACACGTGCGCCGTCCGCGACCCCAACGCCCCATCCGCGAACAGGTCACCACCCGCACCCACCGCACCCAGCTCCCGGGCCCGCGCCGCACCCGACAACTCACCCCAGTAGCCGTACACCTCCGGCACCCCCGCACCGGAAATGCCCAACAACCCCGTGAAGTCCTCCTCGTCGGAGATCTCCGGCCCGCCACACTCGTGCACCGCCGCGATCCCCAACGACGCCGCGTGCGCCAACGCCACCCGCTGCGCCGCCACCCGCTGCGCCCGCGTCACCGACCCCTGCGCCGCCGCCCGCACCACATGGTGCGCGTCCCGCCGCAACCAGCCCGACGCGTCGTACCCCGGCGCGGCCGCCGCCTCCGGACACGCCGCCAGCAACGCCCCCGACACCAACGCCGAATGGATCGACGCCTGCGACAGGTACACCCGCCGACCGGACGCGGCCCGATCCAGCTCCCCCGCGTCCGGCAGCCGCCCGTCCACCCAGTTCGACTCGTCCCAACCGTGCCCCAGCACCACCGCGTCACCCGGCAGCCCCGCCGCGAACGCCGACACCGCGTCCAGCAACTCCCCCGCCGACCGCACCCGCGACAGGTCCAGCCCCGACAACACCAACCCGGTGTCGGTGGCGTGCACGTGCGCGTCCACGAACGCCGGCGTCACCAGCGCCCCACCCAGGTCCACCACCCGGTCCGCGGCCGGCGCCTCCGCGTCCGCACCCAACCAGGAGATCCGACCACCGGAGACCAGCAGCGCCGTCGCGGTGGGATCGGCCGGACAGTGCAGCACTCCGCCGCGGTACAACGTCGAGGGGTTCGTCATGGCACTCAGTCTGCCGCCAACCGGGATTCGAAGAGACCACGCACCCCCGGCTCGGCCCGCAACAACTCCAACGCCAGCTCCGCGTGCCCCGGCACATACCCGTTGCCCACCAGCATCGTCACGTCCGCCGCCAGGCCCTCCGCACCCAACGCCGCCGCCGCGAAGCTCGTCGCCATCGAGAAGAAGATCACCGTGCCGCCGTCCGCCGTGGCCAGCACCGCACCGTGCTCACAGCCCGGCACGTCCACGCACACCACCGTCACGTCCGCCGGCGTCCCCAGCACCGTCGTCACCGTCGTGGAGAGCGCCACCGGATCCCGGGCGTCCGCCAACGCGACGCCCGAGGCCAGCCCGGCCCGCTCCAGCGCGTCCCGCTCCGCCGCCACCGGCACCACCCCGACCGTACGACCCGCACCCGCCCGCCGCGCCGCCGCGAGGGACAACGAACCGCTCTTACCGGCCCCACCGATCACCGCCACCGTCACCGGCCGCGGGTCACCCGCCCGCTCCCGCCGCGCCACGTGCTCGGCCACCACCCGCGCCGTCAACGCCGGCGCACCGCACACGTCCAGCACCGCCAGCGACAACTCCGGGTGCAGGTCCGCCGGCAGCACCGCCGCGATCGACCGGGCGAACAGGATCGCGTACCCGTCGCACGGCACCTGCTCGCTACGCCCGTCCCAACGGGCCAACCCGTCGAGGATCGTCAGCGGCGTCAGCGTCAGCGACACCAGCGTCGCCACCCGGTCACCGACCCGCAGCCCCAACGGGGACCGCCGGCCCGCCTCCTCGACCGTGCCGATCAGCATGCCGCCCGACCCGGTCACCGGGTTCTGCATCTTGCCCCGGGTGGAGACGATGTCCAGCACCTCGGCGCGGACCTTCTCGCCGTCCCCGCCGTGCTTCTCCGACAACTGCCGGAAACTCGCCGCGTCCAGGTTCAGCCGCTCCACCCGGATCCGCACCTCGTTCGCGGCGATCTCCGGGCGGGCGTCCAACCGCCAGGCCGCCTGCGGCAGCACCCCCGCCGGTTCCACGACGCGGTGCAGACCCACCGGTGACGTCACGCCGACCTCCCCCTGTCCAGCCGCTCGAAGCCCCGGCCAGGGCTCGCGTAACGGGAAAACTTCCGGCAGACTAATTTCTTCGCCGGATATTTTCCAGTAGCCTTCGGGCCGCTGATCAATCGCACCATCCGAGGAGAAGGCCGTGACCCAGACCCAACCGGTGGAGACCATCCCAGCGCCCCGCCCGTCGCCGGTCGCGGTCCCCACCGCCGGACAGCCCTACGAATACCGCCGCAGCCCCCTGGTCGAACCCGACTGGACCCGCTTCCCCGGCTGGCGCCACGTCACCCGCGAGCAGTGGGAGAACGCCCAGTGGCAGCGGGTCAACTGCGTCAAGAACATCAAGCAGCTGCGCACCGTCCTCGGCGACACCGTCGACGAGACCTTCTACGCCGACCTCGAGGCCGACCAGAAGGCCCTGGCCACCATGTCGATGCTCGTGCCACCGCAGATGATCAACACGATGGTGCCGTTCGCGTCGATGACCACCGAGGCGTTCCTCGCCGACCCGATCCGGCGCTACATGATCCCGGTCGCCTCCGACCGGCGCACCGACTGGCCGTCGCACCCGTACGCCAGCCGCGACTCGCTCCACGAGCACGACATGTGGGTGGCCGAGGGGCTCACCCACCGCTACCCCACCAAGGTCCTCGCCGAGCTGCTCTCCACCTGCCCGCAGTACTGCGGGCACTGCACCCGGATGGACCTCGTCGGCAACTCCACCCCCGCCGTCGACAAGCTCAAGCTCACCCTCAAGCCCGTCGACCGCTACGACGCCCACATCGCCTACCTCAAGGCCCACCCCGGCGTCCGTGACGTCGTCGTCTCCGGCGGCGACGTGGCCAACGTGCCGTGGAAGAACCTCGAGTCCTACCTGATGCGGCTGCTCGAACTGGAGACCGTCCGCGACATCCGGCTCGCCACCAAGGCCCTGATGGGCCTGCCCCAGCACTGGCTGCAGGGCGACGTGGTCGAGGGCCTGGAGCGGGTCGCCCGCACCGCCGCCCGACGCGGCGTCAACCTGGCGATCCACACCCACGTCAACCACGCCCAGTCGATCACCCCGCTGGTCGCCAAGGCCGCCCAGACCGCCCTCGACGTGGGCGTCCGCGACGTCCGCAACCAGGGCGTCCTCATGCGCGGCGTGAACGCCACCAGCGAGGACCTGCTCGACCTGTGCTTCGCGCTGCAGGGCGAGGCGGGCATCCTGCCGTACTACTTCTACATGTGCGACATGATCCCCAACGCCGAGCACTGGCGGGTCCCCGTCTGGCACGCCCAGCAGCTCCAGCACGACATCATGGGCTACCTGCCCGGCTACGCCACGCCGCGGATCGTCTGCGACGTCCCCTTCGTCGGCAAGCGCTGGGTGCACATGCTCACCGAGTACGACCGCGAGCGCGGCATCTCGTACTGGACCAAGAACTACCGCACCTCCATCGAGTCGGCCGACCTGGAGGCGCTCAACAAGCGGTACGCCTACTACGACCCGATCGACACGCTGCCCGAGGCCGGTCAGCAGTGGTGGGCCGCGCACCGCGACGACTGATCCCCCATCGAGCACGGAGAACCGCCCGAACCAGGGCCCTCCGCTCCTCGCTCCAACGGCCCTCCGCCCCGTCCGGGCGGAGGGCCGTCGCCGTACCCGGGCAGCTTCTTCCGCGGCCTGCCGACGGCCCGCTCCGCCGCGATCGGCGCTCAACCGGTGTCGCTTGTCCGGTTGTTTGCTGTATCGGCCTTCAGGCCGATTCCTCATTGGTTTGTTCCGCGACTTCCGCGACTCGCGCCATACCCGCTAATGCGTCCTAGGACACTAGGTGCGAAGAGGTCAGCCACTGCGGGGGGCGTACATGATCACCGCGACGCCGAGCAGGCAGACCGCGGCACCCACCACGTCCCAGCGGTCCGGGCGGAAGCCGTCCACCAGCACACCCCACGCCAACGACCCGGCCACGAAGACACCCCCGTAGGCCGCCAGGATCCGGCCGAAGTTCGGGTCCGGCTGAAAGGTCGCCACGAAGCCGTACGCGCCCAGCGCCAGCACTCCCCCGGCGATCCACCACAGCCCCCGGTGCTCCCGGAAGCCCTGCCAGACCAGCCAGGCCCCACCGATCTCGGCCAGGGCGGCCAGCACGAACAGCACCAGCGAACGGGCGACGGTCATCAGGCGACCCTATCCACCGCCGACCGCCGTTCAGCGTGTCGGCGGGGTCCCGGACCGGTCCGGGACCCCGCCGACAACGGATCACTTCTCGAAGGCGTCCTTGACGTCCCGGCCGGCCTCCTTGACGTGCTCCCCCGCCTGCCGGGCCTGCGCGGTGCTCCGCTCGCTGGCGCCCTCGCCCCGCATCCGCTCGTTGTCGGTCATGTCGCCGATGCGTTCCTTGGCGGCGCCGGTCAGCTCCTGGGCCTTGTTCTTCGCCTTGTCGGTGAAGCTCATCTCGCCTCCTCGCCCGCTTCAGGGTCGGCGCGGGCCTCGCCGGCCGCTTGCCCCCTGGTCATCCGGGCAAACGCGGGTGCGCACGGGCACCACCGCTAGGGCGTCCTAGGAAGATAGGTTTGGCGGAACGCGGCTCGACCGGCGGTGCCCGGTTCCAGGTGGTTGACTGGGCGGGTGAGCGAGATCCTGCTGATCCGGCACGGCGAGACCACGTGGAGCGCCAGCCACCGGCACACGTCGTACACCGATCTGCCGCTCACCGCGGACGGCGAGCGGCAGGCCCGCGCGCTCGCCACGGTCCTCGCCGGCCGGCGGTTCGTCCGCGTGCTGGCCAGCCCGCGCAAGCGGGCGCTGCGCACCGCCCAGCTCGCCGGCCTCGACGTCACCGCCGTGGAACCCGACCTCGCCGAATGGAACTACGGCGAGTACGAGGGCCGCACCGGCGCGGACATCCAGGAGGAACGCCCGGGCTGGAACATCTGGACCGACGGCGGCCTCGGCGGCGAGTCACCGGCCCAGGTCGGCGAACGACTCGACCGGGTCCTCGACCGGGTCGCTCCCCTGCTGGAGCGGGGCAGCGTCGCCCTGGTCGGCCACGGCCACAGCCTCCGGGTGCTCGGCGCCCGCTGGATCGGCCTGCCGCCGTCGGCCGGGGCGCTGCTGCGGCTCGACACCGCCACGGTCAGCGCACTCGGTCACGAGCACGGCCGACGGGTCATCCTGCGGTGGAACCAGCCGACTCCGCCGCCGGACGGGACCGCCCCCGCACCGCCGGCTCGGCACTGATCTTCGGCGGCCGGTGCTCGTAGGGGGTCGACAGCACCACGGTGGTGCGGGTGGTGACGTTGGCCGCCGTCCGGATCTCCTGGAGCACCCGCTCCAGGTCCGCCGGGCCGGCCACCCGCACCAGCAGCAGATAGAAGTCCTCGCCCGCGACCGAATAGCACGAGTCGATCTCGGGCAGGTGCGCCAGCCGCTCCGGCGCGTCGTCCGGCTGGGACGGGTCGAACGGCCGGATCGCCACGAAGGCGGTCAACGGCAACTCCAACGCCTCGAAGGAGACGCGCGCGGAGTAGCCCTTGATGACGCCGCGCTGCTCCAGCCGCCGCACCCGCTGGTGCACGGCGGACACCGACAGCCCCACCTTCTCGGCCAGATCCGTGTACGACAGCCGACCGTCCCCGGTCAGTGCGGCGACGATGGCGCGGTCGATCTCCTCCACGCGGTGCAACCTACCCGTAAACGCGCTCCGCCGCCGCACCCGGCCCGTCGGGCGTCACGCCCGACGGGCCGTGCGGTCACGCACCGCGTCGGCCGCGTAGTTCAACACCTCCGCCATGTCCTCCTCGTCGAGGAAGGGCAGGTCGGTGAGGATGTCGGTGACCGACATGCCCTCGGCGAGCATCGCCAGCAGGGTGGCGACGGGGATCCGCGACTGCCGGACGCAGGGCGCACCCCCCATGACCTCGGGATCGACGGTGATGCGGGGGAACGTCACCGCGACAGGTTAGCCCTTCGCCAGCGCGCGGGAGATGACCAGCCGCTGGATCTGGTTGGTGCCCTCCACGATCTGGAGCACCTTCGCCTCCCGCATGTACCGCTCGACCGGGTGGTCGGCGACGTAGCCGGCGCCGCCGAGCACCTGCACCGCGTCGGTGGTCACCCGCATCGCCACGTCGGTGGCGAAGAGCTTCGCCTTCGCCGCCTCGATCGAGTACGGCCGGCCGGCGTCGCGCAGCCGCGCGGCGGCCAGCATCAACGCGCGGGCCGCGGAGATCTGGGTGGCCGCGTCGGCCAGCAGGAAGCCCAGCCCCTGGAAGTCGATGATGGCGCGGCCGAACTGCTGCCGCTCCCTGGCGTAGCCGACCGCGTAGTCCAGCGCGGCCTGGGCGAGGCCGACCGCGCAGGCGGCGATGCCGAGCCGGCCGGAGTCCAGGGCGGACATGGCGATGGTGAAGCCCATGCCCTCGCCGCCGATCAGCCGGTCGGCCGGCACCCGGGCGTCCTCGAAGACGATCTGCGCCACCGGGGAGGCGTGCAGGCCCATGGTGCGCTCGGCCGCCTGCGGGAGGATGCCCGCGGTGTTCCGGTCGGCCAGCAGGCAGGAGACGCCCTTCGGGCCGGGGCCGCCGGTGCGGCAGAAGATGTTGTAGAAGTCGGCGACCCGGGCGTGGGTGATCCAGGCCTTGGTGCCGGAGACCAGATAGGCGTCGCCGTCGCGGACCGCCTTCGTGGTCAGCGCCGCCGCGTCGGAGCCGCCCTGCGGCTCGGAGAGGCAGTACGCCCCCAGCAGCTCCCCGCCGATCATGTCCGGCAGCAGCTTGCGCTGCTCGTCCGAGCCGAACTGGGCCAGCGGGTAGCAGGACAGGGTGTGCACGCTGACCGCCTCGGCGACCGCGAGCCACCGGCTGGCCAGGATCTCCAGCACCTGGAGATAGACCTCGTACGGCTGGGCCGCGCCGCCGTGCTCCTCGGCGTACGGCAGGCCGAGCAGGCCGGCCCGGCCCAGGGTGCGCAGCACCTCGCGGGGGAACTCGGCGCGCTCCTCGAAGCCGGCGGCCTTCGGCGCGAGCTCACGGTCGGCGAGCTCGGTGGCGAGGTCCAGCAGGTCGTGGGCCTCGTCGGTGGGGAGGATCCGGTCGACAGTCATAGTGCGATGAGCTCCGTGGGGGTGGTGTTGAGCCGTCGTACGCCGTCCGTCGTGCAGACGACGATGTCCTCGATCCGGGCGCCGTGCCGCCCGGCCAGGTAGATGCCGGGCTCGATGGAGAACGCCATGCCGGTCTCCAGCGGCCGGGAACTGCCGGCGACGACGTACGGCTCCTCGTGGGTCTCGAGGCCGATGCCGTGGCCGGTGCGGTGCAGGAAGGCGTCGCCGTGGCCGGCTGCGGTGATGAGGTCCCGGGCCACCGCGTCGACCGCCTCGGCGGTCACTCCGGGGCGTACCGCCTCGACGGCGGCGCGCTGTGCCGCGTGCAGCACCGCGTAGTAGTCGGTGAACTCGGCCGGGGCGGGCCCGCCGGCTACGTAGGTGCGGGTGCAGTCGGAGCGGTAGCCGGACGGCATGGTGCCGCCGATGTCCACCACGACCGGCTCGCCGGCGCCGATCGGGCGGTCCGAGGTGCCGTGGTGCGGGCTGGCGCCGTTCGGGCCGGCGGCGACGATGACGAAGTCGACGCTGACGTGCCCGGCGGCGCGGATGGCCGCGGCGATGTCGGCGCCCACCTCGTTCTCGGTCCGGCCGGGGCGCAGCCACTCCCCCATCCGCCGGTGCACCGCGTCGATCGCCGCGCCCGCCTCCGCGAGGGCCGCGACCTCGGCCGGAGACTTGCGGATCCGCAGCTCGCGCAGCACCTCGCCGGCCAGTCGCTGGGTCGCGTCGGGCAGCGTGGCGCGCAGCGCGAGGACCTGCTCGGCCCACATCCGGTCGGCCAGCCCGACGGCGGTCACCGGGCCGGGCAGCGCCGCGCGCACCAGCGGGTACGGGTCGGAGCCGTCGGCGTGGTCGACGATGCGCAGCCCGGTGGCCGACACGGGGGACGCCTCGGCGCCCGGTCGCTCCAGGACCGGCACGATCAGCGTCGGCTCACCCTCGGCGGGCAGCACCAGGCAGGTGAGCCGCTCCCCCTCGTGGGCGTCGTAGCCGGTCAGATAGCGCAGGTCGGAGCCGGGAGTGAGCAGCAGCGCGTCGAGGCCGGCGGCGGCGGTGGCGCGCTGGGCGGCGGCCAGCCGGGCGGCCGGGTACAGCTCGTCGGATCCCACCCGCTCAGCTTAACGGTCGTTTGGGCAATCGCGGGAGCCGGTCGCGGCGGACCGGTGGCCGCACCCGCCCCGACCGGCGGCGACAACCCGTCACCCGCACTGGGTGACCAGCGGCTGCGTCTCGTCGACGAAGTACGTCGAGAGCATCATGGTGGTCACGTCGTCGGTGATGTTCCGGGCGTTGTGGACGACCCCCGGTGGGATCAGGAAGGGCTGCCCGGCGCGGATGGTCAGGGTGGGCCGGTCGTCGAACTCCATGGCGACCACGCCGTGGATGAGGAAACCCACTTCCTCGCCCGGATGGTGGTGCCGGCCCGAGGCCAACCCCACCGGGATCTCGAAGAGCGTCTGGACGATCAGCCGGCCCGGCACGGAGGCCGGGTGCCGCTGCAACTCGGTGCGTCGGACGGTGGGCGGTTCCGCGACCCCTGGGTGGTGCGACATCGTGTCTCTCCTGTCCTGTCGTTCGGTACTCGTGGTGGGTGTCCGCCGGCGGCGGTCAGTCCTCGATGGTCGGGCCGAGCAGCCGGATCTCCTCGATGTCCAGGGCGGCCTGCACCTCTCGCAGCACCGCGTCGTCGATCTCGTTGCGGTCGCGCAGCCGGGCGACCTCCCGACGCTTGTGCTCCAGGACCGCGAGTCGCAGCCGGCGGTCCTCGTCCCGCGCCCGCACGGTCGCCGGGTCCGGGGCGGTGCGGACCTCGTCGAGGTGCTGCTCGTAGTCGGCCCGGAGCCGGTCGACCGAGTCCGGCGAGACCGCCAGTTCGGCCGCCACCAGGGGCAGGGCCGCCAGCCCGGCCTCCGTGGCACGCAGGCGCGCCAGGTCCAGCTCGGCGGCCCGCGCCCCTTCGCCCCGCAGCCCGGCCCAGCCGACCACGGCCGGCATCGTGGTGCCCTGGACCAGCATCGTCAGCACGATGACGATCACCGTGACGAAGATGATCAGGTCTCGCTCCCGTACCGGGGTGCCGGCGGAGGTGGTCAGCGGGACCGCCAGGGCCGCCGCGAGGGAGACCGCGCCCCGGAAGCCCGCCCAGCCGGCGGCGGTGCGTACCCGGAAGTCGAAGCGCCGCTCGCGGCGCGACGCCCGCCGGTCGACCGCCTGGACCATCGACGTCGACAGCTGCACCCAGAGCATCCGGGTGACCATGACGACGGCGGTGACCACGACGGCGATGACCAACGCCCGCATCGCCGAGCTGCTGGGGACGCCGCGCAGCGCGCGCGGCACCTGGAGGCCGAGCAGGACGAAGAGACCGCCGTTGATCATGAAGGTGGAGAGGTCCCAGAAGGCGTACGCGGTCACCCGGGACCGGGCCCGGATGACGCGGGGCCCGGCGAAGGAGAGCAGCAGGCCCGCGACCACCACCGCGAGCACCCCGCTGGCGTGCACGCTCTCCGCGAGCAGGAACGCCACGAACGGGGTGAGGATGCTCAGCCCGCCCTCGCGCAGCGGGTCGTCGAGGCGGCGGCGGACCAGGATCACCGCGGTCCCGGTCAGCAGCCCGGCGGCGAGCCCACCGCCGACCGAGACGCCGAAGCGTTGCAGCAGCCCGAGCGGGTCCGGCCCCGCCCCACCGACGGCCACCGCCACGGCGACGGAGAAGAGCACCAGCGCCGTACCGTCGTTGATCAGGCTCTCCGCGCGCAGGGTGGTCAGCAGGTTGCGCGGCATCCGCTTGGCGAGCCCGGCGACCGCCGCCGCGTCGGTCGGCGCGAGCACGGCGCCGAGCACCCAGGCCGCCGCCGGGTCGACGCCGAAGGCCTGCGCGGTGAGCGCGACCGCGACCATGGTCAGCCCCACCAGCACCACCGCCAGCAGGGTGATGACCAGCAGGTTGGCCCGGATCTCCCGGATGCTGACCACCAGGCTCTCCCGGTAGAGGATCGCCGGGAGGAAGAGCAGCAGCACCACGTCGGGCGGGAGGGTCACGTCGGCGAGCGGCGGAGCCAGGCCCAGCAGGGCGCCCATCGTGATCAGCAGCACCGGCGGCGCCACGCTGTAGCGACCGCCGAGCGTGGTGCCGACCAGCACCGTCACCCCGAGGACCGCGATCAGCTCGAGGCCCTCCACGCGGCTCTCCCCTCGTCCGGTCGGCGGCAGCCGGGGCCGCGCCGGTCGCGGCGTCCGTCCTCCACATCGTGGTACCGGGGGCCGGTGGCGCAGGGTCGAACGACCGAACGGGTGACGGGCTACTCGAATCGTGAGGTGTCGCCGGCCCCGTGGCGCAGGATCTCCGGCTCCCCCTCGGAGAGGTCGATGACGGTGGTCGGCTCCGTGCCGCACTCGCCCGCGTCGAGCACCGCGTCGAGGGCGTGGTCGAGGCGTTCCTTGATCTCCCAGCCCTGGGTCATCGGCTCGTCCTGCCCGGGCAGGAGCAGGGTGCTGGAGACCAGCGGCTCGCCCAGCTCGGCCAGCAGCGCCTGGGTGACCGTGTGCGCGGGGACGCGGACACCGACGGTGCGCTTGCGCGGGTGCAGCATCCGGCGCGGCACCTCCCGGGTCGCCGGCAGGATGAAGGTGTAGCTGCCCGGGGTGCACGCCTTCACCAGCCGGAAGACCGCGTTGCTGATCTGCACGAACTGGCCGAGCTGCGCGAAGTCGCGGCAGACCAGGGTGAAGTGGTGCCGGTCGTCGAGCCGGCGGATCTCCCGGATCCGGTCCAGCCCGTCCCGGTTGCCCAGTTGGCAGCCGAGGGCGTAGCAGGAGTCCGTCGGGTAGGCGACGAGCCCGCCGTCCCGGATCAGGCCGGCGACCTGACCGAGGATGCGGGGCTGCGGATTGTCGGGATGGATGTCGTAGTACCGGGCCACGGGGCCGAGCCTACGTCGCTGCTCGGCACCATTTTCCGGCGCGAGGTTTGGGCGGTGGACGGGCTGGAAACATCCAGGGCCGTTTCGAAGGAGGAACAGGCATGCCGGAGTCCGGTACAGAGCGGTTCGACGCGTCCCCCGAGCGCCCCGACGAGGTGACCGATCCGCTGCTGTGGAAGCTCGCCCTGGCCGTGGCGGACGCGCACGCGCCCGACGGCGACGGGTGCGCCAACCTCGCCTGTGCAGGCCAGGGCTGGCCCTGCGCCGCGTGGAACAACGCCCAGCACGCGCTGCGGGTCGCGCGGTCGGCACCCGGCGAGCCCGCGCCGGCTCCGCTGCGGTCCACCCCCGCCGGGTCGGGCCCGGTCGATCCGATCGTGGGCTGGTCCACCGCGCTGGTGCCCGCCACCACCGCCGCCTGACGGGCCCTCCCCGCCGCGTCCCTGCCGAGTTGTCGGTGGGTGGCAGTACGGTCCGGTGACACCGGAACCCAGGGGGAGATCATGACCACACTCGAGAACAGGCCGCACACCGCACTGCTCGTCGTCGACGTGCAGAACGGTGTGGTCGCGGGTGCTCACGAGCGCGACGCGGTCGTCGCGAACATCGACGGCCTGGTCGCGCTGGCGCGGCGCGAGGGCGTGCCGGTGGTCTGGGTGCAGCACTCGGACGAGCAGCTCGCGAAGGGCGGCGACGACTGGCGCATCGTCCCCGAGCTGACCCCGGGCGACGCCGAGCCGCTGGTGGAGAAGACCTACGGCGACTCCTTCGAGGACACCGACCTCGAGGCGGTGCTCGCCGGCCTGGGCGTCGGGCGGCTGGTGGTCGTCGGCGCCCAGACCGACGCGTGCATCCGGTCGACCCTGCACGGCGCGCTCGTGCGGGGTTACGACACGACGCTGGTCAGCGACGCCCACACGACCGAGGACCTGACGGCCTGGGGTGCGCCGCCGCCGGCCCAGGTGGTCGCGCACACCAACCTCTACTGGTCCCACCAGGCGGCGCCGGGCCGCACGGCCGGCACCGTCGAGACGAAGGACGTCGACTTCGGCGCGGCGTCCTGACCGCGGGCTGACCGCAGGCACGCTTCCGCCCCCGACCGTCGGCTCTCCACCGATGGTCGGGGGCGTCGTGCTGCGGGGATCCTGAACGCATCGACGCTGGTCAGCGCGCATCTCGGGGTGGCCGGAGTCGTCCTGGCCGTCGGGCCGCTTCTTTCATAGCTTGAAATTAGGGATGGTTTGTTATCCGCCCGTTATTGACGTGACCGGGGCCACTCGGATTGACTGCGACGGAACCGCTTCCGCAACCGGTTCCACCGCACCGACCCGACCCCTCCGACCCGGGAGCGCCACGTGCCGATCACCATCGCCGACGTCGCCGTCCGGGCCGGCGTGAGCAAGACGACGGTCTCCCGGGTGCTCAACGGCAAGGACGAGGTCGACCGGCGTACCGCCGACCGGGTCCGGGCCGTGATCGACGACCTCGGCTACGTGCCCAGCGCCCGCGCCGTCGGGCTGGCCCGGGGCCGTACCCGGGTGGTCGGCATGCTGGTGCCGGCGCTGACCTGGCCGTGGATGGGCGAGGTCCTCCAGGGCGCGGTCGACGTCGTCGAGGCCGAGGGGTACGGCCTGCTCCTGTTCACCTGCAACCGGGGCGACGAGTCGATGCGGCGGTTCGCCTCCCAGGTCTCCGCCAAGTCCTTCGACGGCCTGCTGGTGGTCGAGCCGGAGGGCACCCTGGACTACATCACCGAGCTGCACCGACGCGGCCTGCCGGTGATCCTCGTCGACGACCGGGGGCACCAGCCCGGCTTCCCCTCCGTACGCACCACCAACGCCGACGGCGCCCGAGCTGCCGCCACCCACCTGCTGGCCCTCGGTCGACGGCGGCCCCTGGTCGTCACCGGCCTGCGCCGCTTCGGTTGCACCCGGGAGCGGCTGGCCGGCTTCGCCCAGGGTTACGCCGACGCCGGCGTGCCGATCGACCCCGCCCTCACCGTCGAGGGCGACTTCACCTTCGAGTGCGGACGCGAGGCGGTACGCCGGCTGCTCGTCGCCGGGGTGCCCTTCGACGCCGTCTTCGCCCACAACGACCTCTCCGCCGCCGGCGCCCTCCAGGCGCTGCGCGACGCCGGCCACCGGGTGCCGCAGGACGTGGCCGTGGTCGGTTTCGACGACCTGCCCCTCGCCGGCCACACCCACCCGCCGCTGACCTCCGTACGCCAGCCGTTGCGTCAGATGGGGGCGGTGGCCGCCCGCACCCTCATCTCGCACTTCGGCGGCGCACCCCTGCCCGACCAGCCGACCGTCATCCCGACCAGCTTCACCGTGCGCGCCTCGACCACCGGCACCTGACTTCTGCTCCGCACCCCCACCGCCGGTCGGCACCACCGACCGGTGGCGGTACCGCACACCCTCCACCCACCACCGAATCCGCTCCCCGAGCCGGGAGCACCCGAGGGAGACCACCATGAGAAGACGGCACCTCATCGCCATCGCGCTGGCCGGCGCGGTGACCCTCGCCGGCTGCGGCGAGACCGCGAACACCAAGGCCCGCGACGGCAAGGGCAGCGCGACCGTGCTCAACGTCGGCATGCCCAACGGCCCGCAGACCGAGAACCACAACCCGTTCCTCACCACCTCCGCTGCCGCGTCGCTCGGCTACCGGTGGCAGATCTACGAGCCGCTGATGATGTGGAACCCGGTCAAGCCGGCCGACCCGCTCAAGCCGTGGCTGGCCACCAAGGCCGAGTGGTCCCCGGACTACAAGTCGGTCACCGTCACCGTCCGGGACAACGCCACCTGGTCCGACGGCAAGCCGGTCACCGCCGCCGACGTCGCGTTCACCTACAACCTGGTGAAGAAGAACGACGCGCTGAACAGCTCGGCCACGCCGTACCAGTCGGTCACGACCACCGGCAACCAGGTCACGCTGACCTTCGCCTCGCCGCAGTTCGTCAACCAGCAGAAGATCCTGGCCCAGGTGCCGATCGTGCCGGAGCACGTCTGGTCGACGATGAAGGACCCGACCACCGACATCAACAAGAACCCGATCGGCAGCGGGGCGTACACGCTGAAGTCGTTCACCCCGCAGACCACGACGCTGTCGGTACGCACCAGCGGCTACTGGCAGGAGCTGCCGAAGGTCAAGGAGCTGCGCTACACGTCGTACACCGACAACAACGCGCAGACCACCGCCCTGGCCAACGGCGAGTCGGAGTGGAGCTTCGTCTTCATCCCCAACGTCAAGACGGTCTTCGTGGCCAAGGACGAGAAGAACCACAAGGTGTGGGCGCCGCCGGTGCTCGGCATCCACGGCCTCTACATCAACACCACGAAGAAGCCGTTCGACAACCCGGCGCTGCGCCGGGCGATGAACATGGTGATCAACCGGGAGGACATCTTCAACCAGGCCGAGTCGGGCTACTTCCACCCGCTCGTACGCAGCGTCACCGGCCTGCCCAGCCCCGCCGGGGACAGCTACATCTCCGCCGACTTCAAGGGCCAGGAGCAGAAGGTCGACGTCGAAGGGGCGAAGAAGACCCTCACCGACGCGGGCTTCAGCTATGCCGGCGACACCCTGAAGGATCCGTCCGGCAAGCCGGTCACGCTCACCCTGACCGACCCGGCCGGCTGGTCGGACTACCAGACCAGCCTGGAGATCGTGAAGGACAACCTGGCGAAGATCGGCATCACCGCCTCCGTCGACAAGGCCAACCAGGACGCCTGGTTCCGCAACGTCGAGGAGGGCCGCTTCGACGCGACCTTCCGGTGGACCAACGGCGGCGCCACCCCGTACGACATCTACCAGACGGTGATGGACGGCCGGCTGCTCAAGCCGGTCGGCAAGGCCTCCCCCGCCGGCAACTTCGGCCGCTTCGACAACCCCCAGGCCACGGCGGCGCTGGCCGCGTACGCCAACGCCACCGACGACGCCGCGCGGACCGCGGCACTGGCCACGCTCCAGAAGGTCTTCGTCGAGCAGGCCCCGATGATCCCGGTCGGCGCGGACAACGTCGGCGCCGCCTACAGCACCAAGAACTGGACGGGCTGGCCGGACGACAGCAACGCGTACGGGGCGGCGCAGCCCACCCAGCCGAACGCGGGCGACGTCGTGCTGCACCTGAGGCCGGCGGGTTCCTGACCGGACGGGTCCGGGCGGCGGCACCCCCGCCGCCCGGACCACCGACGACGACAAGACAGGAATCGCCCATGGCATCGCCCACCACCGACGCCCCGGCCGCCGGAGAGGACGTGCTGGAGGCGGTCGGCCTCACCAAGCACTTCCCCGTCCGCCGCCGGCTGCGCGGCCTGCTCTCCCGCACCCGGCTGACCGTGCACGCGGTCGACGACGTCGACCTCACCCTGCGCCGCGGCCGGGTGACCGCCCTGGTCGGCGAGTCCGGCTCCGGCAAGTCAACCGTCGCCCGGCTGCTCGCGCAGCTCCAGCCGCTGACCGCGGGCACCGTCCGGCTGCACGGCACGCCGGTCACCGTCCGCGGCGGTCGACCCTTCCGGGCGTACGTCCGGCGAGTGCAGATGATCTTCCAGGACCCGTTCGCCTCGCTGAATCCGGTGCACACCGTGCGCTACCACCTGACCCGGGCACTGCGGGTGCACGGCAACGCCGGGCGCAGCAGCGCGGATCTGGAGGCGGCCCTGGCCGGGCTGCTCGACCGGGTGTCACTCACCCCGGCGGAGCGCTACCTGGACAAGTTCCCGCACGAACTCTCCGGCGGGCAGCGGCAGCGGGTCGCCATCGCCCGGGCGCTCGGCGCCGACCCGGAGGTGCTGCTCGCCGACGAGCCGGTCTCGATGCTCGACGTCTCGATCCGGCTGGGCGTGCTGAACCTGCTGCGCGACCTGAAGGAACGGCTGCGACTGGCCGTCCTCTACATCACCCACGACATCGCCTCGGCCCGCTACTTCGCCGACGAGACGCTGGTGATGTACGCGGGCCGCCTGGTCGAGGGGGGCGACAGCGAGACCGTCACCCAGCACCCGGCGCACCCGTACACCCGGCTGTTGATCGAGTCGGCGCCCGACCCGGACCGGATCACCGGCGCGACCCGGGCGGGCGACGGCGAGCGCGGCGGCGGCGAGCCGCCCAGCCTGATCCGGCCGCCGGCCGGCTGCCGGTTCCACCCGCGCTGCCCGGCGGCGATGCCGCGCTGCGGCACGGACCTGCCACCCCGGCTGGCGGTCGGCGACCGGCCCGGCCACTGGGCGGCCTGCTGGCTCTACGACCCGGCGGAGGCGACGTCATGACCTACCTGCTGCGCCGAATCGGCTTCTATCTCTTCACCGCCTGGGCGGCGCTGACCCTCAACTTCTTCATCCCCCGGCTGATCCCCGGCGACCCGGTGAAGTCGCTGATCGCCCGCTACCAGGGCCAGCTCAGCACCGACGCGATCAACTCGCTCTACGTGCTGTTCGGCATCGACACCCACGACAGCCTCTGGGACCAGTACGTCGACTACTGGCGGCAACTGCTGCACGGCGACCTGGGTCTGTCGTTCACCGCGTTCCCGGCGCCGGTGTCCGAGGTGATCGCCGACGCGCTGCCGTGGACGCTCGCCCTGGTCGGCGTGACCACGCTGGTCAGCTTCCTGCTCGGCACCGGGTTGGGCGTGCTGGCCGGCTGGCGGCGCGGCTCCTGGGTGGACGGGCTGCTGCCGGCCACCACCTTCCTCTCCTCGGTGCCGTACTTCTGGCTGGGCCTGGTGGCGATCGCGCTGCTGGCCGGTCCGGGCAGCTTCTTCCCCTCCTCCGGCGGCTACGACCCCGGCCTGGTACCCGCACCGGACAGCATCTTCCTCGGCAGCGCGGTACGGCACAGCGTGCTGCCCGCCGCGACCATCCTGATCTCGTCGATGAGCGGGTGGATCCTCAGCATGCGCAACATGATGGTGACCGTGGCCGCCGAGGACTACATCACCGTGGCGCACGCCAAGGGCCTGCCGGAGCGCCGGGTCGCGCTGAGCTACGCGGCGCGCAACGCGTTGCTGCCGAACATCGCCGGGTTCGCGCTGTCGCTGGGCTTCATCGTCGGCGGCACCCTGCTGGTGGAGATCGTCTTCTCGTATCCGGGGCTGGGTTTCCTGCTCTTCCGGGCGGTCAGCGCCAAGGACTACCCGCTCATGCAGGGCATCTTCCTGGTCATCACGCTGTCGGTGCTGGTGGCGAACCTGGTCGCCGACCTGGCGTACCTGGCGCTCGACCCGCGTACCCGCAAGGAGGGCTGAGGGGTGTCCATTCCGACCTCCAGCATCGAGCAGGTCATCCCCGAGCAGGGGGCGATGGCGCAGCCGTCCGCCGCGCCCCGGCGCCGCCGCTGGCGCTTCGTGACCGGCGGCAAGGCGGCCACCGGGCTGGCCGTGGTGGCGGGGTACGTGCTGCTCGCGGTGCTCGGCCCGTCGATCGCCCCGTACGACCCGGACGCCCGCAGCGGCGACCTGCTCCAGCCGCCGTCGGCGCAGCACTGGTTCGGCACCACCCACCTCGGCCAGGACGTGTTCAGCCAGATCCTGGTCGGCACCCGCGGGGTGATGCTGGTCGGGTTGACCGCCGGGGTGGTGGCGACCGTCCTGGCGGTCCTGGTCGGGGTGACCGCCGGCTATCTCGGCGGGCTCGCCGACGACGGGCTCTCCGCGCTGTCCAACGTGTTCCTGGTGATCCCGGCGCTGCCACTGATCATCATCGTGACCTCCACCATCAGCGACGCCGGTGACCTGGTGGTGGCCCTGGTCATCGGGCTGACCTCGTGGGCCTGGGGGGCCCGGGTGCTGCGCGCCCAGACGCTGTCACTGCGCCGCCGCGACTACGTGGAGGCGGCCCGGGCCACCGGGGAGACCACCTGGCGGATCATCGTCTTCGAGATCCTGCCGAACCTGACCGCGATCATCGCCTCCGGCTTCGTCGGCACGGTGATCTTCGCGGTGATGTCGGAGATCACCCTGGCCTTCATCGGGATCTCGTCCATCTCGTCGTGGAACTGGGGCACGATCCTGTTCTGGGCGCAGAGCCAGCAGGCCCTCGCCCAGGGCGCGTGGTGGTGGTTCGTCCCCGCCGGGCTGGCCATCGCCCTGCTCGGCACCGCCCTCGCGCTGATCAACTTCGGCATCGACGAGTTCGTCAGCCCCCGGCTGCGCAGCGCCGGCCGGACCCGGGTCCGCACCACCGACGGGCACGTGGTCCGGATGCGGGTCGGCTTCACCCCGGTGCTGGCGTCCCGGGCCGTCCCCGCGCCCCGTGCGGGCGCGGTCACCCCGAAGGAGGTCGGGCGATGAACGAACCCGTGCTGGAGATCAGGAAGCTCCGCGTCGACTACGGGCTCGGCGACGAGGCGGTGCACGCGGTCCGCGAGGTGGACCTCACCCTGCACCGCGGCGAGGTGCTCGGGCTGGCCGGCGAGAGCGGCAGCGGCAAGTCCACCCTGGCGTACGGGTTGACCCGGCTGCTGCCGCCACCCGGCGTGATCAGCGGCGGCGAGGTCATCTACCACCCGGCCGACGGCCCGCCGGTCGACGTGCTGTCGCTGGACCCCGCCGGGCTGCGGGCGTTCCGCTGGGCCGAGACGTCGATCGTGTTCCAGGGGGCGATGAACTCGCTCAACCCGGTGCACAAGGTCTCCACCCAGCTGCTGGACGTGATCCGGGCGCACGAGCCGCGCAGCACGGCCGCCGGGCGGCGGGCCCGGGCCCGGGAGCTGCTGCGACTGGTCGGCATCGCCGCGGACCGGCTGGACAGTTATCCGCACCAGCTCTCCGGCGGGATGCGGCAACGCGTCATGATCGCCATGGCGCTGGCGCTGGAGCCGCAGGTCGTCATCATGGACGAGCCGACCACCGCGCTGGACGTGGTGATGCAGCGGCAGATCCTCGGCCAGCTCGCCGAGCTGCGCGACCGGCTCGGCTTCGCGGTCCTGTTCATCACCCACGACCTGTCGCTGCTGGTGGAGTTCTCCGACCGGATCGCCATCATGTACGGCGGCCGGATCGTCGAGGAGGCGCCGGCCGGCGAGCTGTACCGGCGGGCGCTGCACCCGTACACCGACGGGTTGCTGCACTCCTTCCCGGCGCTGCGCGGTCCGCGGCGCGAGCTGACCGGCATTCCCGGCTCCCCGCCGGACCTGCGCGCCATGCCGACCGGCTGTGCGTTCCACCCCCGCTGCCCCCGGGCCTTCACGCCCTGCGCGGCCGAGCTCCCGCCGCTCGGGCCGCCCGGTGACGACGCCCCGGAGCGCGCGGTCGCCTGCTGGCTGCACCCGGCTGCGGCACCGGTACCCCGGTGACCGAGCCACCCCCCGTCGTCCCCGAACCGTCCGCGACCGCGAGGAGAACCATGGACAGCGACCGCACCACCCCGGCCACCCAGGCCGACCCGATCGACACCCTGCCGCCGACCTTCCGCTGGGGGGTGGCGACCTCGTCGTACCAGATCGAGGGGGCGGTGGCCGAGGACGGCCGGACACCGTCCATCTGGGACACCTTCTGCCGGGTGCCCGGCGCGGTCGCCGGCGGGGACACCGGCGACGTGGCCTGCGACCACTACCACCGGATGCCGCAGGACGTCGCGCTCATCGCCGACCTGGGGCTGGACACCTACCGGTTCTCGGTGGCCTGGCCGCGGGTGCAGCCCGGCGGGCGGGGACCGGCGAACCCGGCCGGGCTGGCCTTCTACGACCGGCTGGTGGACGAGCTGCTCGGGCGGGGCGTGGACCCGTGGGTCACCCTCTACCACTGGGACCTGCCGCAGGAGCTGGAGGACGCCGGCGGCTGGCCGGTACGGGACACCGCGTACCGGTTCGCCGACTACGCGGAGCTGGTCTTCGCCGCGCTCGGCGACCGGGTGAAGACGTGGACCACGCTGAACGAGCCGTGGTGCTCGGCGATGCTCGGGTACGCGTACGGCGACCACGCTCCCGGCCGGCGGAGCCTGGGCGACGGCATCGCCGCGGCGCACCACCTGCTGCTCGGGCACGGGCTGGCGGTGCAGCGGCTGCGGGCGGCGGCGCCCGGGCCGGTGGAGCTCGGCATCACCGTCAACCTGGCCACCGCCGACCCGGCCACCGACAGCCCGGCGGACCGGGACGCCGCCCGCGCCGCCGACGGGCTGGGCAACCGCCTCTACCTCGACCCGCTGGTGCACGGCCGCTACCCGGAGGACGTGGTCGACGATCTGGCCCGCCAGGGCGTCCGGATCCCGGTCGAGGAGGGTGACCTGGCGGTCATCTCCACCCCGTTCGACGTGCTCGGCGTCAACTACTACTTCGGCCAGCTCTTCTCCGGCGTCGACGAGCAGGGCCGTGACCGGGACGACGACGGCCGCCCGGTGCAGCGGGTGGTCCGGCGGGACCTGCCGCGCACCGCGATGGACTGGGAGATCGTCCCGGACTCCTTCACCGAGCTGCTGGTGCGGCTGAGCCGCGACTACCCGGGCGTGCCGTTGGTGATCACCGAGAACGGGGCGGCGTTCGACGACCGGCCCGACGCGGACGGCTTCGTCGCCGACGACGACCGGGTGGCGTACCTGGCCGAGCACCTGCGTGCGGTGGCCCGGGCCCGGTCGGCGGGGGCGGACGTGCGCGGCTACTTCGCCTGGTCGCTGCTGGACAACTTCGAGTGGGCGTACGGCTACGACAAGCGGTTCGGCATCATCCGGGTCGACTACGACACGCAGCGGCGTACCCCGAAGCGCAGCGCGCTCTGGTACCGCGACACCGTGCGGCGGGTGCGCGGGCAGCGCTGATCCCCCGCCGACGGCGGCCGCCCGGGGACCCGCCCGGGCGGCCGTCCCGTCGTGCCCGAGCACCCCGCGCGGGCACTTTTTTCATGCCTTGACATAAGCCTGCGGCGCGTGTTCCCTCAGTCATGCACATCGATGTATGACCCGGAAGGGAGCACCCGTGCACCCCACACCCCCCACCACCCGCCGCACGGCCACCCGCGCCACCCTCGCGCTCTGCCTCGTCGCCGGCACCGTCACCCTCTCCCCTGCCCCGGCCCGGGCCGCCGGGGAGAGCGTCGGCGTCTGGCTCACCACCACCTCCGACGCGGGCGGCCGGACCGTCACCCGCGGCCTGCAACCCCAGACCCCGGTCGCCTTCGCGGCCACCAGCCCGGCCGCCACGCAGACCATCACCGTCGACGAGAACACCCGCTACCAGCAGTTCGAGGGGGCCGGCGCGTCGATCACCGACACCACCGCCTACCTGCTGCGCGGCGGGCCGGTCAGCGCCGCCACCCGGGACGAGGTGATGCGCAAGCTGTTCAGCACAGCCGACGGCATCGGGCTCTCCTTCGTCCGCAACCCGATCGGCGCCTCCGACCTGTCCCGGCCGGGCAACGTCTCGCTCGACGACACCTGCTGCGACCTGAACGACTTCGGGGCGAATGGCTACGACACGAACGTCGAGCTGCTCACCGCGCAGGCCCGCCAGCTCAACCCGGCGCTGCGGGTGATGGTGGTGCCGTGGAGCGCGCCCGGCTGGATGAAGGACAACGGCCGGATGGACCAGATGGGCTGGCTGAAGTACGAGTACTACGCCAGCTACGCGCAGTACTTCGTGAAGACCATCCAGGCGTACGCGGCCCGCGGTGTGAAGGTCGACTACGTCTCGTTGCAGAACGAGCCGAACTGCTGCCAGGCGGGCAACCCCACCGCGATGGACTACCCCGGCATGAGCTGGAACTCCTCCGGGCTGGTGGAGCTGACGAAGAACTTCGTCTACCCGGCGTTCCGGGCCGCCGGCATCACCACCAGGGTGCTCGTGCACGACTGGAACTACGGCGACTACGGCACCATCGGCTCCGGGCTGCTGGCCGACACCGCCGTCCGCACCGACCCGCTCTTCGGCGGCATCGCCTGGCACGGCTACTGGGGCGACCCCGCCGTCGGCAGCCAGGTCCACGACCAGTACGCCGCCGTGCCGCAGTTCAGCACCGAGCACTCCGGTGGCACCTGGATCGGCAACCAGCACAACGAGGACCTGGCCGACATCGTCAACTACGCCCGGAACTGGAGCCGCAGCGTGGTGAAGTGGAGCCTCGCGGTCAACCAGAACATGGGCCCGCACAACGGCGGCTGCGGCACCTGCACCGGCCTGATCACCGTCCACGAGGGGGACTCCCGCGCCGGCCAGGTGGACTACACGATCGAGTACTACACCACCGGGCACCTGACGAAGTTCGTCCGGCCCGGGGCGTACCGGATCGACTCGACCGCCAGCAGCGCGGTGCCGAACGTCGCCTGGCGCAATCCCGACGGCTCCAAGGCGCTGATCGCGCACAACGGTGGCACGTCCGCGCAGTCGGTGAAGGTGGTCTGGGGCGGCCAGTCGTTCACCTATTCGCTGCCCGCCCGCACCACCGCCACCTTCACCTGGTCCGGCACCCCGTCCGGCACGCCGAGCGGGTCGACCGGCACGGTCACCGGGCTGGGCGGCAAGTGCCTGGACGTGACCGACAACAACTCCGCCGACGGGACCCCGGTGCAGATCTGGAGCTGCTTCGGCGGCCCCAACCAGACGTGGACCCGGGCCGCCGACGGCACCCTCCGCGCCCTGGGCAAGTGCCTGGACGTCTCCGGCGGCGGCACCGCCGACGGCACGAAGGTGCAGTTGTGGACCTGCAACGGCACCCCCGCCCAGCAGTGGACCTGGACCGCCGGGCGGGACCTGGTGAACCCGCAGGCGAACAAGTGCCTCGACGTCACCGGCAACACCGCCACCGACGGGACGAAGACGCAGATCTGGTCGTGCACCGGGGGCGCGAACCAGAAGTGGACCCTGCCCGCGTGAGCGACGCCGGGCCGGCGGTCCGCCGGCCCGGCGGCTCAGCGGGCGCGGGAGCGCGGGCGACGCGCCGGTCGCGGCGGCGTCATCCGGACAGCGGCCGGGTCGCGCGGCACACCGCCGTCGCGCAGCAGCCGGGCCATCGGCAGGGTGGCCGCGCCCATCGCGACCGCGTCGGGCCCGAGCTGGCACAGCTCGATCGAGGTCTGGGCGTACGGCTGGCGCAGCGCGTGCCGCGCGGTGGCCTCGCGGATCTGCGGCAGGTAGCGCTCGCCGAGGGCCAGCCCGGCCCAGCCGCCGAGCACCACCCGTTCCGGGTTGAAGAGGTTGACCAGCGTCGCGACGCCGGCGCCGAGATAGCCGACGGTCTCGTCGAGCACCTTCGCCGCCGTCCGGCTCGACGAGCGCAGCAGCTCACCGAAGGCGCTCTCCTCGTCGCCGCCGGCGGCCGGCCGACCCCGGTTGGCCTGGCGGAACCGGTCGAGGACCCCCTCCGCGCCGACGTACGCCTCCAGGCAGCCGAGGTTGCCGCAGCGGCAGCGGCGACCGCCGTACACGATGGTGGTGTGGCCCCACTCGCCGGCGCTGCTGTGCGCGCCGCGGTAGCCGGTGCCGTCGGCGACCACGCTGGCCCCGACGCCGGAGCCGACCAGGGCGATGACGGCGTGCCGGGCGCCCCGGCCGGCGCCGAACCACATCTCGGCCTGGCCGAGGGTCTTCGCGCCGTTGTCGACGTGCACGGGGATGTCGGTGCCGGCGCGCAGCATGGCGCCCAGCGGCACGCCGTCCCAGCCGAGGGTCTGGGCGTGCACCACGGCGTCGGCGGTCCGCTCGACCGTGCCGGAGACGGCCACGCCGAGGCCGAGCACGGCGGCCGGGTCGACGCCGGCCTGCTCGGTCACCGCGTGCAGGCCGTGCAGCAGGTGGGCGGCCACGTCGTGCGGGTCGGGTTCGGCGGCGGCGATCGGGTACTCCGCCTTGGCGAGGGCGGTCATCGCCAGGTCGAAGAGTTCGACCTGGACCCGGGTCTCGCCGACGTCGGCGCCGACCAGATAGCCGTAGCCGGGGGCGACGCGCAGCAGCACCCGGGGCCGGCCGCCGTCGGAGTCGACCGAGCCGGCCTCCTCGACGATGCCCTCGCCGATCATCTCGCCGACCAGGTTGCTGACGCTGGCCAGGCTGAGCGCGGTGGTCTGCCCCAGCTCGTGCCGGCTCAGCGGGCCGTCCAGCCAGATCCGGGTGAGCAGCACCGAGCGGTTGGCGCGGCGCATGTCGCGCACGGTGGTGCGTCGGGCGTCCATCTCCGCCGCCGTCCTTTCCCTGGGCGCCACCGGCCGGCGACCCCACCCAGGATGCCTCAGCGTCACGGTTCACGCCATGAACCAAGTGGTGACACCCTACCGGCCATTTACATTTAACAAAGTTAACTGATAGCGTCCGGCGCATCGACGAGGAGGTATGTCATGCGACTTCGACCCGGGGCGATCGCCCTGTTCAGCGCGGCGGCGTTGGCCGCCACCACCGCCGCCCTGCCGGTCACCCCCGGCCTGGCGGCGGTGACCGGCGGCACCGGCGCGCTCGTGGTCTGCGACGCCCCGGCCTGGACGGAGGGTGTCACCTACCCCGTCGGCAGCCGGGTCACCTACGCCGGCCGGCTCTATCAGGCCCTGGTCACGCACACCCCGCCACCGGGCGCGGGCTGGAACCCGGCCGCCACGCCGGCCATCTGGAGCGACCTCGGCGCCTGCTCCGCCGGCACGCCCTCGCCCACCCCCACCACCGCCCCGCCCTCCCCCACGCCCACCACGTCGCCCTCGCCGACCACGTCGCCCTCGCCGACCGTGACGCCCTCGCCGACCGCGACGCCGACGATCAGCCCGACGACCACTGCGCCACCGGGGACGACGACCTGCGCGGTGCGGTCCCGGCCGGCCGGCAAGGTGCTCCAGGGCTACTGGGAGAACTGGGACGGCGCGGCCAACGGGGTCCACCCGCCGCTGGGCTGGATCCCGATCACCGACCCACGGATCCCCGGGCACGGCTACAACGTGGTCAACGCCGCCTTCCCGGTGATCCGCTCCGACGGCACGGTGCTCTGGGAGGACGGCATGGACGCCGGCGTCAAGGTGGCCACCCCCGCCGAGATGTGCCAGGCCAAGGCCGCCGGGCTGACCATCCTGATGTCGATCGGTGGGGCCACCGCGGGCATCGACCTCAGCTCCACCGCGGTCGCCGACCGGTTCGTCGCCACCGTCGTGCCGATCCTCAAGCGGTACAACTTCGACGGCATCGACATCGACATCGAGACCGGGCTCAGCGGCAGCGGGGACATCACCCGGCTCTCCACCTCACAGGCGAACCTGATCCGCATCATCGACGGGGTGCTCGCCCAGATGCCCGCGAACTTCGGTCTCACGATGGCCCCGGAGACCGCGTACGTCACCGGCGGCAGCGTCACCTACGGCTCGATCTGGGGCGCGTACCTGCCGATCGTCAAGCGGTACGCCGACAACGGCCGGCTCTGGTGGCTGAACATGCAGTACTACAACGGCAGCATGTACGGCTGCGCCGGCGACTCGTACTCCGCCGGCACGGTGCAGGGCTTCACCGCGCAGACCGACTGCCTCAACGCCGGTCTGGTCGTCCAGGGCACCACCATCCGGGTCCCGTACGACAAGCAGGTCCCCGGCCTGCCGGCGCAGCCCGGCGCGGGCGGCGGCTATCTCGCGCCGGCCTCGGTGAGCCAGGCGTGGAACACCTACCGGGGCGGCCTGAAGGGGCTGATGACCTGGTCGATCAACTGGGACGGGTCGAAGGGCTGGACGTTCGGCGACAACGTCCGGGCCCTCCAGTCCCGCTGACGCGCCACCACACCGCCGGGGTCCCGGGTCGGGGCCCCGGCGGTGCCGCGCGCCGCCCCGCCGGGAACCGGCCGGGACAGTGACGTATCGACATGTTGCGAGGAGCCGGAGGGGCGATCTACGCTGCGGTGGGAGCGCTCCCGAGAACGCTGCGTCGGCTCACCGGGCGAGTCAGCGGCAGCACCCGCCCGCACGTCACCACCACCGACCCAGATGGGGACGATCCCGCATGACGACAATCCCGCGCCCGTCCCGGCGCAACCTCCTGCTCGCCGGCACCGTCGGCGCCCTGACCCTGGCCGCCACCGCCGCCCTGCCCGCGGTCGACGCCATGGCCGCCACCGGCTGCGCCGTCACCTGGACTACGAACAGCTGGCAGGGCGGCTTCACCGCCAACATCACGATCAAGAACCTCGGCGACGCCGTCAACGGCTGGACCCTCGGCTTCGGCTTCCCCGACGCCGGCCAGCGGGTCGGACAGGGCTGGTCGGCCACCTGGCAGCAGAGCGGCAACACCGTCACCGCCCGCAACGTCGACTGGAACGGC
Source organism: Micromonospora sp. CCTCC AA 2012012 (assembly GCF_040499845.1). Classification (NCBI taxonomy): domain Bacteria; kingdom Bacillati; phylum Actinomycetota; class Actinomycetes; order Micromonosporales; family Micromonosporaceae; genus Micromonospora; species Micromonospora mangrovi. The sequence continues at coordinate 1,919,881 of NZ_CP159342.1, forward strand.
AGCCTGCCCAGCGGCGGCACCACCAGCATCGGGTTCAACGGCACCTGGACCACCGCCAACCCGGCGCCCACCTCGTTCACCCTCAACGGCGTGGCCTGCACGGGCGGCACCACGCCCAGCACGCCACCGACCACCGGCACCCCGCCGACCACTCCCCCACCCACCACCCCGCCGCCCACCACGCCGCCGCCGCCCACCGGGACGACGCCGGTGGCCATCAACGGACAGCTCCACGTCTGCGGCACCAAGCTCTGCAACCGGTACGACCGGCCGATCCAGCTGCGCGGCATGAGCACCCACGGGCTCCAGTGGTTCGGCTCCTGCTACAACGACGCGTCGCTGGACGCGCTGGCCACCGACTGGCAGGCCGACCTGCTGCGGATCTCCATGTACGTCCAGGAACAGGGCTACGAGACCAACCCGACCGGCTTCACCAACCAGGTCAACACGCTGGTCGACAAGACCGAGGCCCGGGGCATGTACGCCCTGATCGACTTCCACACCCTGACGCCCGGTGACCCGACGTACAACCTGGAGCGGGCCAAGACCTTCTTCGCCGCCGTCTCCGCCCGCAACGCCAGCAAGACCAACGTGATCTACGAGATCACCAACGAGCCCAACGGCGTGAGCTGGTCCACCATCAAGAACTACGCCGAGCAGGTCATCCCGGTCATCCGCGCCAACGACCCGGACGCGGTGATCATCGTCGGCACCCGGGGCTGGTCCTCGCTGGGCGTCTCCGAGGGCGGCAACTCCGACGAGATCGTCAACAACCCGGTGAACGCCGCCAACATCATGTACACGTTCCACTTCTACGCCGCGTCCCACCGGGACAACTACCGGGCCGAGCTGGAGCGGGCCGCCGGGCGGCTGCCCGTCTTCGTCACCGAGTTCGGCACGGTGTCGTACACCGGGGACGGCGCGGTCGACTCCGCCAGCAGCACGGCCTGGCTGGACCTGCTGGACCGGCTGAAGATCAGCTACGCCAACTGGACCTACTCCGACGCCGCCGAGGGCAGCGCCGCGTTCCGGCCCGGCACCTGCGCCGGCGGCACGTACGCCGGCACCTCCGTCCTGACCGCGTCGGGCAGCTTCATGCGCAACCGGATCCGCACCCCGGACACCTTCCCCACCAGCTGACCGAGCGCGCCCGAGGCGGCGGCGACCCCTGCGCAGGGGTCGCCGCCGCCTCGTCGCTCAGCTGGTCAGCCAGCGGTGGATGCAGTGCAGCAGGTCGTCGGCGTCGACCGGCTTGGTGACGTAGTCGCTCGCGCCGGAGGAGATGCTCTTCTCCCGGTCGCCGTGCATGGCCTTGGCGGTCACCGCGATGATCGGCAGGTCGGCGTAGCGCGGCATGGCCCGGATCGCGGCGGTCGCGGCGTAGCCGTCCATCTCCGGCATCATCACGTCCATCAGGACGAGGTCGATGTCGTCGTGCCGCATCAGCGTCTCGACACCCTTGCGGCCGTTCTCGGCGTACACCACGTCGAGGCCGTGCAGCTCCAGGATGTTGGTCAGGGCGAAGACGTTGCGGGCGTCGTCGTCGACCACCAGCACCTTCCGCCCGGCCAGCGCCGAGGCCAACGGGTCGGCGACCGCCGCCCGGTCGTGACTGGGCAGCGGGAACGGCACGACCCGCTCCGGGGACTCCGCCGTCAGGTGCAGGGCGATCCGCTCGCGCAGGTCGTCCAGGCTGCGCAGGATCTCCAGCGGCCGGTCGTTCGCCAGGGACTGGAGCAGGGCCTCCTGCCCGGGCGCCAGAGGCTGGCCGTGGTAGGCGAGCACCGGGACGCCGCGCAGGCCGGCGTCGTCGTGCACCGCCTTCAGCAGCGCGGTGCCGCTGTCCTCGGTGGCGTCCAGGTGCAGCACCAGCAGGTGGTGCCGGTGCGCCGCCAAGGCCTCGACCGCCGAGGAGACGTCGACCGCGGTGAAGACGTCCACGCTCGCGCCGGTCTCCGCAGCCACCGCCCGGGTCAGCAGGCTCAGCAGCCCCTTGTCGTGCGGTTCGAGCACCAGCAGCCGGCGCTGCTGCAGCTCCACCCACCGGTGGGCGTCCGGCTCCATGGCCTGACCGGCGACGGGGAGCGCCGGGTTGTCGACCGCGTGCGCGCCGGTGACCGTGGCCGGCAGGTACAGGGTGAAGGTGCTGCCCTGGCCGAGCACGCTGCGGGCGGTGATCTGCCCACCGAGCAGCTGGGCGATCTCCCGGCTGATGGACAGCCCCAGCCCGGTGCCGCCGTAGCGGCGGCTGGTGGTGCCGTCGGCCTGCTGGAAGGCGTCGAAGATCGCGGTCAGGTGCTGCTCCGCGATGCCGATGCCGGTGTCGATCACCCGGAACGCGACGACGTCACCGTCGGTCGGGAAGCCGCCGGGCAGCTCGTCGGGGCGGGCCCGCTCGATGCGCAGCTGCACCCGCCCCTGCTCGGTGAACTTGACCGCGTTGGAGACCAGGTTGCGCAGCACCTGCCGCAGCCGCTGCTCGTCGGTGTGCAGCCGGGTGGGGACGTCGGGACCGGTGCTGATGTCCAGCTCCAGGCCGCGCGGCGTGGTCAGCGGGCGGAAGGTCGCGTCGACGTAGTCGCGCAGGACGGAGAGGTCGAACGTCTCCGGGTTGATGTCCATCTTGCCGGCCTCGACCTTGGACAGGTCGAGGATGTCGTTGATCAACTGGAGCAGGTCGGTGCCGGCCGAGTGGATGACCGTGGCGTACTCGACCTGCTTGCCGGTCAGGTTCCGGCTGGGGTTCTGGGCCAGCAGTTGGGCGAGGATGAGCAGCGAGTTCAGCGGCGTACGCAGCTCGTGGCTCATGTTCGCGAGGAACTCGGACTTGTACTTCGAGGCGAGCGCGAGCTGCTGCGCCCGCGCCTCCAGCTCCTGTCGGGCCTGCTCGATCTCGGAGTTCTTGGTCTCGATGTCGTGGTTCTGCCGGACCAGCAGCTCCGCCTTGTCCTCCAGCTCCGCGTTGGAGCGCTGCAGCTCCTCGGAGCGGGCCTGCAGCTCCTCCGACCGGGCCCGCAGCTCCGCGGCGAGGCGCTGCGACTCGGTCAGCAGCACGTCCGTACGGGCATTCGCGACGATGGTGTTGACATTGACGCCGATGGTCTCGGTGAGCTGGTCGAGGAAGTCCCGCTGGATCTCGGTGAAGCGGTTCATGCTGGCCAGCTCGATCACGCCGAGCACCTGGTCCTCGAAGAGGATCGGCAGCACCACCAGGTGCAGCGGGGCGGCGGCGCCGAGGCTGGAGGAGACGGTGACGTAGTCGGCCGGGACGGTGTCGACGACGATCGCCCGCTTGCTGACCGCGGCCTGCCCGACCAGCGACTCGCCGAGGGCGTAGCGGCGGCGGGTGGCATCGTGGCCGTAGCCGCCGACCACCCGCAGGCCCGTCCCCGCCGGGCCGTCGTCGACCAGCAGGAACGTGCCGAGCTGCGCGGCGACCAGCGGAGCCAGCTCGTTCATCACCAGCCCGGCGACGACGTCGAGGTCCCGGTGGCCCTGCATCAGGCCGGAGATGCGGGCCAGGTTGGTCTTGAGCCAGTCCTGTTCCTCGTTGGTACGGGTGGTCTCGCGCAGCGACTCCACCATGAAGTTGATGTTGTCCTTCAGCTCCGCGACCTCGCCGGAGGCGTCCACCGTGATGGAGCGGGTCAGGTCGCCGGTGGCCACCGCGCTGGTGACCTCGGCGATGGCCCGCACCTGCCGGGTGAGGTTCCCGGCCAGCTCGTTGACGTTCTCGGTGAGGCGCTTCCACGTACCGGAGACGCCCTCGACCTCAGCCTGCCCACCGAGGCGGCCCTCGCTGCCGACCTCCCGGGCCACCCGGGTGACCTCCGCGGCGAAGCTGGAGAGCTGGTCGACCATGGTGTTGATGGTGGTCTTCAGCTCCAGGATCTCGCCGCGCGCGTCGACGTCGATCTTGCGGGTCAGGTCGCCCTGCGCCACGGCCGTGGTGACCTGGGCGATGTTGCGGACCTGGCCGGTCAGGTTGTTGGCCATCGAGTTGACGTTGTCGGTGAGGTCCTTCCAGGTGCCGGCGACGTTCGGCACCCGCGCCTGACCGCCCAGCCGCCCCTCGGTGCCCACCTCACGGGCCACCCGGGTCACCTCGTCGGCGAACGCGCCGAGGGTGCCGACCATCGTGTTGATGGTCTGGGCGAGGACGGCGACCTCGCCCTTGGCCTCGACGGTGATCTGCCGGCTCAGGTCGCCCTGGGCGACGGCGGTGGCGACCAGCGCGATGGAGCGCACCTGGTTGGTGAGGTTGTTCGCCATCTCGTTGACGTTGTCGGTGAGGTCCTTCCAGGTGCCACCGACGTTGGAGACCCGCGCCTGACCGCCCAGCCGCCCCTCGGTGCCCACCTCGCGGGCCACCCGGGTCACCTCGTCGGCGAACGCGGAGAGCTGGTCGACCATCGTGTTGATGGTCTCCTTCAGGGCCAGGATCTCGCCCCGGGCGTCGACCCGGATCTTCTGCGTCAGGTCGCCCTTCGCCACCGCGGTGGTGACCTCGGCGATGCTGCGGACCTGGGCGGTGAGGTTGTCCGCCATGACGTTGACGGACTCGGTGAGGTCCTTCCAGGTGCCGGAGACGCCCTTGACGTCGGCCTGACCGCCGAGGCGACCCTCGGTGCCGACCTCCCGGGCGACCCGGGTCACCTCGTCGGCGAACGACGAGAGCTGCTCCACCATCGTGTTGATGGTGTTCTTCAGCTCCAGGATCTCGCCGTGCGCGGTGACGGTGATCTTCTGCGACAGGTCACCCCGGGCCACGGCGGTGGCGACCTGGGCGATGCTGCGGACCTGGTCGGTGAGGTTGACGGCCATCGAGTTGACCGAGTCAGTGAGGTCGCGCCAGGTGCCGGCGACGCCGCTGACCTGGGCCTGACCGCCCAGCCGGCCGTCGGTGCCGACCTCCCGGGCGACCCGGGTCACCTCGTCGGCGAACGACGAGAGCTGGTCCACCATCGTGTTGATGGTGCTCTTGAGCTCCAGGATCTCGCCGCGGGCGTCGACGGTGATCTTCTGCGACAGGTCACCCCGGGCCACCGCGGTGGTCACCTGGGCGATGTTGCGGACCTGGCTGGTGAGGTTGCCGGCCATGAAGTTGACCGAGTCGGTGAGGTCACGCCAGGTGCCGGCCACGCCGGGCACCTCGGCCTGACCGCCGAGGCGGCCCTCGCTGCCGACCTCCCGGGCCACCCGGGTCACCTCGTCGGCGAACGACGAGAGCTGGTCCACCATCGTGTTGATGGTGATCTTCAGTTCGAGGATCTCGCCCCGCACGTCGACGGTGATCTTCTGCGACAGGTCACCCCGGGCCACCGCGGTGGCCACCTCGGCGATGTCGCGGACCTGGTCGGTGAGGTTGCCGGCCATGGCGTTGACCGAGTCGGTCAGGTCCTTCCAGGTGCCGGAGACGCCCGGCACCTCGGCCTGACCGCCGAGCTGCCCCTCGGTGCCCACCTCGCGGGCGACCCGGGTCACCTCGGAGGTGAACAGCGACAGCTGGTCGACCATGCCGTTGAAGACCGTGGCGATCTCGCCGAGCAGGCCGTCGGCGTCCTCGGGGAGGCGGGTGCCGAAGTCGCCGTCGCGTACCGCGGTCAGACCCGCCAGCAACTGCCGCAGCCCTGGGTCGGCGACCGGACCGCCCGCGCCGGTGCCCTGGTCACGTCGCCGTGGGACCGTCTGTTCGACCACCGTTACCGCCTCTGTCCCACGGCCGGACGCCCCGTCCGGCACACCGTCAACCGCGCAAGTATGCACAAGGACAATTAATGGCGCAGCCGCGCCGGGCGGAGCGCTGGTGCGGCAGCGTCCGGGACAGGCGACCGGGCGGTGGGCAGGACGAAGCCGCCGCCCGACGGGAGGGAACCCGGTGGGCGGCGGCTGGTGGCCGGGTGGCGGCGGGAGCCGCCGGGAGATCAGCAGTCGGCGAGCTGACCGCGCAGCTTGGTCAGCGCGCGGGCGAGCAGCCGGGAGACGTGCATCTGGGACACCCCGACCTGGGCGGCGATCTCGCTCTGCGTCAGGTTGCCGTAGAAGCGGAGCGTGAGGATCTTCTGCTCGCGCTCGTCGAGGGTGGCCAGCGCCGGGCCGAGGGCGACCCGCAGCTCGGCCAGCTCGTACTCGTCGTCCTGGCTGCCGAGGGTGTCGCCGAGCTCGGTGGCGCTCTCGCCGTCACCGATCGGGGTGTTCAGCGAGACCGCGTTGTAGGCGCGGGCGCCTTCCAGGCCCTCCAGCACCTCTTCCTCGGTGACGTCGAGGTGGGTGGCGATGTCGGCGACCGTGGGCGCCCGGTTCAGCGTCTGGGTGAGGGTGCTGTTGGCCTCGGAGATCTTCAGCCGCAGCTCCTGGAGGCGACGCGGCACCCGGATGTTCCAGGTGCGGTCGCGGAAGTGCCGCTTGATCTCCCCGAGGATGGTGGGGATCGCGAAGCCGGCGAAGTCGACGCCGCGGGAGGCGTCGAACCGGTCCACCGCCTTGATCAGACCGAGCGCCGCGGTCTGGGCCAGGTCGCCGTTGGGCTCGCCCCGGCCGCTGTAGCGGAAGGCCAGGTGGTTCGCGAGCGGCAGCCACGCCTCGATCACCTGGTTACGCAGGGCCGGCCGGTCCGGGTGACCCTCCGGCAGCGCGGAGAGCGCCGTCATCAGCTCGGTGGCGCGGGACTCGTGCGCCGAGACCCGGGTGCTGCTGACCTCGGTGGTGCTGGTCTGCGCGGCGATCGTGGTGATCATGCTGTCCTTCCCGTCTGCGGCGACAGCGGCTTCACAGCAGCGCCGTCCGTGCCAGCCACACTAGACCAAAGGTTGCCGCGATATCAACCGAACGGCTGACGAAGCAGATTTCCGGAATTGGCGTGGTCGCCGTCACCGGGTCCGGTACCGCCCGGCTACGCTGCCCGGATGAGCGAACCGAGTGCCCTGGCCCGCCTGGAGGTCGAGCCCTCGGGGCTGGCCGTGCTGACCGTCGACGCCGGGCCGCTCAACCTCTACACCCTCGACCTGCACGCGCAGGTCGACACGGCTCTCGACGGGCTGCCCGACGACACCCGAGCCCTGCTGATCCGGTTCGACGGCCGGGTGGTCAGCGCCGGCGTCGACGTCCACCTCTTCGCGGCACAGCACTCCCCCGAGCAGGCGAAGGTGCTCTTCGACCGGATGCTGGCGCTGCCGGAGCGGATCGCCGCGTACCCCTTCCCCACCGTCTTCGCCGCCCACGCGCTCTGCCTGACCTGGGCGTTCGAGGTGGCCGTGGCCTGCGACCTGATCCTGGCCGCGCAGCGGGCCAGCTTCGGGCTGGTGGAGAAGGTGGTCGGGCTCACCCCCACCATGGGCGGCACCCAGCGGCTCGCCGCGCGCGCCGGGGTCGGGCGGGCAAAGGAGTTCGTGATGACCGGCGACCGCTACTCCGCCGCCACCCTGGAACGCTGGAACGTGGTGAACCGGGTGCTGCCCGACGACGGGTTCGACGACGCCGCGCGGGCCTTCGCCGCGCAGCTCGCCGCCGGCCCGACCCGCGCGCACGCGGCGACCAAGGCGGTCCTCGACCACTTCGCCCGGGGCGGCGTGGCCGAGGCCGACCGGCACGTGACGACGATCGCCGCCGACCTGTACCGCACCGAGGACCTGCCGAACGCGGTGCGGTCGTTCCTCACCGACGGACCGGGCCGGGCCACCTTCACCGGGCGCTGACCGGCCGACCGGATCCACGCCGGAGGCGGCCGGCGGAAGAAAGTCCGGGCGGCATGTCGACGGGGCCGCCGCCCGCTCGTCGTGATGTCGTACGCAAGCCACGCTCGACACGTGACAGGAGCCGGACCGTGAAGTACATGCTGCTCATCCTGAGTGCCGCCACCGAGGAGCCCGAGGACCCGACGGGTGACGGGCCCACCTTCGCCGACTGGATGGCCTACGACAAGACCGTGCGGGAAGCGGGCATCCACGTCTCCGGACACTCACTGGCCGACCTGACCACCGCCACGATCGTCCGGGTCGACCGCGCGGGCGAACGCGTCGTCACCGACGGCCCGTTCGCCGAGACCCGCGAGGTCCTCGGTGGCTACTACGTCATCGACGTACCCGATCTCGACGTGGCGCTCGACTGGGCCGCGCGCTGCCCGGGCGCGCGCGTCGGGTCGGTGGTGGTGCGGCCGGTCGCCGAGTTCCAGGCCTGACCACCGTGGCGGACGCAGCCGACCCCGCCACGACGTCGCACGTCGCGTCGTCGGTGGAGGCCGTCTTCCGTGAGGAGCGGGGCCGACTGCTCGCCTCCCTGGTCCTGCGCTTCGGCGATCTCGACCTGGCCGAGGACGTGGCCTCGGAGGCGATCGAGGCCGCGCTGCGGCACTGGCCGGTCGACGGCGTGCCGGCCCGGCCCGGCGCCTGGCTGTTGACCACGGCCCGGCGCCGGGCCGTCGACCGGCTCCGGCGGGACCAGACGTACGCCGCCCGGCTCGCCGTCCTCCAGGTGGAGGCGGACCGGGCGGCCGGCTCCCCGGCGCCCGGCGCGGAGGACGACCTGCCGGACGAGCGGCTGCGGCTCTTCTTCACCTGCGCCCATCCGGCGCTCGCGGCGGAGGACCGTACCGCGCTGACCCTCCGTTGCCTGGCCGGGCTGACGACGGCCGAGGTCGCGCGGGCCTTCCTGGTCCCGCCCGCGACGATGGCCCAACGGATCGTGCGGGCCAAGAACAAGATCCGGGTGGCCCGCATCCCGTTCCGGGTACCCGGCGCCGACGAGCTGCCGGGCCGGTTGCCGGGAGTCCTCCAGGTCCTCTATTCGATCTTCACCGAGGGGTACGCGGCCAGCGCGGGCGCCGACCTGCAACGGATCGACCTCGCCGAGGAGGCCATCCGGCTGGCCCGGATCCTGCGCCGGCTGCTCCCCGCCGAGCGGGAGATCACCGGCCTGCTCGCGCTGATGCTGCTGGTCCACGCCCGCCGCGCGGCGCGGACCGGGCCGACGGGTGAACCGGTGCTCCTCGACGACCAGGACCGCAGCCGGTGGGACCGCGCCATGATCGAGGAAGGGCGGGGCCTGGTGGTCGCCGCGCTGACCGGCGGGCCACCCGGGGTGTACGCCGTGCAGGGGGCGATCGCCGCGCTGCACGACGAGGCGGCGGACGTCGCGACCACCGACTGGCCCCAGGTGGTGGCCCTCTACGACGTCCTGCTCGCGTTGGCGCCCTCCCCCGTCGTCGCCCTGAACCGGGCGGTGGCGGTGGCCATGCGCGACGGGCCGGAGGCCGGGCTGGCGCTGCTCGACGAGCTGGCCGCCGAGCCCCGGCTGCGCGGCCACCACCCCTACCCGGCGGCGCGGGCGGAACTGCTGCGCCGGCTCGGCCGGTTGCCGGAGGCCGCGGCGGCGTACCGGCTGGCGCTCGACCTCGCCGGGACCGAGGCCGAACGGGCCCACCTGCGCCGGTCCCTGGCGTCGGTGCAGGCCCAACCCTGAGGCACCGTCGTCGACCTCCCACCCGCCCTCGTCATGCGGTGACCGCCATCGGCGGGACGGGCATCGGGCGAGGGCGGGTGGTGTCGGGTCAACCGGCGAGGCGACGCGCGACGGCCGGGATGACGATCGCGGCGGCCACCAGGTGGGTGACCATCAGCAGCACCTTGGTGGCCAGGCCGGCGTCCGCGATCACGTCCGGGACCAGGGAGAGCGCCGTCAGCACCACCGTCGTGCGCACGAACGCGCGGCGCGGGTTGCGGGCCCGGTAGGCCAGCACGACGGCGAGGGCCACGCCGACCAGCGAGAACACCGCCGTCAGCACGCCGAATCCCGGGACCGGGATGGGGGCGCCGCCCACCTCCAGGCTGATCCCGGCGGCGTGCCCGACGGCGGCGACGGCCACGGTGGCGACGCTCGCGGCTGCCGTGGCGGCGACGCCGAATCCGATCAGCGAACCGACGGCGGGGGCGGTACGGGTCAGGGTCGCGGTGCGGTTCATCGGGTCCTCCAGCAGGTGTGGGACCGGCTCGGTGCCGGTGTCTCACCAGGACCACGAACGGGACCGACCCGCAATCGACACCTACGGGTCCGGTTCTCCGAGATTTTTCGCCCCGGGATTCACCGGGGTGGGAGGAGTCCGCGTTCCGTCATGAAGGCGCGCAGCGTCTCGGCGTCCTCGGCGGACATCAGGCGACGCGGGATCACCGTCGCCGGCATCCGGCCGACGTAGACGATCCAGAATTCGCCGCTGTCCCGCACCTGGGCGACCCCGTCCCAGGCGATACCACCGGACTCCGAGCCGCTGCGCATCATGATGTTGTCGTCGGTGATGTCGTAGCCGCCCTCGACCGCGTAGCGACCGGAGCGCCGCCGGGCCCGCCACCGCACCCACGACGGGTAGGCCATCGACAGCACGCCGGCCAGGGCGATCGCCATCCACAGCGGCGAGACGCGGACGCCCGACGCGAACGCCCGGGACGCGACGACACCGATCACGCCGACCACCGCCAGCACCGCGCCGATGATGCGGTACCTGCGCAGCCGCACGCTGCCGAGCGCAGCGGCCACCCGGCCCGGGTACGCGGGGTCGGCGGGGACGTCGAAACGGATGTGCACGTCAGCACGATAGTGCCCGACCCGTCCCCGGACAGCGGCCGTCCTGCGCCCGCCGACCGGACCAGTGACCGGGACCCGTGTCGCCGAAGCGGTGCGGCCGGCCGTCGTGCGGACGGGATGCGCTGGTCCGGGCACGTCCGGCAGGCGCGCGGGCTCAGTACGGCTGGCCGCACACCTTCCAGGCGCCATCCTCCTTCACCAGCCTGAACACGTGCTGGTCCGTGAACCCGCTGTCCAGCGTCAGCGCCATGTTCACCGTCGCCGACGTGCGGCCGTTGACGTTCGACACGTTGACACCGTCGACCTCGTGACTGCGGATCTTCGGCTGCTTGGCGATGCCCTGACCGAACGCGTCCCTCGCATACTGGCCGCGCGTGCCGCTGCACAGCAGATCGTAGGCGGCGTCCGCGTCCCCGGCCTCAAGGTCGCTCACGAAGGACTCGGCGGCCTGCTGGGCCGGATCCGTCGCGCCCTTGACTCCCTTGAAGAGGAAGAAGCCGCCGATGCCGGCGCCACCGCAGCACAACACGGCCACCACGCCGGTGACGATCAGGACGGTTCGCAGCGTGTGCCGCTTCGGCGGTGGCGGCACCTGATACGGGTGGGTCATAGCTGGTGACGGTAAAGGATGCGAGAAGTTCTCGATGCCCCCCGTCGAGCTGATGCCGGATCGCATCGAGGATGTCGGACGTCGACTCACCGGGCGGCGGGACCGGCCCCGATGGTGACCACCCGCGCCCATTCCGGCGGGGAATCCGGCACGTGGTCGGGATCGTCCTCGTTCCACCGGCGGGCCCGGGGAAACAGGCCGACGACCGTCCGGCACGCCGGCCGCGAGACCGGCCAGGGCGTCTGCCCGTCGGTCAGCACGACGATGGCGTCGGGCGCCGGCCTGTCCCGCAGCGCCCGGGCGAATCCGGTACGCAGGTCGGTGCCGCCGCCCCCGATCAGCGGGATGTCCTCGGCGCGGCACAGCGTCAGCACCGTGTCGGCGGCGGCGTCGCAGGGCAGCGCGCTGACCAGGTCACGGCGACCGCCGACGGCCCGGGTGATCGCGGCCACCTCGAGCAGCGCGCTGCCCAGTTCGGCGTCGCTGACCGAGCCGGAGGTGTCGATGATGACGCAGACCCGCGGCGGCCGACGACGCAGCGCCGGCAGGACGACGCCGGGCAGCCCGGCGGAGCGCCGCGCCGGCCGGCCGTAGGTGTAGTCCTCGCCCACCCCGGCGGCCGACACCGCGGAGCGGACCGCCGCGCCCAACAGGTCCCGCCACGGCTGCGGCGGATGGAACGCCTCCTCCGCCCACCGCCGCCAGCCCTGCGGCACGTTTCCCGGTCGGCCGGTGATGCCCTCGGCCACCCGGAACCGCACCGCGTCGCGTTCCTGCGCGGTGAGGCCGTGCGCGCCGTCCGGGCCGAGGTCCCACTCGCGGTCCAGGCCGTCGGCGCCGCTGCCGCAGTCCAGCCAGGCCCAGTCCTGGGTACGGGGCCCGAGCCGGAACTGCCGCAGGTAGTCCTCCATCAGCTGCCCCTCGGGTAGCCGCAGGGTACGCGGTTCGACGGCCCCTGCGGGCCGGGTCAGCCCCTCGCCGTACGCGTCGTCGTTGATCTCGCAGTCCGCGGCGATGTTCATCCGCAGCCGCTCCCCCGGCCCGGTCAGCCCCTGTTCCCGCGCGACCCGGTCGCCGCGCCCGTGGTGGTCCCGCAGCAGGTGCGAGACCTCGTGCACCCACACCCCGGCGAGTTCCGCCACGGGTGTGCGGGCCACGAACACGGGTGAGACGTAGCACCGCCAGTGGCGGTCCACCGCCATCGTCGGCACCCGCCGCGACTCGACCACGTGCAGGGCGAAGAGCGCCGTCGCCAGGTAGGGACGCACCCGGGCGGCGTGCAGCCGGGCGGTGAAGAGCTTCTCCCGGTCCAGGGTCGCCTGCGCGGGGCTCATCGGCCGGTGCCCGCGACCGCGGTGACCCCGGCCGCCACCTCGTCGGCCCGCCGGGACAGGGTGACCGTACCGGCGAGGCGCTCGATCGACGGGGGCACGTCCCAGTCCTCCTGCCGGAGCCGGGCGAGGGTGGCGGCGGGTACGACCACCAGGTCGGGGGCGCCCGTCTCCACCGCGCGGGCCAGCACCCGCCACGCCCCGTCCCAGCGGGCCCGGTCCGGGCGTCGGCGCACCGCCTCCACCACGGCGTCCAGCACGGCCTGGCGCAGGTCGCCCCGCTCGGGCAGCGCGGCGGCGTCCGGGTCGGCCAGCAGCACCTCGGGGTCGGGCAGGTCCAGCCGGTCGAGACTCGCCAGCAGCTCCAGGCCCGGTCCGTCCCCCACGGTGCCCCTCACCAGCATCGACAGGACCTCCCGGGAGGTGCCGGCGGCGGTGGCGAAGGCGATCAGCCGCAGCGTCATCTCCCAGCTGCGGGGCGACGGCCACGCGCCGCCACGGTTGGCCTCGCCGGTGGGCAGCCGGTGCACCAGCGTCGGTCGGGCCGAGAGGAGTCCGCACACGGCACGGCGGGCGAAGGCGACCGCGTCCGGCAGTCGCGCCGGGTCGAGGCGCGGCAGGGTCGCGCGGGGCCAGGTGCCGGCCAGGCCGCGTACGACGACCTCGTGGTCGTGGGCCCACTGGAGGTGCACGAACCGGTTGGCCAGCGGTGGGCTCAGCTCCCAGCCGTCGGCCGCCGAGCTGCGCGGATTGGCGGCGGCCACGATCCGCACCTGCGCCGGCAGGCGCAGGCTGCCGACGCGCCGTTCGAGGACGAGGCGGAGCAGGGCGGCCTGCACGGCGGGCGGCGCGGTCGACAGTTCGTCCAGGAACAGCAGGCCGCGGCCGGCGCGGACCAGGCGCACCGCCCAGTCCGGTGGCGCCATCGGGACGCCCTGGGCGGCGGGGTCGTCGCCGACGACCGGCAGGCCCGAGAAGTCGGACGGCTCGTGGACGCTGGCGATCACCGTCGTCAGCGGCAGCTCCAGGGCGGCGGCGAGCTGCGTCAGCGCGGCGGTCTTGCCGATGCCCGGCTCGCCCCACAGCAGCACCGGCAGGTCGGCCGCCACCGCGAGGGTCAGGGCCTCCAGTTGCGGGTCGGCGCGGGTTTCGGTGGCGGTGTCGCGCAGCAGCGCGAGCAGGTCGGCGGCGACATCGAGCTGCGTCGGGTCGTCGGTCAGGCAGGAGCCAGGAAGCATGGGAATCACCTGTGAGGTCGAGAGGGTGGCCGGCCGAGGCCGGTCGGACGGGAGAGGCCGCTGGTCAGCGGGCGTGCGTGTGCCGCGGGTGGGAGCGTTGCCGCCGCTTGGACCGTCGGTCCTCGGCTGACGAGGTCGGACCGCGTCCGGTCAGCCCGGCCCGGAACAGCCCGTGGGTGACCCGCCGCTGGGCGGCGCTCTCCAGCGCGTCCCGCAGGCTGCCGGTGCGCAGCAGCGCGTCCGGGCCGAGCAGGGCCTCGACGGCGGCCAACGCGCCCGCGGTGTCCCCGTGGTCGAGGCGGGTACGGATGTCGGGAAGGCTCTCCGGACGGCGGTGTGCCTGGTCGATCGCCTGGAGGCAGGCGATCGGCGTACCGGTCAGCGCGGCCAGCAGCTCCTCCCGGCGGATCTCCGCCGGGTCGTGGTCCAGGGCGGCGAGCGTCCCGTCCACCAGGCCGATCCGGTGCAGCTCCCCGCGGCACGTCACCAGCCGTGGCGGCCCCGCCGGTTCCCGGACGGCCGCCGCCGCGACGCCGACCGCCGGGCGATCCGGTACGAGGGCCGACGCCACCAGCGGGTGCAGCCGGTCGACCTCGATCAGGCCCCGGCGTAGCAGCTCCCCGTCCGGCGCCGACCAGGTCGCGGCGTCCGGCAGCACCGGCAGCGCGGCGACCAGGCCGGCCCGCGCCGACCCCGCGCCGGGCGGGTGCCCGCTCCCGGCCGCGAGGTCCAGCACGTGCCGGCGTCGGGGCCCGAGCCGCACCGTGACGGCGGAACCCGTCAGCCCGTCGGCCCGCAGCAGCAGTGCCGCTTCGGCCGCCCACCGGTGCACGGCGTACCCGTCGTCGCGCAGCGCCTGCCACGCCGGATCCCGGTCCCCGACGTCGGCCGGCGGCGCGCCCGTCCGGATCCGCAGCTCGTCGGTCCGGCGCGCGTCCCACAGGTGGCGGTGCAGGTCGAGGCGGAACCGCCGGTCGGGTCGCGGATGCGGGTGCGGGCGCCGGTCCACCTCGGACGCGGTCCACAGGGCCAGGCTGATCCGCTGGCCCGCGTCCGCCCACGCCGGTGCCGTCCGGGCCACGAGGTGCACCGGTGCGGCACCGTCCGGTGGGGCGTACCGGGCCAGTGAGACGGTCAGCCCGGGCCGTAGCAGCCCGTCGGGGGCAATCCTCGGCAGGTGCCACCGCAGCAGGTCGGGTGCCAGGTGCCGGAGGTCGTCCCGGAGCCGGGCGGTCAGCTCGTGACCGTGGCGGCGGGCCGTGGCCCGCAGGTCCAGGTCGACGTCGACGCGGGCGGCCGCGCAGGCGCCGGCCCAGTCGCCGAGGCGACGACGAGCGGTCGCGGTTTCGATCATCGTGGGCGGGACGGCGTACTCACGTACCCGAAGCCACAGGCAGAGACGGGATTCCGCATTCGCGGCGAGGGAGCGCATCAGCACTCACCTTGCGCGAATCGGGCCCCCAATCTGAGAGAAGGATTCATCGCGGCTGATCATAACGGCCGACCGCGCAGGGCGCCACGGTCATCCGCCGGGCAGCGCCACGGGTCAGCTCGGCGCGGACGCCGGTCGGCCGTACCGCTCGGCGGCGCGGGCCCGGGCCTTCGCCGCCTCCACCTCCCGGTCGCGGGCGGGCGCCTTCGTCACGAGGCTCTCCAGCAGGGTCCGGGTGGCGGCGGTGACGGCGCGGACCGCTTCGTCGAACGCCTCCTCGTTGGCCGCGGAGGGCCGGGTCGCGCCGCTGACCTTCCGCACGTACTGGAGGGCGGCGGCCTCGATCTCGTCGTCGGTCGCCGGCGGTGCGAAGTTGTGGAGCACGCGGATGTTCCTGCACATGCCTCCACCATGCCAGTCCCCTCCGACAGCGCAAGGGGCTTCCCCCTTCGACCTCAGGGCGTCGCGCGGGCGACCCGCCGCAGGGCCGTGTCCACCGCGTCGGGCAGGTCGGACCGCCAGGCCAGCGCCAGCGTGGCCGTGGGCGCGTCCCGCAGCGGGACGAAGACCACGCCCGGCACGGCTGCCGTGCTGGTGAGCAGCGCCGGCACCGGGCAGCAGCCGACCCCGGCGGCGACGGCCTGCAACAGCGCCGCGACGTCGGCGATCGGCTCCCCCGCGCCGATCCGCGGCTCGGGCACCAGTCGCCACGTCCGCAGGAACAGCGGATCGACGCCGTCCGGGAGCGGCACCTGCGGTTCCTCCGCCAGGTCGGCCACGGCGAGGTCCGGCCGCGCGGCGAGCGGGTGGCCGGCCGGCAGGGCGACCACCCGCGGCCAGCATCGGACGGGTTCCAGGTGCAGGCCCGCGACGGCGGCCGGGGTGTACGGCGGCCAGAGGTAACCGGCCTGCGCGCGGCCGTCCCGGACGGCGGACACGTGATCGAGGAACGACGCCCCGGTCAGGCTCACCCGCAGCGTGGGCAGTTCCCGGCCGAGCGCGAGCACGGCACCGGCCTTCAGCTCGTCGACCCCGGCGGCGAGGGTGGTGATCACCAGCCGGTCGAGGTCGCCGGGGTGGGCCGCCCGGCGGGTCGCCCGGACCGCCTCCTGCGCCAGGGCCAGCAGGGCGCGGGCATGGCGGAGGAACTCGTGCCCGGCGGGGGTGAGCGCGACCTGACGCCGCCGCCGGGAGAACAGCTCCACGCCGAGGTCGGCCTCGAGCGCGCGGATCCGGGCGGAGAGCGACGGCTGGGCCAGGCCGAGTTCCTCGGCGGCCACGGTGAAGTTCATCCGCTCGGCCGCGACGACGAACGCCGTCACCCGGTCCAGGTCCACGACCGCGACTGTAGTCACCCCGGCCGGGCCGGGGCAGGCCCCCCGCTGACCCGGGCGAATAGCAGTCTCCTATCGGTCGGGAGGCGTCGTCTCTTGGACACCGGGACGGTGCCGGGGGGAGGGTCGAGGAATGGACCCGCTCGTCATCTACGGCGCCACCGGCTACGCCGGTCGGCTCGTCGCCCAGCTCGCCGTCCAGCGCGGGCTCCGTCCCGTGCTCGCCGGCCGCAACCCCCACCGGCTGGCCGCCCTGGGGCTCGACACCCCCGTGCACGCGGCGTCGCTGGACGACCCGGCGGCGCTGGACCGGCTGCTCGCCGACGCGGCCGTGCTGGTGAACGCGGCGGGACCCTTCGCCGCGACCCAGCGCCCGTTGCTGGACGCCTGCGTCCGCACCGGCACCCACTATCTGGACCTCGCCGGTGAGGCGGCCGAGTTCCTCGACGTGCAGCGGCGGCACGACGAGCTGGTGCGCGCCGGCGTCATGGCGATGCCCGGCGTCGGCTTCGGGGTCGTACCGACCGACGCGGTGGCCGTGCACCTCGCCGGCCGGCTGCCCTCGGCACGTCGGCTGGAACTGTCGTTCGTGACCACCGGGCAGGTGTCCCAGGGCACCCTCGGCACGCTCCTGGCGGGTCTGGGCGACGCCGGGGTGCAACGCCGCGACGGACGCCTGGTGCCCGTCCGGGCCGGCACCGCGCAGCGCCGGATCCGTCCCGACGGCCGGCCGGTACGGGTCGTGGTGAACCCGTGGCGGGCCGACGTGGTCTCCGCGGGGCGGTCCACCGGGATCCCCGACGTGTCGACGTTCTTCGCCGTGCCGGCCCCGCTGCGGCTGGCGCTGCGGGTCGCCCCCGCCGCGCCGTGGCTGCTCGGCTCGTCCGCCGGTCGCCGGGTACGGGCCGCCCTGCTGCGCCGGGTGCCCGAGGGACCGACCCCCGCCCAGCTCGACGCCGGCAGCAGCCTGGTGCACGGGCTCGCCGTCGACGCCGCCGGCGCGGTGGCCGAGGCGGTGCTGCGCGGGCCGGACCCGTACCGGTACAGCGCCTACACGGCGGTGGAGCTGCTGGCGCGGACCGCGGCCGGCGCCGCCCGCCCGGGCTTCCGTACCCCGGCGGAGGTGCACGGGCCGGACGTGGCGCTGACCACGCCGGGCACCGTCCTGCGGGACCTGCGGTGACCGCACCCGCGTGGCCAGCCGGTCTCGAACCGGCCCGGACCCCCCTTCACGTCCGTAACGAGGCGTGGGTGCCGCTGCCGCCCGAGGCGGTCTGGGCGCGCCTGGTCGACGCGACCGCCTGGCCGTCCTGGTACGCCAACGCGCGCCGGGTCGTCCTCGCCGGCGCGGCCGAGCTGGGCCCCGGCGTCCGGTTCCGCTGGACCACGCTGCACGTGCGGGTGAGCTGTGTGGTGGACCGGTGGGAGCCCGGCCGGGTGCTCGGCTGGACGGGCCGGGCCCTCGGCTCGTCGGGACATCACCGGTGGGTGCTCGTGCCGGAGGCGGGTGGCACCCGGGTGGTGACGGAGGAGACCCAGGCGGGGCCGGTGCCCCGGTTGGCCCGCCGGTGGTTGAGCAGGTCGCTGCGGCACTGGCACCAGCGGTGGCTGGACGGCATCGCGCCGTCGCGCTGACCGCCCTCCGCTCCGGGACACCGCCCGGCTTTTCGCTACGGTCCCGTAGCGTTACGGTACGGGTATGGCTTCTTCCTCCCGGCCGCCCGTGCAGCGGATCCGGCCTCCCAAGGCCCCGTACCGGGTCGTCAACCGCGTCATGCGCTGGCTGCTGTCCACACCGTCCCGGGCCCGTCGGGTGGGCCGGCACCTGCTGCTGCTGCACGTGACCGGGCGGCGCACCGGCCGCGAGCTGGTGTTCCCCGTGGCGTACCGGCAGGCCGGCGGCGGGGAGCTGCTGGTGCTGACGAACTCGCCGTGGCGGGTCAACCTGCGCGACCGACCGGACGTCGCGGTGACCCTCCTCGGCCGCCGCCGGGCCGCCCGGGCGCGGCTCGTCGAGGAACCGGAGCGCGTCGCGGAGGTCTACCACCGCCTGATCGAGGAGGTGGGACACCAGCGGGCGGGCCGACGGATGGGCATCCGGATCAACGTGCCCCGGACACCGACCCACGAGGAACTCGCCGACGCGGCCCGTCGGGACGGGCTCGCGCTGGTCTATCTCGACCTGACGGGTGAGCAGCGATGACGGCCCCGGTGCTGGTCACCGGCGCGACCGGAAACGTCGGCGGCGCCGTCGCCCGCGCACTGGGCGCGGCCGGCATCCCGGTACGGGTCGCCGGCCCGGACCTCGACGCGCTGCACCAACGGTTCCCCGGCGTCCCCGCCGTACGTCTGGACTTCGGTGACCCCCGCACGTTCGACCCGGCCCTGGCCGGTGCCGAGGGGTTGTTCCTGCTGCGTCCGCCGCAGATCGCCCGCGTCGGGCCGACCCTCAACGCGCTGGTCGACGCCGCCGTCCGGCACGGCGTCGGGCACGTGGTGTTCTCCTCCGTCACCGGCGCGGACACCAACGTCGTGGTCCCGCACCACCGGGTGGAGACCCACCTGCGGGGTTCCGGGCTGCCGTACACGATCCTGCGGCCGGGGTTCTTCGCGCAGAACCTGGCCGACGCCTACCGGCGGGACATCCGCGAGGACGACCGGATCTACCTTCCCGCGGGGCGCGGACGGGCCGCCTTCGTCGACACCCGGGACCTGGGGGACGTCGCGGCCGTCGTCCTCGCCGATCCCACCACCCACGCCGGGGCCGGCTACACCCTGACCGGTGCCGAGGCACTCGACTTCGACGAGGTGGCGGCGGTGCTCACCGAGACGCTCGGCCGACCGGTCCGCTACCAGCCGGCCAGCGTCGCGGGATACCTGCGCCACCTGCGCCGACGCGACGCTCCCCTGGTCCAGGCGCTGGTGCAGACGGTGCTGCACACCGGCCTGCGGCGAGGGCAGGCCGAAAGGATCGACCCCATGTTGCCGCGCCTGCTCGGGCGGCCGCCCCGCACGCTGCGGCAGTATGTCCAGGAGCATCGGGACCTGTGGCGGTAGGCGCCACCGCCCGGGCGGGGACGGAGCGTGGGGCGGATGGACCGGACAACCGATCCACGGGTACGGCGTACCCGCGCCGCGGTCATCACGGCGGCTCTCGGCCTGCTCACCGAGCGGGGCCTGGCCGGCACCACCATCGAGGCCGTCGCGGAGCGGTCCGGGGTCGCGAAGACGACGATCTACCGCCACTGGGACGGGCAGGGCGCCCTGGTGCTGGACGCGTTCGACACCGTCCGGCGGGCGCCCGTCGACCCCGACACCGGCACGCTCCGCGGTGACCTGCTCGACCTGGTCACCGGCCTCGCCGGGGCGCTGTCCACCGGCCCGGCGGCGGGGCTGATGTTCGCGCTGATCGACGCCGCCGAGCGGGACCCGCAGCTCGCCGCCCTGCACCGCCGGGAGGCCGAAGCCCGGCACGCCGTGATCCTGCACGCCATCACGCGGGGCATCGCCCGGGGTGAGCTGCCCGCCGACACCGACCCGGCCGACGTGCTCGACCAGCTGGCCGGTCCACTCTTCCACCGCCGCGCCGTCTCCGGGGCGACCCTCGACGCCGCCTTCGCCGAGCGGGTGGTCGACGGGGTGCTCGCCGCGTACGCGGGCCGCGACAGCCAGGGCCTGTCCTGCCGATCCCGACAGGTCGGGAACGGAACGTCAGCGGGCTAGGGTGTCGAGGTGACGAATGCCCGGCCGCTGGACAGCGAGGAACTCGCCAGCACGGCTCCGGAGCGCGAGCTGTTGGAAGCCTTCATCGACGCGTATCGCGATGTCATCATCGCCAAGCTCCGCGGGCTGTCGGAGGATGACGCCCGCCGGCGCCTGGTGCCCTCGCTCACCACGCCCATCGGTCTCGTCACCCACGCCGCCGCCGTTGAGCGGAACTGGTTCCAGCACTGCCTGGAGCAGCGGCCGCGTGAACAAATCAGCGGCAACTCGTCCGGTGACGACGCCAGCTGGCAGGTCGACCCGGACGAGACGGTCGCGGACGTCATCGCGGAGTACGCCGCGGTCTGTGACCGGTCGAGGCGGATCGCAGCCGGCTTCGCCCTCGACGACACCGTGCCGCATCCCCGCCTGGGCAGGGTGTCCCTCCGCTACATCTACGTCCACATGATCCGTGAGTTGGCACGGCACTGCGGCCAGGCCGACATCCTCCGGGAGCAGATCGACGGCACGACCGGCGACTGACGTCCATCCTCATCGAAACCGGGCTGGCCGGCCGGGACGGCCCCGTGCCGGCCGGCACCCCGCAGCCGAGCGAGCCCCGGCCGGTCCTGACGGATCGGCCGGGGCTCGTCGGGTGGTACGGGTCAGGCGATGTCGAACCGGTCGAGTTCCATGACCTTCGTCCAGGCGGCGACGAAGTCCGCCACGAACTTCTCCCGCGCGTCCTCGCTGGCGTAGACCTCGGCGAGGGCACGCAGCTGGGAGTTCGACCCGAAGACGAGGTCGACCGCGGTGGCGGTCCACTTGACCTCGTCGGTGGTCACGTCCCGGATCTCGTACACGTGCTCGTCGGACTCCGACGCCTTCCACCGGGTGCCCGGGGAGAGCAGGTTGGTGAAGAAGTCGGTGGTGAGCACGCCCGGCCGGTCGGTGAGGACGCCGTGCCGGGTGCCGCCGACGTTGTTGCCGAGGGCGCGCAGGCCGCCGACGAGGACGGTCATCTCCGGCGCGGTCAGGTCGAGCATGTACGCCCGGTCGATGAGCAGGACTTCCGGCTGGGTCTTCTCGCCGGCCCGCAGGTAGTTGCGGAACCCGTCGGCGCGCGGCTCCAGGACCCGGAACGACTCGACGTCGGTCTGCTCCTGCGTGGCGTCGGTGCGGCCCGGCCGGAACGGCACGGTCACCTCGACGCCGGCGTCCCGTGCCGCCTTCTCGACGGCGGCCGAGCCGGCCAGCACGATCAGGTCGGCGAGGGAGATCTGCGCGCCACCGGCGGCGTTGAACTCCCGCTGGATGCCTTCGAGCGTCGCCAGGACGGTCGCCAGCTGCTCGGGCTGGTTGACCTCCCAGCCGCGCTGCGGTTCGAGGCGGATCCGGGCGCCGTTGGCGCCGCCCCGCTTGTCGGTCGAGCGGAAGGTGGCGGCCGAGGCCCAGGCGGTGGAGACCAGCTGGGCGGTGGTGAGGCCCGACTCGAGCGCCTTGGCCTTCAGGGCGGCGACGTCGGCGTCGCTGACCAGCTCGTGCTCGACGGCCGGCACCGGGTCCTGCCACAGCTGGGGCTGCGGGACCCACGGCCCGAGGAACCGGCTGACCGGGCCCATGTCGCGGTGCAGCAGCTTGTACCAGGCCTTGGCGAACGCGAGCGCGAACTCTTCGGGGTGCTCCAGGAAGCGGCGCGAGATCTTCTCGTACGCCGGGTCGACGCGGAGCGACAGGTCGGTGGTGAGCATCGTCGGCTTGTGCTTCTTCGACGGGTCGTGGGCGTCCGGGATGATCGCCTCGGCGTCCTTGGCGACCCACTGCTTCGCGCCACCCGGGCTGGTGGTCAGCTCCCACTCGTAGCCGAAGAGGATCTCGAAGTACCGGTTGCTCCACTGCGTCGGCACGTCGGTCCAGGTGACCTCGAGGCCACTGGTGATGGTGTCCCCACCCTTGCCGCTGCCGTACGTGCTCAGCCAGCCCAGGCCCTGGTTCTCCAGCGGCGCGCCCTCGGGCTCGGGCCCGACGTGGTCGTCCGCGGGGCCGGCGCCGTGGGTCTTGCCGAAGGTGTGACCGCCGGCGATGAGCGCCACGGTCTCCTCGTCGTCCATCGCCATCCGGCGGAATGTCTCGCGGATGAAGTGCGCCGCCGCGGCCGGGTCCGCGTTGCCGCGGGGACCCTCCGGGTTGACGTAGATGAGACCCATCTCGGTGGCGCCGACGCCCGGCGCCATCTCCTTCTCGGAGGCGTAGCGCTCGTCACCGAGCCAGGTGTCCTCCGGACCCCAGAAGATCTCCTCCGGCTCCCAGACGTCCTCCCGGCCGAAGCCGAAGCCGAAGGTCTTGAAGCCCATCGACTCCAGGGCGACGTTGCCGGCGAGCACCAGCAGGTCGGCCCAGGAGACCTTCTGGCCGTACTTCTGCTTGACCGGCCAGAGCAGCCGGCGGGCCTTGTCGAGGTTGGCGTTGTCGGGCCAGCTGTTGAGCGGCGCGAACCGCTGCCCGCCGTCGCCGGCGCCGCCACGGCCGTCCTCGATCCGGTAGGTGCCGGCCGCGTGCCAGCTCATCCGGATCATCAGACCGCCGTAGTGGCCGAAGTCGGCCGGCCACCAGTCCTGCGAGGTGGTGAGCACCTGGACGATGTCCTGCTTGAGGGCCTCGACGTCGAGCTTGGCGAACTCCTTGGCGTAGCTGAACCCCTCCCCCAGCGGGTTGCCCTTGGCCGAGTGGGCGTGCAGCACCGACAGGTCGAGCTGGTTGGGCCACCAGTCGCGGTTGGTGCGCGGGCGACCGCCGGTCTTCGGGGTCGGCGAGTCGATCGCCGGGTTCTCGCTCTCGCTGCCGGTCGCGGTCACCGAGTCGTGCGCGACCGGGCAGCCGGCCGCTTCCTTCTTGTCCACGCCCTGCGCGCTGGATGAGGCGTTGTCCTGGATGTCGCTCATCTGGTTCCTTCCGAACTCGCGGATCAGTGGGACGTGCGGTCGGTCGCGCAGTCGGGGCAGGTGCCCCAGTAGACGACCTCCGCCTCGTCGACCACGAAGCCGTGGTCGTCGGAGGCGGTGAGACAGGGGGCGTGGCCGACGGCGCAGTCGACGTCGGCGATGACACCGCAGGAGCGGCACACGACGTGGTGGTGGTTGTCGCCCACCCGCAGCTCGTAGCGGGCGGTGGCCCGGGCGGGTTGGATGCGCCGGACCAGCCCGGCGTCGGTGAGCGCCCGCAGCACGTCGTAGACCGCCTGGTGGGAGACGGTGGGCTGGTCGGCCCGCACCAGCGCGATCACCGTGTCGGTGTCGGCGTGCGGGCGGTCACGCAGCGCCGCGAGCACCGCCAACCGTGGCCGGGTCACGCGCAACGAGAGCGCCCGCAGCTGCGCCTCGAAGTCGGACGTCATGCGACGAACATAGCCCACTCTTCTGGAATCATTCAAGTTTTCGCCGACGGCGTGTCCCACTTACCTGATCAACGAGCCAGGCCCGCGCCGGCCACGACCAGGGCCCGACGAGACGTACGTCGGGCAGCCCGGGCGGACCGCCGACGGAGAGATCCTCCGGCCGGGCCGCGTCCCGGCCGCTGCGGCACGCCGACGCCCGAGGGGCGATGTCGGCTCACCGGAAGCGAGCGTCGTCGCCGCCTGCGGCGTCGCGGACCGCTGCCGCGCGGGCGCGCAACTGCGCAGCCTCACCGGTGCGTCCGTGGGCGTCGAGCAGATCCGCCGTGTACTCCATCGCGTACGGGTCGCCGAGCTGGATCGCGCGGCTGAACGCCCGCAGCGCCGTGCGCTCGTCGCCGTGGTCGCGGAACGCGACGCCCAACGCGGTGACGGGGAACATCTCCTCCTGGTCGAGCACCGGATCGACCCACCGCGTGGCGCGCACGTGGTCACCCCGCCCCAGCGCGAGCCGCACCAGGCCCACCATGGCATCCGGGTCGCCCAGGTCCGCGGCCTTCTGCCAGATCACCTCGGCACGGTTGGTGTCGCCCTGCCGGGCCCAGATGGTGCCCAGATTGAAACCGGCGGGAGCGTTGCCCGACCGCCACGCCTTCTCCAGCCACCGCAGGCCGTCACGGTGCTCGCCGCGCTGGTACGACCAGAGACCCAGGTTGGCCATCGACACCACGTGCCCTGCTCGTGCGGCCCGCTCGACGGCCGCCACCGACTGCGGCGTCGGCAGCCCGTCCGGGCCCAGCTCGACCTCGGGATCCGGCACCTCGTCGCGACGCCACATGACCATGCCCGCCCCCTCTCTGGTCGCCGTCCGGTGTCCGGCTCAGGTGCCCGGCGGATCGATGGTGGCGATGTGACGCACCGGCGAGGCGAGGAGCCAGAGTACGGCAAGGGCACCGCCGAGGCCGGCGACGACCAGCGTCGGTCGTAGGCCGACGGTGCTGCCCATCCACCCCCCGACCAGGGCGCCGAGTGGCCTGATGCCGTAGTTGACGGCGCTGTAGGCGCCCGCCCGGCGGCCCCGCGCGTCGTCGGGCGTGACCGAGGTGAGCAGGGCGTTGAGGTTGACGTCCATCAGCATCACCCCGGCGCTGGAGACGAGTTCGACGGCGGCGAGCGCCGCGATCCGGGCCCAGGTCGGGCCGGAGACGAACGCGGCCAGCGACAGCGGTGCCGAGAAGAGCACCACGCCGATCATCGCGGTTCGGCCGAGCCCGGTGGCGCGGGAGATCCGGGGCGCCAGTGCCGCGCCGGCCAGTCCACCGACCGCGCCGACGCCGATGGCGCCGGCCGACAGGTCGAGCTCCCGGCTGGCATAGAGCACCATCAGCGCGTTCGCCATCAGGGTGAAGAAGTTGACCGTGCTGGTGCAGCCGAGGGCCGCGCGCATCACCGGGTGTCGCAGCACCAGCACGAGTCCGTCCCGGACCAGACCGAGCGTCGAGGACCGCGCCGGCGCCGGCCGGGCCTCGGTCACCGGAATCCGACCGATCAGCACCGCGGAGGCGAGGAAGGAGACCGCGTCGACGAGGATCGCGACCGGGGCGGTGAGGACCTGCACCAGTCCGCCGCCGAGAGCCGGCCCGGCGACGAAGGAGGCCGCCCGGCTCAGACTCAGCCTGCTGTTCGCCTCGACGTAGGCCGACGGCGGGACCAGGGCGACGAAGAACGCCTGGTACGCCATGCCGAAGAGCACCGCACCGGCCCCGGTGAGGACGGCCACCAGGTAGAGCTGCGTCAGCGTGACCGCGTCCAGCAGGTAGGCCACCGGGAGGCTCAGCAGCACCGCCGCCCGGGCCAGGTCGGCCACGATCAGCAGGCGGCGCTTGCGGGTCCGTTGGTCCACCCATGCGCCGACGAGGATGCCCAGCAGGTTGGGCAGCCAGATCAGCGCGGTGAGGATGCTGACCTGCGCGGGTGTGGCGGCGAGGACGGTGACCGCGATGAGCGGCAGGGCCAGCTCGCTGATCCGGTCGCCGATCTGGGAGACGGTCTGGCCGACCCAGAACGTCCGGAACCGTAGGTCGCCGCGCAGGACCGCCGGGGGCGCCGCGCTGGTGGCGGTCACGCCGGCGCCTGCTCGTCGTCCGCCTCGGGCAGCAGGTAGCGCAGCATCCGGACGCTCCGCGCGCCGTCCGGCGCCGGACCGTCCTTGCGTCGGACGTACGGGGCGAGCAGCGCCTCGATCGCCTCTTCGAGTTGCTGCACCTCGTCGGCGGTGGCGACGAACCGGGTGTCCGCCATGCCTGCCAGGGCCTGCCACCGCGGGCTCAGGCGGGGCTCGTCCCGCAGCGACCATCGGGTGGGCTCCTCGGCGGACCGGGCGAACATCGCGGCGCGGAGCTGCCGGGCCGCGTCCTGGCCTTCCGCGTCGTCGGGCATGGTGAACCGGAAGCCCTTGCCGACCGCCTGCCACCACCGCTCGCGCTTGCTGGTCGCACCGTCCCAGTCGGTGACGAGTCCGAAGGACGCGAGGTGCCGCAGGTGCCAACTGAGCACCGACGGGGTGGCGCCGACGTGCGGCGCGAGCTGGGTGGCGGTGGCCGGGCCGTGTCGTTGCAGCCGGTCGAGCAGCGCCAGCCGGATCGGATGGGCCAGGGCCCGCAGCGCCTGGGGCGCGGTCAGCTCCACATCCCCGTACGGATTCGTGAAAGACATGTTTCGAAACTAGTCTTTCACGTCTCTCGTCGGCAACCCCCTTCGTCGTCCGGCCAGGGGCGGGTCGGTTACGTAGGGTCGAGGGGTGGACGTGCTGCTGCGCGGCGGACCGGGCGACGGCCAGGTCGTGCCCGGCGGCGGGGAGACCGTCGTGTGGCGGAGCTGCCTGTACGAGATCACCGCCGAGTTCGACCGCCGCCACGGGCGCGACCTGCGGGTCTACCGGCACCGTCCCGACTGCTGTGAACCGTACGGTCGAGGCGGCGAGGACCGCTGCGAGTAGGCACGCCGTTAAGGAACGATCGTTCTTGACTGAACGTTCCTGAACCGGATACGGTCCTCCCGTGGGCCGACCGAGAGCGTTCGACGAGACCGAGGTGATCAGGGCTGCGGCGAGCCTGTTCGCCGGCCGGGCGTACGACGGCATCTCCGTCGACGACCTCGTGACGCACCTCGGCGTACACCGCAACAGCCTCTACAAGGTCTTCGGCAGCAAGCGTGGGCTCTATCTGGCCGCCCTGCGGTGGCATCTGGAGCACCAGGTCCGACCGCTGCTGGCCGAGGTCACCGGGGCCCCCGACCGGACGCGGGCACTGCGGGAGATGGTCGTGGCCGCCACCACCGGGCCCGACCTGGACCTGCTGGTGCTGGCGATGGCCGAACGGGCACCGGTCGACCCCGAGGTGGCCGAGGAGGTCGCCCGAGCGATGCGCGACTTCGACGCGGTCATCGAGCCCGCCCTGAGCGACCACGTGGCACCCGCCGACGATCCGCCCTCAGCCCTCGCCCACGCGCTCACCGCGGCGCTCCTCGGCCTGCGCCTGCGGCTGCGCACCGGCGTCGACGAGGCCGGGGCGAGCACCGCGCTGTTCGACCGGCTGTTCCACTCGCAACCCTGAAGGAGACCCCGTGGCCACCGCGCACATCGACAACGACACCCTCATCGTCGAGATCGAAGGACTGGACCGGCTCTGGACCCTCAAGAGCCGCCTGGAGATCCCGCTGCGCAACGTCCGGGGCGCCACCGCCGACCCCGGCGTGATCCGGGAGCCCAAGGGGATCCGGGCGCCCGGGACGTACCTTCCGGGCGTCATCACGGCGGGCACGTTCCACCTCGACGGCGAGCGGATCTTCTGGGACGTGCGTGACCCGGCCAAGGCGGTCGTCATCGAGCTGCGCGACGAGCGCTACGCCCGTCTCATCGTCCAGGTCGAGGACCCTCGGGCCACCGTCGCCCTCGTCGAAGGCGCCATCGCCCGCCCCTGATTCCACCGTCGGCCTGGTGGGCGGGTGCGCTGACCGGTCGACGCCCCCCCCCCCCCCCGAGGAACGGGTGCGTCACGACGTCGACCTGGGTCAGGGCGACGTGCCGTGGACGGTGCTCGCCGACCCGGCGGGGAACGAGTTCTGCGTGCTCACCCCGCGTTGACGGCGGGGCTCACCCGAGGTCGTAGTCGAACCAGACCCGGTGCGTCCCGTCGGCGTCGACGGTCAACCCGCCCGTGCCGGTGATGCCGGCCAGCTCCCTGGTGCCGCTGGCCGGCACGATCACGAAGAACTCGCCGGTGCGGTCACTGCCGGACGTGGTCGCCGAGTGGGCGAAGTTGAACGCCCCGGCCCGCCCGTTGAGGGACCCCTCGAACGACTCCATCGCCACGTAGGTGCCGACCCCGCTGGCCTGGTCGAAGGCGGCGGTGAACAGGGTCGCCGACCGGCCCACGACCTCACCGTCGTACCGCTTCTCCATGATGGCCACCCCGACGGGCAGCGCGGTGGCCACGGCCGGAATCACCTCGGTGGGGTCGAATGCCTGCACCGCGAACGTCCCGGCAGCTCTCATGCCGCGCATCGTAGCGCCGTCCCCGCGGCGCCCGCCCCGCCCGGACGTCAGCCGAACGTGTCGACGCCGGTGAGTTCGGCGGACAGCGCCCAGAGCCGGGCCGCCGCCGCCGGGTCCACGGCGTGCGCGTCCACCCCCGACGTACGGGCGGTGGGTCCCCCCACGTCCGTCGGCTCGGCGATGTCGCAGTCCTCGCAGTAGACCCCGCCCATCCCGGCCAGCGCCGGCGAGGTGGCCGCCCACACTGAGGTGGCGGCGCCCTGCTCCGGGGTCTTGAAACGCTCGTTGACGGTGCCCGCCTCGTCGATCCAGCCGGAGGCGATCATCTCCTCGCGGGGCAGGTGCCGTTGCAGCTCGGTCATGATGCCGCCGGGGTGCACCGCGAACGCCCGCACCCCGACCGGCTCTCCCAGCTCGTCCAGCCGTACGGCGAAGAGGCTGTTGGCGGTCTTGGCCTGCCCGTACGCCTGCCACTTGTCGTAGCCGGTGGTGAACTGCGGGTCGTCGAAGCGGATCGGGGACAGCTTGTGGCCGGTGGAGGAGAGCGCCACCACCCGCGCGCCCCCGTCGGCGACGAGCGCGGGGCGCAGCAGGTTGGTGAGGGTGTAGTGGCCGAGGTGGTTGGTGGCGAACTGCGACTCCCAGCCCGGCCCCACCCGGGACTCCGGGCTGGCCATCACCGCCGCGTTGTTGACCAGGATGTCGATGCCGCGCCCGCTGGCGAGGAACCCTTCGGCGAACGCCCGCACGCTCCGCTGGTCGGCGAGGTCCAGCTCGTCGACCTCCACCGAGCCGGCGACGTCGTCGAGCGCGCCGCGGGCGTGCTCGGGTCGACGGGCGGGCACCACCACGTGTGCGCCGGCGCCCGCCAACGCCCGGGTGGTCTCCAGTCCGAGCCCGGAGTAGCCGCCGGTGACGACCGCGAGGCGACCGGTGAGGTCGACGTCCCGCAGCACCTCGGTGGCCGTGCTCCGGGCCCCGAATCCGCTGCCGATCCTGCGTTGAGCGCTGCGCATGATCCCGAGCCTACCCGCGCGGGGTGGCGCGCTCCGGCGTACCGGAACGCCGCGGGGCTGCGCCGTCGCGGCGGCCGGGACCGTCGCCCGTTACGCGGCCGGCTCCGGAACGACGACCGGGACCGGCGCCGGCTAGGACGACTGCGCGAGCGGCTCCGGGCCGACGAGTGACCGGCTAGCCCAGCGTGAGGTAGAGGTCGCCCCGCCCGGCGGGGTCGGTCTGCCGCAGGTGCGGCACGCCGTGACCCCGTACGCGGATCCTGGTGCCGGGGTGGGCGCGGGGCGGCACGCGGACCCGCAGCGGTGTGCCGTCGAGCCCGACGACCGGCAGGACGCCGCCCGCCGCGTGGTCGATGCCGGAGCCGTCCAGGGTGCAGTGGAGGTCGTCGCCGGTGCGGGTGAACCGGTCGTGCGGCAGCTCGTGGATCTCGACGTACAGGTCGCCGCCGACTCCCCCGTACCGGCCGGCCTCGTACTGGTTCGCCAGTCGGATCCGCATGCCGTCCTGGAGCCCGGCGGGGAACTTGAGGGTCAGCGTCCGGCGGGTCTTCAACCGCCCCTGACCCGCGCACGTTCCACAGTCGAAGATTGCCGGGATCTCCCCCTGGCAGCGGTCACAGGTGACGGCGGTGTCGACGGTGATCGGGGCCTCGTGGCCGAAGGCCGCCTGCTCGAGGGTCAGGTCGAAGCGGAGGATCCCGTCCGTCCCGCGCCCCTGCCGCAACGCGGCGGTGGCGCTCTCCTGCGCGACGGCGCGCCGGTCCGGCGGGATCTGCTCGCGGGTGGCCCGCTGCACCAGGGCGTGGACCCGGACCTCGCTGGCGTCGGCGGGGAGTGAGATCAGGCTGAGCCGTTGCAGGCAGTGCAGCGCGTCGCGGGCGTCGGCCGCGCCGACCCGCGGCCGCGCCTGCGGGGGTTTCCGCCACGCCGCGAGGAACCGGGCGGGGCGCGGGGGCGGGCCGAGGCCCCGGTCCAGGTAGCGCAGCGCGGCCAGGGTGGTGAAGACGGTGGTGGGCACGCCGTTCGGGTCCAGGTGGCTGGCCAGTTCCAGCAGCGGTCGGGCCAGGCCGGCCGGGGCCATCGCGTCGGCCAGCTCGATCGACAGCGACCAGGTCGTCGCGACCGTGGCCTGGTGGCCGTCGGGCAGGGTGTCCGGCATGAGTTCGGCCAGTCGGCGGCGTCGGTCGGCGAACCGCTTGCGGTATTCGCCGCAGGTCAGCCCCCGGTCCATCAGGTACGCGGCGGCCTGGGCGAGGGCCAGGGGCAGGAATCCGAGGTCCGCGGCGAGTTCTTGGGCCTGGTCCAGCCGGTCGGGGTGGCCGGCGAGCTTGGCGTGCAGATAGGTGACCGCCTCGGCCGGGTCGAACACCCCGACGTCGACCAGCCGACGGCCGGCCAGCAGCGCGGCGTCGCGGCGGCGGGTGGTCACCACCGTCCGCCCGGTGGGCGTCGTCGGCGGCCACAGCCCGGTGAGGTCCTGCGGGTCGGTGAGGTCGTCCAGCACGACCAGCCACCGCCGGTCCGTGCTGGACAACCAGGCCAGCAACCGTACGGCCGCGTCCTCCGGGTTCGGGTCCTCGACCCCGGTGATGTCGGCGGCGGCCTGGGCGTAGCGGGTCAGCACGGCGCTCCGGGAGGTGGCCGACGCCCACAGCAGCAGGTCCACCCGCCGGTGCTGCCACCACTGGTGGGCGAGGTTGGCGGCCAGTTGGGTCTTGCCGACTCCCCCGAGTCCGGCGAGGACCTGGCACACCATCACCGTCTGCTCGCCGGTCAGGGCGGCCGCGAGGTCCTGGTCGGCGAGCCGGTCCAGCCGCTGGTCGGCCAGCCCGGGCACCAGCCCGACCCGGTGCGGCCAGGACACCGGGGTCCGCCCGGCGAAGTGGTTGTGCTGGGTGTTGTGGTCACCGATCTGCACCCCGCGCGCGTCGACGCCCGGCCGGTCCGGGCCCGGGTCGGGGTCAGGAGAAGGAGTTGTGCTGGGTGTTGTGGTCACCGACCTGCACGCCCTTCGCTTCCCGCAGGTCCACGTGGTGTCTCCCGACCGGGTCGACCAGATCCAGCAGCCGGCGCGCGGCGCGCAGGACCTGCTCGTCGCGGTCCGCGCCGACGTCGGTCAGCGGCTCGCCGAGGCGGATCCGCCAGACGCCGGCATCCGTCTCGTCCGCGTCCAGCGCCCGCGCCGCCGCGGCGTCGCCCAGGTGTCGCCGCAGCAGCGTCTTCAACTCCCCGTACGCGTCCCGCACCGCTGCGGACGCGGTGTCCTTGACACCGGCTCCCGCGCCCGCCGCCAACGCGACCGTGATCACCTCAACTGCCGACATGGTCCGCTCCCGCCGATCGATGCCCCATTCTGGCGCACCGTCTCCACCCGCTCACCCCGCCGACGTGACCGGGATGCGACAGTGCGGGGACGTCAACGCGACGGCAGGGGCCGGACCGACACGGCGGCAGCGCCCGGTCCGGCCGCCGACGGTGCCGCCAGCCAGCTCGACAGCCAGTCGAACGCCGACGGTTCCAACGCCCGCCAGGTCTGCATGTTGTGCCCGCCGACCGGCAGGAAGGCCGTGGTGAGACTGATCGGCGGGTGGGCCAGTGCCGCCAGGGCCGTCGCGTCCCGCATGGGGTGCACATCCGTCCGCGCGGCGGCCAGATAGAGGGCGACCGCCGGCAGCGGCAGGTGGCGCAGCCGCCAGAGGTCGTCGTTGGTGGTGGTGTCGCTGCCGTCCCCGACCCGGATGCCGGGATCGGCGTACCCGGAGAGGCTCGCCCCCGCGACGTACGTGTCGGGGTGGCGCAGCAGCAGGTTCGCGGCGCAGTAGCCGCCGGCCGAGTAGCCGATCACCCCCCACCCGGCGCGGTCGGCCCGTACGCGCAGGTGCGCGCGGGCCGCGGCCGGGACGTCCACGGTGAGGAACGACTCCATCCGGGGGCCGCCGGCCAGGTTCGTGCACTCCGTGTCCAACGCCGGATCGGTGGTCTGCGGTGGGAAGAGCACGACGGTGAGGGCCATCCGTCCGGCGCTGATCTCCCGGTCCAGGTATCCGGTCACCCCCATGCCTCTGATCCAGCTGCCCGGCGAACCGGGGAACCCGTCGAACGCCTCGATCACCGGGAACCGCAGGGCGGGGTCGGCGTCGTAGGCCGCGGGGAGATAGACGAGCACCGGCAGGGACACGCCGCTGGCTGCTCCGGTCACGCTGATGGTGACGAAGCGTCCCGGGGTCCGGTCCTGCGCCGACCGGGGATCGGCGGGTACCGCCTGGTCGCCCTGCGCCGTTCCGAGCAGCTCGGACCAGGACGTGTACGTCTCGGCCTGCCGGTTCGCCGCGACCAGGGCGGTGGACGTCAGGGTCAGCAGGCACAGCACCGACGCCGCCAGCCGGCCCGTGACCCGCCACCACCGGCGGCCGCGGTCCCACAGCACGGCCGTCAGCACCGGCGCGACCACGGTCAGAACGGCGAGCGCGCCCAGCAGCGCCCGGCTGTCAGGAGCCATGCCGACCCCCGGCCACGGGGACGGAACGACGGACCGACGCGTGCCGGCCGGCCGGATGGTGTCGCCGTGGTCGAGGATCGGCCGAGGGCGTGAGCACCGGTGCCGGGGCCGCGAGGGGCGCGGGCAGCTGTCCCGCCGCCCAGCGCAGACCCGCCGCCAGGCCGGCGGTCTCGGCCCCACTCCCGCCACCGGCGGAGCTGATCTGCACCGCCAGCACGCCGGCCGGCAACGGAAGCTGCGACGGCGGGGCGGCCGGCGCGCTGACCGGCTCGATCGTGCCGGGCTCGGCGGCGACCGCGAACACCGGGAAGCGACCGACGTCGCGACTGACGACGTCCCGCGCCACCTGTTGCATACCGGAGGAGGCGACGAGACCCCAGCGGTACCCGGTGACCCGGAGGTCGCGCTCCAGGTCCTGCGGCAGTCCGCGCGCCAGGGCGGCCGGGTCCACGTCCCGCGGGGCACGTACGGCGACGACGACCGCCGCCGGGGCGGCCTGACGGGCGGCGGCGAGCACCTGCGCGTCGCTCCAGCCACCCGGCGACGAGGAGAGCACCAGCACCGCGGGGTAGCGCCACGCGGGGTGGAGCAGATAGTCCGTGGGCGGCACCACCGTCGCGTCGACGTGCGGCCAGGCCGCGAGCGCCGCCGACCGCCAGGGCAACGGCGCGAGCCGGTCCGGGCCGCGCCCCAGCCGCTGGATCGTCGCGTCCAGCCGCCCCGGCGCCGTGGCCAGGCGTTGCGTGACGGAGCCGCGCTGCGCCAACGCCCCCCAGGTCGGATAGAAGCCCTCCACCCGGTTCACCACCAGGGCCACCGTCGTGACGACCAGCAGCTCGGCCAGCACCACCACTCCGGCGCGAACCGCCACCGCCGGACGCGGCCGACGACGCCACACCACCACCCCGCCGGCCGTCGCGGCGACGGCGAGAGCGCCGACGGCGACCAGGAGGCGAAGATCGGTCACGTTCATCGCATCCGCCCTCATCTCGATCACCGTCACCGGTCACCGGTCAGCACCCGCACTCTCCGCCCCGCGCCTGTGCGGGGCCTGGAAATCCGCTGAGGCGATGCGGAGAGCAGCGGGCGGGGCCGCATGGCGGTCGAGCACCCGACGGCAACCTCAGCGTAGCCAGCGGCGGGGGCCGCGCAGGCGAGGTTGCGGCACCAGCCCGAGATGAGCGCGCCGAGAGGCGGGCGAGGGATTTCCGTTGGCGGGTGCCGCCGGGTCCCGCCTACCCTCACGTCGTGGCCAGGGCGCGCAAGCGGAGCATTCACGTCGACGGCGTCGACTACCGCTGGACGGTCCGCCGGATCGACGCCGGCCACGTCAGCTGCCGGGTCTGGCCCGTTCCACCCGGTGCGGGCTGCCGGTTCGAGGTCCGGCTGGCCTTCGACGACCCGTGGCTCAACTTCGGGCCGATCATCACCACCCCGGCGGACCGGGTGGCCGAGGCGTTCGCCCTGACACCGGTCACGCCGCAGCTGGTCGCGGAGCTGATCCAGGCGGTGCTCGCCGCCGGGGCGCAGGCCGACGAGGGCGGACCGCTGCGCTGCACGCTCACCGACAGCGGCCCACGACTGGAGCCCGCGTCCGGGCGACCCGCCGGTTGACCACCGGGGTCACGGCCACCCCGACCGCCCGACGCAGCGACCTCAGTCGTCGTCGCCCGTCTCGACGATCGAGACGGGAGTGCCGAGTTCGACGGTACGGGAGACGGTGCAGAGCCGGTTATGCGACTGCTGCAACGACCGGGGCAGCGCCTCGCGGGCCCGGTCGCCGTCCGCACCCTCGGGGAACCGCACGGTGAACTCGACGCGGATGTCCGCCATCCGGTTGCCGCCGGTCTCGTCCCGGATCTTGTCGCCGGTGACCTCGACGGCGAACCGGGTCGGCTCGGCGCGGCGGCTGGTGATGTGGTCGACGTCGATCGCGGTGCACCCGCCGATCGCTGCCAGGAGCAGTTCCACCGGCGTGAAGCTGGCGTCCCCACCCGCGCCCATCGACATGGATCCGCCGCGGGTGTTCCGCACGACGTACTGCCCCACGCTGGTGCGCTCGATCTCCACCGAGCGGACGGTGTCCTCACTCATGCCGACAACCTACCCAGGCGGCACGGTCGGCGAGGCACTCCGGTCGCCGGGCCGGCACCGCAACGGCGGTTCCGGCCCGGCGACCGCGCGTCAGGAGGCGTACGCGCTGATGGAGTCGATCTGGACGGTGGCCGCGGCGGACGCGCCGCCCGGGTAGAGCGACAGCTGCGTGACGGAGCCCAGGTCGAGCGGGCCCGGGGTGGCCCACGGCGGCGGGGCGAAGTCACCGAAGGGCACCTGGACCACCCGCGCCTGGGTGCCGGTGAAGGTGAGGGTCTTCTCCCAGTAGAAGCCGCCGGCGACGAACTGGACGGTCAGCTGCTGGCCGTCGCTGCCCGGCTGGACCCACATCCGCAGCCCGCTGGTGCCGCGCCAGTCCTGCGGGGCGGGCATGGTGTGGATGACGCCCGCGTACCCGCTGGCGCCGGGGGTCCAGCCCAGCAGCATGCTGTGCCCGCTGCCCTCACCGGCCGGGGCGAGCGTCGCGGTGATCGGGTCGCCGCCGGAGTTGCGGGGGTAGGCGGCGGCCAGCGCCGCGTCCGACGGGTAGGTGTCGAAGTCGTCCACGACCACCCCCGGCAGGTCGGCGCGGGTGGTGAAGGCGGCGTCCGCCGTGGTGGAGCCGTACCCGTTGGTGGCGGTGATCCGCACGTGCAGGGTGGTCCCGGCGGGCCAGGCCGTGGTCGGGGTGAAACCGGGGGTACGCAGGCCGGAGACCGCCACCAGCGGCGCGCTGAGGTCGGCGTGCGCGGAGACGGTCAGCGAGTAGTACGCGGCACCCGGCGCGGCGGACCAGTCGAGCGCGGCCAGCCGGCTCACGCCCGTGGAGTCGGGCGTCGGCGCGGTCAGCCCGAACGCCTGCGGCACGGTGTCGGTCACCGAGTCCGAGCGGCCGGACAGGGCCACCGAGGTGACGGCGAACCGGGCGTTGCGCCGCCACACCACCCGCAGTCCGTCCACGTGGGACAGGCCGGCGACGGAGAGGGCGTACCGGCCGGGCCCGACCCGGTCGATGCGCGGCCGCACGGCCCGCCACCCGGTCGTGCCGTCGGCGGAGACCTCGACCACGGCGGCGGGACGTCCGGCGGAGGCGACCATGACCGTGGCGGCGGTCAGGTCGTCGCGCCGATAGCGCAGCTCGCCCGGCTGACCCTTCCCCGGCGCGACCAGGACGCCGTCGCGGGTCGGCGTGCGGCGCAGCGAGTCGCTGTGGCCGGCGCTGACGTACCAGTCCTCCAGCGGATCGGTCACCTTGTCACCGGTCGGGTCGGTGCTCACCGGCAGGGAGACGGCCACGGCGGCGTCGGTGGCGTCGACCGCCACCACCCGGTAGGAGACCCGGCCGGCCGGGGTGGTCAGGTCGAACCACGGCGCGTCGTCGGCGGTCAACGGCTGGGGGCCGCTGACGGTGGCCCAGGTGGCGCCCGGGCCGCGCCGCTGCACGAGGTAGCCGGCGGCGCCCGCGGTCCCCCGCCAACGCAGGGTGTTGATGCCGTAGTCGGCGTCGATCGCGGTCAGCAGCGGCCGGTCACCGGTGACGGCGGGGGCCGGCCGGCCGGACATCCGGCCCGCGAAGCGGGTCAGCGCGGTCACGGCCGTCCGCATCGCCGGGGTGTCCCCCGGGTAGTGCACGGTGAAGCCGTCGCCGTGCGGCACGAAGCCATGGTGGTCGTGGTGCGGGAAGAGCGACCAGAAGAGCGCCCCCGTGACGTCCGGGTTGGCGGCCACCTGGTCGAGCAGTTCGTCGGTGGCCTGGCCGGAGCCGTACTCACCGGCGACGTAGACCTTGCCGGCGGCGGTGGCCGCCGCCGCGTCCGCGGCGATGCCCGCCGCGGTGGGCGGGTAGTAGTGCGAGTCGCTGATGTCGACGTGCGGGGAGGCCAGGACGGCGGGGTCGACGCCGTGCTGGTTGCCGGCCGCGACGAGCTGCCGTGGGGCGAGGGTCTTGACATAGCCGGCGGTGTCGTCGACCCAGTCGCCGGTCATCCCGTTGAGTTCGTTGCCCAGCTCCCACGCCAGGACCGTCGGATCGTCGGTGTACGCCGTCCCGGTGTAGCGGTTGACGTGGGTGAGCAGCGTCCGGAGGTACTGCTTGAACGCGGCGCGGGCCCGGGGGTCGGTGTAGAAGAGGGCGCCGTCGTTGTCGGTGCTGAGGCCGAGCCAGCGCAGGAAGTCGTACCGGCCGCCGTGGTAGTACTGCCAGTTGTCGGTGAGCGGGATGATCAGCCGCAGGCCCTGCCGGTGGGCCTCGGCGATCGCGTAGTCGATGCGGTCGAAGGCTTCCGGGTTGAACTCGCCGAGCGCGGGTTCGAGCGACCGGGGGTTGCCGGTGGAGACGCCGAGGGTGTGCGCGCGGACCACCGTGGCGCCCATCCGCCGCGCGGTGGTCAGCCCGTCCCGGATCCGGAAGTAGCTGGGATAGTCGACGGTCGGCGGGTCGGTCGGGTCGGTGCCGCCGACGTTCTCGTCCAGACCCAGCCAGTACGCGTTGGGCCCGGCGAAGCGGAAGGGTCGCCCGGCGAGGGTCAGCCGGCTGCCGTCCCGGACCACGAACGCCGCCGCGCGCGACGAGGAGTCGTCCGCCTGCGGCCCGGCGGCGGCTGCCGGTACGGCGGACAGGGCGGTTGTCGCCAGCACCGCGACGACCGCGACGGCGGCGGTCCGGCGGATGCGCAGTCTCATTGTCAGTCAACCTCCGCAGCTGTGCCGCCGAGGCCGGCGGCGACCGGGCGGCGACGGTCAGCCGTCACCACGGCTCACTGAACCGGTTAAGGTGAGAGGCGTCAATAGACCGGCGGCCTCGCGTTACGCGAATGTTACCGATCGATGTGTGGGCTGCTGTCGTCAGCGCAGGCCGCTCCGGCGGCCGGGGCGAGACACCTGAATCGGTTAACTCGGCTGCCTGCCCCGACCACGGCGTCAGCCGACCGGCGGGGCGGTCCAGGAGGACCGGATCAGCTCCCGTTCGGCGGCGGCGAGGTGGGCGACCGCCGCCAGCCACGCCCAGGCGTACCGGTCCGAGTCGGGATCGGTGCGCCGGCCGAACACGTCCCGGCCGCGCCGGTCCGCCTCGTCCACGAGCCCGGCGGCCACCACGGCGGCGGTGGTGAAGCCGGCGCGGCGCAGCGGACCGGCCAGTCCGGCGCCCTCGCTGCGGGCCACCTCCGCGACGGCCCGGCGACCACCGGCGACGGCCAGCTCGACCAGTCGACGGACCCGCCACAACGGAGACTCCGCCACCGCGTCGGCGCCGACGGCGAGCACCGGTGCGCCGCCGGCGGCCGGCGGCAGGTGACCCCCCTGGATCTCGTCGTAGCCGAGGTCGGCGCGGCCGTGCCACGACTCGGGCAGCAGGAGCGTCGGGGTGGCGTCGGGCACCGGGCCGACCGCGAGCGGGTGCAGCGTGGCGGCCCGGTCCGCGTCCAGCCGGCCGACCACCCGGATCCGCAGGCCCGGGCGGGACGCCAGCCGCCTCAGGTTGGCCACGTGGGCGAGCATCGGATGCGGGTCGGCCGGCACCAGCCGGATCACCGGCCCGTCCGGCAGCGGCGCCCGCTCCGGACCGACGCCGGGCGCCAGCTCCCGGGTCAGCACCTGGTCGCCGGCGGCGCCGACCACCATCAGGTCAGCGCCGACCAGCGCGGGCGCGGCGCGGTCCGGATCCTCCGGATCGAGGGCGAGCTGGGCGGTGACGGCCTCGGCGAGGGGGCGGGTGAACA
This sequence comes from Micromonospora sp. CCTCC AA 2012012, assembly GCF_040499845.1. Classification (NCBI taxonomy): domain Bacteria; kingdom Bacillati; phylum Actinomycetota; class Actinomycetes; order Micromonosporales; family Micromonosporaceae; genus Micromonospora; species Micromonospora mangrovi. The sequence goes on from NZ_CP159342.1 coordinate 1,958,374, forward strand.
GCTCGGCCAGCGCCCCGGTGGACCAGTCGGACCCGGTGAGCGGCGTGGCGCGCACGCCCCTGCCGGCGCCGAGCCGGCCCTCCGGGGAGACGGTGGCACCGGTGATCCGCAGGCCACCCCGCGCCAGCGCGGCGTGGTTGACGGCGACCGTGCCCAGCTCGGTGACCGCCCGGACGCAGTCCCGGGCCCGCTCCGGGCCGCCCGGTTTCACGTCGCCGAAGGAGAGCCGGCGTCCGTCGGCGGCGATCAGGTGGGTGACCACCCCGGCGTAACCGGTCGCGCTGATCACCGGTTCCCGGCAGATGCCGTACACCTCCAGGGTGCCGTCCGGCTGGTAGGGCCGGCGCAGGACGCCGACCAGCGCCGGGTCGGGATCGCCGGCGGCCAGCCGACCGGCGACGTACAGCAGGTCGTGCAGCACGTCGACCAGCTCCGCCAGTCGGTGGCCGGCCTGCCGACCCCGATGGGCGCGCAGGCCGCGTACCGTGCGCAGCGCGGCGCTCTCGGCCCGCGGCAGGCCGGCCAGCCGGGCGTGGTGGGCGGCGCGCAGCAGCTCGGCCTGCGGGACGGCGCCGGCCGCCGGCACGCCGGCGGCGAGCACCGCGGCGGCGGCCCGCCACACCACCTGGGCGGCGGCCCGCTGCGCCTTCGTCGGCGCCGCGCCGCGACCGGCGGCCGCCTTTCCGCTACGCCCCGAGCCGTCCCCGGTCGGCGCCGGGGCGGCGGTGGACGCCCGGACGGGTCGGGTGGCCGGATCGGCGACCGGGCAGGCGACCAGCACGGCGGTACGGTGCAGGCAGCGGGGCGCGAGCAGGCAGCTGCACCGCGCCTGGTCCGGATCGGTCACGGCACCGGCCGCCCCGGGAGTCAGGGTGACCCGGGCCTCCGGTCCGCAGTCGACGCAGACGCCGCCCTCGACCGCACCGACCGGTACGCCGGCGAGCCGGGCGACGGTGTCGTCCAGCCGCCGGTGCAGCCGTGGTGGGAGGGCCGCCACGGCAGCGGCGACGACCTCCGGCAGCACCGGCGGCAACCGGTCGGTGGCCACCGCGATGGTGTTCGTCAACGTGATCCTCCGCGGACACGGTCGCCCACCCAGCGGGCGAGTTCGAGCGGACTGAGCGCGGCGACGGGCATGCCGGCCGCGACGAGCTGCTCGGCGACCGGCACCGAGTAGCAGGGCACTCCCCTGTCGTTCAACGCGGCGCAGCCGAGCAGGTGCACCCCGGAACCGGCCAGCGCGCGCACCTCGGCGAGCAGGCCGGCCAGCGGGTAGCCCTCCTCGAAGTCGCTGACCACCGCGACGATGGTCCGGCTCGGCACGGCCACCAGCGAACGGGCGTGGGCCAGTCCGGCGGCGATGTGCGTACCGCCGCCGACCCGCACCTCCAGCAGCAGCGACAGCGGGTCGTCGACCCGGTCGGTCAGGTCGACCACCGCGGTGGAGAAGGCGAGGAAGTGGGTGGACAGGGTCGGCACCCCGGCGAGGACGGCGGCGGTCAACGCCGACCACACCACCGACGCCTCCATCGAGCCGGACACGTCGACCACGAGCACCAGCCGCCAGTCGGCCTCGGTGCGGGTGCGGGTGTGGAAGACCGGGCGTTCCGGCACCACCACCGTCCGGCCGTCGTCGAGGCGCCGGGTGTGCGCCAGGTTCGCCCGCAACGTACGGGCGAGGTTGAGCCGGCCGCCGGGGCGGCGGGACGGACGCGGATGGGAAAGCCCGGTCAGCGCCGGGCGCAGCTGGGTGGCCAGCTGCCTGGTCAGCTCCTCGACCAGCCGCCGGACCAGGGGCCGCAGCTTCGCCAGCTGCGCCTCGGGCAGGCCACCGGCGAGCGAGAGGACCGAGGTCAGCAGCTCCATCGAGGGGCGTACCGCGGCCGGGTCGAGTTCGGTCAGCACGTCGCTGCGACCGCTCTCGGCCGCCCGCGCGATGACCTCCTCGCGGACGGCGGCGCCGAAGAGCGCCTCGAGTTCGTCGGCCCATTCGCGGGCGGTCGGGAAGGAGGCCTCCTGGCCACCGCCGGCTCCGGGGCCGAAGTCGGTGGCGCCCTCGCCCCGACCCGCCCCGTACAGCTCGTCCAGGGCGCGGGCGTAGCGGCGGGCGTCGGCGGGCAGTCGCTCCGGTTGCCGGCCGAGCAGCAGCCGCCACCGGTCGGTGGGGGTGAGCCGCCCGGTGGCGGCGTCCGCTTCGGGGGAAGCGTCGGCCGGCGGGTCCGCGGGGCCGTCCGGCGGGGTCGGGACGGGGATCCGTCGGGTGATCAGGGCGGAGTGCCCGGCCGCGTCGGCGGCGGCCCAGCGGGCCAGCAGGTCGGCCGGGGCGGACAGGGTCAGGTCGAGCCGGTCGCCCAGCCGGTCGGTGACGGTGTGCAGCATCCGGTCCCGGGCCGCCGGGGTGAGCGCGTCGAACCCGCCGCGCAGCGCCGGCAGCCGGTCGAGGAAGTCCGCGTCGGTGAGCCGTTCGATCCGCTCCAGCAGCGGGTCCAGCGCGGCCGGCGCGGACTGCAGCAGCGGGTGCGCCGCGGTGAGCAGGCCGCCGAGCAGCCGGTGCAGGTGCCGTCGGGTGTCCGGTCCGGTCGCCGCGTCGATCCAGCCCGCCACCCGGGTGCCGAGGGTCGCCGGACCGGTCAGGTCGAGCAGCACCCGGGCGGCCAGGGCGGCGCCCTGCAGCAGCGGCGAGCCGGCCCGGGTGAGGTGGTCGAGAGCCTCGTCGAGGCGCAGGCCGATCCGCTCCTCGCCGGCCCGGACCGCGAGGTCGACCAGCGCGGCGGCGTCGGTCGGGTCGTCGCTGCCGGCCAGGCCGGGCAGTCCGCGGACCGCCGCGTCCAGCAGCACGACGGCCAGGTCGGCCGCGCGGGCCCGGGTGTCGACGGTGGTGCCGGGCAGGTGTTCCCGGCGCAGCGCGTCCAGCAGGTCCAGTGCGGAGAGCAGTTCGGGCAGCGTGCCGGTGCCGGGCAGCACGGTGGCGGCCAGGTCGAGCCGGTCGCCGACCAGCTCGGGCAGGTCGCACCGGGCGGCGTCGCGGAGCGCGGTGAGCAGCTGCGCGGCGGTGGGGCCCCCGTCGGCGGCCTCCCGGCGGAACCGCTCCCGCAGGGTGCCGGTCGCGGCCAGCGCGGCGGTCACCCCGCGTACGCCGACCAGGTCGAGCCGGGCCGCCACGGACGGTGTCCAGGCCAACTGCCAGCGGGTGGTCAGGGCCGCGCCGTCACCGGTGCCGGAGACCGCGATCGACTCCCCGTAGCCGACGCCGCAGACCTGGAGGCGGTGCAGCAGGACCTCCCGCCGCCCGTCCAGCTCGGTGCGCAGCGGGTCCAGCCGGACCTCGCGCGCCTTCGGGCTGGCCGGGTTGGGCAGCCGCAGCGCGGTGAGGTCCGCCTCGACCGCGGGGCCGAGCCCGGACCGGGGCGTGCCGGGGGCGACGCGACCACGGTCGGCACCGACCAGCACCGCTTCCAACGCGGTGGCGAGCGCCCGGCCGCGACCGAACAGCTCACCCTGGCCGAGCACGGTGGTCACCGCTTCCAGCACCTCGCCCCGGCCGGGGGCGGGGAGGTTCCGCAGCCGGGCCAGGTCGTCGGCCAGCCGCACCGTCTCGGCGGCCTCGCCGGTGCCGGCGGTGTGGCCGGCCGACCGGAGCGCCCGGCACAGGTCGGTGACCACCCGGGCGGCGGCGGCGCGGATCCGTTCCGGGTCGCCGGCGGCGGTGAAGACGGACTGCTGCCAGCGCGGGTCACGGATCCCGGCCGGATAGCCGGACCGGGAGTCGAGCAGGTCGAACGCGTACGGCACCAGCGAGGTGACCGCCGTGCCACCACCGGTGGTGGCGGGCCGGGCCGCACCGGTGGGCACGGCGACGCCAGCCGTCCCCGCCGGAGCGGCGTCGGCCGCCACAGCGGTGGTCAGGGCCGGATCGGTGTCGGTCGACCCGGCAGCCGGCAGCGCCCGATCGGTGTCGGCTGACGCGGCGAGCGGGGTCGGGCCGGTGTCCACAGACCGGGCGGGGAGCAGGGCCGGGGCGTGGAAGGCACCGATGACCGCGGCGACCCGACGGCCGTCGGCGCCCGCCTCGGCCAGCACCCGCCGCATGTGCCGCTCACGGGCCAGGTCCCGGGCCGGCACCCCGTCACGGCCGGCGCTGTCGGTACGCATCGCCCAGCCGACGCCGAGGGCGGCCCGGCGGACCGCCTCGGGCGGGCAACCGGGGGCCCGCACCTCGACCACCCGGTCCCACAGGTCGTCGCCGTCCCGGCCGGTGCCGCTGGCGCTGAGCGCGTCGGCGTAGGACCTTCGCACGTCGGGCACCGCTCCCCCGGGGTCGGAGCCGACCGCCCGGTCGGCGTCGGCGGCCGGGTCGGCGTCGGCGGCCGGGTCGGCGTCGGCGGCCGGGTCGGCGTCGGCGGCCGGGTCGGCGTCGGCGGGATCGGTGGGATCGGCGGTCCAGCCGGGGTCGGCCAGCGGCAGGTCGCAGCAGCGGACCTCCACGCCCCGCTGCCGGGCCCAGCGGATCGCGGCCAGCTCGGGCGAGAAGTCGGCGAACGGGTAGAAGCCCATCGGCCCGTCCGCGCCGTGACTGCCGACCAGCGCCAACGGGGCGCGGGCGGCCGGGTCGGACAGGTACGGCAGCCAGCGCTGGAAGTCCGCCGGCAGCTCGATGCAGACCACCTCGGCCCCGGCGGCGTCCAGCAGCGCCGGCACCACCGCGGCGAGCGCCGGGCTGTGGTGCCGCACCCCGATCAGGTACGGCCGGACCGATCCGGCGAGCGCGTCGACCACGGCCCGCGGATCGCCCGACGGCCCGGCCGCCACCGTGTCGCCGGTCGGCGGCACGGCACCGGTCGGCGGGACGGCACCCGTCGACGGGCTGGCGAGAGTCGTCACCGGAGGCTCTCCCGCAGGTCCCAGAGCCGCCGCCACATCGCCGAGCCGTCCTCGGCGCGGCGGCGCACCGGGCCGTCCCAGTAGCCGAGCAGCCGGGCGTGGTCGTTCTGGTCGTCCTTGCGGACCACCCCGAGCAGGTGACCGGGCACCAGGTCGAGCGTGTCCCCGTCGGGCAGGTACGCGGCGGCCAGGCCGAGCGACACCGCCACCTGCACCGCCTCCGCCGTGGACATCACGGTGCCGGGCCGTTCCACGTCCCAGCCCTCCCCGGACCGGCCCGACCGCAGGTCACGGAAGACGGTGACCAGGGCGTCCAGCACCGCGTCGTCCACCGTGTACGCCGCGCCGGCGCGCTGCACGGCGGCGGTGGCCTGCCGGCGGACCAGGTCGGTCTCGGTGTCCGCGTCCGAGATGGGGTGCACGGTCTCGAAGTTGAAGCGACGCTTGAGGGCCGCGGACATCTCCGACACGCCCCGGTCCCGGAGGTTGGCGGTGGCGATCACGGTGAAGCCGGGCCTCGCCCGGATCAGGCCGTCCTCGGTGCCGGCCAGCTCCGGGACGTTCATCCGCCGGTCGGACAGGATGGACACCAGCGCGTCCTGCACCTCGGGGAGGCAGCGAGTGACCTCCTCGATCCGGACCACCCGGCCGGTGCGCATCGCGCTGAGCACCGGCGAGTCGACCAGCGCCTGCGGGGTCGGGCCCTGGGCGAGCAGCAGGGCGTAGTTCCAGCCGTACCGGAAGGCGTCCTCGGTGGTGCCGGCGGTGCCCTGCACGGTCAGCGCGCTGGTGCCGCAGACGGCGGCGGCCAGCAGTTCGGAGAGCATGGACTTGGCCGTGCCGGGCTCGCCGACCAGCAGCAGGCCCCGCTCACCGGCCAGGGTGACCACACACCGCTCGACCAGGCTCCGCTCGCCGATGAACTTCGCCGGGATGGTCATGCTCGCCGGCAGTCCGGTGCCGGTACGCCGGTCGGCGGGCAGGGTCAACGCCTCGCCGTCGCTGCCCCGGATGAAGGTGACCACGGCGCGTGGGGTCAGCGCCCAGCCCGGTGGCCGGGCCCCGTCGTCGTACGCGGCCAGGAAGGCCAGTTCGTCGGCGTAACGCTGCTCGGCGGAGAGGACCTGGGCGGCGGTCTCCGACGCCGGGGTGGAGCGGACGTCTTCCGTCACGATCACGGGGAGGTTCCTCGATCTCTCTGGTGCGGATGGGGGTGTTCCGGACGGGGCAGGCGGGGTCAGCGGCGGCGGGACAGGTGGTCGAGTCGGGGCCGGTCGCCGTCCCGGAGACGGCGCCAGGCCCGGCGGTACAGGTCGGCGGCCGGCTCGAAGGGCACGGTCACGCCGAGACCGGCCGTACCGTCGGGTGCGAGGTCGAACAGGGCGACCTTCCAGCCCTCGATCGGTGCCTGCCCGCTGCCGCGCTCCAGCCACGGGCCGGGCAGGAACAGCGACCGGCCGGCCCGGGACCGGCTGGCCTCGACGACCAGGTCGGTGCCGGCCAGTTGGGCGCGGGCCGCCTTCAGCCGGGTCGGCTTCCACCCGGTCCACCGGGCCGTGGTGCGGTCGGTCGGGTCCGGCATGGCCAGCAGCATCAGGTACACCGCCGCCGCGTCGACGCCCAGGCCGTGTTCGCCGGCCACCTCGGCGACGAGGTCCGGCACCGACCGGGTCGGGTCCTGCGGCCACCAGGTGCCGTCGGCCGCCCGCGGGCCGCCGGCCGGCTCCCCCGGGTCGCCGAGCAGCGCCGCGAACCGTGGGTCGCGGACCAGCCGCAACGCCACCTCCATCGGGTACGGCTTGGCCGCGTCGGCGCGCAGCGCGGGAAGGTACGGATCGGTCGCGTCGGCGTCGAGCAGGTCCGGTCGCAGCGCCGGTGACGGCTGGCTGTCGTACGTGCCGAGCACGATCGCCCCGTACCGCTCCCAGCCGGGGCCGGTCTCCGACGGGCTGCCCGCCACCTGCCGGAACTCGGGCAGCGAGACGTACCGGTCGAGGTCGAGCAGCAGGTCGGAGTTGGTCAGCCGGTCCCGGAGCGCGGCCAGCGCGGTCGGCAGCGCGGCCCGGCACGGGTCACCGGCGGGCGTGTGGTGGGCGACCCAGGCCGCCAGGGCGACCGTGGAGCGCAGCACCTCACCGGTGAAGCCGCGGGCGCGGCCGTCGACCTGCCGGGCCCGGTCGCCGCTGATCCGGAACGCCAGGTCGGTGCTCAACTCGACGGAGCGGGCCGGGTCGAGCAGCGCCGGCAGCGCCTTCGCCGGTCCCCAGCCGGTACGGACCGCCCGCACCGCCTCGGCGAGCAGCTGTTCGGGCACCGCCACCCGGCGCCCCAGGGCGGCCGTCCAGACCGCCGCGGCGGCGGGCACGTCCGGGCCGTCGGTCCACAGCCGGGCCGGGTCGTCCGGCAGCAGCGCCGCCAGCACGGCCCGCCGGAGCTTCGGACCGGCCTCGTTGAGCACCCCGAAGGCCAGCTTGACCTCGCCGACCTGCTGGATCCCGAGCGCCTTGCGCAGCTCGACGGGCACGGTCCTCGCGGTGTCCGCGTACGGCAGGCCGGCCAGCAGCAGCTTGGCGGCGGTGGCGGTGACGCCGGTCAGCGCGGCGAACTGCTCGGCCGCCTCCGGTCGCCAGGGCAGCGGGCCGCGGGCGGCCCACTCGGCGCGGAATCCCGCCAGCCAGCCGTCCGGCCGGTCGTCGCCGGCCGGCTCCGAGGACCGCACCGCGTACGGCGCGGGCACGGTGAACCCGCCGGTCGGGTCGTGGTGCAGCGCGTCGAGGAGGTAGCCGGTGCTGGTGCCGTTGCAGCCCAGCACGGCGATGAACGCCCCGTCGGGCAGGGGCAGGATGCCGGGGCCGGGGTGCCGGCGGGTGCCGTCGGGGTTGCGCAGGTCGTCGTCGAGCAGGTGCAGGGTGCAGCGGCGCCACCGGGCCGATCCGGTCGGCCCGGTCAGGTCCAGCCGGTCCAGCTCGGCCAGCAGGGCGCGCAGGGTCTCCCGCTGGTCGTCCGGGGTGACCGCGGCGGCGGCCCGGTAGGCGACCGCCGGGACGGTGCCGAGCAGGGTCCACCACTGGACCGCGTGCGGCAGCGCCGGCCCGTCGAGGTGCAGCCGTATCCCGGTTCCGGTCCCGGCGGTGGCGGCCCGCTGGGTGGCGAACGCGTGGAACTGGGCGAAGGCACGGGCCGGGGCGTCGGTGGCGCAGTACGCGGAGCCGCGCAGGCCGTCCAGCGCCCGGTGGAGCTGCTCGTCGGTGGGCCCGGCCACAATGGCCGTCGGCGTCGCCGGGGCCGGGGCGGACAACGACCTGGTGACCTTCTCGGTCACCGCGTCCAGGTCGGTACGCACCCGGGCGGCGAGCCGCAGCGCCCCGACCACCCCGGCCAGCACCGCCTCGTGGCTGACCGTCGGCAGCATCGAGCGCACCAGCTCGACCAGCGGGTCCGTACCGTCGTCGCCGGCGGTCGACGCTCCGGTGCCCGTGGCGCCCGGCGCACCGGTCGCGGCGGCGGCCGGCGGGGTGGTGGCCAGCCGGAAGCGGACCGCCGCCCGGGTGGCCGCCCGCGCCGCTTCCTCGGCGAGGGCGGCGCGGCGTTCGTCGACGGCGACCTTGAGCAGCACGGCCGCGGTGTCCCGGTCGATCCGGCGCAGGGCGGCGGAACCGGCCGGGTCCCGGGGCAGCAGGTGGCCGAGGAACCTCGCTCCGGGCAGCGGAATCGCGTCGGGGGTGTAGGTGCGGCTGGACGGCGGTCCGGCGGCGGCCGACGCCACCCCGTCCGGGTCGAGCAGGACGGGTCCCGGCAGGACGGCCCGGGGCCGGTCGTCGCCGGGCAGCACCAGCGCCGCGATCGGCTCCTGTCCCGACGCCACGGTCACGGTACGACCGGCCAGGTCCTGACCGCGTACCGAACCGTCGGGCAGGGTGAAGACCCGCCAGCCGAGCAGGCCGTCCACCGGTACGGCGGCCGGGGTGGCCCGGTCGGACAGGGCCGGTCGCAGCCAGCTCGCGGACTCCCGCAGCTGGCTGCCGGGGACCGGGAGGTCGGCCAGGAACCGGGGCAGGCTGCGCCGGCCGTGGGTGTTGTGGACCGGGTCGTACTCGCGCCAGCCCCGCTCGCCGTCGACGTCGCTGTGCCGGTGCACCCAGTGGGAGATGCCGTCGGTGATGACGGGCAGCTCGGGCGGGAGGACGGTGTCGCCGACGTGCAGCACGCCGCCGCCGCTGGTCCGTCCGCCGCCGGGCAGCGGCAGGGTGATCTCGTTCGTCCGCGGCCGGGGCCCGTGCTGCCGGCCCTGTACGGGCTGCAGGTCGCCCGGCGACGAGTGCCAGTAGCCGCACAGGTCGTAGCCGCGCGCCTTGGAGTGCCAGCAGACCAGCAGTTGCCCGTCGACGTAGTGGTAGCCGGGCTGACCCCACATGTCGCCGGCCGGGATGCGCAGGTCGTGGCGGAGCACGATGCCCTCGGTGCCGAGCACCCGCACGGTGGTGGGGCCACCCAGGATCACGTACGGCCAGGCTTCCTGGGCGGTCACCTCGACCCGGCGGTCGCCGCCGGTCACCTCCCGCCAGGCCAGCTCCCACTCCGGCCAGCCCAGCTCCTCGATGAGCCCACCGCGCAGGCTGCGGGCCACGCGCTCGGCCAGGTCGACGTCGAGGGCCTGCCCGAGGTCGCCACCCCGGACCGGGCCCCCGGGCCCGCCGAGGTCGTCGGCGACCAGGTGCAGCGCCTCGACCGGGAGGTTGCCCAGCCAGTCCACCGACTCCGCCAGGTACGGCAGTCCGGCGGCGAAGCGGTGGCGGATCCGGGCTCGCAGCCAGTCGGTCAGCACCGGTCGGACGCCGGGCGCGCCGACCATCCGGCGCAGGGCGTGCTGCTGGCCGTCGAGCTGGTCGAGGCCCCGGCGCAGGGCCGCGGCGAACCGGTCGTCGCCGGCCACCGCCCGCAGCTCCCGGTCTCCCTCGACCTGGACCCAGCGCGCCAGGTCCAGGGTGTCGCGCTCGGTCGGCGGGGTCACCGGCAGGTCGAGGGCGAGCAGTTGGTCCAGCAGGTCGAGGTCGCCGTCGTGGGCGAGGGTCTCGCGGCTGGCGGCGAGTTCGACGCGCAGCCGGTCGGCCATCCGGTCGACGAGCGGATAGAGCTGTGCGACGCGGGCGGGACGGTGGCCGGAGTTGACGCGGCTGAGGAAGCGGCGCAGCCAGCCGACGGAGCCGTCCTGCGGGCGAGCCGTCTCCGGCACGTCGGGGTCGGTCAGCCCGGCGAGCGCGCCGGTCCCGGTCAGCAGGGCCAGCCAGGTGACCAGGTCGTCCCGGTCGGTGGGCATCAGGTCGAGCAGGCTGCCGCGCACCGCCGGGTCGCGGCCGGCCAGCGCCGTCACCGCCGGCAGGTGCGCCTTCCACCAGCCGGCGGGGGCCTCGGCGGCCACCGGCAGCCGGAGCAGCTCGGTCAGGCAGGCGTCGGCGGCGTCCGTACCCCTGGACCCCCCGGCCTTGCCGGCGGCGCGGGCCAGCCGGTTCACCGCGGTGGCCGACTGGGTGGACGGCACCACGCCCGCGGCGGCGGCCCGCAGCGCCAACCGGCAGAACCGGGTCAGCGCCTCGTCGGCCGGCAACTGGGCGGACAACTCCTTCGCGTAGCCGGCCAACGCGGTCGCGGAGACCACCTTGGCCGACGCGAACTCCACGTAGACCTCGTCCAGGCGGTCGAGGTCGACGGGGAGGCCGTGCTGCGCCTCCGCCTTGCGCGCCTTGTTGAACAGCTGCGTGGCGTAGGTGTCCTGCCCGGCGGCGAGGAACACCCGCGCCGCCTGCTCGAAGAAGGTCGGCAGGACGTGCGGCAGCGTACGGGCGAACCGGTCGGCGATGCCCTGGTGCCCGTCGAGGGCGGCCTTCGGCCGCGACCGCACCTGCTTCGCCAGCTTCTGCAGCTCCGGCACGACCGCCAGCGCGTGCCCGCCGTCGGCCGGGTGGTGCACCAGCACCCACTCGGGGAAGGCCAGTGGCCGGCGCAGGCCCAGCCCGACGACCGCCGGCTCGGCGACCGGCACCAGGCCGAGGAACCCGACGGCGATGTCCTCGCCCTCCCCCAGGGCGGCGTCGACCAGGCGGACCACCGGCCGGTCGTCGAGGACCGGGTGCCGGTAGGTGCGGGCGGTGACGGGCACCGCCCGGTCGCCGGTCCCGGCGGTGTCGGCGGGCAGCACCGCGCCGGCGGTCAGCAGGCCCTCGGTCGCCTCGACGGCCGGCATGCTCGTCGTCCCGGTCACGCCTTCGTCCCCGTTCCGGTCAGGGCGCCGGAGAGGACCGTCGCCATCCGCATTCCTTCCGACCAGGCCACCGGCCCGACCTCGGTCATCCGCAGCGTCGGTCCGTCCACCACGGACCAGGACAGGGTGCCGAGGGTCGCCTCGGAGTCCCAGTAGTCCTCGTCGAACCAGAGGGCGGCCTCGACCGTGCGGCCGTCCTCCCAGGCGCGGCAGGTGATCCGCGAGCCGGAGACCCGGAAGCCGCGCGTGGCGGCCCGGACGGCGAGCCGGTTGGGGACCTTCGTGCCGCGGAAGTCGGTGATCGTGGTCTCCCGGTCCTTGAGGTCGGCGGGCTTGTCCCAGGTGCCCCGGTGCAGCTGGTCGACCCGCTGGGTGATGTCCAGCTCGTCGGCGAACCCGCGCAGGTCGGCCAGGTCGGTCAGGCGTACCGGGTGGGGCAGGGTGGCGCTGGCCGGGGAGAGTCGGACGGTCTCGCCGTCGAGGGTGACCACGCGCAGGTCACCGCTGTCGGTGACGTCCCGCAGGAAGCCCGGCTCGGCCGGGTCGTCCCCGAGCACCACGAGGTCGCGCAGCGCGTCCCGCCAGGCCGGGTCCGGCCACACCCGGGCCAGCAGTCCGGTCGGGACCGGCAGCGAGGACACCATCCAGGCGTTGACCCGGGTCAGGCACTCCTCGGCGTGCCGGTCCAGCCACTGGGCGAACTGCCGCAACCGGTCCACCTCGGGGTCGTCGCGCAACGCCTTCGGCAGGGTTCTCAGCGGACGCCTGGTGGCTCGCGGGCCGGTGGAGCGGGCCGCCACCTTGCCGTCCACGAGACTGATCTCGTACGAGTCCCCCACCGGTAGCCAGCCCACCAGGAACACCCTCCGCAACGGGATCAGCCGGACCTCGCCAGGAATCGGCCTCGATCAACAACGGGGGCACGCTAACAGCAGTGACCGACACGACAGTGCACGGTCGGACAGGCCATCGGGCTCGACGCCGTCGGCGAGCGCGTTCCCACCCGCCGTCGTCGCAGGTGAGGCCGGTTTCGCGCGAACCGTGACGCGACCCTGGCGATGAGCGGAACCGTCACATGGTGACGTGGACCACACGACAGTTCGGGAGCCGGTGGCAGGGAAAGGCCCGGGCGTCCCGGCCCGACGCACTCGTCACTGTCCGCGAAGGACCCCGGGTGGCGGCCGGCTGCCTGACCGCCCGGAGTACGGCTACGCTGCTGCCCCGTGTCGACGCGAGAGGACCGGGTGTTCGAGGCGGTGGTCCGACGGATCGCCGCCGGCCGGTACATCGACGAGGTGCCGGCCGCCCGACTGCCGCCGCTCCGGCCCGCTCCGCCTGGGTCGAGGGCACGCTGTGCCAGCCGAGGCTGGTCCAGGACCCCGACGACCGGCGAGTGGCGCGGCGCCACCGACGCCCAGTACGCGCAGATGATCGAGGAGCCGTTCGGCCCCCGCCGGCCCGCACGACGGACGCTGACGGCCGGACGGGTACGCCACCGGCCGGTGTGCAGGCGGTACGGCGGTCGGCGTACCTCAGTGGCAGGTGCCCTGGTGCCCGCCACCGGTGGAGGCCCCGCGGCCCAGGTCGTCGTCGCGGCCGGCGGCGAGGCGTGACCACTGCGCCGTGGGCCGACCGTCGAGCCGGAACTGGTCGCCGTCGGTGCGGAAGCGCTTCGGCCATCCTTCCGGCGAGTCCTCCCAGCCCTCCTGCCGACCGTGGACGGTCATGTCGAGCAGCCCGTACGACGGTGCCATCGCCTCGGCACCCCGGCCGGTGGTCCAGTAGGTCTCGAACACCCGGTCGCCCTGGCGCAGGTAACACGCCTTCATGCCGAAGGCGCGGCCGGCGACGAGCGCGTCGAGCGACTCCGGGGGTACGGAGTACCACGGCAGCTGCCAGCCCATGAAGTCCCGGTAACGCAGCGTCTCCTCGAACGGCCCCTGGCAGAAGACCGCGAAGGTGACGTCCCGCGAGTGCAGGTAGGACAGCTCCAGCACCTGCCCGTTGAAGAACGTGCAGCCCTCGCACTGGTCGGCGGCCGACCGGCCCGCGTGCCACATGTGGTACGACGCGATCAGCTGGCTGCGGCCCTCGAAGACGTCGAGCAGGGGCGTCGGGCCGTCGACACCGACCAGGCGGGCGGTGGCGTCGACCTCGACCATCGGCAGCCGCCGACGCGCCGCGGCGATGGCGTCACCCTCACGGGTGTGCGCCTTCTCGCGGATCCGCAGCTCGTCGAGCTGCTTCTGCCAGGTGTCGCGGTCGGTGAGCCGGGGTGCCGGTGGCGTGGCGGCCATGGGTTCCTCCTCGCGCCGAGTGTCCTGAGGCTATCGGCGACCCGGGCCGACCTCCAGCAGGCGCTCCCGGCGGCCGGCGGCAGCGCCACGAGCCGGCCGAGGGATCGGCACGGCCGGCGGGCGCGGCGCGAGGTGCGTGCTCCGTCCGGGGTCCAAGCTGGCAGTACGTGGTGGACCCGCGTGACGAGGATGTGCAGGTTGGCGACCACAGTGATCGGCACAACGCGTGCGACCGGGATGGAGGTGTCGCCTGATGACTGAGTCTCACTACCAGGGCGTCCAGTTCGGCGACCACAACATCCAGTACAACTGTTCCGGGCCGGTGGTCCGTACGACTCTCCACGGGCCCGTCGAACGGATGCAGGACGTCTGCTTCGATCCGGTCCCGCTGGAGCGCGATCTGGGCCTGGCCCGCTTCACCGGGCGGGACTGGCTCATCGCGCAGATCGACAGCTTCCTCTCGGCCAACGCCCGTGGCTACGTGCTCATTCAGGGTGAGGCCGGTGTCGGGAAGTCGACCCTCGCCGCACACCTGGTCCGGACCCGCCCCTGGCTGCACCATTTCACCCGCCTGCCGGGCGGCCGTTCCGCCCCGGCGGCACGCAGGAGCCTGGCCGCGCAGCTGATCACCCGATGGAAACTGGCCGAGGAGTGGGCACCGGGTGGCGTCCTGCCCCTCGCGTCCGGTCGACCGGACTGGTTCGGCCGCCTCGTCCATGCCGCGGCGCGCGAACGGGACCAGCAGACACCGGGTGAGCCGATCGTGCTGGTGGTGGACGGGCTGGACGAGGTCGACGACGGGTCCGACGCCACCGAGCTGCCCCTGGGCCTGCCCGTCAGCCTTCCCGACGGGGTGTTCGTCGTCGCCACGAGCCGGTTCGGCATCGACCGGGCACTGCACGGCGTTCGCCGTCCGGCCGTCTGGCTGGAGATCGACGTCGACGGCCGGGACAACCTGGTGGACATCCGCCGGTTCATCGCCGACGTCACCGACCCCGACCGCGGGGACGAACGTCTGCATCAGGCCGTGCGAGGTGGCGGGACCGACCTGGAGTGGTTCCGGGAGGCGGTGGCGCGGTCGTGCGCCGGAGTGTGGATCTATCTGCAGTACGTGCTGGACGAGATCCGGGAAGGCGTACGGGATCCGCGCAGCGTCGCCGCACTCCCGTCCGATCTGGCCGGTTACTACGCGGAACAGATCGGGCGATGGCGCAGTCAGGCGACGCAGCAACAGTGGGCCCACGTCACGCTGCCGCTGCTCGGCGTCCTCGGCGCTGCCCGTGCCCCGCTCACGGTCGAGCAACTCGCGGCGTTCGCCGGGGTGCCGTCCATCGACACGGTACGGGTCTTCACCGAGGAGACGATCCGGCCGTTCCTCCGTCGTCACGACGACGAATCCGTCGAACTACGGCACCAGAGCCTGCGTGATCTCATCGAGGGCAACCCGTCGGCGCACCGGCCGGATGTGGCGGGTCTCGCGCGCCAGCTCGCCGCGCAGGTCCGGCTCGCTCACCGCGCGATCACGGACGGCTTGACGCCCCCCGGCGCACTCGATGCCCGTGACTGGCGCAGCGCCGGATCCTATGCCCGGCACCACCTGGCCGCGCACGCCGCCGTCGCGGGCAGCCTGGACGCCCTCGTCTGCGATCCCGGCTTCCTCCTGGCCGCGAGTCCCGGCTCGATCGTGGCCCGCCGCGACAGCCTGCACACGCCGGACGGGAAGCGGGCACTCGCGGCGTTCGAACTGAGTCTGTACGACTGGGTTCCGTCGGCCGACGCCCAGAACCTGACCAGGCTGGCCGCCAACGCCGCCCGCCTCGGTTCCGCTGCTCTGGTCGCGGCATGTCGCCACCACACGGACGGGGAATGGCAGACGCTCTGGGCGTCCTGGGGCGGCCACCACCATCGGAAACTGGCCAGCGGCGACGATGTGGTGTGCGCGGTGGAGATCGCGCGGGCCGACGGCCGCGAGGTGATCGTCTCAGGTTGTTTCGACGGTGTGGTGCGGATCTGGGATGCCGTCAGTGGAGACCCCTGCGGCGCCCCGCTGGCCCACGACGCTGCGGTGACGGCGGTCGCGACGGGCCGGATCAGGGACCACGACGTGATCGTCACCGGCACTGAGGAGGGCACGGTACACATCTGGAACGCGGCCTCCGGTGAGCCGCTCGGTGCCCCACCCGCCGGCCACCGTGGTGTCGTCTGCGCAGTGGCCATCGGCCGCGTCGACGGCCGGGACGTCATCGTCACCGGAGGCGACGACACGACCGCACGCCTCTGGAACGCGGTCACCGGCGAACAGGTGAGGACCCTGACCGGTCACCACGGCGGCGTGCGCGCAGTGGCCATCGGCCGCGTCGACGGCCGGGACGTCATCGTCACCGGAGGCGACGACACGACCGCACGCCTCTGGAACGCGGTCACCGGCGAAGAGGCGAGGATCCTGACCTGCCACCACGGCGCCGTGCGCCAGGTGGCCATCGGCCGCATCGACGGCCGGGACGTCATCGTCACGAACGCGTACGACACCCGGGACATCTTCGCTGTCCCGCCAGCCTGTTCCGTTCGCGTCTGGGACGCGGTCACCGGCCGGTGCAGCGACGTCGACCTGGACCACGACGCCACCGCGATGTCCATGACGATCGGCCGGATCGCCGGGCATGACGTGATCATCACCGGCTCCGCCGAGCGGACCATCCGCATCTGGGACGCCGCCACAGGCGTACCCCTCGGCGCTCCGCTGGCCGGGCACAGCAGCTCGGTGACGTCGGTGACACTCGGCCGCATCGGAGACCGCGAGGTGATCGTCTCAGGCTCCGGTGACGGGACGGTGCGGATCTGGGAGGCCACCGTCGGCGACCCGGCCACCGTGGCCGGTCATCGTTACTCCGTGCAAGCCGTGGCGGTCGGGCGGGCCGGGGATCGCGACGTGGTGGTCTCCGGCGGACGAGACGGGACGGTGCGGACGTGGGACGCGCTGAGCGGAGCCCCGGTCAGCGTCCTCGCCGGTCATGGCAGCCCGGTGAACGCCGTGGCGATCGGGCAGGCCGCCGGCCGTAGTGTGATCATCAGCGGCTGCGAGGACAGGACCGCATGCGTCTGGGACGCCGTGACCGGCGACCTGATCCGTGTCCTCGTCGGCCACTCCGGCGAGGTGCGGTCGGTGGCGATCGGTCCGGCAGGGGATCGCGACGTGATCCTGACCGGATGCGGCTACCAGGACGACAAGATCCGGATCTGGGACGCCGCCTCCGGCGTACGGATCGGCACGCTGCCCGTCGACCATGGACCGTGGTCGCTGGCGATCGGCCGGGCCGGACACCGCGATGTCATCGTCTGCGGCTCGAGCGACGAAATGATCCACGTCTGGGACGCGGTCACGGGAGAACGGACCTGTCCCCCGATGCCGGGCTATGTCAGCCGTCGACCGCCGAACACCGGCAGGAGAGAAGTACGGTGCGTGGCGATCGGCCGCGCCGGCGACCGCGACGTGATCGTCTCCGGCACCTGGGAGGGAACCGTGCGGATCTGGGACGCGGTCACGGGGCAGCCGACGGGAGCGCCCCTCACCGGCCACCGAGACGGAGTCTGGTCGGTGGCGATCGGTCGCGGCGGGAGCCGCGACCTGGTGGTCTCCGGGTCCCGCGACAACACGGTCCGTATCTGGGACGCTGTCACCGGAGCCTCGATCGGTCCTCCCCTGACCGGTCACCACGGGTGGGTGCACGCGGTGGCGATCGGACGGGCCGGAGACCGCGACCTCATCGTCTCCGGTTCGGCGGACACCACGCTGATCGCGTCGGAACACCGACCGCACCCCGGGCGGCGCTGACGTGCCGGGAGGTCGTCTCTTCCGCACGCCCGCCGGGACCCGCTGTCGCCATTGGTCGCCACACCTCTCCTGCCCGCCCTCCGCTGGACGCTCCGACCCGTCGTCGTGAGCAAGGTTGGGGAACCGATGGTTGCCGCCCGGGCGGCACCGGAGGCGCGAGGGGGACACCGGCCTCCGGCGCAAGCTGCACGGTCGGGGTGGCCGGTTGTCGGGTTGACCGGGGATCGGAGATCCGTCCCCGCCGGTGTGACATGACGGCATGAGTGGAGATCTGTTCGCCAAGGTTCGCCGGTACGAGTCGTACGCCTTCCGCCGGGATCTGGAGGCGCAGGGTGAGCTGCCCTACTTCCGGGTCATGCAGGGGCCACCGACAGCGGTGACGATGATGGGTGGCGCCCCCCGGGTGAACCTGGGCTCCAGCAACTACCTCGGCCTCTCCGGCGACGCCCGGCTCACCGCCGCCGCCCACTGCGCCCACCAGCGGTACGGCACCTCGATCAACGGTTCCCGGCTGATGAACGGCACCACCGAGCTGCACCTGCGGGCCGAGGAGGCGATCGCCGACTGGTTCGGCGAGGAGGACGCGCTCGTCTTCGGCAGCGGCTACACGGCCAACCTGGGGGTGATCGGCGCCCTCGTCGGTGAGGGCGACATCGCGGTCTGCGACGCCGGCGACCACGCCTCCATCCTGGACGGCGCGCGGCTGGCGCCGGGACGGCTGCTGGCGTTCCGGCACAACCGGATGGACCGGTTGGAGACGCTGCTGCGCCGGGCGAGCACCACCGACGCGGGGGTGCTGGTCGTCGTCGACACCGTCTATTCGATGCAGGGTGACCTGTCGGACCTGGTCACGGTCACCGGCCTGTCCCGCCGGTACGGCGCCCGGCTGCTGGTCGACGAGGCGCACGCCGTCGGCGTGCTCGGCCCCGACGGCCAGGGGGTGACCGCGCTGGCCGGCCTCGCCGACGGCGTCGACCTGCGGATGGGCACCTTCTCCAAGGCGCTCGGCGGTGGGGGCGGCTTCGTCACCGGACCGGCCGACGTGATCGACTTCCTGCGGGTGCAGGCGCGCTCGTTCCTGTTCACCGCCGCCGCCCCGGCCGGTGGCGTGGCGGCCGCCCTGGCCGGCATCGAGATCGTCCGCTCCGCCGAGGGCGAGGAACGCCGCGCGCGACTCGCGGCCAACACGGCACGGCTGCGGGAGGACCTGACCGGTCTGGGCTTCGAGCTGGCGCCGGTGCCGGTGACCGCGCACGGCGTCCCGGTGCAGACGCCCATCCTGCGGGTCCCGGCGCCGGACGACGCGACCGCCGCGCGGATGTGGAAGCTCCTCTACGACGAGGGCGTCTATGTCAACGTCGCGTTGTATCCGGCGGTGCCCCGTGGTCAGGCGCAGCTGCGGGTCAGCGTCATGGCGACGCACACCGACGAGCAGCTGGAGCGGGTGGTGGCGGCGTTCGCGGTACTGGCCCGGAAGCTGGCGCTGCACCCGGTGGACATGGTCGCGGGGTGAGCCCGGTGCGGCGCCGGGCCGCCGGCCCGGCGCCGCGCCGCCCGGACCGCCCTCAGCCGCGCACGAACTCGCCGGAGCGGGCCACCTCCAGCAGCACGTCGTTGCTGTCGGGCAGACCGACGGTCACCCGGACACCCTCCCCGTCGAAGGAGTGCACCTGCAGTCCCCGCGCCCGGCAGGCCGCCGCGAACCCGGCGGTCCGGGCGCCCAGCGGCAGCCAGACGAAGTTCCCCTCACTCGCCGGCACGTCGACTCCGACGGCGCGCAGCGCGGCCGTCACCCGGTCCCGCTCGGCGGTGACCGCCCGACGCCGGGCGACGTACTCCGGCTCGGCGGCGAGCGCGGCGATCGCGGCGGCCCGGGCCGTCTCCGGCACCAGGAAGGGCATGGTGACGCCGCGCAGCGCGGCGATCGGCCCCGGGTGGCCGAGCGCGTAGCCCACCCGCAGCCCGGCCAGCCCGTACGACTTGGAGAAGCTGCGCAGCACGATCAGGTTGGGGTGGCCGGGCAGGGTGGCCGGGCCGTCGGCGGTGGCCGGGTCGGTGGCGAAGTCCCGGTAGACCTCGTCGAGGACGACGAAGACCCGGCGCGGCACCCGGGCCAGGAAACGCTCCAGGTCGTCCTGGCGGATCGGGACGCCGGTCGGGTTGTTGGGACTGCACAGGAAGACCAGCTTCGTGCGACGCCGCACCGCCTTCGCCATCGCGGCCAGGTCGTGGGCGTACCCGCGCAGCGGCACCCGCCGCAGCGGCACGCCCATGCCCTCGGCGATCAGCGGATAGCCCTCGAAGGAACGCCAGGCGGCGAGCACCTCCCCCCGCCGGCGACCGCGGGCCACCAGGTGCAGCATCTGCTGGATCAGGCCGGCACCGCCCGCGCCGACGGCCACCTGGTCGACCGGCACCCGGTGGTGCGCGGCGATCGCCTCGGCCAGGGCCGTCGGATAGACCTCCGGGTAGCGGTTGATCCGGGCGGCCGCGTCGACGATCGCCTCGCGGACCGCCGGCACCGGTGGGTACGGGCTCTCGTTCGCGTCCGCCCGGTGGATCTGCTGTTCCGACATGTCGCCTCCTCGGCCCGACGCTATGCCCGGTCCGGACGACGGCAAGCGGCCGGACGGCGCGGTGCCGGGGGCGCGACAGGGCTGCCCGGTCGGGCACCTCGGTCGGCGCGGTCGGCGTCGGCTGGCCGGGCGGAGCGCACGGTGGCAGCGTCGCCGGCCGGGGCACCGCCCCGCCGATCGGACCCCGACGACAGGAGACGCCCGTGGCGGCCGGATCCGCGCGACCCACGCCCTCCCGCACCGCCGTCCTGGTGGTGGTCTGTCTGGCGCTGTTCATGGCGCTGCTGGACAGCACCGCGATCAGCCTCACCCTGCCCGCGATGCGGGCCGACCTCGACGCCGACCTGACCGGCCTCGTCTGGATCGCCGACGGATACGTGCTGGTCTTCGCGGCGCTGCTGCTGACCTCGGGCAGCCTCGGCGACCGGCTGGGCCGGGCCCCGATGTTCCTCGCCGGGCTGGCGGTCTTCACCCTCGGCTCGGCGCTGTGCGCCGCCGCGCCCCGGCTGGAACTGCTGGTGGCCGGCCGGGTCGTGCAGGGACTCGGGGCGGCCCTGGTCACCCCGCAGACCCTGGCCATCCTGTCGCACACCTTCCCCACCCCTCGCGAGCGGGCGCGGGCCTTCGGTATCTGGTCGGGGGTGTCCGCGCTGGCCCTGCTGCTCGGCCCGGTGCTCGGTGGGATGCTCACCGCGCGGTGGGGGTGGCGGTCGGTGTTCCTGGTCAACCTGCCGGTCGGTGCGCTGGCGCTGCTGCTGGGCGCGCGGGCGCTGCTCGGCCGGGACGGCACCGCCCGTCCCGCCGGCCCGCTGCGCCGGGTGATCGACCTGCCGGGTCAACTGCTCGCGGTGCTGTGGCTCGGCACCCTCACCGTCGCGCTGGTGGAGGGCAGCCGGTACGGCTGGGGCTCCCCGCTGATCCTCGGCCTGTTCACCGCCTCGGCGCTGGCCCTGGCGGCGCTGCTGACCGTGGAGGGGCGCGCGACGCACCCGATGCTGCACCTGGAGCTGTTCCGGTCGGCCACCTTCGCCGCGAGCACCCTGGTGATCGGTCTCGTCGCGTTCGGCATGTACGCCTCGTTCTTCCTGGTCAGTCTCTTCCTCCAGCAGACGCAGGGCTATTCGGCGGCGGCGGCGGGGGTGCGCTTCCTGCCGGCGATGGCGGCGGTGATGGTGGCCTCCCCGCTGGCCGGGCTGCTGGCCGGGCGGGTGGGCGCCCGGGTGCCGGTGGGCGCCGGCGCGACGCTGATGGGCACCGCGCTGCTGCTGCTGGCCCGGGTCGGCGCCGACGACCCGTACGGCGGGTGGTGGCCGCTGCTGGTGCTCTTCGGCGCCGGCATCGGGTTGGCCATTCCCCCGGTCAACAGCGCACTGATGGGCAGCGTCCGACCCGACCGGGCGGGCCTGGCCTCGGCCACCGGGGAGACCGGGCAGCAGATCGGTGCGCTGGTCGGCATCGCGGTGCTGGGTGCCCTGGTCACCGGCGGGTTCCGCCGGGTGGTGGCGGACGGCGCGCAGGCGGCCGGGCTCTCCGGTGCCGACTCGGCCGAGCTGGCCCGGCGGCTCTTCGCCCAGGACGGCGACCTGACCGGCACGACGACCCCGGCGGTCACGGCCCTGGTGGACCGGGCGCTCACCTCCGGCATCCACCTCGGGCTGACCGCCGCGGGGATAGCCGCCCTGGTCGCCGCGGCGGTGGCCGTGCTGATCCGCGAGCCGCGGACGCCGGTCACGCCGACGCCGGCCGCCGCGACGGCGGAACCCGCGCACCGCTAGGCCCACCCGCCGGATCCGGGCCCACGGGTACGACCCGTGCGCCCCGCCTCGGGGCGGTGACCGGAGACGGTGCGTCGCCCCGTTCCGCCGGGCGGCGGAGCGGGGCGACGCGCGGCGGATCAGATCCGGGACGGGCCCGGGTCCGGGACGGGGGCGGTGAACTGCGGTGGGCGCTGCATCTCCTGCCACATCTTCGGCGCGCTGCGCGCCACCACCACCTTCGCCACCTGGCCCACCGCCCAGCGCAGCGCCTTGTTGCGGACCGGCGTGAACCGGCTCACCCGTAGCACCCGCTCCCGGATCCAGAAGACCCGCTCGCGGCGGCGACGCTCGTACTCGCGCAGGCCGGCGGTGACGTCGGCGGCGGTGGCGAGGCAGTCGCCGAGCACCACGCCGTCCTCGATGGCCATGCAGGCGCCCTGGCCCAGGTCGGTGGGGAGGGCGTGGGCGGCGTCGCCGAGCAGGGTCACCGGTCCCTCACCCCAGCTGTCGTGCCACTCGTGGTAGTAGACGTCGAGCCGACTGATGTTCTCCGGCGGGGTGGTGCCGACGAAGACGGGCGCGGGGCCGCCCACCGATGCGGCCAGCTCCGCGGCCCGGGCCGCGGTGCCCCCCGGGTCCTCGCCGCCGGGCGCCCGCTCGCAGGAGAGCGTCCACACCACCCGGTCGCCGCCGATCAGCCAGGCGCCGCCACCGATGCGGGTGTCCGGGTTGGTGAACAGGTGCACCACGCCCCGGCTGAGTCCGCAGGTGCCCGGGGCGATGCCCCGGTACGTGGACCGTCCGGTGTGCACCACGGGTAGTTCCCCACGCAGCTGGGTGAGGATCGTCGAGCGGATCCCGTCGGCGGCCACCAGGGCGGCCCCGGTCACCGTCCGGCCGTCGCCGAGCTTGAGGGTCACCCCGTCGGGGGTGAGTTCGTAGCCGGTGGCGCGCTGGCCGTACTCGGGTCGCACGCCGTGCTCGGCGCACGCCTCGCGCAGCAGCTCGATCAGGTCGCCGCGGCCGATGCCCACGGCCGGGGTGCCGCCGGGCGAGATGCTCTCCGCGATGGCCATCCGGAACATCACCCGTTGGTGCTGGTCACGGCTCTCCGAGCCGGTCAGCACCTCCGCGCGGTCCAGCAGCCGCCGTTCCAGCCCGAGGGACGCCAGCGAGGTCGTCGCGTTGCTCCAGATGGTGTGGCCGAAGCCGGCGTTGGTGACGATCTCGTCCAGTCCGCGCCGCTCGTACACCTGGACGGGGATGCCGTGCCGGGCCAGGGCCAGGGCGGCGGTCAGGCCGCCGACCCCGGCGCCGGCGATGAGGATCGGTCCGGTGGTGGTCATGGTGTGCTCCTCGAGGTCAGCGCCGGGTCATCAGCAGCATCACGGTGCGCGGGCGGGTCGGCAGGTACTCCAGGTCGAAGGCGTCGCCGAAGAGCTCCTTCTCCTCGCTGGGAGCGATCATCGGCGCCATCTTCGCGCCGCCCTTCAGTGCGCTCTTGTCGCCCTGGAAGCACCAGAGCAGCACCCGGCCGCCGGGACGGCTGAGCCGGTGGATGGCCCGGGCCACCGCCTGCCGCTGCTCCCCCTCGGTGTCGTTGAGCGCGCCGAAGTCGCAGATCAGGTCGTACGAGTCGGCGAGGCCGGGGATCGGGCCGGCGGTGATGTCGGCCTCGGTGAAGGTGCACCGGTCGGCGACCCCGGCCGCCTTCGCGCGGGCCCGGGCCCGGCGCAGCGCCACCGGGGAGAAGTCCACCCCGACGACCGGGCCGAAGCCCTGCCGGGCCAGGTAGACGGCCTCCGCGCCGGTGCCGCAGCCGAGGTCCAGCGCGCGCGGCAGCTCGGTCGGGGTGAGCCGGCCGGACTCCACCAGCTCGGTGAGCTGCGGCCGGACCTCCTTGTCCCAGGGGGCCAGGTTGAACCGATAGAGGGTGTTGTAGAAGCCGGGGCGCAACCGCATCAGGACGTCCTTCCGTTCTCCACCGGCGCCGTCCGGGCCGGTTCCAGGTCCGCGGCGATCCCCTTGAGCACGGTCGCCTGTTCATCGTTGAGGAAGAAGTGGCCGCCGGGCAGGACCCGCACCTCGCACGGGCCGGTGCTGAGCGCCGCCCAGTCCGGCAGCGTCCCCGGCGGGGCCTCCGGGTCGTCGGCGCCGCCGTAGACGGTCAGCGGTGCGCTGATCCGGGGGCCGGGCCGCCAGCGGTACGTGTCGGCGGCCTCGAAGTCGGCGCGCAGGACGGGGATCACCAGGTCGAGCAGCTCGTCGTGGGCGAGCACCTCCTCCGGGGTGCCGGCCAGCTCGCGCAGCCGCTCCCGGAACTGCGCGTCGGGCAGCCGGTAGTCGTACCGGCCGGGGGGCTGCGGGTGCTGCGGGGGGATGTGACCGGAGACGAACAGGTGGGTCGCGGGCCGGCCGTGCAGGTGTTCCAGCCGGCGGGCCAGCTCGAACGCCACGAGCGCGCCGAGGCTGTGGCCGAAGAGGGCGTACGGGCGGTCGATGCGGTCGAGCACCGTCGGAAGAACGTCCGCGGTGATGGCGTCCACGTCGGTCAGCGGCTGCTCGGTGATCCGCGCGCCGCGACCGGCCAGCTCCACCGGCACCACCTCGACGCTGTCGGGCAGCTCCCGCTGCCAGCGTCCGTAGACGCGCATCGCGGAGCCGCCGGCGTACGGCAGGCAGAACAACCGGACCCGGCTCACCGGTCAGCCCTCCACCGGGGCGGGGCCCCGGTCGTGGGTCGCGGCGATGGTACGGAACTGCATGTTGGAGGTCCCCTCGTAGATCTTGCCGACCTTGGCGTCCCGGTAGAACTTCTCCACCCCGTGCTCGGGGACGAAACCGTTGGCGCCGAGCGTCTCCACGGCCAGCGCGGCGGCCCGCTCGGCGACCTCCGAGGCGACGTACTTCGCCATCGCGGTGGCGCGCAGCCGCTGGGCGGGCGAGCCGCCGTGCTGGAGCAGCCGGGTGGTGTCGTACAGCAGCGCGCGGGCGGCCTGGAGTTCGGCGGCGACCCGGGCCAGCGGGAACGCGACCCCCTGGTACGTGCCGATCGGCTGGCCGAACTGGTGGCGGCGGGCCGCGTACCCGGTGGCGGCGTCGAGCACCCCCTGGGCGAGCCCGACGAGCTGGGCGGCGATGCCGACCTTGCCGACGTTGAGCGTCTCCACCGCCAGCAGCTCGCCCGCACCGGGGCGGCCGAGCAGGTCGCGCCGGCCGACCCGGACGCCGTCGAAGGTGACGTCACAGGTGGAGCTGGCCCGGATGCCCATCTTGGCCACCGGCGCTCCGACGGTCAGGCCGGGGGTGTCCCGGTCGACCAGGAACGCGGTGAGGCCGGCGTCGGCGAGTCGGGCGAAGACCACGAAGAGGCCGGCCTCCGCGGCGCTGCTGATCCACCGTTTCGCGCCGTCGATGACGTATCCGCCGCCGTCGGCGACGGCCCGGGTGCGGCCGGCGAAGGCGTCGCTGCCGGTGTCGGGCTCGCTGATCGCGTACGCGCCGACGGTGCCGTTGGCCAGCCGGGGCAGGTGCCGGCGGCGGGTGTCCCCGTCGCCGTGGTGCAGCAGCGCGCTGGCGACCAGGGCGTTCTGCACGTCGACCAGGACGGCCACCGACGGGTCCACCCGGGCGATCTCCTCGACGGCGAGGACCACGGCGAACAGGTCCCGCCCCGCTCCCCCGTACACCTCGGGGATCTCGACCCCCAGCAGCCCGGCGGCGAAGAGTTCCCGGATCAGGTCGGGGTCGATCCGGGCGGCCTCGTCCATGGCCCGGACCCGGGGTGCGACGGTCTCGGCGGTGACCGCCCGGACGGTGTCGCGCCACTTCTGGTCCTCGGGCGGCAGCCAGGTCACCGGCTGCGGCACGCCCGGGTCGGTGGAGACGGTCATCGTGGGGTCCCCTCGGTGTCGGCGGCGGACCGGTCGGTGCTGTCGTCCGCCGGGTCGGCGGTGGGCCGGCGGCTGGTGACGGCGGTGAGGAAGGCGGTCAGGTCGGCGCCGCCGAGGCCGGCGAGCGGGAAGTCGCTCGGGCTGACCGTGCCGGCACCCGGTCGGGCGCAGTGCGCGGCCAGCTCGACCAGGGCGGCGTCGAGCGCGTCGGCCAGCGCGTCCAGGGTGGCGGTGTCGGCCGGTCCCGCACCCGGGGCGTGCAGCTCGACCAGCAGGTCGCCGGCGGCCAGGTGCCCGGTGACCACCAGCCGGTGCCCGGGGCCGTCGTACGCCCGGGGCGCGCCCGCCGGTCCGCCGGCCGCGCCGGGCGCCCCGTTGAGGTCGCCCAGGTGCCGCAGCAGCAGTTGCGCGGGTCGGTCGGCCGGCACCGGCCGGGCAGCGGCCTGCCGGTGCTGTTCCTTGACCGCCGGCACCAGCTCCGCCAGGTCGCCGGCCAGCGTCAGGGTGAGCGGAGCGACGGTCGCGTACGGGCCGACCGCGCCGGTGACGTCGAGGTCGGCGACGCCGTCGGCGCGCAGGTCGTGCTCGACGTCCAGCACCACCCGGCCGCTGCCCGTGCCGGCCAGCGCGGCGGCGAGCGCGACCAGCACCACCTCGTCGGCGGTCAGCCGGTACGCCCGGGACGCCGCGTCGAGCAGGGCCCGCGCTTCCGGCACCCGTAGCACCCGCCGCCAGCTCGCGCCCGGCGTGGCCGAACCCAGCGGGAGCGGCGCGAGCCCGTCGTCGCCGGGGTCGACCGGCGACGGCTGGTCGACGGCGGCCAGCCGCTCCGCCCAGCGGGCCAGCGGCACGGGCGGGGCGGGTAGCTGCGGCTCGGCTCCGACGGCGGCCCGGTCCAGGGCCCGCCGCAGGTCGGCCCAGAGCGGCGCCCAGGAGCGGGCGTCCACCGCGAGGTCGGCGACCAGCAGCACCAGCCGGCGTTCCCCGTCGCCGAGGTCGAACAGGGCGGCCCGGGTCAGCGGACCCTCGACCGGGTCGAGTTCGGCGCGCATGTCGGCGACCATCTGGGCGCGGGCCGCCGCCCGCCGACTCTCGGGCAGCGGGGCGAGGTCGATCAGCGGCACGTACGGCTCGTCCTCCACGCCGATCCGCTGCCGCCAGCCGTCCGGGCCGTCGACCAGGCGCAACCGCAGGGCGGGGTGGGCGGCGAGTAGGGCGGCCAGCACCCGGCCGGCGGCGTCGGCGTCCAGGTCGGGCGGCATCGGCACGTCGAGCACCTGCGCGCCGAGCGGGCGGGTCGGCCCGTCCGGCCCGAGCAGGGCCCGCTGCCACGGGGTGAGCGGGAAGCTGCCGTCGGCGGTGTCCCGGCCGGCGGCGGTGGCGCGGGCCTCGGCGACCGCGGCGAGGTCGGCGACGATCTGGTGGGCGAACAGGTCGGCGGGGGTGATCTCGATGCCCTCGGCGGTGGCCCGGCCGACGATCTGGATGCCGGTGATGGAGTCCCCGCCGATGGCGAAGAAGTTGTCGAACGGTCCCACGTCGGGCTGGCCGAGGACCTCCCCGACCAGTCGGGCCAGCAGCAGCGCGGTGGGGGTCGCCTCGCCGGTCGGCGCGTCCGGGCCGGCCAGCCGGGCCGGGTCGGGCAGGGCCGACCGGTCCACCTTGCCGTTGGCCGACAGCGGCAGCCGGTCCAGCGCCACCACCACGGTCGGCACCATGTACGCCGGCAGCAGGCGGGCGGCCTCCGCGCGGACCGCCTCGACCAGCGCGTCCCGGTCGGCGGCGGGGTCGGCCGGCACCACGTACGCGACGAGCCGCCGGTGGTGGCGGTCGCCGAGGGCGGCGGCGACCGCGGCGGTCACCCCGGGGTGGCGGGTCAGGGCCGCCTCGATCTCGCCCAGCTCGATCCGGTAGCCGCCGACCTTGACCTGGAAGTCCTCCCGGCCGAGGAACTCGATCGTCCCGTCCGGACGCCACCGGCCCAGGTCACCGGTGCGATAGAGCCGCTCCCCCGTCACCGGGTGGGTGACGAACCGGGCGGCGGTCTTCTCCTCGTCGCGCCAGTACCCGTCGGCCAGGCCGGCGCCGCCGATGAACAGCTCGCCGGTCACCCAGACCGGGCACTCCTGCCAGCGGTCGTTGAGCACGTGGAAGGTCTGGTTGCGCAGCGCCCGGCCGTACGGGATGGACTCCCAGGCGGGGTCCACCTCGCCGATCTCGTAGGAGATCGACCAGATCGACGCCTCGGTGGCGCCGCCGAGGCTCACCGGCAGGCTGTGCGGGGCGAGCTGCCGCAACCGGCCCGGCAGGTCGACCGGGATCCAGTCGCCGGACATCAGGAACAGCCGTACCGGCTCCAGCGCGTCCGCCGGTCCGCTGCCGGCCACCTGGTCGGCGAGCATCTGCGCCAGCGCCGGCACCGAGTTCCACACGGTCACCCGGTGCGCGGCGACCAGCTCCGCCCAGTGGCCCGGGTCCCGGTTGCTGCCGTGCCGGGGCAGCACCAGCCGACCGCCGGCGCCGAGCAGCCCGAACACGTCGTAGACGGAGAGGTCGAAGCTCAGCGAGGACAACCCGAGCGCGGCGTCGTCGGGGCCCACCGCGTAGCGGGAGTTGATGTCGTCGATGGTGTTGCGGGCCGCCCGGTGGCGGATCGTCACGCCCTTGGGGGTGCCGGTCGAGCCGGAGGTGAAGATGACGTAGGCGAGGTCGTCGGGGCCGGCCTGCGGCTCGGGCGCGGTGTCCGTACCGGCCGGTGGGTCGGTAGCAAGGTCGACGACCAGTTCGGTGACCCCGTCCGGCCAGGAGCGGGTCGGGCCGCCGGCCCGGGTCAGCACCGCCCGGCACTCACCGAACGACACCAGGTGGTCCTGCCGGTCGGCGGGCAGGTCCGGGTCCACCGGCAGGTACGCCGCGCCGGCCAGCAGCACCCCGAGCGCCGCGGCGACCTGCGCGGGAGACTTGTCCACCGCGACGGCGACCAGCTCGTCGGGGCGTACCCCGACCTCGCGCAGCCGGTGCGCGACGGCGCAGGCGTGCCGGTGGAGCTGGCCGTAGCTGACGGTCTCCTCGGCGGTGACCACCGCCGGGCGGTCCGGCTCGCGGGTGGCCCACTCGACGAACGGGGCGTGCAGCAGCCCGTCGGCGGGCGGCCCGGCGGTGTCGTTGGCCGCCGCGACGAGTTCCCGCTGGGCGGCGGGGCGCAGGTCACCGGGGTCGGCCTGCCAGGCGGCCTCGTCGTCGGCGAGAGCGGTGGTGAGCCGGCTGAACGCGGCGAAGACCGCGTCGAGCACCCCGTCGGGGAAGAGCTGCCGGACCCCGTGCCAGCTCATCCGGACCCCGTCGGCGGTCTCCAGCAGGGCGAAGTCGAGCCACACCTGCGGGGTCTGGGCGACCTCGTGCACCATCTCGCCGAGCCAGCCGAACCAGGTCTCGTCGCCCGGTTCGCTCTCCTGCACGACGGTGCTGGTGAAGACCACCGGCATCACCGCGCCGGCGGCCCCGCCCCGGGCGCGGGCCATCTCGCGCAGCACCTCGACGCCGCTGACGTAGCGGTGTTCCAGGTCCTGCCAGCTCTGCTCCTGCAGGTGCCGGGCGAGCCGCGCCACGCTGCCGGCGGCGGTCAGGTCGACCGGGAGCAGGTCGAACGAGGCGAACTCGCCGACCAGGTCGCCGACGTGCGGGTGCACGGGGAGCCGGTTGGTGACGGTCACGTTGACGGTGAACCGCCCGGAGCGGCACCAGGCGCCCAGCGCGTACGCGTAGACGGCGAGCAGCACCGCCGACGGGGTCAGTCCGTGGCCGCCGGCCCGGTCGGTGATCCGTTTCCAGGTGGCCCGGTCCAGTTCCAGGTCGAAGGAGACCGGCTCGGGTCGGGTGACGGCGGCGGGCGCGACGGCGAGCGGCAGGTCCGGCCGGGGCGGCAGCTGCGCGATCCGCTCCCGCCAGTACTCCAGCGACCGCTGGTGCAGTGGGCTGCCGCGCAGCTCCTCGGTGGCCAGCACGTAGTCGCGGTAGGTGACCTCCAGCGGGGCGAGGCCACCGGCCTGCTGGTGGATGCGGCGCCAGTCGCGGGAGACCAGCCGGATGCTGCCGATGTCGGCGATCATCAGGTCGAAGCCGAGGTGCAGCCGGGTCCGGCCGCCGGGCAGCAGGGTGGCCCGGACGTCCCACAGCGGCCACACGTCGACCGGCCGCATCTGGTGCGACAGGGTTTCGCGCCGCTCGGCGAGGAACCGTTCGACCTCGTCGGCGGGGCGGTCGCGCAGGTCGGTGGCCTCGATGACGTACGGGCCGGGGTCGGGCAGGATCCGCTGTCGGCCGTCGTCGCCGACGACCGCGCGGAGCATCCCGTGCCGGCGGACCACCTCCTGCCACGTCCCGGTGAGCCGGTCCAGGTCGACCTCGCCGGTCTCGACCTCCCAGTAGACGTGCGCGGCGACGTTGCCGCCCTCGACGCTGCCGAGCCGGCCCAGCCACTGGGCCTGCTGGATCTCCGCCAGCGGGAACGGCTCGTGGAGCTGGTCCGGGGCGGGCACGGCGAGCGGCAGGCCGGGCTCCGGCTCGGCGTCGTCCTCGGTCCGGCCGGCGGCGACCAGGGCGGCCACCCCGGCGACGGTCGGCGCGGCGAGCATCTCGCGCAGCCCGATCCGGCTGCCGAACGCCTCGTTGACGCGGGCGACCACCCGGGTGGCCAGCAGCGAGTGCCCGCCGAGTTCGACGAAGTTGTCGTCCACCCCGATCGGGGCCGCGCCGAGCAGGTCCTGCCAGATGGCGGCGACCAGGCGCTCCCGGTCGTCGCGGGGGGCCACGTACGGGGTCTGCACCGGGGGGCGTCCGTCCAGCCCGGCGGTGGGGTCGGCGTCCGGTTCCGGTGCGCCGCCGGACAGCCGGGCGAGGTCCAGCGGGCCGCTGTCCCCGCTCGGGGTGATCCAGTAGCGGCGGCGCTGGAACGGGTAGCCGGGCAGGGACACCCGGCGGCGGGGGCCCTCGTCGGCGAGGTCGACGTCGACGCCGGCCGCCCAGAGTCGGCCGAGCAGGGCCGGTCCCGGGTGCGGCCCGGCCGGCGGGTCGCCCGGGGCGGGCAGGCTCGCCAGCACGGTCGCCTCCCGGGTGACCTGTCGGGCCAGGGTGCCGAGCGTCCGGCCGGGACCGACCTCCAGCAGCACCGCGTCGGGGCCGGCGACCAGCGCCACGGACGCCCCGAAGCGGACGGTGTCGCGGACGTGCCCCGCCCAGTAGGCGGGGTCGGTGGCCTCCCGGTCGGTGATCCACTCGCCGGTGCGGTTGGCGACGAACGGCAGCGTCGGCGGGGCGAACCGGACCCCGGCCAGGGCGGCGGCGAACGGCTCACGGACCGGGTCCATCATCGCCGAGTGGAAGGCGTGTGAGGTGTGCAGCCGCCGGTGGGACACGCCCCGCTCGGCGAGGAGCGCCGCGAGGGCGGCGACGTCCCCGTCGGGGCCGGAGACCACGCTCAGGTCGGGGGCGTTCGCCGCGGCCAGGGAGAGGGTCGGGGTGAGCAGGGGACGGACCTCGTCCTCGCCGAGGGCGACCGAGAGCATCGCGCCGGGCGGCATCGCCGCCATCAGCCGACCCCGGGTGGCGACCAGGCGGGCCGCGTCGGCCCGGTCCAGGACACCGGCGAGGCAGGCGGCGGTCAGCTCGCCGACGCTGTGGCCGATCATCGCGTCCGGGAGGATCCCGTACGAGGCGAGCATCGCGGTGGTGGCGTACTCGACGGCGAACAGCGCCGGCTGGGCCAGGTCGGTGGACTCCAGCCGCCGGGCCGCCTCGGCGGGGTCGACGTCGGCGGCGGGATACAGCACGGTGCGCAGGTCCAGGCCCAGGTGCGGGGCCAGGTCGGCGGCGACCGCGTCGAGGGCGTCGCGCCAGGCCGGTTCGGTGGCGTACAGGTCGGCGCCCATGCCCGGGTGCTGGCTGCCCTGGCCGGGGAAGAGGAAGACCAGCCGGGGCCGGTCGACGGCCGTGCCGGTGACGGCGCGGGCCGGGTCGGCCAGCGCGGCGGCGGCCTCGCCCGCGTCGGCGGCGACCACCGCGCGCCGGTACCGGGCCGGCACCCGGCCCCGGTGCAGGGTCCAGGCCGCGTCGGCCAGCGGCGGGGCGTCCGGCGCGGTCAGGGCCGCGGCGAGCTGCGCGCCGGCCGCGTCCAACGCCTCGGGGGTACGCGCCGAGATCGTGATCACCTGCGCGGCGCGGGCCGGCGGCGGCAGCGGGGCCGGGGTGGGTGCCTCCTCGACGACGACGTGGGCGTTGGTGCCGCCCATGCCGAAGGAGCTGACCCCGATCCGGCGCGGCACGTCGTCGACCGTCCACTCGCGCAGTTCGGTGGTGACCCGGAACGGCGAGTCGGTGAAGTCGATCTCGGGGTTGGGCTTGTCGAAGTGCAGGCTCGGCACCAGCTCCCGGTGCTTGAGCTGGAGCACCGCCTTGATCAGTCCGGTGACCCCGGCGGCGGTGTCCAGGTGTCCCACGTTGGACTTCACCGACGCCAGCGCGATCCCGCCGCGCCGCCGCATCCGGGGGGCGAAGACCCGGTTCAGGGCGGTCACCTCGATCGGGTCGCCCAGCGGGGTGCCGGTGCCGTGCGCCTCGACGGCGGTGACGGTGGCCGGGTCGATCCCGGCCAGGCCCAGCGCGGTCGCCACGGCGCGGGCCTGCCCGTCCACCCCGGGCGCGGTGTAGCCGACCTTCGCCGACCCGTCGTTGGTGACCGCGCTGCCCTTGATGACGGCCTCGACGTGGTCGCCGTCGGTGAGGGCGTCCTCCAGGCGTTTGAGGACCACCACGCCGACGCCGCTGCCGAAGACGGTGCCGGTGGCGGCGGCGTCGAACGGGCGGCAGTGCCCGTCCCGGGAGAAGATCAGCCCCTCCTGCCAGAGGTAGCCGCTGGGCTGGGGCAGCCGGATCGCCGCGCCGCCGGCCAGCGCGACGTCGCACTCCCCCTCCAGCAGGGCCTGCGCAGCGACGTGCACCGCGACCAGCGACGACGAGCAGGCGGTCTGCACGGCCACCGCCGGCCCGCCCAGCCCCAGCTTGAAGGCGACCCGGTTGGGCAGGTAGTCCTTGTCGTTGGTGACCAGCAGTTCCAGCGTCTCGCCGATGGTGCCCGCCACCCGACCGGCCAGCACGTTGCCGAGCAGGTACGTGGACAGGGCGCTGCCGGCGTAGACGCCGACGGTGGCGTCGACGGCGCCCGGGGCGTACCCGGCGTCCTCCAGGGCGTGCCAGGCGCACTCCAGGAAGAGGCGCTGCTGCGGGTCGATCAGCGCCGCCTCGCGGGCGTGGTAGCCGAAGAACGCGGCGTCGAAGTGCTCGATGCCGTCGAGCACCGAGGCGGCCCGCACGTACGCCGGGTCGGCCAGGGTCTCGTCGCTGATCCCGGCGGCCCGCAGCGTCTCGTCGTCCCAGAAGGTGACCGACTCGACGCCGCCGCGCAGGTTGCGCCAGAAGGTGGCCACGTCGGGGGCACCGGGGAACCGGCCCGCCATGCCGACGATCGCGATGTCGCCGCTCGCCGGGCTCACCGGGACACCTCCGCCGGGCGGCCGGCGCGCCGGCCCCGACGGGCGGCGGCCCGGCTGAACGCGGCGTCCACGGCGTCGCCGTCGCTGCCGCCGCCACCGTCGAGTCCCGCCGCGAGGCGCCGGATCGTGGGGTGCTCGAACATGTGCATCAGCGGGAAGGTGCGGCCCAGCGCGGCGCAGAGTTCCCGGTAGACCTTGACGATGGTCACCGAGTCGGCGCCGAGGTCGAAGAAGCGGTCGTCCACGCCGATCCGGTCGACGCCGAGGACCCGGCGGAACACCTCGGTCGCGGTCCGCTCCACCTGCGAGGTCGGGGCGGCGTACGCGGCGCCGCCGGTCCGGCCGGTCTCGGCGGCGGAGTCGGCGAGCCGTTCCAGGGCGCTCCGGTCGACCTTGCCCCGGGCTGTCAGCGGCAGCCGGTCCACGGTCACCACGGTGGCCGGGACCATGTAGTGCGGCAGGGTCTCGGCGGCGTACGCGCACAGCCGCTCGGGCAGGCTGCCGCCGCCGGTGCCCGCCTGCGGGGTCGGGTCGAGCACCCCACCGAGCAGGCTGTGCAGCACCTGGTCGTCGTCGGCGAGGGCGAGCAGGTCCCGGACGGCGGGCTCGTCGGCGATCAGGCCGAGCTGGCAGAGCCCGAGGTCGAGCCCGGGGGCGGCCTCGTCGAGCAGTTGGGTCATCTCGCCGGCCTCCAGCAGACAGAAGTGCAGCGCCCGGGTGCCGTAGAGCGGGGCGACCGCCGACATCCGGCCGACCAGGAAGATCTCGAAGGCGCTGCCGTCGTAGGTGGGCTGGTTGGTGCAGAAGTGCGCGGCGCGGTCCAGGTCGGCGTCGAGGCGGACCGGGACCAGCCGGTGCGCCACCGGGTCGTGGTAGTAGCTGCCGCCGGCCAGGCCGTCGACCCGCCCGGGGCGCACGTGCACGTAGGTCTGCACCGGGTAGAGGGCGCCGGCCGAGGCGTACCGGTACTTCGGCAGCACCTCGCCGTCGCGGCTGCGCAGGCTCTCCAGCAGCCGGGCCAGGCCGGTCAGCGGCACCGGCCGGTCGGCGAAGGCACGCCGGCTGGACCGCCGGGCCCAGACCGCGTCGGCCGCCCCGCCGTCCAGGTCGGACGGCAGGTCGACGGGGGTGCCGGTGAGGTCGGTACGCAGGCCGCGCCGGGCGAGGGTGAACTCCACCCGGCGGACCGGGTCGGCCTCCACGTCGCCGAGGACCCGCTTCTCGGCCACCTTCGGATCCAGGTCGGTGCCGGCCGGTGCGGCGTCCGTGCCGTCGGGGACGACGAAGGCGACCAGCCGGCGGCGGTGCCGGTCCGGGCCGGCGGCCAGCACGGCGGCCTCGCGTACCCGGGGGTGCCGGGCGAGGGTGGCCTCGATCTCCCCCGGCTCGATGCGGAACCCGCCGATCTTCACCTGGAAGTCGGTGCGGCCGAGGATCTGCAGGGTGCCGTCGGGCAGCCACCGGCCCAGGTCACCGGAGCGGTAGAGGCGCTCGCCGGTCTCCGGGTGGGTGACGAAGGCGGCGTCGGTCAGCTCCGGGTCGCGCCAGTACCCGTCGGCGAGGCCGGGGCCGCCGATGAACATCTCCCCCGGCACCCCCACCGGGCAGGGCTGCATCCGGTCGTTGAGCACGTGGATCCGGTGGTTGGCCAGCGGCCGGCCGTACGGGATGGACTCCCACTCCGGGTCGACGCGGTCGACGTCGTGGGCGACGCACCAGATGGCGGTCTCGGTGGGGCCGCCGGAGGCGACGAACCGGACGTCCGGGGCGAGCGCCCGGACCTGGTCCGGCAGGGTCACCGGGATCCAGTCGCCGGAGAGCCACATCAGCCGCAGCCGGGCCAGGCCCGGATGCCCGCCGGCCGCGTGCTCCACCAGCATCCGGGCCAGCGCGGGCACCGAGTTCCAGCAGGTCACACCGTGGGTGTCCATCAGCTCCAGCCACCGGCCCGGGTCGCGGGCGGCGGCCGGTTCCGGCAGCACCAGGGTCGCCCCGGCGCCGAGGACGCCGAAGACGTCCCAGACCGACAGGTCGAAGCTCAACGCGGAGAGGCCGAGGGCGACGTCGTCGGGGCCCAGACCGACGCGCTCGCGCACCTGGGCGACGGTGGTGAGGGTGGCCCGGTGCGACAGCATCACCCCCTTCGGCACGCCCGTGGAGCCGGAGGTGAACAGCACGTACGCCAGGTCCTCCGGCCGCTGCGCCGGTGCCAGGTCGGTGACCTCGCCGTCGGGGTCGGCGGTGGCGTCGACGGGCAGCACCCGGACGCCGTCCGGCCAGTCGTCCCGGTCCGGTCCACCGGCGCGGACCAGCACGATCGTCACCTCGGCGCGGCGCAGCTGGTGGTCCTGGCGGGCCGGTGGCAGGTCCGGGTCGACCGGCAGGTACGCGCCACCGGCCAGTTGCACGCCGAGGGCGGCGACGAGCTGGGCGGCGCTCTTGTCGGCGGCGACCGCGACGAGCTGGTTGGGGCGTACCCCGTCGGCGCGCAGGGTCCGGCCCAGCGCGGTGGCCCGCCGCCACAGCTGCCCGTACGTCAGGGTGGCGTCGGCGGCGACCACGGCGGTGCGGTCGGGGTGCGCGGCGGCCTGCCGGCCGATCGCGGTGAAGAGCAGCTCGTCGGGGATCTCGGCGGTGGTCGCGTTGGCGGCGGCGACCAGCTCCCGCTGGGCGGCCGGCAGCGGGTCCGACGCGCCCGGCGCCCACGCGTCGTCACTCGCGGCGAGGCGTTCCAGCAGCGCGGTGTAGGCGGTGAAGAGGTCGTCGAGCATCGCGTCGGGGAAGAGGTCCTCGATCACGTCCCAGTGGTACGACAGGGCGCCGTGGTCCTCGTAGACCTGGTGGTCGAAGAGGACCTGCGGGGTCTGCGAGATCACCGAGACGGTGTCGCCGAGCCAGGCCGCGCCGAGCGCGCCCTGCGCGCCTTCCTGGTCGCGGCCCTGCTCGCGGGCGCTGGCGAAGACGACGGTGGCGAAGGTGCCGGGGCGGACACCGCGCTGGCGGCTCAGCTCCCGCATCACCTCGACGCCGGAGAAGTAGCGGTGTTCCAGGTCCTGCCAGAGCTGCCGCTGGATCCGCTCGGCGAGCCCGCCCAGGCCGTCGCGCGGGGTCACGTCGATCTCCAGGAGGGTGACCGCGGTGAAGTCGCCGATCACGTCGTCGATGCGCGGGTGCAGCGGCATCCGGTTGAACAGCGGCACGTTGACGGTGAACCGGCCGGTCCGGCTCCACCGGCCGAGCACCTCGGCGAACGCGGCGAGCTGCACCACCGACGGGGTGACGCCGCGCCGGGCGGCCCGGGCCCGCAGCCGGGTCCACTTCCCGGCGTCGAGCAGGTGGGAGCGGCGACGCCGGCCGCGCCGGTCCGTCCCGGCGACCAGCGGCAGGTCCGGCCCGGGCGGCAGGTCGGGGACCCGGGCCAGCCAGTAGTCCCGGGACCGGCGGTACGCCTCGGAGTCGGTGACCTGGTCCAGGGCCAGCACGTAGTCCCGGAATGAGACCGGCAGCGGCTCGGGGTGGGCGTCCGGGTCGGCGTAGTGGTCGCCCCACTCCAGGAAGAACAGCCGGACGCTGGCCACGTCGGCGACCAGCAGGTCGAGGCTGACGTGCACCCGGGTGACGCCGCCGGGCAGCCGGCTGGCCCGCACCTCGAACATCGGCCAGTGGTCCATCGGCAGGACCTGGTGGCTCAGCTCGTCGCGGGTCGCGGCGAGCCGGTCATCCCGTTCCGCCGGGTCCAGCTCGGACAGGTCGGCAAGCGCGATCCCGATCGGGGGGACCTCGTCGGCGGGCAGGATGCGTTGGGTGCCGTCGGAGCGGACCACCGCGCGCAGCATCTCCTGCCGGGCGACGAGCCGGTTCAGCGCCCGGGTGAGCCGGTCCAGGTCCAGGTCGGTGGCGTCGACCTCGACGTAGATGTGGATGGAGACCTCGCCGAGGTCGTAGCCGGCGCTGCGGCCGACGAAGTAGGCGTACTGCTGCTCGGTGAGGGGGAACGGCTCGTGCCGGTGCTCCGGGTCGGCGACCACCGGCCGCCAGGCGATGTCCCGGCCGCCGGGGGCGGCGTCGAGCTGCCCGGTGACCAGGCCGGCCAGGGCGGTCACGGTGCCGCGCATGAACTCGGCGATGGGGATGCCGACGCCGAGGTCGCGTTCCAGGTCGCGGCGCAGCTCGATGGCGCGCAGCGACTCCAGGCCCAGGCCGGCCAGCGGCAGGTCGGTGGCGATCCGGTCGGCGCTGGTGCCGAGCAGGGCGGCCAGCCGGCGGCGCAGCTCGGCGACGAGCACCGGGGAGCGCAGCGCCTCGTCGAGGGCGAGCAGCATGTCCCGCATCGGCGCGGCGGCCGGCTGCGGGCCGGCCGGCGCGACGGCGGTCGGGCGGCCCGCCCGGGCCAGCGGACGCAGCTCCCCGGCGAGGTAGCGGTCCCGGCAGGCGCCGCGCTGCACCTTGCCGCTGACGGTCTTGGCGACCCCGTCCGGGCCGACCAGCAGCACCTCGTACGTCTCGACCTCGTGGTCGTCGGTGACGGCGGCGCGCAGCCGGCCGGCCAGGTCGTCGAGGTCGACGCCGGTGGTGTCGGGCACGGACTGGACCACGACGAGCCGTTCCTCGCCGTCGTGGTCGACCGCGAACGCGGCGGCCGGGGCGCCGGCCAGCGCCGGGTGCACCCGCTCGCAGGTCAGCTCGACGTCCTGCGGATAGAGGTTCCGCCCCCGGATGATGATCATTTCCTTGAGCCGGCCGCAGAGCACCAGGTCACCGTCGTGCCGGAAACCCAGGTCACCGGTACGCAGGAACGGGCCGGTCCCGTCCGCGAGGCGGGCGCCGAAGGTCTCCTCGGACAGCTCCGGGCGCTGCCAGTAGCCCTGGCAGACCACCTCGCCGCGGACCCACAGCTCACCGACCCGGTCGTCGGCGACCACCTGCCGGGTCTGCGGGTCGACCACCAGGATCTCGCAGTGCGGCCCGGCCGGGCCGACCCCGACCAGGGTGAGGCTGCGCTCGCCCGCGTCGGCGGGCACCACCCGGCCCCGCTCCAGCTCGGCGGCCTCGACGTGCAGCACCAGCGGCTCCGGGTCGGCGTGCCGGCCGGTGAGGAAGAGCATCGCCTCGGTCATCCCGAAGCCGGGGCCCATCGTCTCCGGCCGGAAGCCGTGCGGGCCGAACGCCTCGGTGAAGCGGGCGATGGTGCTGGCCCGGACCCGCTCGGCGGCGTTGAAGGTAGTGTGCCAGCCGGAGAGGTCCAGGCCGGCCCGCCGCTCGGCCGGGATCTGGCTCAGGCAGCGTTCGAAGGCGAAGTTCGGGGCGCAGCCGAAGACCGGGCCGGGGGTGTCGGAGATGGCCCGCAGCCAGCGCAGCGGGTCGGCGACGAAGTCCTCCGGGGTGAGAAAGACGGCCCGGCCGCCGAGGTACTGGGACAGCAGCAGGTGCCCGGCCACCCCGAGCGCGTGGTACGGGGAGATCCAGCTGACCACGTTCGCCCCGGCGGGCAGCCCGGCCAGCGCGACGGTCTGGTCGATCTGGTGCAGCAGGTTGCGGTGGCTGACCATGACGCCCTTGGGCGCGCCGGTGGAGCCGGAGGTGTACTGCAGCAGCGCCAGGTCGTCGCCGGTCAGCTCGGGCGGGGTCCACCCGTCGGCGGCGGACTCGTCGAGGCCGTCCACGGCGAGCCACGGCACGTCCGGGCCGAGCCGGTCGCGCAGCTCGCCCAGCCGGTCGATCAGCGCGGCGGTGGTCACCACGGCGCTGACCTCGGCGTTGCCGGCGATCTGCACGGCGCGCTCGGTGCGCGGGTCGCCCGCCCCGTCGACCGGGGGCGGGCAGGCCACGGCGACGCCGCCGGCGTACAGCACCCCGGTCAGTCCGACCAGGAAGTCCAGGCCCGGGGCGAGCAGCACCAGCACCCGGGCGGCCGGGGCCAGCCGGGGGGCGAGGGCGGCCGCGAGGGCGGCGGAGCGCCGGTCGTACGCCCCGCGGGTGAGCTCCCGGACGACGCCGCGACCGTCGGAGGTGTCGGTGCCGGCGGGGAAGGACAGTTGCGCGAAGGCGACCGCGTCGGGATCGGTCGCCGCGTTGGCGCGGAGGATGTCGAGCAGGGTGGTCGCCCGGATGCCGCCGTCGATGGCAAGGTCGGTCATGCGCGCTCCTGGCTGGAAGTCGTTCGGTCCGGTGCGGCGCGCCGGGCCGCTCGGGTGACGGCGGGGCGTGGCGCCGGCGGACCGGTGCTGATCTCGCGGAGTTCCCTCACCGTGCCAATGCCGGTGCCGCCGGTCGGCCCTCCAACGGCCCGTCCGCCCGGGCACCCCCCGTCCCGACCGCCCCGCCCACCTCCGCCGGGGTACCCATCCGGGCACCTGCCGGGGCCGGAAGGGCCCCGCGCCGCGCGGGCGTCGGGACGGTCCGCTCAGGACCCGACGGGGGCGGGGTGGGTGAGTTCGGGCGGCTGCTGCATCCGCCGCCACATGCCCTTCTCGGCCACCGCCAGATAGGCGCGGGTCAGCTTCCCCATCGCCCAGCGGGCCACCGCGCCGCGCGGCTCGGCGGCGGTGGCCACCTGCACGGACTGCTGGCGTACCCACTTCACCCGGTCGAGGCGGCGGCGCTCGTAGTCGCGCAGCGCGGCGGCGACCCCGGTCGGGGTCGCGAGGTCACCGGCGGCGAGGGCGTCGGCGAGCACCACCGCGTCCTCGACGGCCTGGCAGGCGCCCTGACCGAGGTCGTTGGGCATCGCGTGGGCGGCGTCGCCGAGCAGGGTGACCCGGCCGTCGCCCCACGTCTCGTGCCACTCGTGGTACCAGATGTCGGTGCGGATGAGCGCGTCCGGGTCGGTCCGGGCCACCCGGTCGCGCAGCACCGCCGGCAGCACCCGGGCCAGGCGTACGGCGTGCGCGTGCTCCCGGCCGGGCTGCTCCCGCTCACCGGCCGGGGCCTTCCAGGACAGTGTCCACGCCGCCCGGTCCCCGCCGATCGGATAGACCCCGCCGCCGACCCGGGTGGCCTCGTCGTGGAAGAGCAGCGGCACCTCGGGCACGAGACCGTCGGTGCCGGCGCACACCCCCCGGTAGGTGGTGCGGCCGAGGTAGGTCCCCGGCACGTCGCCGCGCAGCTGACGCAGCACGGTGGAGCGCACGCCGTCCGCGCCGATCAGGGCCGACCCGGTGACCGTGCCGTCGTTGAGGCGCACCTCGACGCCGTCGCCGGTCTGCCGGTAGCCGGTGACCCGGCGGCCGTGGTGCACCGGCACGCCCCGCTGCGCGCAGGCGGACAGCAGGATCGCCGCCAGGTCCATCCGGCCGATGGACAGCGACGGCAGCGCATCGGGCCAGATGTACGGGTGGGTGCGCATGGTGAACCGGATCCGGCCCCGTGAGTCGAAGTTGCGGATCTCCACCACCCGTTCGGCGGCGGCCAGCAGCCGGTCACCGAGACCGAGCCGGCCCAGCGGGGTGGCGGCGTTGCTCCACAGGGTCAGGCCGCTGCCGGGGGCGTCGCGGATCTCGTCGGCGGTGCGGCGCTCGTACACCTCGACGGGGAGGCCGTGGCGGGCCAGGGCGAGGGCCGCGGTGAGGCCGCCCACCCCCGCCCCGGCGACGACGATCGGGTCATGCGGAACCATCGGTGCTCCCTCCGTCGGTGTGCTGCGGGCCGTCGCCGGGGGGCGGCGGCAGGACGCCGTCGGCGACCAGCGTGTCGAGGTAGTGGCCCAGCAGGGCGGTGTCCACCCGCGGTGGCGGCAGCTGCGCGCCGATCAGCTCCCGGGTGTTCCGGTCGTC
Source organism: Micromonospora sp. CCTCC AA 2012012 (assembly GCF_040499845.1). Lineage (NCBI taxonomy): Bacteria > Bacillati > Actinomycetota > Actinomycetes > Micromonosporales > Micromonosporaceae > Micromonospora > Micromonospora mangrovi. Next base: position 1,999,188 of record NZ_CP159342.1, read on the forward strand.
GAAGGTCGGTTCGCCGGGGCCGGTGACCCGCCCCTCGGCCAGCGGGGCGTACATCGCCAGGACCGGGCCGAGCTGGTCGTCGCCGGCCCGGGCGGCGGCGGTGACGGCGTCGTACCACTGCGCCAGCGGGACCCGGCGCACCGGCCAGCCCCGCTCGGCGAGCGCGTCGGCGAGACGCACCAGCGGCACCTTGGCGTCCAGGGCGAAGTGGAAGGTCCGGCCCAGGGCGTCCCGGCGCCGGGCCAGGCCGGTGACGACGGCGGCGATGTGGTCCACCGGCACCAGATCGGTGGCGAGCCCGGTGTCCGGCACCAGTCCGGTCGCCACGCAGGCCCGGATCACCTGGCAGACCAGGTCGTCGCCGCGCCACGTGCCGGTACGGGTGTCCCCGGCGATGCGGCCGGGCCGGTACACGGCGACCGGGACGCCCCGGGCCCGCGCCAGTGTCACCACCTGCTCGGCGACCCACTTGCTGTGGTTGTAGCCGGTGTCGGTGGCCGGCGGCGGGTCATCGGGCAGGGTGTCCTCGCGCAGCACCACGCCGGACGCGTCGACCGGACCGGCGCCGGCGGTGCGGGCCAGCCCGCCGAAGACCGACATGGTGGAGACGTAGTGCACCGGGACCGGGCGGTCCAGGGTGGCCAGCCGGAGGATCTCCACCGTGCCGGCGACGTTCCCGGCGCGCAGCGCCGCGTACGGGCGCAGGAAGTGCACCACCGCGCCGCAGTGGTAGATCTCGTCGACCTCCCGGGCCAGCGCGGCGAAGCGTTCCGGGGTGAGGCCGAGCCGGGGCGCGGCGAGGTCACCGGGGATCGCCCGGAACCGGTCGGCCCACTCGTCGCGCCAGCACCGGTACCGGCGCAGCTGCGCGGTCAGCCGGTGCTGGGCGTCCGCCTCGTCCCGCCCCCGCACCAGGCAGAGCACCGTCGCGCCGGCCTCGGCGAGCTGCCGCGCGAGATACGCTCCGAGGAACCCGGTGGCGCCGGTGAGCAGCACCGTGCCGGGCCGGTCGGTCCAGCGGACCTCACCGACGGGCCGGACGTCCTCGGGGAGCACCACGTCGGCGCGCAGCGCGGCGGCGTGCTCGGCCTCGGCGGCGGCCACGTCGATGCTGCCCTGCTCGTCCAGCAGGTCGGCGAGGGACCCGATCCGGGAGCGTTCGAAGAGCACCCGCACCGGCAGGTCCACCCCCCACAGCCGGCGGATGGTGGCGTGCAGGCGGGCGGCGAGCAGGGAGTGCCCGCCGAGGGCGAAGAAGTCGTCGTCCAGCCCGACCCGGTCCACCCCGAGCGCCTCGGCGACCAGCCGGGTCAGCCGGTGCTCGGTGGGAGTGGTCGGCGGGACGTACCCGCTGTCGTCGGTCGAGCCGGCGGGGTCGGGCAGCGCCCTGCGGTCGACCTTGCCGTTCGGGTTCAGCGGCAGGGCGGGCAGCGCGACCACGGCGGCCGGCACCATGTACTGCGGCAGCCGGGCGGCGACCGCGTCCCGGGCGGCCCGGGTCACCTCGTCGTCGGCACCCGCGTCGGCGGGGACGACGTAGCCGACGAGACGCTTGTCGCCGGGGCGGTCCTCGCGGACCACGGCCACCGCGTCGGCGACCCCGGGCGCGGCGCGCAGGGCGGCGGCGATCTCCCCCAGCTCGATCCGGAAGCCGCGCAGCTTGACCTGGTCGTCGGTGCGGCCGAGGAACTCCAGGTTGCCGTCGGGCAGATAGCGGACCAGGTCGCCGGTGCGGTAGAGCCGCTCGCCGGTGACCGGGTGCCGCACGAACGCCGCCTCGGTCAGCTCGGGCCGGTGCAGGTAGCCACGGGCCAGCCCGGGACCGCCGAGGTACAGCTCCCCCGGTGCCCCGATCGGGCGGGGACGCAGCCGCTCGTCGAGCACCCGGACCACGGTGTTGGCGACCGGCCGACCGATCGGAGGGTGCCCACCGCCGACGATCTCGTCGGTGACGGTGGCGTAGACGGTGGCCTCGGTGGGGCCGTACCCGATCAGGAAGCGTTTCTTGCCGCCCCACCGCTCGGCGACCTCGGCCGGGCAGTCCTCGCCGCCGGAGCCGAGCACCTCCAGGGTCGGTACGTGTTCCGGCGCGAGGTGGGCCAGCAGGGACGGCGGCATGAAGGTGAAGGTGACCCGCTGCCGGTTGATCAAGCCGACGATCTCCACGCCGCCGGCCAGGTCCGCCGGGGTGGGCACCACCAGCGGCACGCCGCCGAGCAGCGAGAGCACCATCTCGAAGACGGAGACGTCGAAGCTGAACGGGGCGAACTGGAGCACCCGGCTGCCGGGGTGCAGGCCGGCGAGGTCGCGGGTGAGCCAGAGGTTCGTCACCGACCGGTGGGTGACCGCGACACCCTTCGGGGTGCCGGTGGAGCCGGAGGTGTAGATGACGTACGCCAGGTCGTCGGGGCCGCTGCGCGCCGGCAGGTCGTCGCCCGGCAGGTCGGCCAGGTCCGCGGCGTCGATCGGGACGACCGTGGCGTCGGTGCCCGTCACCCGGTCGGCGAGCGCCGTCGGGGTGAGCAGCAGCCGGGCCCCCGAGTCGGCGAGCATGAAGGCCACCCGGTCGGCGGGCAGGCCCGGGTCGATCGGCAGGTACGCGCCGCCGGCCTTGAGCACGGCGAGGACCGCGACGACCATCTCCACGGATCGTTCGGCGAGCACCCCGACCAGGTGGTCGGCGCCGACCCCGGCGGCGACGAGCCGGTGGGCCAGCCGGTTGGCCCGGGTGTTCAGCTCGGCGTAGCTGACGGTGTCGTCGCCGAAGAGCACGGCGGGGCGGTCCGGGCCCTCGGCGACCTGGCGGGCGAACAGCTCCGGCCAGGTGGTGTCGGGCAGCTCCCGGGCGGGGCCGTGCGCCCACTCCTCCAGTCGGGCGGCCTCCCGCGCGGGCAGCTCCGGCAGCGCGGCGACCGGGCGGTCCGGGTCGTCGGCGAACTCGGTGAGCAGCATGGCCAGGTGGTCCAGCATCCGGTCCACGGTGGCCGGGGTGAACAGGTCGGCGTCGTACTCGGCCAGCAGTCGCCAGCGGCCGTCGTCGGCGGGGACCACCGTGACGGTGAGGTCGGTCTTGGCGGTGCCCGGGTCGAACGGCAGCGGCTCGGCGCGGATCCCGGCGAACTCCCGGTCCCCGGCGTCGACCCGTTCGACCAGGGCGAACCCGGCCTGGGCGACGGGGGTGCGGGACAGGTCCCGGGTCAGTCCCAGCCGCTCGACCAGCACGTCGAACGGCACGTCGGCGCGGGCGTACGCGCCGAGGCAGGTCTCGCGGACCCGGCCGATCAGTTCCCCGATCGCGGGGTCGCCGGTCAGGTCGGCGCGGAGCACGAGCGTGTTGGCGAGGAACCCGACGAGCCCGTCGAGTTCCGGCCGGTCCCGCCCGGCCACCGGGACGGCGATCCCGAAGTCGGTCTGGCCGGCGTAGCGGGCGAGCATGAGCTGGTAGCCGGCGAGCGCCACCATGAACGGCGTGGCGTCGTGCCGCCGCCCCACCTCGGTCAGCCGCTGCACCACACCGGCCGGCAGCTCGGCCGCCCGCTGCCCGCCCCGGTGGCCGCGGACGGCCGGGCGGGTCCGGTCGGTGGGCAGTTCCAGCACGGGCAGCCCGGCCAGCCGTCCGGTCCACCAGTCCAGGTCCTCGTCGTGGTCGCCCCGGTCCAGCCGGTCGTGCTGCCAGGCCGCCACGTCGGCGTAGCGCAGCGGCAGCGGCGGCAGCTCCGGTGCGGCGCCCGCGACCCGGGCCCGGTACGCGGTGACCAGGTCCCGGACGACGACCTGGGTGGACGCCTGGTCGCCGACGGCGTGGTGCACGGCGAGCAGCAGGTGGTGTTCGTCGTCGCCGACCCGGGCCAGGGTGATCCGCACCAGCGGCGCCGCGGCGAGGTCGAAGCCGGCGGTGAGCCGGTCCCGGGTCAGTGCGGCCAGGGCCGCCGGGTCGGGGACGTCGACCCGCTCCACCGGCACGGTCAGGTCGGGGTGGATCCGTTGCACGGGTTCGCCGTCGACCACCTCGAAGCTGGTGCGCAGCGCCTCGTGCCGGGCCACTACGTCGGCGAACGCCGTCTCGAGGGCCGCCGGGTCCAGCGGCCCGGTCAGCCGGACCGCGCTGCCGATGACGTACGCGGCGGCGCTGGCCGGGTCGAGCTGGTGCAGCAGCCAGAGCCGGCGCTGCGCCGGGGCGGCCGGCAGCGGCCCGGTGCGGGGCGCGGCCGGGATCGGTGCCCCGGCGGGGGTGTCGTGCCGGCCGCGCAGCCGGTCGGCGAGACCGGCGACGGTGGGGTGGTCGAAGAGGTCCCGGACGCCGGTGTCGACGCCGAGCGCGGCCCGGGTGCGGCTCATCGCCCGGGTGGCCAGCAGGGAGTGGCCGCCGAGGTCGAAGAAGTTGTCGTGCACCCCGACGGTGTCGACGTCGAGGACCTGCCGCCAGATGTCGGCCAGGGCGCTCTCCAGCTCGTCGCGGGGGGCGACCTGGCCGGTGTCGTCGGCACCGCGCCGGGGGCTCGGCAGGGCCCGCACGTCGAGCTTGCCGTTGGCGGTGCGGGGCAGCGCGTCGAGCAGGGTGAGGGTGGCCGGTACGAGGTATTCCGGCAGCAGCCGCCGGGCGTGGGCGCGCAGGTCGGCGGGGGTGGGTGCGGTGCCGGGGCGGGGCACCAGGTAGCCGGCGAGTTCGGTGTCGTCGGCCCGGCCGGGTCGGGCCACCACCACGGCGTCGGCCACGTCGGGGTGTTCCCGCAGCACCGCCTCGACCTCGCCCGGTTCGACCCGGAAGCCGCGGATCTTCACCTGGGCGTCGGTGCGGCCGAGGAAGTCGAGGGTGCCGTCGGGCAGCCACCGGGCCAGGTCGCCGGTGCGGTAGAGCCGTCCCTCGGCGTACGGGCCGGTGACGAAGCGGTCGGCGGTCAGCCCGGGTCGGCCGGCGTAGCCGAGGGAGACCCCGGGGCCGCCGACGGCCACCTCGCCGGGGGCGCCCAGCGGCACCGGTCGCCGGTCGGCGTCGAGCAGCACGATCCGCAGGTCGGGCAGGGGTCGGCCGATCCGGTTGCGGCCGGGCTCGGCGAGTTCGGCGGCCCGGACCCGGTGGAACGTGGCGTGCACGGTGGTCTCCGTGGTGCCGTACATGTTGACCAGTTCGGGTCGGTCGTCGCCGTACCGGTCGAGCCAGCCGGCCAGGGCGCGTACGTCGAGCGCTTCCCCCGCGAAGATCACGTAGCGCAGCGCGTCGAGGCGCTCGGGTGCGCCCGCGTCGGCGGCGGCGAGCTGCCGGAACGCCGTCGGGGTCTGGCTGAGCACGGTGACCCGGTGCCGGGCCAGCAGCGCCCGCAGCTCGGCCGGTTCCCGGCCGGCGAGGTAGGGCACGACGACCACCCGGGCGCCGGTGAGCCAGGCGCCCCACAGCTCGAAGACCGACACGTCGAAGGCGACCGAGTGGAACAGGCTCCACACGTCGTCGGGGCCGAACCGGAAGCGGGTGGCCGCGCCGGTGACGAGGCGGACCACGTTGCGGTGGGTCACCATCACGCCCTTGGGGCGGCCGGTGGAGCCGGAGGTGTAGATCAGGTAGGCCACGTCGTCCGGATCGGCGGCCGGGTCGGGCGGCGGCTCGCCCGGGTCGCCGACCGGGGGCAGGACCGGGCCGGTGAAGCCGGGCAGCGGCCGGTGGGCCACCAGCGCCCCGACCGCCGCGTCGGCGAGCACGTAGGCCATCCGGTCGGTCGGCCAGCCGGGGTCCAGCGGCACGTAGGCCGCGCCGGCCGCGAGCACGCCGAGCACCGCGACCGGCAGGTCGAGGGTGCGGTCGAGGTGGATGCCCACCCGGTCGCCCCGGGTCACCCCGGCGGCGCGCAGCCGGGCGGCCAGGCCGTCGGCCCGGGCCAGCAGGTCGGCGTACGTCAGCCGCTCGTCGCCGCACTCCACGGCCACCGCGTCGGGGGTACGTCCCGCCTGGTCCCGGAACCGGGCGACGAGCCCGGGCCGGTCCGGTTGCGGGGTCTGCCGGACCCACTCGTCCAGCAGCAGCCGCTCCTCGTCGGCGGTGAGCGGCGCCAGGTCGCGGACCGGGCGGTCCGGGTCACCGGCCAGCTCCGCCAGGAGCAGCCGGAACTGGGCGGCCATCCGGTCCACGGTGGTCGGGTCGAACAGTTCGGTGTCGTACTCGACGCGCAGCCGCAGGTCACCGCTGTCCGGGTCGGGGACGAGCATGAGCGACAGGTCGAACTGGGTGGTGCCGACGCGCAGGTCGACCGGGGTGACGTCGACCGGGCCCATGGACCGGGCCGCGGCCGGGGTGTTCTGCACCGCGAAGAGCACGGTGAACAGCGGGGTCTGGGCGCGGTCGCGGACCGGGCGCAGCTCGTCGACGAGCCGGTCGAACGGCACGTCGGCGTGGGCGTACGCGTCGAGGCAGGTGGCGCGGACCCGGTCCAGCAGCTCCCCGACGGTCGGGTCGCCGGTCAGGTCGGCGCGCAGCACCAGGTTGTTGACGAAGAACCCGACCAGCGGTTCCAGTTCGGTGCGCGGCCGGCCGGCGACCGGCGAGCCGACGGCGAAGTCGCGCTGGCCGCTGTAGCGGGCCAGCATGAGCTGGCAGGCGGCGAGCCCGACCATGAAGACGGTGGCCGACCGGCGGCGACCGGCCTCGGTGACCCGGGCGACCAGCTCGGCGGGGACGGTGTCCCACCGCAGGTCGCCGCGCCAGGCGCGGACCGCCGGGCGGGGCCGGTCGGTGGGCAGTTCCAGGGCGGGCAGGTCGGCCAGCCGGTCCCGCCAGTGGGCGAGCTGCGCCGCCGCCTGCGGGCCGGCGCTCCACTGGAGCTGCCAGGCGGCGTAGTCGCCGTACTGCACGGGCAGGGCGGGCAGCGCGCCCCCGTCGGCGGTGTACGCGGCGACCAGGTCCCGGGCGAGGGCCTGCACCGACCAGCGGTCGCAGACGGCGTGGTGCACGGCTAGGTGCAGGACGTGCCGGTCGGCGGCGAGGCGGATCAGGGTGGCCCGCAGCAGCGGCGCGGTCCGCAGGTCGAACGGCGTGCCGGAGAGCGCGGTCAGGGTGTCGTCGAGTTCCGCCGGGTCGGTCGGCTCCACCCGGGCCAGCGGTACGTCCACGGTGGGGGCGACCACCTGCACCGGCTCGCCGTCGACCTCGTGGAACGAGGTGCGCAGCGTCTCGTGCCGGGCCACCACGGCGTTCAGTGCGGCGTGCAGCGCGTCCGGGTCCAGCGGCCCGTCCAGCCGGACGGCACTGTCCACGGTGTACGCGCCCGCCCCGTCCGGCGCGAGCTGGGCGAGGAACCAGAGTCGACGCTGCCCGGAGGAGGCCGGCAGCACGTACCGGCCGGCCAGCTCACCGCCGACCTGCGGCATCCGGAACTGCGCCACGATCGGCGGCAGCGTGGATGTCGGGTCGGCACCGGTGGCCCGGTCGGCGGGGCGGGCGTCGGCAGGCGGCGGCAAGGCGGCGGCGAGACCGGCGACGGTGGGTGCGGCGAAGACGGCCCGTACGGGCAGGTCGACGTCGAGGGCGTCGCGGATCCGGGCGACCACCCGGGTGGCGAGCAGGGAGTGCCCGCCCAGGGCGAAGAAGTCGTCGTCCCGGCCCACCCGGTCCAGCCCGAGCACGGCGGCGAAGATCCCGGCGAGCAGCTCCTCGCTCTCCCCGCGTGGGGCGTCGTACGCGCCGAGGTCCGGGCGCAGGCCGTCGGGGGCGGGCAGTTTCGCCCGGTCGACCTTGTTGCGGTTGGCGGTCAGCGGCAGCGCGTCGAGCAGCGTCAACGCCGACGGGACCATGTAGTCGGGCAGCCGTTCCCGGCAGGCGGCGTGCAGCGCGGCGACGAGCGCCGCCCGGTCGGTGTCGTCGGGCTGGTGCAGGTCGGCGTAGCCGACGAGCCGCTGGTCGCCGGGGGTGTCCTCGCGGACCACCACCACCGCGTCGCGGACCTGGTCGTGGGCGCGCAGCACCGACTCGATCTCGCCCAGCTCGATCCGGTGACCGCGCAGCTTCACCTGGAAGTCGATCCGGCCGAGGAACTCCAACCGGCCGTCGGCACGCCAGCGCACCAGGTCGCCGGTGCGGTACACCCGGGAGCCGGGCACCTCGGGGTGGGCCACGAAGCGCTGCGCGGTCAGCTCGTCGCGCCGCCAGTAGCCGGCCGCGACACCGGCGCCGCCGATCCACAGCTCCCCCGGCACCCCGACCGGCACCCGCCGGCCCGCGTCGTCGACCACCAGCAGCTCGGTGTTCGCCACCGGCCCGCCCAGCGGCAGCGGGTCCTCGTCGCCGGTCACCCGGTGCACGGTCGACCAGACCGTGGTCTCGGTCGGTCCGTACAGGTGCCAGACGCGGGCACCGGCGTCGTGCAGCCAGTGCGCCAGGTCGGCGGGGACCTTCTCCGCGCCGGCCAGGGCGGTGAACCCGGCCGGGGGCCGCCAGCCGGCCTGCTGGAGCAGCCGCCACGTGGTGGGGGTGCCCTGGAGGTAGCTGACCGCGCTGCGGCGCAGCCGGTCGGCGAGCCGCTCGCCGTCCACCACGGTCGCGTGCGGGATCATCTCGATCCGCGCGCCCACCAGCAGCGGCAGGTACATGTCCAGCACCGGCATGTCGCAGGAGATCGTGTTGGCCGCGCCGACCACGTCCCCGGCGGTCATGCCGGGCACCTCGGCCATGCTGAGCAGGAAGTTCACCACCGGCCGGTGCGGCAGCGCCACGCCCTTGGGGCGGCCGGTCGAGCCGGAGGTGTAGATCAGGTACGCCAGGTCGTCCGGCTCCGGTCCGTCCGGCACCGGGTCGGTGGGGCGGGCGTCGAGCGCCGGCCGGTCGGCGTCCAGCCGCACCACGGCCACCGTCGCCGGCAGGTCGGGCAGCAGGTCGACCAGGCCGGCCTGGGTGAGCACCACGGACGCGCCGGAGTCGGCGAGGATGAACGCCACCCGTTCGGCGGGGAAGTCGACGTCCACCGGCACGTACGCGGCCCCGGCGCGGAGCGCGCCGAGGAGGGCGACCAGCACGTCGCAGCCGCGTTCGGCGAAGAGCGCCACCCGGTCGCCCCGGCTCACCCCGAGTGCCCGCAGGTGGTGGGCGAGCTGGTGGGCGCGGGCGTCCAGCTCGGCGTAGGTGAGCGAGGTGGCCTCGTCGGCGACCGCAACCCGGTCGGCGAACTCGGCGAACCGGGCGGTGACGTACCGGTCGAGGCTGGTCGGCGGCACGGGCGGCCGGACGCCGGTGCCCCGGGCGGTGAGCCGGGCCCGTTCCCGGGCCGGCAGGGCGGGCAGGTCGGCCAGCCGGCGGTCCGGGCCGGCGGCGAGGGCGTCGAGGACCAGCCGGTAGTGGTCGAGCAGCCGGTCCACGGTGGCCGCGTCGAAGAGGTCGGTGTTGTACTCGGCGACCACCCGCTGGGCGGTGGTGTCCGGCCCGGCGGGGAAGACGGTGAGGGTGAGGTCGTACTTGGCGGCGGTCTCCGGGGCGCGCAGCGCGGTGGCGGTGACGGTGCCCAGGCGCAGCGACGGCGCGGGCAGCGGGGCGGCGATGAACATCACCTGGAACAGCGGGGAGTGCGCCAGGTCGCGCTCGGGGCGCAGCCGCTGCACCAGCCGCTCGAACGGCACGTCGGCGTGGGCGTAGGCGTCCAGGCAGGTGTCCCGGACCCGGTCGAGCAGCTCGCCGACGGTGGGGTCGCCGGTGAGGTCGGTGCGCAGCACCAGGTTGTTGGTGAAGTAGCCGACCAGCGGCTCCAGCTCGGGGCGGTACCGACCGGAGATCGGCGAGCCGACCGGCACGTCGAGGGTGCGCGCGTAGCGGGACAGGGTGAGCGCGTAGCCGGTCAGCAGCGCCATGAACAGGGTGCCGCCCCGCCCGGCGGCCAGCGCGGTGAGGCCGGTGACCAGCTCGGCGGGCAGCTCGGCGGTGCGGGTGGCGCCCCGGTAGGTCTGCACCGCCGGGCGGGGCCGGTCGGTGGGCAGGTCCAGCACCGGCAGGTCGGCGAGCTGCCGGTGCCAGTGGTCGAGCTGCCGTCGCTCGGCCGGGCCGCCGGCCCAGCGCTGCTGGGCGGCGGCGTAGTCGCCGTACTGGACCGGCAGGTCGGGCAGCTCCGGCCGCTTCCCGGCGGCCAGCGCGGTGTACGCGGCCGACAGCTCACCGGTCAGCGCCTCCACGGCGAGCCGGTCGCCGACGGCGTGGTGCAGGGTGACCAGCAGGGCCGCGTCGTCGTCGCCGAGGGTGGCCAGCACGATCCGCAGCAGGGGCGGGACGGCCAGGTCGAACGGCCGGCGGGCGGCGTCGTGGAGCAGGTCGGCCAGGGCGGCGTCCCGGTCGGCGGCCCCGGTCAGGTCCACCTCGGACAGCGGGCTGGGCACCTCGGGGTGGATCACCTGCACGGGTTCGCCGTCCACCGCGGCGAACCCGGTGCGCAGCGTCTCGTGCCGGCCGACCACCAGGTCGACGGCGGCACGCAGCGCGTCGCGGTCGAGCCGGCCGTGCAGCCGCAGGCCGCCGTACAGGTGGTAGGCGGCGGCGGTCTCCGGCTCGAACTGGGCGAGGAACCAGACGCGGCGCTGCTGGAACGAGGCGGGCAGCCGGACCCGCCCGGCGGCGTCCGGGCGCCGGTCGGCGGGGCTCAGCTCCGGGGCGGCGGGCGGGGCGCCGAGGCCGAGGACGGCGGCGAGCCGGGCGACGGTGGGCTGGGCGAAGACCGCCCGGACGGGCACCTCGACGCCCAGCTCGGCGGCGATCCGGCCGACCAGGGTGGTGGCGAGCAGGGAGTGCCCGCCCAGGGCGAAGAAGTCGTCGTCGCGGCCGACCCAGTCCAGCCGCAGCAGGTCGGCGAAGATGCCGGCGAGGCGTTCCTCCGCGTCACCGCGCGGCGGGTCGTCCGCGCCGGTCCGGCGGCTCGGGTCGGGGGCGGGCAGGGCCCGCCGGTCGACCTTGCCGTTCGGGGTGAGCGGCAGGGCGGGCAGCGCCACGAACGCCGCCGGCACCAGGTGACCGGGGAGCCGGTCGGCGCAGGCGGCCCGCAGCGCGTCGGGGTCGGCGCCGCCGACGTGGTACGCCACCAGCCGCTGGTCGCCGGGGGTGTCCTCGCGGACCACCACCACTGCGTCGTCGACGTCGTCCCGGGCCCGCAGCACCGACTCGATCTCGCCCGGCTCGATCCGGTGGCCGCGCACCTTCACCTGGAGGTCTATCCGACCGAGGAACTCCAGGCGGCCGTCGTCGCGCCAGCGCACCAGGTCCCCGGTGCGGTAGACCCGCGCGTCCGGCTGCTCCGGATGCCCCACGAAGCGCTGGGCGGTCAGCTCGTCGCGCCGCCAGTAGCCGGCGGCCACCCCGGCGCCGCCGATCCACAGCTCCCCCGGCACCCCGACCGGCACCCGCCGGCCCGCGTCGTCGACCACCAGCAGCTCGGTGTTCGCCACCGGAGCGCCCAACGGCACCGGGTCCTCGTCGCCGGTCACCGGGTGCGCGGTCGACCAGACGGTGGTCTCCGTCGGCCCGTACAGGTTCCACACCGCTGCGCCGGTGGCGGCCAGGGCGCGGGCCAGGTCGGCGGGGAACGCCTCCCCGCCGCACCAGATCGCGAAGCCGGGGTCGGGACGCCACCCGGCGGCCAGCAGCAGCCGCCAGGTCGTCGGGGTGGCCTGGAGCACGGTCGCGCCGACGTCGGCCAGGTGGGCGGCGAGCCGGGGCCCGTCGGCGGCGACCGGTCGGGGCACCACGTCCACCCGGCCGCCCACGGTCAGCGGGCCGAACAGCTCCAGGGCGGCGATGTCGAAGGAGAGGGTGGTGACGGCGGCCAGCACGGTGTCCGGGCCGAGACCGGGCCGTTCGGCGAGGGTGGCCAGCAGGTTGCCCAGGGCGCGGTGCGGCACCGCGACGCCCTTCGGCACGCCGGTCGACCCGGAGGTGTGCAGGACGTACGCCAGGTCGTCCGGGCCGGGGACGGCCGGCCAGCCGGCGGCCTCGGGCAGGTCACCGTCGACCCGCAGCACCGGCAGGTCCCCGGGGAGGGCGTCGGCGGTGGTGGCGTCGGCGAGCACCAGCGCGGCCTCGCCGTCGGCGAGCACGAAGCGCACCCGGTCGGCCGGCAGCGCCACGTCCACCGGCAGGTACGCCGCCCCGCAGCCGAGCACCCCGAGCAGCGCGGCGGGCAGGTCGACGTCGCGGTCCACGGCGACGGCGACGAGCTGCCCGGGGCGTACCCCGGCGGTGTGCAGGGCGGCGGCGATCCGCTGGGCCCGGGTGACCAGGTTCGCGTACCCCAGTCGACCGGAACGCCCGGTGACCGCGACCCGGTCGGGGTGGGTGGCGGCGCGCGCGGCGACCAGGGCCGGCAGGGTGTCGGCGGGCAGCTCCCGCGTGGGTCCGCTCCCCCACTGCACCAGCCGCGCCCGGTCGGCGTCGGTGAGCAGCGGCAGCTCGGACAGCGCCCGGTCGGGGTCGGCGACCGCCGCGTCCAGCACCAGCCGCAGGTGGTCCAGGAGCCGGCGGGCGGTGGCCGGGTCGAACAGGGCGGTGTTGTGCTCCACGGTGACGGTGAGCCCGCCGTCGGCGTGCGGTACGCAGGTGACGAAGAGGTCGAACTTCGCGGTGCCCGGGTCGACCCGGAACAGTTCGGCGGTGATCCCGGTGGCGGTGAGCGCGGGCAGCGGCACGTTGCCGAAGACGAACATCACCTGGAACAGCGGGCTGCGGGCCAGGTCCCGGTCCGGGCGCAGCCGCTCCACCACCCGCTCGAACGGCACGTCGGCGTGCGCGTACGCGTCGAGGCAGGTGGCCCGGACCCGGTCGAGCAGGTCGACGAAGCCGGGGTCGCCGTCGGCGTCGACGCGCAGCACCAGGTTGTTGACGAAGAACCCGACGAGGTGCTCCAGCTCCGGGGCGCGGCGGCCGGCGACCGGGGTGCCGATGGCCAGGTCGGCCTGGCGGGTGTGCCGGGCCAGCACGGCGGCGAAGCCGGTCAGCACGGTCATGAAGAGGGTGGCCCGGTGCGCCCGGCCGAGCCGGTCCAGCCCGGCGACCAGCTCGGCGGGGAGCACGGTGTCGACGGTGGCGCCGTCGAAGGCCTGGGTTGCCGGTCGGGGCCGGTCGGTGGGCAGCTCCAGCGGCGGCAACCCGGCCAGCCGCTGCTCCCAGAACCGGAGCTGACCGGCCTCCTCGTCGCCGCCGACCCACTCCCGCTGCCAGGCGGCGAAGTCGCCGTACTGCACGGGCAGCTCGGGCAGCGCCGGTTCCGTGCCGGCCACCGCGGCGTCGTAGCAGGCCAGCAGCTCGCGGACGAAGACCGCGCCGGACCACTGGTCGTAGACGGCGTGGTGGAAGGCGACCACGAGCACGTGGTCGCCTTCGCCGAGGCGGTAGAGCACCACCCGGAACAGCGGTGGCCGGGTCAGGTCGAACGGGCGGCGCAGCAGGTCCCGCAGCTCGTCGGCGAGGACGGCGTGCACCGTCGGGGTGTCCGCGCCGGCCGGCACCCGACCGACGGCGTCGATCTGCTCCACCGGCACGGTCAGGTCGGTGGCGACGGCCTGCACCGGTTCGCCGTCGACCAGCACCAGGCCGGTGCGCAGGGTCTCGTGCCGGGCCACCATGGCCGCGACCGCGTCGGTCAGGGCGGCGACGTCCAGCTCACCGGTGATCCGCAGCGCGCCGTGCTCGGTGTACGACGCGGCACTGCCCGGTTCGAGCAGGTCCAGGAACCAGAGCCGACGCTGCCCGTAGGACGTGGGCAGCAGGTACGCCTCCCGGGTGGAGACCGGGTTGTCATCGACACTCACGCGGACGCTCCTCGCTGTGGTGACACGGACGGTGCGGGGTCGGCGGGGTCAGACCCGCTGGGCCCGGCGCGGCTGGCGGGCGATCACCGGTGCGGCGACGACCGGGCGGCGGGTCAGCTCGTCGATCGCGGTGGCCAGCCGTTCCAGCACCGGGTGGTCGAAGATCGCCCGGACCGGCACCTCGACGCCGAGCGCGCCGCGCAGCTTGAACGCCACCCGGGTGGCGAGCAGCGAGTGCCCGCCGAGGGCGAAGAAGTCGTCGTGCACCCCGGCCTTCTCCACCCCGAGCATCTCCCGCCACGCGGCGGCGACCGCCTCCTCGGTGGGGGTGCGCGGCGCGACGTACTCCCGCTCCAGGTCGGGGCGGGCGCCGTCGAAGTCGGGCAGCGCGGCGCGGTCGGTCTTGCCGTTCGGGGTGAGCGGGAACCGGTCCAGGGTGACCAGGTGGGCGGGGACCATGTATTCGGGCAGCACCGCGCGCAGGGCGGCGGTCACCTCGGCGTCGACCACTGTCACCCCCTCGCCCGCCGGGACGAGGTACGCGACCAGGCGGGTGTCCCCGGCGATCGTGCGGGGCAGCACCACGGCGTCGGCGATCTCCGGCCGGTCGCGCAGCGCGGCCTCGATCTCGCCGGGCTCGACCCGGAAGCCACGGATCTTGACCTGGTGGTCGGCGCGGCCGAGGAACTCCAGCTCCCCGTCGTCGGTCCACCGGGCCAGGTCCCCCGAGCGGTACATCCGCTCCTCGCCCTCGCCCGCGTAGAGGTCGGGCCGGAACCGCGCGGCGGTCAGCTCGGGCAGGTTCCGGTAGCCGAGGGTGACGCCGGGGCCGGCCACCCAGATCTCCCCGCGCACCCCGGGCGGCACCGGCATCCCGCGCTCGTCGAGCAGATAGATGCGCAGGTCCGGCAGGGGGCGTCCGACGTTGCTGCGGACCGGGCCGGTCAGGTCGGCGCGGGTGATCCGCCGGTAGGTGGAGTGCACCGTGGTCTCGGTGATGCCGTACATGTTGACCAGGCGCGGCTGCTCGTCGCCGTACCGGTCGACCCAGGGCGCCAGCGCCGGGGTGTCCAGGTACTCGCCGGCGAAGATGACGTACCGCAGCGGCAGCCGGGGCGCGTCGTCGGCCAGGGCCGGGACCATGAACTGGCGGAACGCCGACGGGGTCTGGCTGAACACGGTGACCCGCTCGGCGTCGAGGAGGTGCAGCAGGGACTCCGGGTCGCGGATGGTCTCGTGCGGCACGACCACCAGCCGGGCGCCGGTGCCGAGCGCACCCCACATCTCGAACACCGACACGTCGAAGGCGTACGAGTGGACCATGCTCCACGCGTCGTCGGCGGTGAACTCCATCCGGGTGCCCGCCCCGGCGACCAGCCGGGCCACGTTGGCGTGGCTGACCAGCACCCCCTTCGGGTGACCGGTGGAGCCGGAGGTGTAGATCAGATAGGCGACGTCGTCGGGGCCGGGGCCGTCGGCCGGTGGCGTGGCCGGTCGGGCGGCGATCGCGGCGGCGTCGGTGTCGAGGTTCACCACGGTGCCGGCGAACTGCGGTGCGGAGTCGGCCGCCGCGTCGTGCGTGACCAGGGCGGTCACGTCGGCGTCGGCGAGGATCCAGCGCATCCGCTCCGCCGGGTGTCCCAGGTCCAGCGGCACGTACGCGGCCCCGGCGGTGAGCACGCCGAGCACCCCGATCACGGTGTCCAGGGAGCGGTGCAGGCAGAGCCCGACGCGGTCGCCGGGGCGTACCCCGGACTCGCGCAGGTGGTGGGCGAGCCGGTTGGCCCGGGTGGCCAGTTCGGCGTAGCTGAGCCGGGCGCCCTCGCAGGTCACCGCGGTGGCGGTCGGGGTCGCCGCGACGAACCGGGCGAACAGCTCGGGCAGGGCGGCGACCGGTTGCGGTTCGGTGCGGTTCCAGTCCAGCAGGATCTGTCGCCACTGGTCGGCGGGCATGATGTCCACGTCGCCCAGCCGCAGCTCCGGGTAGCGGGTCAGGTTGGTCAGGGTGGTGGAGAACTCGTCGACCAGGCGGCGGACGGCGGCCTCGGTGAAGCGGGTCTGGTCGTAGACCATCCGGGGCACCGGCATCGCCTCGCCCGGCATGACGATCATGGTGATCGGGAAGTGCGGGCGACCGTCGTAGGTGGACTCCAGCAGCTCCACCTCGTGCAGCGCCATGTCCGGCACCGGCACATTCTCGAAGGCCAGGTCGACCTCGAACAGCGGCCGGTTGCCCGGCAGGTCGGCCAGGGCGCGCAGGTCGGTCAGGGAGATGTCGGCGTGCTCCCGGGCCTGGGCCATGTCGTTCTGCAGCTCGCGCAGCCACCCGATCAGGTCGGCGTCGTCACGGACCCGGCCACGGACCGGCATGGTGGCCAGCATCGGCCCCATGATGCGTTCGCTGCCGGTGAGCGTCGGCGGGCGCTGGGTGCCGGTGGAGCCGACGAGGACGTCCGCCCGGCCCAGGTGGCGACTCAGCACGATCATCCAGGCGCCCTGCATGAGGGTGTTCAGCGTCAGCCCGTGTTCCCGGCCGAACGCGGTCAGCGGCGGGATCAGCTCCAGCAGTTCCGGGGTGGGCAGCACGGCGTGGGTTGGCTCGCCCGCCGGCAGCGGCCCGACCGGGGCGGGGCCCAGCTCCAGCGCGTCCGGGGCGGAGTAGCCGGCCAGGTGCTCCCGCCAGAACGCCTCGGTGGTGGTCCGGTCCTGCCGGGCCCACCAGGACAGGTACGACCGGTACGGCCGGGCCGGCGGCAGGTCCGCCGCCCCGCCGGTGGCGAACGCGTTGTACAGGGCGGTCAGCTCGGCGAAGGCCAGCCCGAACGACCAGCCGTCCATCAGCAGGTGGGAGAAGCTCCAGAAGAACTCCCACTCGTCGTCGGCGAAGCGGATCAGTCTGGCCCGCATCAGCGGCGCGTCGGCGTAGTCGAAACCGGTCATCCGGTCGTCGTGGGCGAAGTGGGCGTACCGCTCGGCCTGCCCGGCCGGGTCGGCGTCGCGCCAGTCCAGCACCTCGATCGGGAACTCCACGTCCCGGTGCACCACCTGGAGGGCCTTGTCGACGCCCTCCCAGTGGAAGCTGGTCCGCAGCACCGCGTGCCGGTCCACGATGGCCTGCCACGCCGCCCGGTAGGCGGCCACGTCCAGCGCCCCGCGCATCCGCATGGTGACCTGTTCCAGATAGATGCCGCTGCCGGGCGAGTACAGGTTGTGGAAGAGCAGCCCCTCCTGGATGGGGGACAGCTCGTAGACGTCCTCGATGCCCTCGTGCTCCATCAGCGTCTCCTCCCGGGCCGGGGCACGCCGGCTTCCGTCTGGTCGGGCAGGTGGGGTGAGTCCCGTCGGGCGGCACCGGCGAGCAGCGCCCGTACCGCGCGGACGGGATCGGGGTGGGGCGTCGGCCGGCCGTCGGCGTCGGCGGGCAGGATGGCCCGCGCCGGCAGGTCGGGGGTGATCTGGCGGAGCAGTCCGGTGAGCGTGCCGCCGGGTCCGACCTCCACCAGCCGGTCCCCCGGGCCGAGCTGAGCGGCGGCGTCGGCGAAGCGCACCGGGTGCAGCGGCTGGCGCAGCCAGTGCTCCCGGTCGACGGCCTCGTCGGCGCTGACGGGGCGACCGCTGACGCTGCTCAGCCAGCGGATCCGTGGGGCGTGGGGGGTGACTCCGACCAGCGCCGCCGCCACCGGTCCGAGCCGGGACGGCACGTCGTCGGGGTGTCCGGCGACCGGTGCCGCCGGCCGGTGGCAGGTGACGTAGAGCTGGGCGAGGTCGCGTTCCCAGCGCCGCAGCTCGGCCTCCGGCCCGGCGACGACGCAGGACTCCGGGGTGTCCACGGCGACCAGCCGCACGCCGGGGGGCAGCTGCCGGGTCACGTCCTCGGGGGGCAGCCCGACGCTCATCGTGGCGGTCGGCGGCAGGTCGGCGGCGAGCCGGCCGTAGGCGACGGCCAGCCGCAGCGCGTCCGCCGGGTCGAGGACCCCGGCCGCGCAGGCGGCGGTGACCTCGCCGCTGCCGTACCCGACGACCGTGTCGGGGGTCAGCCCGGCGTCGGCGAGCAGCCGGGTCAGGGCGTGCGCCAGGACGAAGAGCGCCGGGTCGGCGGCGTCGGCCGGTACCGCGCCGCCGGGCGGCCCGAACAGCACCGCGTGCACCCGGCCGGCCAGCGGAGGGTCCAGCGTGGCGAGCGCCCGGTCCACCTCGGCCCGGACCACCGGTGCGGCGTACGGGGCGCGTGCCATGCCGGTGACGGCGGCGGCCCGCCCAGGGAAGAGGAACACCAGGCGGGTACGCCTCTGCCGCGCCGGGCCGGCGATGAGCGCCCCGCCCGGCGCGGTGATGGTCGGCGGCGTCTCGGTCATCGGGTCCCCTCTCCGCCGTACGCGTCGCCGGTCGGGCCGGCGGACGGCGTCGGTCGCCGCGGCGCCGCCCGTCGATCACGTTGCCGCCCGGGTCCCGGGCGGGCCGCCCTCGGACGGAGACTCCGCCCGGGCACGGTCCGGCGGGGTCGGGCGGCAGTGCCCGAACGGCTACCCGCCCGACCGGTCACAGCTGCGTCCGCCACTGCCACAGCTCCGGGAAGAAGCGCTCGTCCCGCCGGGACCGCAGGTACGCCACCCCGGCGGAGCCGCCGGTGCCGGGCTTGTGCCCGATCAGCCGCTCGACCGCCAGCGCGTGCCGGGCCCGCCACATCGCCCACGCCTCGTCGTGGTCGAGCAGCGCCTCGGCGACCGCGAGCAGCGCGCTGTCCGGCCGTCCGCTGTGCAGCAGCCGGACCGGATCGGTCACCCCGTGGCGGTGCAGCAGGCTCCGGAAGGTCTCGGCGAGGCTCGGTTCCCGCAGCCGCCGGTCGAGCCGCGCGGCGGCGGCGCTGCCCGGCGGCGCGACCACCGCGTGGCCCCGGCCGCGCAGGCCAGAGAGGTACTCGATCTCCCGGTAGCGCACCGACTGGAAGCCGCTCGCGGTGCCCAGGTGCGGGCGGAGGCCGGCGAACCCGGCTGGGCTGATCGTGGTCAGGGTGTCGAGCTGGGTGACCAGCAGCCGGTCCACCGCCACCACCCGCCGCAGCCGGTGCAGGGCCTCGGGCAGGGCGTCGGCGTGCAGCGCGGTCCGGGCCGCCACCAGCTCGTGCACGATCAGCTCGAACCACACCTCGAACGCCTGGTGGACCAGGACGAAGAACCGTCCGTCCGGGTGGTCCGGCACCTGTTCGGTGGCCGCCAGCAACGCGTCGAGGTGCAGGAAGGTCGAGTAGTCGGCGGGTGCCGGCGCGACCACCGCCGACTCCGCACGCGGGTCCTGGTGGATGGTCATGGCAGGCCGCCTCCTCGGTAGACCCGGCGCACCCGGGGGCCGACCCGGGTGAGCAGTTCGTTGGGAATGGTGTCGGCGGCCGCCGCCCACTCGGCCAGGGTCGGCTCGCCCGAGGTGCCCGGCCCGAACAGGACCACGGAGTCGCCGGCGGTCACCGGGGCGTCGGGGACGTCCAGCACGAACTGGTCCATGCAGACCCGGCCGCTGATCCGCCGTCGCCGCCCGGCCAGCAGCACCTCGGCGCGGTTGCCGGCGGCGCGCGGCACCCCGTCGGCGTACCCGGCGGCGACCAGCGCCAGGGTGGTCGGGCCGGGGGTGACGTACTCGTGGCCGTAGGAGACCGGCGTCCCGCCGGGGACCTGGCGGGCCAGCACCACGGGCGCGCGCAGGGTCATCGCCGGCACGAGCGGCACCGGCGGCGGCACCGGCAACGGGTTGATGCCGTAGATCGCGATGCCGGGCCGGATCAGGTCGTACGCGGCCGCCGGCACGGCCAACGCGCCGGCCGAGTTCGCCAGGTGCCGCAGCCGGGGGACCACGCCGTGCGCCGCGGCCACCTCCAGCGCCTCGTCGAAGAGGGCCACCTGCCGGTCGGTGGACGGGTGACCCGGTCGGTCGGCGTTGGCCAGGTGACTCCACACGCCCACCACGTCCAGCTCCTCCCCGGCCGTCTTCCCGGCGGCGAGGACCAGGTCGGGCCAGCGGTCCCGGGTGGCGCCGGCGCGGGCGCAGCCGGTGTCGACCTTGAGGTGCACCCGGGCGGGCCGGCCGACCCGGCGGGCCGCGGCGATCAGGTCGTCGAGGGTGCCGGGGTCGGAGACGGAGAGGTCGACGTCGGCCCGAACGGCCGGGTCCAGCTCCTCACCGGGGCGGGGCAGCCAGCAGAGCACCGGGGCGGTGATGCCCGCGGCCCGCAACGCCATCGCCTCCGGCAGGTACGCCACCCCGAGCCAGGTGGCACCGGCGTCGAGGGCGGCCCGGGCGACGGGGACCAGGCCGTGGCCGTACCCGTCGGCCTTGACCACCGCCATCACCTCGACCCGGCGCAGTCGGCGCAGGACGGAGACGTTGTGCGCGACGGCCCCCAGATCGATCTCCGCTTCGCACCCGACCATGCGGCGAGTCTGTCGACCCGCCCGGGACGGCGCAGTGCCTGATCGGGCCGTCCGAGGTGAGGGCCCGCGTGGCCGGCGGCGCAGGGCGGCACGGGGTTCGCCGGTGGCCGGCGCACCGGGGGTGCCGGCACGATCCGGCACCCCGACCGGGCCCGGTCGGGTACTCCGACCGCGACGGTCGACCGGTGGCGGCGAAGTGGGTCCCTCTTCCGGGGGTCCGGGTTCCCGACGGCGGGCCTAGCGTCCGGGATGCGGCCCACCGTCCGAGGTGGGCCGGACGACGGATCCGCTCGTGGCAACCGGTGGGAGCGTGGGATGGACGAACAACAGGCGATGGAGCTGGTCACCCGGCTGGTGGCCCGGGGCCGCGGGGTGGACCCCCGGGCGCTGGAACCCGGCACCAATCTGGTGGACGACCTGGGATTCGACTCCCTGGACGCCTCCGAACTGCTCGCCGCACTGCACAGCGAGACCGGCACCCAGCTGCCGCTGTCCGACCTGTCCGAGCTGCGCACGATCGGCGACATCGGTCGCGCGCTGAGCACCGAGGAGGTTGCCCGGTGATCGGCGTCAGCGGCCGGCACATCGACCCCGAGGACCCGGTCTGGATCCTCAACCAGTACCGGGCGGCGGAGGTGCACGGCGCCGGGGCCATCATGCGGATGGCCCGGTTGGCCGACACCGCCCAGCTGCGCAGCGACCTCTCCCGCCACCTGCGGGACGAGGCGGTGCACGCATGGCTGTGGACCCGGGCCATCGAGGACTTCGGCGGTGAGGTGGCGGAGGTGGCGCAGCCGTACCAGGCGCGGCTGTCGGCGCACTTCGGCATCCCGAAGACGCTCACCGACATGCTGGCGCTGACCCTGGTCTCGGAGAAGCGGGGCCTGGCCGAGTACGAGCTGCACGTCGACCAGACGGACCTGCCGCACGCGGTACGCCGCCCGTTGCGGGCGATCATCCGCGACGAGGCGTGGCACGTGTCGTACATCGAGGAGGCGCTGCGGGAGCGGGCCCGCCGGGACCGGCAGGTCAACGACATCATCGAGCGCGCCGAGCGGGCGGACGTGCTGGCCGTGGCCGAACTGGAGACCGAGGTGGCGGCCACCGACCGGTGAGCCGCCGCCCGGGTGCCGGCGCGACCACCACGGCGGCCGGTCCCACCCCAGCCCCGACGACGATTGGCGAGCCCGTGACCCAGCTCGATCTTCCCCCCTCCGCCGCCGTCACCTGGCCGGACAGCTACGCCACCGCGCCGGGCCTGTCACTCGAGGAGATCGTCCGCCCGTACGGGTCGTCGACGACGATCACCTTCGTGGCCGGCGACGGCACCCGCGACACGGCCCGTTACGACGTGCTGGCCCGGCGGATCGCCTTCGGCGCGCACCGGTTGCGGGCGGCCGGCCTGCGCCCCGGTGACCCGGTGGCGGTCACCCTGGCCAACGACCTGCCGACGGTGACCGCCGCGTTGGCCGTCTGGGCCGCCGGCGGCACCCTGGTCTCGCTCCCCCCGCCGCCGCGCCGGGGCCGGGAGGAGCACGCGGCCCGGTTCGGCGCGGTGCTCGACGCGATGGACTGCCGGCTGCACCTCACCGACACGGCCGACGCGGTGCCGTCGACCGGCCGGATGCGGGCGGTGCCGATCGCCGCCCTGCAGGGCGAGGACCGCGTCGCCGACCCGGAACCGACCGTGCCGCGCACCGCCCTGGTGCAGTTCACCTCGGGCAGCCTCGGCTCCCCGAAGGGCGTGGCGGTACGCGGCGACGTCTTCGCCGGGCACCTCAAGATGATCAGCCGCTGCTTCGACCTGGACCCGGCGCGGGACACGGTGGCGACCTGGCTGCCGCTCTACCACGACCTCGGTTTCGTGTGCTTCTTCGGCTCGGCGCTCTACGCCCGGACCACCCAGACGCACGCCGACCCGACGTCGTTCGTGCTGGACCCGTCCCGCTGGTTGACGATGCTGGCGCGGGAGCGCGCCACGGTCAGCGGCGCACCCAACTTCGGTTTCCGGCTGGCCGCCCGGGTCCCGTACCCGGACGGGCTGGACCTGTCGGGGATGCGCGCCTGCCTCAACGCCGCCGAGCGGGTGATCTGGCCGGACCTGCTCGACTTCCACCGGGTGGCCGGGCCGCTCGGTTTCCCGTGGGAGGCGATCATGCCGGCGTACGGGTTGGCCGAGGGCACCGTGGGGGTGTCCTGCACCCCGCTGGGCCGGGGGCCGGTGCACGGGCCGGACGGGCACGTCTCCCTCGGCCCGCCGCTGCCCGGTAACCGGTACACGGTCGCGCCCGGTGAGCGGCCGGGAAGTCTGCTGCTCGACTCCGACTGGCTCTTCGAGGGCTACTGGACCGCCGACGGTTTCCAGGAGCGTGCGCCGGGCCCGTTCGACACCGACGACGCCGCCTTCGTCCACGACGGGGAGTTGTACGTCATCGGCCGGCGGGCGGACGTCGCCTCCGTCTCCGGGCACAACGTCTTCGCCGAGGACGTCGAGGCGGTGGCCCTGGGCACCGCCGGGCCGGCCCTGCTGGGCTGCGCGGCCTTCAAGCACCGCGGCGAGGCCGGTGAGCGGTTCGGGCTGGTGCTGGAGGTGTCGCCGCGCGCCCGCGAGGTGGCGCCCGAGCTGGCCCGGGCGGCACGGCGGTCGGTGACCGAGGCGCTCGGCACCCGACCGGCGCCGGTCCTGGTGGTGCAGCAGGGGGCGATCCCCCGCACCACCTCCGGCAAGCCCCGCCGGTCGGTGCTGCGCGACGCGGTCCTCGGCGCGGAACTGCCGCCGCGTCGCGTCCTCACCACGTTGGCCTGAAGCGGCGGGGTGGGGCACGCCGGCGCGTGCCCCACCCCGCGTCTCACGGGTGGGGCACGTCAGCGTCGAGCAGCCGGTCCAGTTCGCCGTCGAAGCGGGCGTCGGCCCGGGTCAGCCGGCTGGCGACCAGCTCGGTCAGCACCTCGTCGGCGCCGCCGCCGATCCGCGCCAGGCGCACGTCCCGCCACCAGCCTTCAAGCGGGAAGTTGGTGGTGTAGCCGCGCGCGCCGAAGACCTGGAGGCAGTCGTCGGTGACCCGCTCGACGGTGTCGCAGACGACCAGTTTGAGCGCGGCGACCTCGTGCGCGAACCCCTCGCCCGCGGTGGCGCGGGTGACCGTGTCGCGCAGGGCCGACGCCGCCACGCCGAGGCGTGCGTGGGCGAGCGCCAGCCGGTGCCGTACGGCCTGCTTCTCCAGCAGCGGGCCGTCGCCGATCACCCGCCGCCGGGCGTACGCGGCGGCCAGGCCGAGCGCCCGCCGGCCGGCGGTGAGCAGTTGGGCGCAGATGGACAGTCGTTCGAACTGGAGCAGCCGGCTGGCGTAGGCCAGGCCCATGCCGGGGGCGCCGAGCAGCGCCTCCGGGCCCAGCAGGGTGTCCATGCCGACCTCGCCGACGTCGCAGGAGCGCAGGCCGGCGGTGCCGAAGAAGCCCTCGATCCGGACGCCGGGGGCGTCCAGCGGGACGAGGAAGAGGGCCAGGTCGCGGGCGCCGCTGCCGGCCACCCGGGCCACGGCGAGCAGGTGGGTGGCGCCGCCCAGGTTCGACACGTACCGCTTGCGTCCGACCAGGCGCCACCCGCGGGGGTGCGGGGTGGCGGTGCTGCGCAGGCCCGCCAGGTCGGAGCCGCCCTGCGGCTCGGTGGCCCCGAAGCAGCCGATCGCCCGCCCGTCGAGCGCGTCGTCGAGCAGCGTCCGCTGCGCGTCGTCGGCGGCGAGCCAGCGCAGCGCGCCGATGAAGACCTCGCTGTGTCCCATCGCGGCCAGGGCGAGGCCGCTGTCGAACTCGCTGAGTTCCTCGGCCATCGCGACCAGCCGGGGCAGGCCGCCGGTCGCCCCCGGGGCCCACCGGTCGCGGAAGACCCCGTGCGCGGCCAGGGTGGTGAGCACGTCGCGGGGCAGGTGCCCGTCGGCCGTCCAGCCGCGCCGCCGGTCCGGGTCGATGCCGGCGATCGCCGCCCGGACGCGGGCCCGGTGGTCCGGCTCGATCGCGGCCGTCAGGGGGCTCATCCCACCAGCTCCCGCCAGGCGGCGTGCGCCGTGTTCCGACCGCTGGTGAGATCGGCGTACGCGGTGGCGAGCTGCTGGGTCAGCGGGCCGACCTTGCCGCCGCCGACCGGCCGGCGGTCCACGCCGAGGACGGGCACGATCCCGGCCGCGGTGCCGGTGAGGAAGCACTCGTCGGCGTGGTAGAGGTCGGTGCGCACCAGCACGTCGGCGCGGGCCGGCACGCCGGCCTCCCGGGCGAGGGTGAGCACGGTGTCACGGACCACGCCCTCCAGGGCGCCCGAGGCCAGGTGCGGGGTACGCAGCTCACCGTCCCGGACGACGAAGAGGTTGTGCGCCCACCCGTCGGTGACCTGTCCCTCGGTGTTGAGCATGATCGCCTCGTCGAAGCCGCTGGTCAGCGCCTCCATCTGGGCGAGGTACGAGTTGAGGTACTGGCCGGTGGCCTTGGCCGCGGGCGGCAGCACCTGGGACGGCATCCGCTGGAAGCTGGCCACCTTGGCCTGCACGCCGTCCTGCTTGGCGCCGCCGGCGAGCGGCCCGTCGGCGGAGGCGAGCACCGCCACCTGGTACGGCGCGGTCAGCGGGCTCTCCCCCGCGCCCAGGAAGACGATCGGCCGCAGGTACGCCTCGGTCAGCTCGTTGGCGCGCACCACGGCGCGGCACGCCTCGGCGAGGTCCTCCCCGCTGTAGGGCAGTTTCACCAGATAGGTGGCCGCGGAGCGGGCCAGCCGCCGCAGGTGGTCGGTCAACCGGAAGATCGCCGGTCCCTGCGGGGTGCCGTGGCAGCGGACGCCCTCGAAGAAGCCGATCCCGTAGTGCAGGCCGTGGGCGCTGACGTGCACCCGCGCGTCGTCCCAGTCGACCAACGACCCGTCCAGCCACACTGTGCCGGTCATCATGCTCTCCCTCCCTTGCCCCACTGCTGGTGCTCCGGCACGGACGTGATGCGACGACGAAGGTTGACCACGGCGGGGTCGGGTGGGGCCGTCCGTTCCTCGGTCAGCAGGCCGTGGTTGAGGGCGACCGTCACCGCCACCGTCCGGTTCGGACAGTTCAGCTTGGCCAGGACGTTGCCGACGTGCCGCTTCGCGCCGTGCTCGGAGATGCCGAGCCGCCGGGCGATCTGCTTGTTGCTGAGTCCTTCGGCCAGCAGCTTAAGGGCCTGCCGCTCCCGGGGCGTGAGCATGAAAGGCGGGTCCGAGCGGGGCTTGCCAGCGGTGCGCAGCTCGTCGAGAATGCGCCGCGCCAGCGAGCCCGGGATGGGCATCTCGCCGTGTCGCAGCTTGTGCAGGCTGTCGGCCAGGATCGTCCGGGTCAGGCCGGGTTCGAGCAGGAACCCGTCCACCGACAGGGCGGCGACCTCGGGCAGCAGGGCGTCCTCCGCCTGACGCAGCAGGAACAGCGACGACGTGCCGCCGCGGGCGGCCGCGGCGAGCAGCGCGTCCGCGCCGCCCGGCGGGCCGTCCGCCGAAATGATCAAAATCTGGTACGCCCCGCTCTCCAGCAGCCGCGCGGTGACGTGTGGATCGTCTCCCGGCTGGACCGCGGTGACCATCGGCAGGTCGCCGAGCATCTGGCTGAGCCCGCACCGGGTCAGCTCGTTGTCGATCGCCACCAGGACCGCCAGTCCGGCGGACTGCGGTGGCGCCTCGCTCACTTCGTGCATCCTTCTCCTCCCCCGGCCCCGTGGGGCCTCTCGCGCACCGGGGCGTGCGGCGGCCCGGCCGGTTACGGCCGTGGCAGCCTGACGCCCTCCGAGAGCGGACATGATCGTCCGGGTCGACCGGACGGCCCACTGGAGATATCCGTCCGGGTCGATCATTTCTGCGAATGTTAACGGTCCGACGCCGTCCGCACCACAAAAGAACAATCACTACGATGAGTGGACCGGACGACCGCCGGATGAGGGTGGCGGCTTGCAGAACGTCCTTTGCCCGGTAACCTCGCCGTTGAACCCCGCGTCGCGTCAGCCAATTCGACCAAAGGGCAGGCCGTAATGACCGTTGTGCGTATAGGCGGCGCATTAGCATCTCTCATCGTCGGCATCGCGGTGGGATGGTCGGCGCTGTTCGGGACGGCGCGGCTCACCACCCGCCCGGCCGCCTTCCTCACCGCCGGCCTGCTCGGTTACGCGGCGGTGACGGTTCTCGCCGCCTGGCTGCTGACCCGGCACCTGCGTCCGGAGGCGGCGGCCCGGGCGAGGGTGATCGGCGGTGCCGCCGCGGCCGCCCTGGTGCTGCTGCCCGCGGCGTGGACGGCGCTCACCCCCGGCACCCCACGGGACACGCCACCGCCGGTCGGCACCCGGTTCTGGACGCTGCCGGACGGCGTCCGGCTCGCCGTGCTGCACGTGCCGGGCCGCTCCGGCGCCCCGGGCGACCCGGTGGTCTTCCTGCACGGCGGGCCCGGGGTGGCCGACATGGACCACGACGCGCCGATCCTGGGCCGGCTCGCCGACACCGGCCGCGACGTGTGGCTCTACGACCAGGTGGGAGCCGGCCGTTCCAGCCGCCTGGCCGATCCCACCGGCTACTCCCTGGAACGGGACGTGGCCGACCTGGAGCAGGTCCGGCTGCGGATCGGCGCGCCGAGGCTGGCCCTGGTCGGCCACTCGTACGGCGCGACCGTCGCTGCCACCTACCTGGCCCGGCATCCCGAGCACGTGTCCCGGGTGGTCTTCTCCTCGCCCGGGCGGCTGGTGCCCGAGGTGGGCGACGTGACCGGCACCGGCATGGTGGGCCGGCTGGACCTGCGGCACCAGCTCGGCGTGCTGGCCACCGCCCTGCGACCCCGGGCGATGCTGACCTACAGCCTGGTCAAGGCCGACCCGCGGGCAGCGCACGCGCTCTCCGGCGACGACGAGATGGACAGCCGGTTCGCGACGATGTACCGGCAGTCCGCACCCGGCCTGGTCTGCCCCGGCAACCCGGTCCCGGCGGCGCCCGAGCGGCCGGGCTTCTATGCCAACCAGGTGCCGCTGAACAGCACCCGCCCGGCCGCCGACATCCGTCCCGCGCTCGCCCGGGTGCGGGTCCCGGCGTTGATCATCAAGGGCGGCTGCGACTATCTACCCTGGTCGATCGCGACGGAGTACCGGCGCAGCATCCCGGGCAGCGGCCTGGTCTACTTCGACGACTGCGGCCACCAGACGTACGCGGAGCGTCCGGACCGCTTCCTGGCGGTGGTGAGCGCCTTCCTCACCGGCGCGCCCTCGCCGTGGCCGACGTGGCCGGGACTGACGCCCCCGTCGACGTACCGCGGCGCCGTGTGACCGCCCGAGAGCCCGTGGACGGGCCGAGCCGGTCCGGAGCACCCCCCTTTTCTAACGTTGCAAATTGTGCGACAATAAGCTGACTCCGAGTGTCCTCCGACACCTGGACGCGGCTTTGTCCCCCGAATCTGGAACCATTCCATTCGACCGTCGGGGCGACGCCCGGACGTGTTTACCAACTGTTAAACCACGGCACTGGCACAACGGGTGACCGAACGCGGTCCGGAGTCGATGTAACCGGTGCCGAATATTGACGATGCAAATATTCGACCGGCCGGTGGACCCACCTTTCCATGCTCGGGGAACGGTCGACCAGCGGCACCGACGACGCCGCACCGTCGGGTGCGGCCGGACGCCGGCACCCCTCAGGGGAGACGGACCACCTGGGCGGCGTAGAGCAGGCCCGCGCCGAACCCGAGCAGCAGCGCCAGCCCGCCGCCCGCCTCCGGGGACCGGCTCACCAACCGGTCCAGCGCCAACGGCACCGACGCCGCCGCGGTGTTGCCCAGCTCCGCCACGTCCCGCGCGACCAGCACGCCCGGGGGCAGTTCCAGCGACTGCACCAGCGCGTCGGTGATCCGCTCGTTCGCCTGGTGCGGCACGAAGGCGGCCAGGTCGCCGACCTCCACGTGCGCCGCCGCCAGCGCCGCGAGCGCCACCTCCCGCATCCGGGTCACCGCCCAGCGGAACACCGTCGGGCCCTGCATCCGCAGGTACGGATAGCCCACGCCGGGATCGTCCCGCAGCCGCGACCACCCGTGGGGCTGCGCGATGGCGTCGCCGTGGCCGCTGTCGGAACCCCAGACCACCGGGGCGATGCCGGGGGTGTCGGAGGGTCCCACCACCACCGCCCCCGCACCGTCGCCGAAGAGGAACGCCGAGCCCCGGTCGTGCGGGTCGACGATGTCGGTCATCCGCTCGACCCCCACCACCAGCACGTGCTCGGCGGAGCCGGCACCCACCAGGTCCCGGGCCACGCCGAGGGCGTAACAGAAACCGGCGCAGCCGGCGTTGACGTCGAAGCCGGCCGCCTGCTGCGCCCCGGAGCCGAGCAGGTGGGCGATCCGGGTGGCCAACGCCGGGGCCTGCCGCAGGTGGCTCATCGTCGTGGCGACGACGCAGTCGACCTGCTCCACCGGGATCCCCGCCGCCGCGAGCGCCTTGGTGCCCGCCGCGTGCCCCATCACCGCCAGGCTCTCCTGCGGCCCGGCGAAGCGCCGGCGGCGGATGCCCGACCGGCGGACGATCCACTCGTCGGTCGAGTCGATCCCGGCGCACACCTCCTCGTTGCCGACCACCCGTTCGGGGAGGTAACCACCGGTCCCCGCGATCGAGGCGTACCGCACCGGGCGCATCGGCACCTCCATGGCCACTCCCTCCGGACGTCGACGCCGGGTCCGGTCGACGGCGCGCCCGCCAGCCTGACGTCGGGGCGACCCGGCCGCGAGCCCCGCCGGTGCGGCCCGACCGAGCCGGCCACCCTCGCCGGTCGGGGTACCCGACCGGGCACCCCGACGCCGCGGCCCGCGCCCGCACCGGTAGCGCCGGGCCCGCTCGCCCCCGGACACCCGCTGTCGGCGGCCGGTGACGACGGCGGGCGGGTGCCCGGTCGGGGGAACCGACCGGTCACCGGCGCGCGGCCACCGGCGGGGTAGACCGGAGGCGGAAGGAGGCCGCCGATGACCGACGACCACCCGCGGTACGTGGCGAAGGAGCTGGACGCCGACGATCAGCTGGCGCACCTGCGGGACCGCTTCGTGATCGCCGACGACGACCTCATCTACCTCGACGGCAACTCGTTGGGCCGGCTCCCGGCAGCCACCCCCGCCCACCTCGATCGGCTCGTCAGGCACGGCTGGGGCGAGCAACTCGTGCGGTCCTGGCCGACCTGGATCGAGTGGGGCCGCCGCCTCGGCGACCGCCTCGCCCGGCACGCGCTCGGCGCCCGCCCCGGGGAGGTGGTGGTCTCCGACTCCACCTCGGTCAACCTCTACAAGCTGGCCGCCGCCGCGCTGGACGCCGCACCGGCCGACCGGCGCACCGTCCTCGTCGACGCCGAGGACTTCCCCACCGACCGGTACGTCGTGCAGGGCCTCGCCGCCGCCCGCGGATTGACCGTGCGGGCCCTGCCGTCGGACCTCGACGACGGACTCCGTCTCGACCGGCTGCGGAACGCCCTCGACCACCGCGTGGCGCTCGTGCTGCTGTCGACGGTGTCCTACCGATCCGGTGCGCTGCTGGACATGGGCGCGGTCAACGCCGCCGCCCGGGCGGTCGGCGCGGTGGTGCTCTGGGACCTGTCGCACGCCGCCGGGGCCGTCCCGGTGGACCTGACCGGCACCGGCACCGACCTGGCCGTCGGCTGCACCTACAAGTACCTCAACGCCGGTCCCGGCGCGCCCGCGTTCCTCTACGTCCGGCGGGAGGCGCAGGACCGGCTCCGCCAGCCCATCCAGGGCTGGTTCGGCCAGCGGGACCAGTTCCTCATGTCGGCCGCGTACGACCCCGCGCCGGGGTTGGACCGGTTCCTGGTGGGCACCCCGCCGATCCTGTCGCTGGCCGCGCTCGACCCGGCCCTGGACATCCTCGCCGAGGCCGGCATCGACCGGGTCCGGCGCAAGGGGACCCGGCTGGGCGAACTGCTCGTCGAGTTGGCCGACGCCTGGCTGACCCCGTACGGATTCCGGCTGGCCTCCCCCCGCGACCCGCGGCGGCGCGGCAGCCACGTCACGCTGCACCACCCCGAGGCGCTGCGCATCTCGCGGGCGCTCGCCACGGAGGGCCGGGTGGTCGGCGACTACCGCACCCCGGACCGGCTCCGGCTCGGCCCGGCGCCGCTGTACACCCGGTTCGTCGACGTGTGGGACGCGATGGACCGGCTGCGCGACATCGCGGCCCGGCGGGCGTGGGAACGGATGCCCGGCGAGCCCTCGCGGGTCACCTGAGCCGCCCGGCCCGCTAGAGGAGGGTCGCGACGAGGGCCACCAGCGGGGGCCCGCCCTGGATCAGTGCCGCTCGGGCCATCCGACGGTCGGTCCCGACCAGCACGAGCGCCGCGCCCACCATACTGCCGCAGGTGAGCACCACCAGCGCCCGGCCGGCGTCGGACCGGATGCCCAGCAGCAGCCCGGCGAAGAGCCCCACCGCCAGGAAGAGGTTGTAGAAGCCCTGATTGAAGGCCCACCGACGGACGCGGTCGACGTCCTGGGCGGCGACCAGGAAGCGACCGTGCACCGCCGGCCGGCTGAACAGGACGCTCTCCATGACGAAGAACAACACGTGCAGGACCCCGGCGAGGACGGCGGCGACCTGGGCGACCCGGATCACGGGTGCTCCCTTCGGGCAGAACGGAACGGGTGGGCCGTCCGTCCCGAGTGGAACCCAGCCGGGCGGCACCGGGATTCCGGGCGATCCTATCGGCGCCCGGCGCGGCGACAACTGACCCGCCGACCGGCCGGGGAGGTCGCGTCCCACGACCTCCCCGGCCGGGTTCAGCGGGTGAGCGTGCCGGACTCGGTGGGCAGGCCGGCGGCCACCCAGTCCTCGATCCCCTCGGCGTACTTGCGCACGTCGGTGTAGCCGAGGGCGGTGAGCCGGTCGGCGACCCGGCCGCTGTTCGGGCAGGCCGGGTTGGAGCAGTACGTGACGATGGTCGCGTCCCGGTCCGGCAGCAGCTCGGCGGCCCGCTCGGCCACCTCGGCCTCGACCAGCGGGATGGCGCCGGGCAGGTGCTGCCGGGCGTGGTACTCGCCGCCGAGCGCGTCGACGACCGTGACGGTCCCGGCGTCGATGGCGGTACGCAACTCGTCGCGGCTGATGCGAGCGGTCATGACAGCCTCCAGATAAAAGGACTACAGTCCGGTTATGCCTCAGAACGATAGCGGACCGCAGTCCGCTTACGCCACTCCCCCGGTGGAACTCGTCGAGTTGCGTACGACACCGCCGCGCGAGCGGGCGGACGCGGCCCGCAACCGGGCCGCCGTGCTGGACGCCGCCGCGGCGCTCTTTCGCGAGCACGGGGTCGAGGCCGTCTCGATGGAGGCCGTGGCCGCCGCCGCCGGGGTGGGCAAGGGCACCCTGTTCCGGCGCTTCGGGGACCGGTCGGGGCTGGCCACGGCCCTGCTCGACACCCAGGAACGGGCCCTGCAGGAGGCCATCCTCTTCGGCCCCGCACCGCTCGGACCGGGCCCGGCCGCCGGGCCGCCGCCGTCGGCACGGGACCGGCTGGCGGCCTTCGTCGAGGCGTACCTGGACCATCTTCTCGACCACCTCGACCTGGTCCGGGTCTCGGAGACCGCCGCACCCGGCGCCCGCTACCGGATCGGGGCGTACCGGTTCTGGCACCGGCACGTGACCCTGCTCCTCGCGGGCCGTCCCGATCCGGCGGCCGACGCCCACTGCCTGCTCGCCACGCTCGCCGCCGAGCACATCCGGGCGATCCTGGACGACCTCGGGCCCGACCGGCTGCGCGCGGCGACGCTGCGGGTGGCCGACGCCCTGGCCGCCGGGTAGCCGAGCGGCCCGGTGGCCTGCGTTACCGTGACGCGATGACCACTCGAGCGACGCAGGCACGCGGACTGGAGACGCGACAGCGGGTGCTCGAGGCGGCGATGGCCGAGTTCACCCGGCACGGCGTGGACGGCGCCCGGATCAACCGGATCGCGCAGGAGGCCCGGGCGAGCAAGGAACGGATCTACGCCTGGTTCGGTGACAAGGACGCCCTCTTCGACACCGTGATGCGGGTCGGACTCGAGGAGCTGTCCCGGGTCGTGCCGATCACCACCGACCTGGTGGACTACACGGTGCGCCTGCACGACACCTTCGCCGCCCGGCCGGAGCTGCAACGCATCGCGGCGTGGGCGTGGTTGCACGACCGGGAGCGGACCGAGGGGGTCTCGGCGGAGCGGGTGGCCGGCTACCGCCGCAAGGTCGAGGTCGTGCGGGACGCCCAACGGGCCGGGCTGGCCGATCCGGAGTGGTCGCCGCACCACCTGCTGGCGGCGCTGATCGCCCTGGCCACGTCCTGGCTGACGGCCCCCGTCGAGCTGCGCCGGGCGGCCGGCGACCGACCGGACGCGGACGAGATCACCCGGGAGCAGGTACGCCGCGCGGCGCAGCGGTTGGTCCACCCCGCCCGCTGACGCTCACCACCTCCGCACCCCGAAACCGAACCAGCGGGTTTGATATCGATGTGGTCGGGTGCTATACCTGAACCGAACCGTGTGGTTCGATTCTGGGGAGGACAGCGCGATGCCTGCTGTGTTGATGGTCCTGTCGGCGGCCGACCACTGGACGCTGCGCGACGGCACCCGGCATCCCACCGGCTACTGGGCCGAGGAGGTCGCCGAACCGCACCGGCTCTTCCGGGCGGCCGGCTGGCGGGTCACCGTAGCCACCCCGGGCGGGGTGCCGCCGACGGTCGACCGGCTCAGCCTCCGCTTCCCGGCCGGCGCTCCCTGGCGGCTGCGCCGCTACCGCCGCCATCTCGCCGCCCACGCCGAGGAGTTCGGCAGCCCCCGCGACCTGTCCGAGCTGGACCCCACCGACTACGACGCGGTCTTCTATCCCGGCGGGCACGGCCCGATGGAGGACCTCGCCGTCGACCCGGTCTCCGGCGCCCTGCTGACGCGCGCGCTGCACGCCGGCATGCCGGTGGCCCTGCTGTGCCACGCCCCGGCGGCGACCCTGGCCGCGACCGACGCGGACGGCCGCTGGCCGTTCACCGGTTACACCCTGACCGGCCTGTCGAACCGGGAGGAGCTGCTCAACCGGTTCGCCCGCAAGGCACCCTGGCTGCTGGAGGACCAGCTCGTGACGCGGGGCGCCCGCTACGTCCGGGGGCGCGTCCCACTGCGCCCGTTCGTGACCGTGGACCGCAACCTCTACACCGGCCAGAACCCCGCCTCATCCGTACGCCTCACCCGCCGGCTGATCGCCGACCACAGCGCCGCCCCGGCCCTCGCCGTCCGGGTCAGCCGCGTCGTCGCGGCCCCGCCCGAGCGGGTCTACGCCCTGCTCAGCGACATCACCCGGATGGGCGAGTGGAGCCCCGAGACGTACGCGGCGCGGTGGCGTGAACCCGGCCGGCGGTTCACCGGCAGCAACCGCATCGGTCGGTTCTACCGGTGGCGCATGACGGCGACGGTCACCGAGGCGGCACCGGGGCGCGCCTTCGCGTTCACCACCGCCTGGCCGTCCTCGTCGTCCTGGCGTTACGCGCTCGAACCGGTCGACGGCGGCACCCGGATCACCGAGTCGGTGACCCGGGCGGCGCCGCAGCTGCCCCTGGTCCGCGCGATCCAGCGGGTGGTGGGGGTCCGGGACCGCGCCGCGCACCTGCGCGCCGGCATGGCCACCACCCTGGAGCGGCTGGACGCGGCACTGCGGCGCGAGGACGGCGACCGCACCCGGACCGTTCCGCCCGCCTCGCGGTGACACGCCCGCCGGCCGGCCGCGTGCGCGCCCGGCCGGCGGGTACCGGCACGGGACGCGTCCGGAGTCGAGCGGTGCCGCGCTCCGGCGGGTGGCGACCAGACCCCACCCGATCGAAACGGGGAGCGCGACCACGATGACGCGGGCCGCGGCGGTCGTCCACCGCCACGTCGCTGACCGGCCGGCCGCGCAGCGGGATCCGGGCCAGGGTGGCGCCGGTCAGGTCGTACACCGGGACGGTGGAACCGGTGACGGCCGCGACGGTCCCCGCGACGCCGACCGCGACGCGGCTGGCCGCGCCCCCGCGCCGCCACCGGCCGGTGCCGTCGAACACCAGCACGGCACCCGCCCCTCCCCCGATCGTGGTGACCTTCCGGACCGGCGGCGGGTGCTGCGCCGCCACCCCCGGACACGCCGCGGTGGGTGCCGGCCGGTCGGCCGACACCCACCACGGTGAACGGCCTGTCAGGCGGTCATCACCAGGTAGTTCTCCAGCACCCCGATGCTCGGCCCACCGAGCACCTGGGACACCGAGTACGTCGCCGAGCCGTAGGCCGGGACCGGGATGACGCACTCCTTGGTCTTGGCCGGCGTGCCCGCGGGCATGTCCACACTGGTCCACGCCGCGGCCGCGCCGTTGACGCTGCACCGGTGCGCGAAGCGCACGTTGCCGCCCGTGTCGCCCTGGCGCAGGACGTAGCGGACCGTGTGCGCCACGCCGGTGTTGTTGGTGATCCGGCCGGTGTTGGTCTCCACCACACCCCAGTTGGCCAGGTTGCCGGTGGTGCCGTCGCTGTTGCGCGGGTCGAGTTCGAACGGGTTGATCTCGGTGAGCGTGAAGCTGCTCGACGACAGCGGCATCCACACCGAGAGCATGTCGTTGCCGATGGCGGCCGGCTTGCGGGACGGGGTCGCGTTGGTGGTCCACCGGTCGCGGGTGACGCCGCCGTAGCTGACCGGGAAGTTCTGGTTCAGCGGGGTCGAGGCGTCGATGGTGTAGTCGATGTTCTGCGCGACCACCTCGTTGGCGTGCCGGTTGACGCCGTACGGCACGGTCACCCGCCCGTCGTAGACCTTGCGGTCGTTGTGCAGCCCGTCCCCGTTGTCGGCCCCCCGGTAGGGCAGCGCGGCGGCGGCCGACGCGGTGGGCAGGGCGCTGAAGACACCGACCTTGACGAAGACCGCGCCGCCGACGCAGGAGCTGACCACCCGGGTGGTGTTCAGGTCGATCGCGCCGGTGAAGAAGGCGTTCGCCGGGGCGGTCGCGGTGAACAGCCACGCGCTGGTGTTGCGGGGCAGCGACTTCGCCGTCTCGGCGCCGTTGCCGTTGAGCATCGTGGCCAGCGGCGCGGCGGCGCCCACGCCGGCACCCGGGTAGGTGCCGTAGCCCTTGCGGTCGACCTTGAAGGTGAGGTCGCAGCCGGAGGTGTTCTGCAGCAGGATGCCGTAGACGAACGGGGTGCCGCTGTAGTTGCCGTGCTCGAAGAAGACCCGGTGGGCGCCGGGGTCGAGCGAGCCGCGGTAGATCAGGTCCCGGTCGGTGTCCTCGCCGTAGAGCAGCCGTTCCGGGGCGTTGAGGAAGGTCAGGGTGCGTACGCCCTCGACAGCGGTGTACCCGACCGCGGCCGGCGCGGGCGCCGCCATCGCCGGCGCGGCGGTGCCCGTCAGCCCCGCCAGCATGCCGGCCGCGGCGAACAGCCCGACGCGCGCGCGATTGCGCAGAAACATGGAGGTCCCCTCGGATCGTGCGTCCGGACGCGATGAGGTGCGTACGGCGGACGCGGACGGTCGTCCCGGCGACGCCCCGAGGCGGGGGCGGAGGCCGGGCGACGGATCAGTCCCGCCCAGCCTCGCGCGGACCGGCGGGCTTTGCCAGAGCCGTTCTCGGCACGTCGTCGCGCTCGCGTAACGATCGGTTGACGGTGCCCGCCCGGGCGGTCCACGGCCGCTCAGTCAGCGGGGTGACGGCGGGTCGGGGAGGCGGGGTGCGGCGGCACCGCCGTCGCGCAGCACGAGGTCGAGCAGGCTCTCGACGAGCTGCGCGTCCAGCGCGCCGCCGCTGATGACGCGGCGGTAGACGATGGTGCCGGCCCAGACGTCCTGCACCAGGTCGGTGTCCACGTCGGAGGGGAGGTCGCCCCGGTCGGCGGCGCGGTGCAGGGCGGCGGCGACGAACTCCCGCTTGCGGCGCAGGAAGCGTGCGCGCAGGTGCTCCAGGAGGGTGGGGTCGGTGGCGCAGTCGGAGGCGAGCGCGGGCAGCGCGAGGTCGAAGGCGTGGCCGGTGTAGTTGTCCATCGTCATCTGCACCGCCCGGCGCAGCTCGCGGCGGCTGTCGCCCACGTCGGGGATCTCCTCCGCCTCGAAGACCGCCGCCAACGCGTCCACCGCCAGCTCCTCCTTGCCGCTCCACCAGCGGTAGATGGTCGCCTTGCCCACCTTCGCCCGGGCGGCCACCGCCTCCACGGTGAGCCCGCGATAGCCGATCTCCGTCAGCACCTCCCGGGTGGCGGCGAGGATGGCGTCGGCGGAGCGGGGACCGCGCGGTGTGACAGTCATAACCGAAACGATACGTCTCGTTGCGCTCACCCGACCAGCCCGACTACGGTCCCAGCGAGACGATACGTATCGTTCCGAAGGAGGACGCATGCCCACCGGATACAGCCTTCCGCTGTCCCCCCGTGGTACCGCCGGACTGGTCGAACCGCCCCCGTGGCACTACGCCGGCGACCTGCTCGCCGTCGAGTTCTGGACCGACCCGGCCGAGGCCGCCGCGACCCTGCCGCCCACCCTGACCGTCGACCCGGACACCGCCGGACGCGGCCTGGCCCTCTTCATCGACTGGCAGTACGCCGGCCGGGACATCGACCAGCTCCAGCCCGCGCGCAGCCAGTACCGGGAGTTCATGGTCCTGCTCGACGCGCGGCACGGGCAGCGGGCCGTGGCCTGGTGCCCGTACATCTACGTCGACAACGACGCCGCGCTGGCCCGGGGCTGGATCCAGGGGTTCCCCAAGAAGATGGCAGACGTGCACCAGACGCGGATCTTCGCCGCGCCCGGGCCCGCGTCACCGCGCCTCGCACCCGGCGGCCGGTTCGCCGCCGACGCCAGCGTGGCCGGTCACCATCTGGCCCGCGCCGAGGTGACCCTGCGCACGCCGGTGACCGAACCCGAACGGCTCCTGGCACGTCCGACGGTCAACCGGCGCTACTTCCCCCAGCTCGCGGCGGGCCGCCACGATGTCCCGGCCGTCGACGAGCTGGTGCTGGCCGCCTTCGACGACCTGCACCTCGTGGACGCCTGGGCCGGCGAGGGGCACCTGGAGTTCCTTCCCGTGCCGCACGAGGAACTGGGCGCCCTCGCCCCCGTCCGGACCGGCCTGGGCGTGCGCGCCTCGCTGAGCTACACGGTCAACGACCTCATTACGCTGTGACCGGTGGCTGCCCGGCGGACCGGGCGGGTCCAACGACCGGTCCGGTCCGCCGGCGCACCCCACCGATGGGAGGAGAGCATGACCGACGTCGGATGGCGCCCCTTCGCGACCCCGCTGCACTATCTGGGACTGCCCGCCAGCCTCGCCCCGCCGATCTGGCGGGAGGGCCGGATCCGCGCGGAGCTGGCCGCCCTGCGGTCGCACCGCCCCGCCCCGCCGGCGCCGCCGGAACCCGGCTCCCCGGTGCTGGTCGTGCCGGGCTTCGCCGCCGGGGACGAGCGGGTGGCGCTGCTGCGCGACTGGCTGCGCGAGGGTGGCTGGGACGCCCGACCGACCGGGCTCACCGACGGGCGGCGCTGCTCCAGCCGGGACCTCGCGGTCGTCGAGGAGGCGCTGCTGCGCGTGCACGCCGAGACCGGCCGACCGGTCACCCTCGTCGGGCACAGTCGGGGCGGCCTCTTCGCCAAGGTCCTCGCCGTGCGGCACCCGACCCGGGTACGGGCGCTGGTGACCCTCGGGGCACCGTTGACCGACCCGTTCGGGATACATCTGGCCGTCCGGCTGCTGACCATGTGGATGGCCACGATGACCCGGCTCGGACGCCGCGACTGGGTCCGCAACTGCCCCTTCGGCGACTGCTGCCGGCAGGTCCACGACGACGTCCTGGCCTCCGCGCCGGCCCGGGTGCCGTTCACCTCGATCGCCAGTCGCAGCGACGGCATCGTGTCCTGGCACGCCTCGCAGGACCCCGGCGCCCGCTGCGTCACGGTGGACAGTTCCCACGGCGGGCTGGTCGCCCACCCGGAGGTCTGGGCAGCGATCGCCGAGGCGCTGGACGCACCCGTCACGACGACGGGCGGTGACGCGGCGGGACGGCGTTGACGCCGACCCGGTCGGCATGACCGCCGTCAGCTCCGCCGGTGGCGGTCGTGTCACGGTCGGCCGAGGCGACGTTGGATGTCCACGGTGGCGTACCGGCGCAGCCAGGCGGTCAGGGCCGGCTCACGCTCGCGCCACAGCCGCAGGTTCAGGTCCAGCATCAGCTCGCCCAGCCACCCAGCGTCGGCGTCGGCCAGCACGCGGGCGTTCCACATCAGGACCAGTCGCCCGAGGGGCGCGTCGGAGGGACGCACCACCACGTAGTCGTCGCCGGGCATCAGCCCACCGACCACCCAGCTGACCGCCTGGCCGGCGCCCACCAGCGCCCGGATCACCGTCGTGTCCGCGGCGACGTGCAGGGTGTGCGGCGCGAAGCCGTAGCGTCGGCAGAGCCGCAGTTCCTCCTCGCGGATGAGCGGGTCCGGGTCCACCACCCACTCCTCGCCTGCGAGGTCGGCCATCCGCAGCCCGGCCCGGCCGGCCGCCCAGTGCCCGGCTCCGGCGGCCACCGCGTACGGGGCGGCGAGCAGGGACCGCATCCGGACCGGCCCTCGACCGTGCGGCGGCACCGGTCCCGTCGACCAGCCGTAGAAGAGGTCCAGGTCGTCGGTGCGCATCCGGTGCACCGCCATCGGCAGCGGCACCTGCTCCAGTTGCCAGGCGGTGGCGGGTACGGACGCGCGGAGGCGGGTGATCACCTGTTGCGGGGAGATCAGGCCGAAGGCCAGTCTCAGCCGCTCGGGCAGCCGGGGCACCGGAGGTGGCGGTGCCCCGGTGGGACGCCGGGGGGTGACCGCCCGGCCGAGGACGGCGTCGACCCGGGCGGCGCCGGCGAGCAGGACGTGCCCGGCGGGGGTGACCGTCGCGACGCGGGCGCCGCGCTCCAGCAGCGCGACGCCGACCACCCGGTGCAGCCGGTCGATCCGGCGGGAGACCGCCGGCCGGGCCAGCCGCAGCTCCCGGGCGGCGGCGGTGACCCCACCGTGCTCGTGGACCGCGCGCAGCACCGCCAGGTCCGACCAGGTGACCGAGTCGGGGGTGGCCGGCGGGGCCGCAGGGTCGCCGTCGACGGCCCGGGCCCGGCGTACGGCGGCGGTCCAGAGTTCGTCGGCCCGGGCGGCGGCGGCCAGCAGGACCTGGCCGGCAGGGGTCGGCTCGCAGTGGTTCGGGGTCCGCACGAGCAGCGGGGTGCCGAGCCGGCGTTCCAGGCGCGCGATCCGCCGGGACAGGGCCGGCCGGGTCCGGTCCAGCGCCGCGGCCGCCGCCGTGACCGAGCCGTACCGCGCCGCCGCGCGCACCGCGTGCAGATCCTGCCACTCCATGCAACCGAGTTAACACCTTCGATGTACGGACTGCCTGCGCGAGACGGCCACGCCGTTCGCCCCACCCCGGCGGCGCGGACCGGGACGGCGACCCCGACTGCCGCTTGTCCGGCCCGATGTCAAGCCCCTGTGCCGATCCCGCAACGGGACGGGGAGCGGGACCACGATCCCGCCCACCATGGCCGCATGCGAATGGTCGGCAGCGCCGGATCGGCGCGGGCACCGAATGTCCGGGCCGTACTGCGGGAGAGCGCCGCGCGGTGGCGGCGGTTCACCCTCGACCACCGGGCACGCGGCGACTCCCGGCGTGGTGTGGACGTCGAGGGGCTCACCGGGCCGGTCGAGGTCCTGGTGCTGCTCGCCGGGTCGCCCGGTGACCACGCCGCGCCCGCCCCGCTGCGGGCGGCCTGCGAGCTGATCGGTACGGGGACCGCCGCCCACTGGGTGTCGGACGGTCGCACGGCACTCGTCCTGTCGCCGCCGGGACGTGACTTCCACCGGTGCGTGGAGGCTCTCGCCCGGGCCTCCCCCGACGCCGGATCCCCGATCGCCGCGGGCGCGGTGACCGCCGCCACGCCGGACGGGCTCTGGTCCGCCGCGGCCGAGGCCGGCCTGCTGGCCACCCTGACCGGAGTCCTGCGCACCCGCCGCGCCGGCGTGGTCGCCAGGCGGCAGGACCACCTCGTGGAGCTGGCCGTACTCGCCGACGCCGCGACCTGCGCACGGCTGGCCGCGGCGGCGGAACGGTTGTCCACCGGCCCCGACCTGCTGAGCACGCTGCGGGCCTACGTGTCGCACGACCTGAACGCGGCGGCCACGGCGGCGGCGCTGCACATCCATCGCAGCACCCTCGAGTACCGGTTGCGGAAGATCTATGCGCTGACCGGTGTGGACGGTGCGACCGTGCCCGGAATCCAGTACCTCGCCAGCCTCCTGGCGGTCGACTGTCTGGACCGGATGTCGGCCGGTCTCCCTCCATGATTCCGAATATTGCGGATATACCGCGACAAGCCCGGGTGATTAGCTCCTTTCAGTCGACGAAGTCGGTACCGCGGATCGACCGCTCGATCGGACGACGGCCCTTGTCGGGTCCTGCGGCTGCCATGGCGGAGAACCGCCGGGGCCCGAGCCCACCGGCCGCAACCAACCCCTGCTTCGAGGAGAGGCTATGTCCAATCACATCGCCCAGGCATGGCGTGACCCGCACTACCTGAGCTCGCTGAGCGAGGCGGACCGGCAGTCCGTCCCGCCGAACCCGGCGGGCGAGATGGACTCGTCGCTCGACGACCTGTTCGTCGGCGGTCAGGCCTACAGCATCCCGACGTCGCCCTGCACCATCGGCTGCCCGACCGGCGCCATCTGCACGCCGTTCTACTACAGCTATCTGGTGCGGACCTACTACCTCTGCCTGTACTGCTGATCGACCCCTACCGGTGGGGCCGGCCCCGATCCGTCGGGGTCGGCCCGACCCAGGCGACACCCCGCCCCGCAGGACGCCCCGCCGGCAGGGCGGGCCGTACCCGCAGCGCAAGACCGCTGGGCGGCCGGCACCGACCGGCCCCACCGGCCCGACCGGAGGTGTGACACCGTGACTGAGCAGGTAATGGTTGGCCCGTCCGCGGAACAGATGCCCGATGGCACGGCGGACGTCTCCTGGTGGCGGGCGGCCACGCTGGACGAGCGGCGCGCACTGTGCGACGACGGCGGCCCGCCCGAGGCCACCGGCGACGACCGTGCCGCGACCGGCTACCGGGAGTGGCGCGCCCAACGTCCCTTCACCGACGAGGGCATCTGGCAGCGGCGGCTCTCCCTCGGCCACCTCGACGACGACCGGTTCCGGGCGCTCCTGCGGCCCACCGCCCCGACGTCACCCGCCGACGGGCCACCGCGCTGGCTGACGGAGTTCCACCGGATCACCGGCCGGGCGGCCGACGGGAACACCCTGCCCGGTCCCGACCTGGACAGCGCGGAGATCGACATCCGGGCGTACATGCTGAAGCCGTTCACCCCGTTCGTCGCCGACGCGACCGAGCGGCTGGCCGGGGTGCTGGACGAACTGGCCGTGAGCGACGCCCTGGTCGACCGCGCGGCGCTGTTGCGGTCGCTGGCCAGCGAGCTCTGCGCGGCGCTCGTGGCCGGCGCCCAGCGGGCGCTGATCGTGGACATCAACATCGCCCGGATCGAGGGTCGGCTGGTCGCCACCGACCCGCAGGCGCGGTACCGGGAGTTCCTGGACGGGCTCACCGGCCCCCGGTTGCAGGAGTTCTTCGCCACCTACCCGGTGCTGGCCCGGCGGATGACCGAGCAGGTCGACATCTGGCTGGCCGCGAACCGCACCTTCCTGGGTCACCTGATCGAGGACTGGCCCCGAGTGGTGGCGGCCTTCGGCCTCTCCCCCGAGGACCGGATCGAGGCGGTGCTGCCCACCGGCGACTCGCACCGGGGTGGCCAGCGGGTGTCGGTGCTCGTGCTGGCCTCGGGCGCCCGGGTGGTCTACAAGCCTCGTCCGATGGCGGTCGACCTGCACCTCGCGTCGTTCCTCGAACGGCTCAACCAGGCCGGCGTGGTGCCGTCGTTGCGGCTGCCCCGCTCGGTCGACGGGGGCGACCACGGTTGGCAGGAGCACGTGGCCAACGACCCGTGCCGGGACCTGGCCGAGGTGGGTGACTTCTATGAGCGGCACGGTGCCCTGCTCGCCGTGCTGCACCTGCTCCAGGCCACCGACTTCCACTCCGAGAACCTGATCGCCTCCGGCGCGCACCCCGTCCTGGTCGACCTGGAGTCGGTCCTGCAACCGGAGATCGTGCCGATCCCCGACGGGCCGATGCACGAGACGTCCGAACTGCTGGCCACCTCGGTGCTGCGGGTCGGCCTGCTCCCGGTGCCGGTCTGGGCCACCGAGGAGTCGCCCGGCATCGACCTGAGCGGGCTGGCCGCCCGTGCCGGCCAGCGCACCCCGATGCCGGTGCCGAGCGTCGTCGCCGCCGGCACCGACGCCATCCGGCTCGTGCTGGAGCACGGTGAGGTGCCGATCGGCGAGCATCTGCCGCAGCTCGCCGAGCCGGACTCGGTGATCGACCCGCTGGACCACCTGGACCGGGTCGAGCGGGGCTTCGTCGCCGTCTACCGCCACCTGCTGGAGCACCGCGACTCGTTGGTCGAGGATCTGGTGCGCGACTTCGACTCCGACGAGATCCGGGTGATCGCACGGGCCACCCAGACGTACGCCACCCTGCTGTTCGAGGCCACCCACCCGTGGCTGCTGCGCGACGCCGCCGACCTGGAGCGGCACCTCGACCGGCTGTGGGCGGGCGACGAGGGTCTCGTTCCGTTGATCGGCAGTGAACAGCACGACCTGCGGCGCGGCGACATTCCCGTGTTCGTCGCCGGGGTCTCCTCCCGCGACGTCGTCGACAGCACCGGCACGCTGATCCCGCAGGTGCTCAGCCGGTCCGCGGGCGAGATGGTCCGGGCCCAGATCGACCGGATGAGCGAGGCGGACCTCGCCCGGCAACTGTGGTTCCTGCGGGCGTCGGTGGCCGACCTGACCGCGTCACGCGCCGGTGCGACCCGGACCACCCGGGAGCGGCCGGCCCGCCGACCGGCGACCGGGGGGACGGATCCGCTGACGGCCGCCCGGGGAATCGGTGACCGGCTCTGCGCGGAGGCGGTCGCCGAGCGGGACGGCGGCGTGTCCTGGGTGACGCTGGAGGCCGGCCAGAGCCAGAACTGGGCGGCGCTGCCCGCGATGATCGATCTCTACGGCGGCCTGCCCGGTATCGCGCTCTTCCTGGCCCGGCTCGGGCAGCTCACCGGCGTGCAGCGTTACACCTCGACCGCCCGTGCCGCGACCCGGTCGCTGCGGGCCATGACCGTCGGCGCCACCGACGGTACGGACGTGCGCCTCGGTGCCTTCAGTGGCCTGGGCGGACTGGTCTACACCTTCGCCCACCTCGCCGCCGTCTGGGACGATTCGGAGCTGGCCGCCCTCGCCGCCGACCTGGTCGTCGGAGCGGGCCGGCACATCGCCGCGGACGAGCAGTTGGACCTGCTCAGCGGCTCGGCCGGATTCGTGCTCTGCGGGCTCGCCGCCCATGCGCTCACCGGGCGCGACGACGTGCTGGACACCGTGGAGCGGGCCGCCGCGCACCTCGTCGAGCGGGCCGTCCCCGCCGGTGACGGCATCGGCTGGTGCAACGCGCTCAGCCCGCGTACTCCGCTGTCGGGCATGTCGCACGGTAGTTCCGGGTTCGCGCTGGCGTTCGCCCGGCTCGCGGAACGCACCGGCCGCGCCGTGCACCGGGACGCCGCGCTGGCCGCGTTCCGGCACGAGCGCAGCACCTGGGACCCGGAGCGGGGCAACTGGCGGGACCTGCGGGACCCGGACATCGTGGCGCCGGGGCGGACCAGCGGCCTCGAACCGCTCGGCCCGATGACCACCTGGTGCCACGGCGCACCCGGCATCGGTCTCGCCCGGCTGGCCTGTCTGGACGTCCTCGGCGGCGATGACCCGGCGTTGGCCGGGGAGGCCGCGCAGGCCCTGGCCACCACCGTCGTCGACGGGTTCGGGATGACCTTCTCGGCCTGCCACGGTGATCTCGGCAACCTGGAGCTGCTGCTGGAGGCCGGACGGGTCCTGGGCCCGGCGGCGCTGCCGACGCCGATGTCGGTACTCGCCGCGGAGGTCATCGAGGCCGGCACCACGCTGGACTGGCCGTCGGCGACCCCGAACGGGGTGCCCACCCCCGGGTTCATGATCGGGCTGTCCGGCACCGGCTACCAGCTGCTGCGGCTGGCGGAGCCGGACGTGGTGCCGTCGGTCCTCACGCTGGCGGCCCCGGCCCGGTCCGGTGTGCGGTGAGGCTGCGCAGGAGACGGGTACCGGCGCTCAACCAGGTCTCGGCGACGGACTGTGGGCCGACCTGTCTGACGATGGTGCTGCGC
Source organism: Micromonospora sp. CCTCC AA 2012012 (assembly GCF_040499845.1). Classification (NCBI taxonomy): domain Bacteria; kingdom Bacillati; phylum Actinomycetota; class Actinomycetes; order Micromonosporales; family Micromonosporaceae; genus Micromonospora; species Micromonospora mangrovi. Next base: position 2,043,680 of record NZ_CP159342.1, read on the forward strand.
TACCACGGCCAGCGGCGTTCGCAGGCCGAGGTCCGCCGGCACTGCGAGACCGGTCGGGACGGCATCACCGCCCGTGACCTGCGCGCCGCCGCCCGGTTCTTCGGGCTCACCGCGCAGAACCGCCGCCGTCCGGCCGGCGAACTGCGGGACGAGGCCGTGCCGCTCATCGCCCACTGGCGGGACAACCACTTCGTCGTGGTGGAGCAGGTGCGCCGGGGAAGCGTGTCGATCGTCGACCCGGCGGCGGGCCGCCGACGGCTCACCGGCGCGGAGTTCGAGGACGGTTACCAGGGGGCGTTCATCGAGCTCACCCCCGACCCGACGGCGACCCACCGGCCGCCCGCGCCGACCGCCACCCTGACCGGGTACGTGCGCGGCCTGGTCGGGGCGGCGCCCCGGCTGTTGGCCCTGGTGCTGGCCGCCACCCTCGTGCTCCAGGTGGCCGGTCTCGTGCCCGCCGCCCTGACCAAGCTGATCCTGGACGTGGTGCTGCCCCGTCACCTGTCGGGGTTGATGCCGATGCTGCTGGTCGGTCTGGTCGCGATCGCGGTGACCCAGGGGGTGGTGCTGTGGCTGCGCGGTACGGCCGTCACCGTCCTGCAGGCCCGGATCGACGAGGGACTGGTGGCCGCCTTCGTGCGGCACATGCTCTCCCTGCCGTACGCGTTCTTCCAGCAGCGACTCTCCGGTGACCTGCTGGCCCGGCTCAGCAGCAACCTCGCGATCCGGGAGATCGTCACCAACCGGTTGCTCTCCACGGTGCTCGACGGCGGCCTGGTGGTGGTGTACCTGGTCGTCCTGCTCGTGATCTCGCCGGTCTTCGCCCTGATCACGGTCGTGGCCACGCTGCTGCGGATCCTCTTCCTGGCCCGGACCTACCGCCCGCTGCGGGAGCTGTTGAGCCGCGAGCTGATGGCCCGGGGCGAGACGCAGGGGCAGGTCGCCCAGACCATCAACGGCATCGCCACGGTCAAGGCGCAGGGCGCGGAACAGAGCGTCTTCGACCACTGGCGACTGTTGTTCGGACGCCAGCTGCGGCTGTCGGTGCGGCACGGCCGGCTGCGGGCGGTCGTCGACTCCGGGGTGTCCTTCCTGTCCACTCTCACCTCCCTCGGCCTGCTGTGGCTGGCGGGTCGTCAGGTGCTCGCGGGCAGCATGACCGTCGGCACCGCGCTCGCCCTGGTCTCGGTCGCCGGCGCGTTCCTGGCGCCGGCCAGCTCGCTGGTCGACAGCGTCGAGCAGCTGCAGTCCCTGCAGGCCGAGTTCGGTCGGGTGCAGGACGTGGTGGACGCGGCTCCCGAGCAGCGGTCGGACGGGACCCGGCGGCCGGTCGGTGCGGGCACCACCATCGCCCTGCGTGCCGTGTCGTTCCGCTACGGGCCGGGCTCGCCGTACGCGGTGCAGGGCGTCGACCTGGTCGTGGAGGAAGGGCAGAAGGTGGCCCTGGTGGGCCGGACCGGAGCGGGGAAGAGCACTCTCGGCAAGCTGATCCTCGGCCTGTACCCGCCCAGCGACGGTCGGATCCTGTTCGACGGCCATCCGTTGGACGAGTACGACCTCAGCGCGTTGCGTCGCCGGTTCGGGGTCGTGCTCCAGGAGTCGTTCATCTTCAGCGGGACCATCCAGAGCAACATCGCCTTCAACGACCCCGACCTGCCGTCGGCGGCCGTGCAGGAGGCGGCGCGGCTGGCCTGCCTGGAGGACGACGTGGCCGGCATGCCGATGGGGTACCGCACCTTCGTCGGGGAGGCGGGCAACGCGCTCTCCGGGGGACAGCGGCAGCGGCTCGCCCTGGCCCGGGCGCTGGCCGGGCGGCCCGCCGTGCTGCTGCTCGACGAGGCCACCAGTCACCTGGACGCGGAGACCGAGCGGCGGGTGGACGCCAACCTGGACGCGCTGCGCTGCACCCGGATCGTCATCGCCCATCGGCTCAGCACCGTCCGCACCGCCGACCAGATCCTCGTGCTCGATCAGGGGCGGGTGGTGGAACGCGGCAACCACGCCGAGCTCCTGCGGCAGGACGGGTTCTATGCGCGGCTGGTCGTCGGGCAGCTCGTACCGGATCCGGTGCCGTCACCCCTGCCCGCGCCGGCCCGTGAGCCAGCCGTGCTCCTCGGCGGTCCGGAGCGCAACGGTGAGGAACTGGGTGACCACTGGTGGAGGGGTGTCCCCGAGCCAGAGCAGTGACCAGTCGTAGTGGCTGGTGGGGGTCAGGGGCACCGCGACCAGCATGCCGTCGGTGCGCGAGACCGCGGCACGGATGCAGCCGGGCACGATGCCGAGGGCGGTGCTGCCCGGCTGCATCCCGGTCGCGTCGTGCAGGGTGGCCGGTTGGATGGAGCTGATCCGGGGACTGAAGCCGGCGGTGCGGCACAGGTGGGTGACGTACTGCCGGAACTCCGGCGCCTCGTTGTCGGCGTCGAGGATGAACAGCTCGTCGCGCAGGTCGCGCAGCTCGATCGAGGCACGGCCGGCCAGCGGATGGTCCGCGGCCATCACCACGACCACCGGGTCGAGGCGGATCAGCTGGCTGCGCAACGTCGGCGGGGCCAGGGCCGCGCGGCAGACGGCGACGTCCAGCCGTCCGTCGGCGAGGCGGCGCAGCTGCTCGACGGAGGAGAGCTGGCGACGGTGCACCCGCACCTGCGGATGGGTCCGGGTGAACTCGCCGATGAGGATGTCGTGCAGGTCGAACGCGGCGTCGACCAGGCCGATGCGCAGGTCCTCGCCGACGAGGCCGTCCCGCGCGGCGCGGACCTGCTCGACGGTCAGGCTGCTGTCCGCGAGCAGCTTCCGGGCCCGGGGCAGCAGGATCCGTCCCGCCTCGGTGAGCATCACGGCCGGTCGGGTACGGACCAGCAGCTGGACGCCGAGGCGCTCCTCCAGCGCCCGCACGTGGTAGGAGACCGTCGGTTGGGTCATGAACATCTGCTTGGCGGCGAGCCCGAAGTGCCGCGTCTCGGCCACCACGACGAAGACCTGAAGTTGGTGCAGATCCAGTTCCGGCCCCATCCGGCGTCACCCTTCGTGCATTGATTTCCTCGATCATCACGCACCGCGTACCGATTGGACACCGACAGATGCAGTGATGATTATGAATGTCAACGGCCACCCCGCCGGCCGAAAATTTGATCGTTCCAATCATGCTCACCGTGCCGCACCCCGATCGGAAGCACCATGGACATCGATGCCCTACTGCTGAAGACCCTCCGCATGGTCGATCAGAAGCGGTCGATCCCCGGCGCCGCCGCCGCACTGCACGTGCACCGGACGGTGATCAGCCGCCGACTGTCCCTGCTCGAAGGCCACCTCGGCATCGAGCTCGTCCAACGCGGCGGAGGCGAGCTGATCCTCACCCCTGCCGCGCAGATCCTGGTGGCCGAGTCGGAGCGGATGCACGAGCACAGCAAACGGGCGGTCAACCGGGCACGCCGCGCCGCCGCCCGGTTCGCCACCCCCTCCCGTACGCTGGGCGTCGCCGTCCTCGACGGCCGGATCTCGCCGGAACTCGCCGCCCTCCGCGCGGCCCTCACCTCGCCGACGCGCCGGGTCTGTTTCCACCGCTACCCGTACGCCGATCTGCTGGAGGCCGTGCGGGACGGCCGGTGCGAGCTCGCGGTGACCTGGCTGCCCATCACCGGCACGGCCCTGCGCGGGCTGCGCGCCGCGGTCTGGCGTCGCTTCCCCCGGGTGGTCCTCGCCCCGGCGGACCACCCGCTGGCCGCCGCCTCCAGCTGCCTGCTGTCCCACCTGGTGGATCAGCCGTTGGTCGGGTTCGACGTCCGGCTGGACCGTCGCGCGGCGAGCTACTGGACGCTGGGACGGCACGGGGACGGCTCCGGCACCGGCCTGCTCCGCTGCCGCAGCCAGCACCTCGACGAACACTACGACCTGGTGGCGGCGGGCGTGGCACTCGCCGTGGCCCCCGCCCCGCTGGCCGACCCCGACGACCCCCGGTACGTCGCCGTTCCGGTGCGCGACCTCTCGCCGGCCACCCGGCTGATCGTCTGGAACGCCGCCCACGACCACCGCCTCGCACCCCTGGTCAGACGGTTCCTCGCCCGGCAGGACCCGGATTCGTGACCGGCGGCGGTGGCCCGGGCATCGCCGGCTCGACGGCCGGTTGCGCGCCACGGCCACCGCCACGGCGACGGAGCCATCCCGGGCGCGACACGAGGGAGACCCGCCGTCGCGCACCCTTGCTTGAATGTGACACCTGACGGCACCATGTGACGCATGAGTGTCACATCTGACGATCTCGCGGCCCGCGATGCCGCGGCAGCCCTGCGCACTCTCGCCCTGGACGAGGAGCTGAAGCGCCGCGTCTCCGACGATCCGGCGCTGCACGCCGTCGCCCACCGGGTCGCGCGACGCTACATCGCCGGTGAGGGCGTCGACGACGCCCTGCGCGTCGTGGCCGAGACCAACCGCAGCGGTCACGCCGCCACGGTGGACTACATGGGCGAGAGCTGCCGCGACGCCGACGAGGCGGCCCGGGAGACCGACGTCTTCCTCGACCTGTCCCGCCGGCTCGCCGGTGCGGGCGCCCGCAGCTCGGTGTCGCTGGACCTGTCGCACATCGGCCTGGTCGTCGACGAGGAACTCGGCTACCGGCAGGCGGTCCGCATCGCCGAGGCGACCGCCGGGCACGGCCAGGAAATGATCATCTCGATGGAGGGCACCGACCGCACGGACGCGATCCTGCGCCTGCACCGCCGGCTGTGTGCCCGCTTCACCCACGTCGGCGTCACCGTCCAGGCCCGGCTGCACCGCACCGGCACCGACCTGCCCCGCCTGCTCGACCTGCCCGGCCGCATCCGGCTGGTCAAGGGCGCGTACCCCGCCGCGGAGGCCATCGCCCACCCGCGCGACAGCCAGGGCCTGCGGGAGGCGTACCTGACCCACGCCCGGACGCTGCTCGAATCCGGCCACCCCGTCTCGATCGCGACCCACGACCGTGACCTGCTCGACCGGATCGCGCCGGTCGCCGCCGCCAGCGGATCTCAGAGCTACGAGTTCGAGACCCTGCTCGGCCTCGGTCGTGACCACCTCGACCGCCTCGCCGCCGCCGGGCACCCGACCCGCGAGTACGTCGTCTTCGGCGACCAGTGGTGGCTCTACACCTGCAACCGCATCGCCGAGGACCCGATCCGCCTCCTGCAGGCCCTCGTCGACGCCACCACCGCCTGACGCGCTGCCCGCCGCGATCCGCGCGTCACCGGGCGCGGTCCCGGAGGCCTGCGGGTGTGCGCCGGGCGTGCGGCAGGCGCGACCGGATGCCGTGGGAGTCGGTCGTCGTCGGGCCGGTCGCCGCGCGGACGACCGGCCCGGGGTCTCCTACCCGTCCCGGCTGCTGCTGAACGCGGCGTCGAACGCGGCTGACGGCGCGTCGAACGCCAGCCGGCGGACGAACTCCAGCGCCTCCGGCGCGCCGACCAGCCGGTCCATCCCGGCATCCTCCCACTCGATGGAGATCGGCCCGGCGTAGCCGATCGCGTTCAGGGCGCGGAAGCAGTCCTCCCACGGCACGTCGCCGTGGCCGGTGGAGACGAAGTCCCAACCCCGACGCAGGTCCGCCCAGGGCAGGTGGGACGCCAGCCGGCCACGCCGCCCGTCGCCGGTGCGCACCTTCGCGTCCTTGCAGTCGACGTGATAGATCCGGTCGGCGAAGTCGAGGATGAAGTTCACCGGGTCCAGGTCCTGCCAGACGAAGTGCGACGGATCCCAGTTCAGCCCGAACGCCGGCCGGTGCCCGATCGCCTCCAGGGTCCGCTTCGTGGTCCAGTAGTCGTACGCGATCTCGCTGGGGTGGACCTCGTGGGCGAACCGCACCCCCTCGGAGTCGAAGACGTCGAGGATCGGGTTCCACCGGTCGGCGAAGTCGGCGTAGCCGCGCTCGATCATCGTCGGCGGCACGGGCGGGAACATCGCCAGGGTGTGCCAGATCGACGAGCCGGTGAAGCCGACCACCGTCTGCACCCCGAGCTTCGCCGCCGCCCGCGCGGTGTCCTTCATCTCCGCCGCGGCGCGGCGGCGGACACCCTCCGGTTCCCCGTCGCCCCAGATCCGTCCCGGCAGGATGTCCCGGTGCCGCTCGTCGATCGGGTGGTCGCAGACGGCCTGACCGACGAGGTGGTTGGAGATGGCGTAGACCTTCAGGTGGTGCTTGGCCAGCGTCTCCCGCTTGCGGTCGACGTACGAGTCGTCGGCCAGGGCCTTGTCGACCTCGAAGTGGTCGCCCCAGCAGGCGATCTCCAGCCCGTCGTAGCCCCATTCGGCGGCCAGCCGGCAGACCTCGTCGAACGGGAGGTCGGCCCACTGTCCGGTGAAGAGTGTGATCGGTCGCGCCATGGTGCGTCTCCCCTGTCGTGAGGGGGATTCCTGATTGGACCGGGGCGAGGGGCCGGCGCGGCGGCAGCGCGGAGCACCGGTGGGTGCGCGGACGCACCTGGGCCGGACGGGTCTGCGCCTCCCGTCGGGTCACCGGGTCACCGCACGGGTCGCCGGTGACCACTGTAGGGCGGTCGGGGCCGGCGCGGAAGCCTCCGCGCCGGCCCCGACCTCAGCGGCGGGCCACCGTCCCGGTCAGGGCAGGATCCACTTCTGGTTGGCGGCGGCGGTGCAGGTCCACAGGTGCACCGGGGTGCCGTCGGCGGAGTTGTTGCCGGCCACGTCGAGGCACTTGCCGGACTGCGGGTTGCGCAGGGTGCCGTCGGCCTGAGCGGACCAGTTCTGTGCCCCCGTGCCGTTGCAGGTCCACAGCTGGATCTTCGTCCCGTCGGCCGAGCCGCCCCCGGAGACGTCCAGACACTTGCCCAGCGCCTTCACCGTGGCGTTCGGGGTGACCGTCCAGGTCTGTGCTCCGCTGCCGTTGCAGGTGTAGAGCTGCACCTGGGTGCCGTCGGCGGTGGCCGCGTTACGGACGTCGAGGCACTTGCCCGCCAGCCCCTTGATCGGGCCGGTACCCGTCGGGGTGGTGCCGCGGACGAGGGTGAAGTCGTCGATGTCGAAGAGCCCGGAGCCGGCGCCGGTGTAGGTGAGGTAGAGGTCCCGGGTGCCGGCGGGCACCCCGCTGAGGCCGGTGCTGACGTCGGCGTAGGTGGTCCACCCGCCGGTGTTCGGCACCGCGACCGAGCCGAGGATGGTGCCGGTGGTGGAGCCGGTGCGCACCTGGACGGTGCCGCCGGGGCCGCCGGAGACCACCCGGGCCTTGAACGAGGTGACCCCGGTCAGGTCCACCCCCTGGTACGCCGACCAGTCGCCCGGATCGATGTAACCGAGCGTCTGTCCTCCGTTGGCGCCGGCCTTGGTGTACGGGCTGACCCCGCTGGCGGTGGTGTACGACTCGGCCTGCACGGTGGTGCTGCCGGTCGGGGTGGTGCCCAGCTCCTTGATCCGGACGTTACGGAAGGAGACGTCGTCCCCGGTGCCGTGGTTCTGGATGCCGATGTGGCCGGCGAGCGAACGGGCCGGGTTGGTGTTGGTGAAGTCGTTGATCTTCCGGCCGTTCAGGAAGACCTGGAGCCGCTCCCCCTCGACCAGCAGTTCGTAGGTGTTCCACTCCCCCGGCGGGTTCAGCGCCGCGTCCCGGGCGGCGATGTCCGCGGACTTGAACGTGTAGACGGCGCCGGTGGTGCGGTCGGCGGTGTCGGTGGCGTCGATCTGCACCTCGTACCCGTTGTCGACCGCCGAGTTCGGGTCGGTCGACGGGGGGAAGCCGATGAAGACCCCGGAGTTGTCGTCGCCGGCGAGCTTCCAGTCCAGCTTCAGCGAGTAGTTGGTGAACTGCTTCGCGCTGTACCAGAACAGGCCCATCCCGCCGACCGAGCTGAGCGTGGCGTCGGTGTTGGTGAAGCCGCCCGGCCCGGCCTGCGACCAGCCGGTGGTCGAGCCGTTGTAGAGGGTGGTGTAACCGGTCTCCGGGCGGCAGTCGGCCCTCGTCCGGCCGGCCGCGTACCGGATGCCGCCGAGCAGGTGGGCCCGGAACGCCGGGTCGGCGTAGGAGGCCTGGGTGTGGCCGCCGCCGGTGTAGAAGGAGCGGCCCCCGCTGACGGTCTTGCACCAGGCGTGCGGGTGGTCGCCGCCCATCGACCCGCCGGAGTACGACGACTCGTCCAGGCTGGCCAGCACGTGCGCGGTGGAGCGGGCGTTGGTGCGGTAGTTGTACCACTCGTCGGTGCGGGTCCAGGTCTGCGGCAGGTGCGCGGTGGCCGCCTGCGCCCGGTCCTCGACCGTGACGTTCGCCTGCTGGATGGCCGGGTGCGAGGCGAACCAGGCGCCGACCAGGTTGCCGTAGAACGGCCAGTCGTACTCGGTGTCGGCGGCGGAGTGCACGCCCACGAAGCCGCCGCCGCCGGTGATGTACGACTCGAAGGCGGTCTGCTGGGTCGGGTCGAGCACGTCGCCGGTGGTGTTGAGGAAGACCACCGCCTCGTAGCGGGCGAGGTTGGCGGTGGTGAACGCGGTGGCGTCCTCGGTGGCGGTGACGGTGAAGTTGTTGGCCGCGCCCAGGTCGCGGATGGCCTGGGCGCCCACCGCGATGGAGTCGTGCCGGAAGCCGGCGGTCCTGGAGAAGACCAGCACGTCGTACGGGGCGTCGGCGGCGGCCGCCGGGGTGGCGGGGACGGTGCAGGCGACGGCGGCGAGGACGGCGGTGGCCGCGCCGAGGACGGGTCGCAGGAGTCTGCGCATGGCGGTTCCCCTCTCGGGTGTGCGGGGGCCCGTCGGCCGGGCCCCCGCACGGTCACTCGGTTACGGCAGGATCCACTTCTGGTTGGCGGCGCCGGTGCAGGTCCACAGGTGGACCGGGGTGCTGTCGGCGGAGTTGTTGCCGGCCACGTCCAGGCACTTGCCGGACGCGGGGTTGCGCAGCGTGCCGTCGGCCTGGGCGGCCCAGTTCTGCGCGCCGGTGCCGTTGCACGTCCAGAGCTGGATCTTCGTGCCGTCGGCGGTGGCGGCGCCGGAGACGTCCAGGCACTTGCCCAACGCCTTGACCGTCGAGTTCGGCGTCACCGTCCAGCTCTGCGCGGCGGTGCCGTTGCAGGTGTAGAGCTGGATCTGGGTGCCGTCGGCGGTGGCCGCGTTGCGCACGTCCAGGCACTTGCCGGCCAGCCCCTTCACCGGGCCGGTACGCACGCTCGCGCCGGTGGTGAAGGTGAACGAGTCGACGTCGAAGAGTGCCCCGGCGCCGCCGGAGAAGGTCAGGTAGAGCGTGGTGGTGCCGGTCGGCGCCCCGGAGATCGCGCCGGTGACCGTGGTGAAGGAGTCCCAGGCCCCGGTGACCGGCACCGTGGCGGAGCCGAGCACCGTGCCGGTGGCCGATCCGGCGCGTACCTGGAGGGTGCCGCCGACCCCGGCCGAGGAGACCCGGGCGCTGAACGAGGTGACGTTGCCCAGCTGGTAGGGGGTGAACGCGATCCAGTCCCCGTTGTTGATGTCGCCGACGGTCTTGCCGCCCTCGGCGGGTGCCTTGTCGAAGGTGTTGACGCCGGACGAGGTCTTGAAGTGCTCGGCCTGCCGGTGCCGGGGTTGCAGGGTCTGCTGGGTGTGGGTGGTGAGGCCGCCGGCGTCGGTGTACTCGGCGTCGAAGATGGCGAAGATGTTCGCCGCGTCGTCGTGCTCCCCGTCGACCGGGATGGTGATCGAGCCGGAGCAGCCGTTCACCGAGGTGATCTGGTGGCCGTGCTGGTCGTGCCCGAGCACGTAGGTCATCTTGACCCTGGCGCAGTCGATGGTGCCGTCCTCGGGGTCGGTGACGGTGATCGAGAAGGGCACGGTGTCGCCGTACGAGAAGAGCTGGCCGTTGCCGGGCGTGTTCACGGTGACCGTCGGGGCGGTGTTGCCCACGGTGACCACCACGCTGGCGTTGCCGGTGGCGCCCTGCGGGTCGCGGACGGTGAGGGTGGCGGTGTAGGTGCCGTTTGCGGTGTAGGTGTGCGCCGGGTTCGCGGCTGTCGAGCTGGTGCCGTCGCCGAACGCCCACGAGTAGGTGAGCGCCCCGCCCTCCGGGTCCGCCGACCCGGCCGACGAGAAGGCCACGGCCAGCGGGGCGGTGCCGGAGGTGCGGTCCGCCGCCGCCCGGGCGACCGGCGCCCGGTTGCCGGAGCCGATGTAGTCGAAGCGGTACAGCGCCGAATTCGCGTCGCCGTTGAAGTACCCGGTGCCGTAGTCGAGCACGTAGTAGGACCCGTCCGGCCCGAACGCGGAGTCCATCACCTGCTTGCCGGTCCACGGGAACGCGTCGATGGTGCCCGGTGAGCCGTCGGCGTTGAGGTGGATCGGCTTGATCCAGCCGCGGCCGAACTCGGTGGCGAAGAACTGCCCGTCGAACGACTGCGGGAACTTCGTGGTCGAGGTGGAGGCGGCGTCGTAGCGGTAGACCGGACCGGCCATCGGCGACTCGGAGCCGCCGCCGAACTCCGGTGGGGTGCCGGCGTCGCCGCCGTACCGGATCCAGGCCGGGCGGGCCGGTGGCAGGGTGGTCTGGCCGGTGTTGCGGAACGAGTTGTTGGTGGGGCCGCCCGCGCAGTCGAACTTCGCCCCGGCGGTGCCGGTGGCGAAGTCCCACTCGGCGTACGTCTCGGCGGCGGTGTTGGTGCCGGTGCAGTACGGCCAGCCGTAGTTGCCCGGTCCGGTGACCCGGTCGAACTCGACCTGACCGCTGGGCCCGCGGGTGGAGCTGCTGCCGGCGTCCGGCCCGTAGTCGCCGACGTAGACGATGCCGGTGGCCTTGTCGACGCTCATCCGGAACGGGTTGCGGAAGCCCATCGCGTAGATCTCGGGCCGCGTCTTCGCGGTGCCGACCGGGAAGAGGTTGCCGCTGGGGATGGCGTACGAGCCGTCGGCGTTGACCCTGATCCGGAGGATCTTGCCGCGCAGGTCGTTGGTGTTGCCGGCGCTGCGCTGCGCGTCGTACGCGGGGTTGCGGTCGGTGCGCTCGTCGAGCGGCGCGTACCCGGCGGAGTCGAACGGGTTGGTGTCGTCGCCGGTGGAGAGGTAGAGGTTGCCGGCGGCGTCGAAGTCGATGTCCCCGCCGACGTGGCAGCAGATGCCGCGGCTGGCGGGCACGTCGAGCACGTCCGCCCGGCTGGCCTGGTTGAGGGTGAAGTCGGCGTTCAGGGTGAACCGGGAGAGCCGGTTGACGCCCTGCCAGGCGGAGAAGTCGGTGCCGGTGGTGGGAGCGTCGCCGGTCGGGGTGGACAGCGGTGGGGCGTAGTAGAGGTAGATGTTGCGGTTGGTGGCGAAGTTGGGGTCGACGCCGACGCCCTGCAGGCCTTCCTCGTCGTGGGTGTAGACGGCGAGGGTGCCGATCACCGTGGTGGTGCCGGCGGCGTCGGTGCGGCGCAGCGTGCCGTTGCGGGCGGTGTGCAGGACGGAGCGGTCCGGGAGCACGGCCAGGGACATCGGCTCGCCGGTCTCGGCGACGCCGCGGGCCAGTTCGACCTGCTGGAAGTCGCTGGCGGTGATGGTGTGGGCGGCGGCCGGGGCGGGACCGCCGAGGGCGGCCGGGCCGGTTGCGAGGCTGACGGTGCCGGCCGTCGCGACCAGGAGCAGGGTCGAGGCGGCGGGGAACCATCGTCGGGGGCGGTGGGTGGGGGTGTCCATGGACATGTGGGCTGTCCCTTCCTGACGAGCGACTGTCAGGGTGGGGCGCGCGCCGTCGCGCCGGTGCCGGATACGGGGTGTGGCTGGCCGCCGGGTGCCGGGCCGGTCGGCCGCGACCGAGGGGTGTGGCGGGGCCACGGGCTGGTCGCCGGTCGATGGATTACCGCGCCGCCGGTTCACCTCGACGAGACATCTGCGTGTTGGCAGGGACATTAAGGGAATTCGATTTCCCTGTCCATACCTTTCGATCGATCGCCTTCAACTTTCGCCCGTTCAACGGAAAGTCGCGTGCGGGCCGCTCGGCGACAGGCGGCGGACGCCAGGAGAGGTGCCTGTCGTGCCGCGGGGCCCCGCCCGTCCGGTGGTCCGGGTGGACCCGGATCCGCTGCCGGCGTCGGCGTCGTCGACACCGGTCCGGCTCCCGGCCACGAGGGACGGGCGGGACTGGCAGGCAGGCCCGCTCGGCGTCGCGGCCCTGCCTCCCCCGCATCCGGCCGGCGGGACGGCGGCGCGCCCCGACCGGACGTCGAGCCCCGGCGACCACGGGTCGGCCGAGGGGCTGACGGTCCTCCGGTGCGGCCGGGGAATCCCGGTCCGGCCGCACCGGACGACCTCGTACGCGTACGCCACCGGCCCACGTGGGCCGGCCGTACGCCCTCCCGGCCGCCGACCCCGGCCCGACCGCGGGGCGCAACCGCGGCCGGTCCCTCGCCGGTCGGCGTTCGGGAGGTGGGCTCGTTCAGACCGCGAGCGCGGCCAGCGCCGGCTCCACCTCCGTCCACCGGGAGCCGTCCCGGGCCGACCGGGTCACCGCATCCAGCACCAGCTGGACGTGCAGCGCGTCGGCGAAGGACGGCGTCGGGTCGACGCCGGTCGCGACCGCCTCCACGAAGTCCCGCATCTGATGGGTGAAGGAGTGCTCGTAGCCGATGATGTGCCCCGGTGGCCACCACGCCGACATGTACGGGTGCTCCCCCTCGGTCACCAGGATCCGGGTGAAGCCCTGCTCGGCCGTCAGGCGGGTGCCGTCGTGGAACTCCAGCTCGTTCAGCCGTTCCAGGTCGAACACCACGCTGCCCAGCGAACCGTTGATCTCCACCCGGAGGGCGTTCTTCCGGCCGGTGGCGAACCGGGTCGCCTCGTACGTGGCGAGCGTCCCCGCCCCGAGCCGGGCGACGAAGACGGCGGCGTCGTCCACCGTCACCGGGCCCGTCGCCGCGCCGTCGCCGTCGGCCCGGGCGGCCAGGCCGCTGGAACCGGCCGGCAACGGCCGTTCCTTGACGAACGTCTCGGTGACCGCGCTGACCCCGGTGATCCGCTGCCCGGTGACGAACTGCGTGAGGTCGATGATGTGCGCCCCGATGTCGCCCAGCGCCCCGGAGCCCGCCCTGTCCTTCTGCAGGCGCCAGACCAGCGGGAACTGCGGGTCGACGATCCAGTCCTGCAGGTACACCGCCCGGACGTGGCGGATCACGCCGAGCCGCCCGTCGGCGACCAGCTGGCGCATCATGGTCACCGCGGGCACCCGACGGTAGTTGAACCCGCACATGGACCGCACCCCGGCGGTCTGGGCGGTGGCCGCCGCGGCGGTCATCGCCCGCGCCTCCTCCACCGTGTTGGCCAGCGGCTTCTCGCAGATCACGTGCTTGCCGGCGGCCAGCGCGGCGAGCGCGATCTCGGCGTGGCTGTCCCCCGGTGTGCAGATGTCGACCACGTCGATCCCGTCGGAGCCGACCAGGGCCCGCCAGTCCGTGGTGGACGACTCCCAGCCGAGCCGGTCGGCCGCGTCGGCGACCTTTCCGGCGTCCCGACCGCAGATCATCGCCATCCGGGCCCGGGCCGGCAGGTCGTACACCCGGTTCACGGTGCGCCACGCCTGCGAGTGCGCGGCGCCCATGAACGCGTAGCCGACCATGCCGACCCGCAGTTCGCTTCGGTGAGTGGACAAGGTGGGTCTCCCCCCGTGTGTCAGAACCCGAGCTTGAGGTAGTTGCTCGCGTTCTCCTTGGTGATCGTCTCCGAGGCGAGCACGATCTCCTTGGGCACCTGGAGTTCCACCAGGTCGGACATGCCCTTGCCCTGGCCGATCAGGCGGGCCAGGGAGACGGCCGAGGAGGCCATCGACGGGCTGTAGGTGACGGTCGCCTTGAGCACGGTGTTGTCGGCCTGGATGTCCTGCATGGCCTTCTTCGAACCGGCGCCGCCGACCATGAAGAACTCCTTGCGGTTGGCCTGGTTCACCGCGGCCAGGACGCCGATGCCCTGATCGTCGTCGTGGTTCCAGATCGCGTCGATCTTCGGCAGCGCCTGGAACAGGCCGGTCGCGGCCTGCTGGCCGGAGTCGGCGGTGAACTCCGCCGGTCGCCGGTTGGCGACCTTCAGGCCGTTCGCCGCGAGGGTGTCGGCGAAGCCCTTCGAACGCTCCTGGGTCAGCTCCAGCGAGTCGATGCCGGGGATCTCGCCGATCACCGGGTTGCTGACCCCCTTCGCCTTGAGCTGCTCGATGATGTAGGTGGCCGCCGCCACCCCCATGCCGTAGTTGTCGCCCTTGATCTGCAGCCGGTAGGCCTTCGGGTCGGGGAAGGCCCGGTCCAGGTTGACCACCGGGATGCCGGCCTTCATCGCCTCCAGGCCGAAGGCGTTGAGCTCCTTGCCGTCGTGCGGCAGCAGCACGATCACGTCCGGCTTCTGGGAGACCAGGGTGGACAGCGCCGCGCGCTGGGCCGCCGCGTCCGCGCCGGCCTCGACCGTCTTGAACTCCACGTCGGAGTACGCCTGGGCCTGCGCCTTGGCGTTGTTGGTGATGGCGGCGATCCAGCCGTGGTCGGCGGCCGGGGCGGAGAAGCCGAGGACGACCTTCTTGCCCGGCTCGGCGTTGCCACCGGCCGACGCGGCGGCGTTGGTCTGGGCGGCGGTGGGTGTCGCCTCGTTGCTCGTGCAGCCGGCGAGGAGCACGCCGGCGCCGACGGCGGCCCCGCCGAGCAGCAACCGGCGGCGGGACAGGTCGCGGAACTGGGTCATGACGACCTCCTGTATTCGCGGGTGGTGGGGCGGAAATGGGTGTGCGGGGTCCGGCCACCGTGCGGTGGCCCGGGTCGCGGTGGGTCGGGTGTGGTGCGTGGCGCCGACGGGCGCCCCCGGTTCCGCAGGGACGCGGCGCCGGCCGGCGCCACCGGGGATCAACTCGTGGTGGCCCGGTTGCGGCCGAGGAACTGGGTGAGGCTGCGGAACTGCACCTGCTGGACCAGGACGGCGCCGACGATGATGCCGCCCTTGACCATGTTCTGGGCCTCGGTGGAGAGGCCGTTGATGGCGAAGAGGTTGGTGATGGTGGAAAAGATCAGCACCCCGAGCAGGGAGCCGACGATGGTGCCCCGGCCGCCGCTGAGCAGCGTGCCGCCGATGATGGCCGCCGCGATGGCGTCCAACTCGTACAGGTTGGCCATGGCGGCCTGCGCCGAGTTGGCCTGGGCGGTCAGCATGATCGCCGCGATGCCGCAGCACAGGCCGGAGAGCGCGTACAGCAGCAGGGTGTGCCGGCGGACGTTGATGCCGGCCAGCCGGGCCGCCTCCGGGTTGCCGCCGACGGCGACCGTCCGCCGGCCGAACGTGGTCCGGTTGAGCAGCACCCAACCGGCGGCGACCACCGCGGCCAGGATGTAGACCAGCAGCGGGATGCCCAGTGGCGAGGTGCTGGCGATGCCGTTGATGAACTGGTTGTCCGACACCTGGGTCTGCTTGTCGGAGATCTCAGCCGCCAGGCCGCGGGCGGCGACCATCATGGCCAGCGTGGCGATGAACGGCACCAGCCGCCCGTAGGAGATGAGCAGCCCGTTGACCAGGCCGACCGCCAGCCCGACGGTGAGCGCGCTGAAGATCATGCCGCCCGCGCCGTAGCTCTGGGTGGCGACCGTGGTGCACCAGACCCCGGCCAGCGCGACGATCGCGCCGACCGACAGGTCGATGCCACCGCCGATGATCACGAAGGTCATCCCGACGGTGACCACGCCGACCACCGAGGCCAGCTTGAGGATGGTCAACGTGTTGTTCCAGACCCAGTCCGGGTTCGAGTAGAGGTCGGAGCGGGTGGCGGCGCCGATCACGACCAGCACCACCAGCACCGCGACGAGGCCGAGGTTGCGCTTCGCCCCCTCGCCGCCCTCGCCGTTCCACCAGGACAGCCGCCCGGAGCCGGTACGCCCGGTGGCCCGCCGCGTCGGTGCCGGGTCGACCGGTGGGGACTGCGCCGGCAGGCCCGCCGCCGGGTGCGACGTCGCGGTCTCCGTGTCGCTCATGCCGGCGCTCCTTCCATCAGTGACCCCGCCATGACGAGGTCGAGCACGGTGCTCTCGTCCAGTTCGCCGGCCGGCGCCTCGCGCACCATCCGGCCCTCGCGCATGACCAGCACCCGGTCGGCTAGACCGAGCACCTCGGGCACCTCGCTGGAGACCAGCAGCACCCCGACGCCCCGGGCGGCCAGCTCCCGGATCACGCGGTACAGCTCGGCGCGGGCGCCGACGTCCACGCCGCGGGTCGGCTCGTCGAGCAGCAGCAGCCGGGTGTCGCCGAGCAGCCATCGCCCGACCACCACCTTCTGCTGGTTGCCGCCGGAGAGGGTGCGCACCGGCCGGCGCACGTCGCCGGGGGTCAGCTGGAGGCTGCCGGTGATCCGCTCCGCCTCGGCCCGTTCTCTTGTGGCGTCGGTGAACCCGAGGCGGGCGTACCGGCCGAAGGTGGCGAGCGTGACGTTGCGGTGGATGGGCTCGCCGAGCAGCAGCGCCTGGCTCTTGCGCTCCTCGGGGGCCATTCCCATGCCGGCTCGTACCGCGGCGCCGACGCTGCCGGGGCGCAGCGCCCGGCCGGCCATCCGGATCGTGCCGGTGTCGGCCCGGCGGGCGCCGAAGATCGTCTCGAGCAGCTCGGAGCGGCCGGAGCCGACCAGTCCGGCGATCCCGACGATCTCGCCGGCCCGGACGTCGAGCGACACGTCGGCGAACTCGCCGGCCCGGCTGAGCCCTTCCACCCGCAGCAGTTCATCGCCGGCGGTGGTGTCGGCGGGCCGGTCGGGGAAGACGTACTCGATGGTCCGCCCGGTCATCCTCGCGACGAGGTCGCGGGTCGGGGTGTCGCGCGCCGGCAGGTTCGCCGCGGTGGTCCGGCCGTCCTTCAGGACGGTCACCCGGTCGCCGATCTCGCGGATCTCCTCCAGCCGGTGCGAGATGTAGATGACCGCGATGCCCTGGGCGGTGAGTTCCCGGATGATCCGGAACAGGTTCTCCACCTCGTCGTGGGCCAGCACCGCGCTCGGCTCGTCCATGACGATCAGTCGGGCCTCGTGCGACAGCGCCCGGGCCATGCTGACCACCTGCTTGCCGGCTGCCGGCAGCGACCGCACCAGCCGGTTCGGCGGGATCTCGCCGTGGCCGAGCCGGGCGAGGATCTGCGCGGTACGCCGGGCCATCCGCCCTCGTCGGACGAAGCCGACCACCTTCGGCTCGTGCCCGAGGAACGCGTTCTCCGCCACCGACAGGTCCTCGACCAGGTCGAGTTCCTGATAGATGGTGGCGATGCCGGCGCGCATGGCGGCCTGCGGGTTGGCGAAGGTGGCCGGCTCGCCGTGCCACTCCACCCGGCCGGAGTCCGGTCGGTGCACCCCGGCGAGCACCTTGATCAGGGTGGACTTGCCCGCGCCGTTCTGCCCGAGCAGGCAGTGCACCTCGCCGGCGCGCACCTGCAACTGGACCCCGTCGAGCGCCCGTACTCCGGGGAAGGTCTTCACCACGTCGGTGAGGCGCAGGACCACCTCGCCGGGGACGGCCTCGGCGGGGGCGGTCACCGGGTCACCTCGATTCGCGGCCGCCGCGCTCGCCGGGCCGGCTCGCACCGCGCGCTCACGACGCCTCGCCGAAGGCGATGTCGCTGGCCAGGACGGCAGCCCCGGCCACGCCGGCCCGGGCGCCCAGCTCGGAGAGGACGACCGGCAGGTTTCCGGTGGCCAGCGGCAGTGAGCGGCGGTAGACCACACTGCGGATCTCGGCGAGCAGAACGTGGCCCAGCTGGGCCAACCCGCCGCCGATCACGATCATCGACGGGTTGGTGAAGCTGACCAGCCCAGCCAGTACCCGCCCGACCTGCCGGCCGCCGTCGCGGATCAGTTGGATGCAGGTGACGTCGCCCTCGGCGGCACCCTCGGCCACGTCCCGGGCGGTGAGCACGCTGCGGGCGGCGAGCCGCTCGACCAGCGCCGGAGCGGTGCCGGCCCGGGCGGCGGCGGTGGCCTCGCGGGCCAGCGCGGCACCGCTGAACACCGCTTCGAGGCAGCCGGCGTTGCCGCAGGAGCAGATGGGACCGTGCGCGTCCACCTGGATGTGGCCGATGTCCCCGGCGCAGCCGTCGGTGCCCCGGTAGACCTCGCCGCCGAGGTGGATCCCGCACCCTATCCCGGTGCCGATCTTGACGAAGAGGAAGTCGTCGACCGAGTGGGCCACCCCGCCGTGCCGCTCCCCGAGGGCCATGATGTTCACGTCGTTGTCGACCACCGCGGGGCAGCCGTGCTCCCGGGTGAGCAGCTCGCGCACCGGGAACCGGTCCCAGCCCGGCATGATCGGCGGGGAGACCGGCACGCCGTCGCGGAAGCTCACCGGGCCGGGCACCCCGATGCCCACCGCGTGGAGCGTCTCGTACGCCCCGTCGGCCCTGGCCTTGTGCAGCAGGTCGTTGACCCGGTGCAGGATGACCTTCGGTCCGGAGCGGATGTCGGCGACCTCCGAATAGGCGGCGACGGGCTCCAGCCGGCCGTTGACCACTTCGACGTCGATCGAGCTGGCGCCCAGGTCGACGGCGGCGAACCGGAGCCGGGGGTCGAGTTCGACCAGGGTGGAGCGTCGTCCGCCCCGGGAGGCCGCGAGCCCCGCTTCGGCGACCAGACCGAGGGCGACCAGGCGGTCGAGTTCGGCCAGGAGTCGCGGGCGGGGCATCTGCAACCGGTCGCCGAGTTCCGCCCGGGACACCGGGCCCTCGTCGCGCAGCAGCCGCAACAGCCGCAGGTGCAGGGGGTCTGCCGTCCGCACGGGGCTCACCTCCGCATCGGATGTTTCCATCGACGGTCCGTCGATGGGTGGTGTCCGACACAGTAGGAGGCTTCCGCGTCACCTGTCCATAGCTTCAGTCGATCTGACGGCAACTTTTGTACGTTGATACAAAAGATGGGAGTGGATCAAGGCCATCCACGTCTGCGCGGCACGGCTGGAGCCGTCGCCTTGCGCGGGCCTCGACCGGACGAGGCGGCCCGGCCGGCGGGGCAGCGGGGCGTACGGCCCCCGCCGTCGCCTGCTGCCCCGTCCGGTCCAGCGGCTGTCACCCGTGGAGACCACCGGTGCTCACCGGGTACATCCAGCCGTCCGGGTCCGGGGCCTTGCCGTGGTGCAGGTCGAGCAGCGCCTCGCGCAGCCGCATGGTGACCGGGCCGGGTGCCCCGTCGCCGACCGTCCACTCGGTGCCGCCGTCGCGCACGGCACCGACCGGTGTCACCACCGCGGCCGTGCCGCAGGCGAAGACCTCGGTGATGGTGCCGTCGGCGCACTCCTGCCGCCACTGCGAGACGGACAGGCGCGTGGTGCCGCTGCGGTAGCCGAGCCGGGTGGCGAGGGTGAGCAGGGTGTCCCGGGTGACGCCGGGCAGGAGGGTGCCGGTCAGCTCGGGGGTGAGCACCTCGGCGTCGGCGCCGCTGCCCCGCACGAAGAACAGGTTCATCCCGCCGAGTTCCTCGACCCAGCGTCCCTCCACGGCGTCGAGCCAGACCACCTGGTGACAACCCTGCATCTGTGCCTCACGCTGGGACAGGAACGCCCCCGCGTAGTTGGCGGCGCACTTGACGTCGCCGGTGCCGCCGGGGAAGGCCCGGGCGGTGTCCCGGCTCACCCACACCCGCACCGGCTCGACGGCACTGCCGAAGAACCCGCCCGCCACGAAGGCCATCATCATGAAGGTGTACTCGTTCGCGGGCCGGAGCATCAGGTTGGCCTCGCTGGCGAAGAGCAGGGGGCGCAGGTAGAGGCTGACGTTCGGGTCGTCGCCGATGTGGTGGCCGTCGGCGGCGACGACCGCGTCGACCGCCTGGAGGAACATCTCCTCGGGCACCTCCGGCATCGCCAGCCGACGCGCGGAGCGCTGGAACCGCAGGGCGTTGTCCCGAGGCCGGAACACCGCCATGGAGCCGTCGACCTGCCGGTGGGCCTTCAGGCCCTCGAAGACCACCTGGCCGTAGTGCAGGCCGATCATGCCGGGGTGCATGGCGAAGGTCGTCAGCGGGCCGCGGGTGGCCGGGCCCCAGCCGGTGGCCGGGGTCCAGGTCGCGGAGACGAGGGTGTCGGTGAACTGCGCACCGTGCTCGACGTGCGGGAGCCGGGAGACGGGGGCTTGGGTCTGGGTCATGGTGCTCAGTGCTCCTCAGGGTCGGTGGTGCCTGGGCGCGCGGGACGTACGGGCGCGGACGCGGGTGGGTGGGGCCCGGCGGGACTGCGGTGGACGGTGCCGGGACTCAGACGAGCGGGGCGGAGAAGTAGGTCTCCCGGCGGCTGATGGCACCGGATGCGTCGAACTCGAAGAAGTCGGCGAAGCGCAGGTCGATCGGTGATCCGTCCAGGGCCACGCCCCGGAACCCGCCGTGGGCGGCGACACCGTCCCCGTCGGCGATCACCGCGTCGAGGGTGTGCACGCCCGATCGGATGGGTCGCAGCTCGCAGTAGAAGTGGGCGATCCGCTCCCGGCCGACCATCGGTGGGTGGCCGGGGCGGTGATAGAGGGCGTCGGGGGCGAACAGCGCGACCGAAGCCAGCAGGTCGCCGGTGTCGATGAGACCGAAGTAGTCCCGCACGGTCCGGGCGTGAAGCTCGGGATGGACGACGGTGTCAGTCATCGTGCTTCTCCTTTCGGGGTGGCCGGTCCGGGGGTGGAGCCGGTCGCCCGGCCGGCGTTCGGCATGGTGGTCAGGTGGGCGGCCAGGACCGGCCCGATGTGGGCCAGCGCCGCCGGGCTCGTCATCAGCCCGTGGGAGAACGGCACCGGATGCACCTCGACGTGTCGTGCGCCGTGTGACGGCCACCGTCGCGCCGCGGTGGACCCGGCGGCGGTGAACAGCAGCAGGTCCCCGTCGAAGGGGGGCGAGGCGACCGACCGGGTCAGGTTCACGTGCGCGACGAAGACGCGCAGCACCGACGCGGCGGTGGCACCCAGGGAGTCCAGGTCCAGCTCGGTCAGGGCGTCGAGCGTCAGCGGACCGTCGGGCACCGGCCGACCCAGCGAGTCCAGCACGGCGGCGACCGCCGCCGGGTCGTCGGGGCGCAGCGGCGCGGCGTCGGGGTCGACGTCGAACGGGTACGCGTCCAGGAGGGCGAGCAGCGCCACCTCCTCCCCCGCCGCGCGGAGCCGGGCGGCGATCCCGTGCGCGAGCGCGCCGCCGAAGGACCAACCGAGCAGGTGGTACGGGCCCGACGGCTGGACGGCGCGGATCTCGGCGAGGTGGTACGACACCAGCGCGTCCAGGTCGTCGGTGTGCCGGTGCGGGTCGGCGAGCGCGGGCGACTGCAGCGCGTACAGCGGCCGGTCGGGAAGGTGCCCGCGCAGCCCGGAGTAGACCCAGCCGAAGCCGGCGGCCGGGTGGACGCAGAACAGCGGCGGTGTGCCGCCGTCCACGCGCAGCGGGAGCATCGTCGCCAGCGGGTCGGCCCAGGTGTCGAGCTGCTCGGCCAGCCGGGCCACGGTCGGCGCCTCGAACAGCGACCGCACACTGACCTGGCCGCCCAGGTCCCGGGAGATCCGCCTGGCCAGCATCGCACCGAGCAGGGAGTGCCCGCCGAGGGCGAAGAAGTCGTCGTCGACGGTGACCTCCGGCAGCCCCAGCACCTCGGCGAAGAGACCGCACAGGAGCCGTTCGACGTCGGTGCGCGGCGGTCGGCCGGTGGTGTGGTATTCGGGCGCGGGCAGCGCGGCGCGGTCCAGCTTGCCGTTGGCGGTCATCGGGAGCCCGTCGAGGACCACGACCGCCGAGGGCACCATGTGCTCGGGCAGTTGCCGGGCCAGGTGGTCGCGGATGTCACCGGGCTCCGCCGCACCGACGACGTAGGCGACGAGCCGGCGGTCGCCCGGTCGGTCCTCGCGTACCTCGACGGCCGCGCGGGTGAGTGCGGGATGGCGCAGCAGGGCCTGTTCGACCTCGGCGCGCTCCACCCGGAACCCGCGGATCTTGACCTGGTCGTCGGCCCGGCCCACGAACTCCAACTGGCCGTCGGTGGTCCGCCGGGCCAGGTCACCCGTGCGGTACATCCGCGCGCCGTCGTCGGCGAACGGGTTGGCCACGAACCGTTCGGCGGTCAGGCCCGGCTGCGCCACGTAGCCGTTGGCGAGCCCAGCGCCGCTGAGGTAGAGCTCGCCGACGACGCCGGGAGGAACCGGCTGCAGCGTGGCGTCGAGCAGGTGAGCGGTCTTGTTGGCGACCGGAGCGCCGATCGGCACGGTGCGGCCGGCCGGCCCGTCCTCGCGGGGCACCTCGTACGCGGTGGTCAGGCCCATGCTCTCCGCCGGGCCGTACCCGTTGGCCACCCGCAGCGTGGGCCACTGCCGCATCGCCCTGCTCACGTGGGCCGGCGACGCCGCCTCGCCCGCGGTGACCGCCCAGCGGAGCCCGGCGAAGACCGTGGGGCTCTCGTCGGTCATGAAGTTGAACAGGCTGGCGGACATCTGGAGCATGGTGACTCCGTGCGCGGCGACCAGGTCGGCGATCGCGTGCGGCTCCGGCCGGCTGCCGGGTTGCAGCACGCAGGTGCCCCCGAACAGCAGGGCGCCGAAGAGTTCCAGCGCGAAGGCGTCCCACGACATCGGGGCGCACTGCAGGAAGACCTGGTCGGCGCCGAAGTCGACGTAGGACTGGCCGAGGAAGGTGCCGACCAGCGCGCGGTGCGGGGCCGCGACCCCCTTCGGTCGTCCACTGGAGCCGGAGGTGAACATCACGCAGGCGGTGTCGCCGGGGTCGGCCGGCACGGCGGGTGCGTGGGCCGGGCGGGCGGCGATGACGGCGGCGTCCGTGTCGACCCGCACGTAGCTGACGTCCCCCGCGTCGAGCCGGTCCCGCAGCGCGGACCGGGTGATGATCACGGGGGCGGTGGTGTCGGCGAGCGCGCCGCGCAGCCGCTCGGTGGGGAAGTCCGGGTCCAGCAGCGTGTAACCGGCACCGGTCTTGAGCACGGCGAGGAGGCTGACCACCAGGTCCGGGCCGCGTTCCAGGTGGATGCCGGCGAGGGTGCCCCGCCCGAGCCCCAGCGGGATCAGGTGGTGGGCCAGCCGGTTGGCCTCCCGGTCCAGTTCGGCGTAGCGGATCTTCCGGCCCTCGTGGATCAGGGCGGTGGCGTCGGGCGTCCGGGCCGCCTGCGCGGCCACCAGGTCGTGCAGGCAGCGGTCCAGGGGTACGTCGCGCGCGGTGTCGTTCCACTCCACGAGCAGTCGGTGCCGCTCCTGCGCGGTCAGTACGTCGACGGCGCCGATGCGGACCCCGGGGTCGGCGGCGACGGCGGTGAGCAGCCGCACGAGCCGCTGCCCGATCGCCTCGACGCTGGCGTGGTCGAACAGGTCCCGGGCGTACTCGACGGCGCCGTCGATGCCGGCCGGGGCGCCGTCGTCGTCCCGGTTCTCGCCGAAGGCGAAGGTGAGGTCGAACTTCGCCACGCCGGTCCCGACCGGCTCGGTGCGCACCGTCAGTCCCGGGATCGTCAGCTCGCCGCGCGCGTTGTTCTGCACCACCAGGCTCACCTGATAGAGCGGGTGCCGGGCCGGGGTGCGCGGCGGGCGGACCAGGTCGACCACCGTCTCGAACGGCACGTCCTGGTGGGCGAAGGCGGTCAGGTCGACGTCGCGGACGCGGCGCAGCAGCGTGTCGAAGGTGGGGTCGCCGCTGGTGTCGGTGCGCAGGACCAGCGTGTTGACGAAGAAGCCGACCAGATCGTCCAGGGCGCTGTCGGTACGTCCCGCGACGGGCGTCCCGAGCGGGATGTCGGTGCCCGCGCCGAGCCGGGTGAGGAGCGCGGCCAGCGCGGCCTGCAGGACCATGAAGAGCGTGACCTGGTGGGCCCGGGCCACGGCGGCGAGCCGACCGTGCAGTTCCGCGTCGAGCCGCAGGTCGACGACGCCGCCGCCGGCGCGCGGCTGTGCGGGTCGGGGTCGGTCGGTCGGCAGGTCCAGTTCGTCGGGCAGGTCGGCCAGGGCGCTGGTCCAGTACTGCGACTGGTGGGTGAGCAGGCTGTCCGGGTCGTCCTCGGCGCCGAGCAGGTCCCACTGCCAGAGCGTGTAGTCCGCGTACTGGACCGGCAGGGGCGACCACTGCGGGGACTCACCGGCGTGCCGGGCGGCGTACGCGACGGCCAGGTCCCCCAGCAGGGGACCGGTGGACCAGCCGTCGCAGGCGATGTGGTGCAACGTCAGGAGCAGGACGTGTTCGTCGACGTCCAGTGCGAACAGCTCGGCCCGGATCGGCGCCTCGGTCGCGAGGTCGAACGGGACGCGGGCGGCCCGCTCCAGGGTGCGGCCGAGGTCCGCCTCCGCGCAGGCGCGCAGCGGCACCGTGAGTCGTACCTCGTCGGGCGGGAGGATCCGCTGCCAGGGCAGGCCGTCGGTGGCCTGGAACACGGTCCGCAGCGCCTCGTGCCGGGCGACCACGTCGGTGAGCGCGGCGGCGAGGGTGGCCGGGTCGACCGGCCCGGTGAGGCGCAACGCGAACGGCGCGTTGTAGGTGGCGGCGGGTCCTTCGAGCTGGTCGACGAACCAGAGCCGGCGCTGCGCCGACGACAGCGGCAGGCGGTCCGGGCGGGGCCGGCGGGCGACCGGCGGGCGCAGCTGCTGCTCGTCGTCCAGCCGGTCGGCCAGGCCGGCCACCGTCGGGTGCTGGAACAGCGTCCGGATCGCCAACTCCGCGCCGAGGGCGGTGCGGACCCGGCTGATCAGCCGCGCCGCGAGCAGCGAGTGCCCGCCGAGGGCGAAGAAGTCGTCGTCGACGCCCACCCCGGGCAGCGTCAGCACCTCGGCGAAGAGCCCGCAGAGGATCTCCTCGCGCGGTGTGCGGGGCGGACGTCCGGTGCCGGTGCCGGTGAACTCGGGCACGGGCAGGGCCCGCCGGTCGAGCTTCCCGGTCGGCGTCAACGGGAACGCGTCGACGAGCACGAACGCCTGCGGCACCAGGTGCTCGGGCAGCCGTTCGGCGACGTGGCGGCGCAGGTCGGTCACGCTGACGGCGGTGTCGGCGCGGGCGACGACGTAGGCGACGAGCCGCTTGTCCCCCGGCCCCACCTCGTGCACCACCACCGCGGTACGGGCCACACCGGGATAGCTGCCGACGGTCGCCTCGACCTCCCGCGGTTCCACCCGGAAGCCGCGGATCTTCACCTGGTCGTCGGCCCGGCCGAGGAAGTCCAACACCCCGTCGGCGCGCCAGCGCACCACGTCGCCGGTGCGGTACATCCGCTCGCCGGGCGCGTCGTACGGGTTCGCGACGAACCGCTCCGCGGTCAACGCGGCCTGCCGGACATAGCCGTCGGCCAGTCCGACGCCGGACATGTACAGCTCGCCGGCGACCCCGACCGGCACGGGTCGCAGCGCCTCGTCGAGGACGTACACCCGCTTGTTGCGGATCGGACGGCCGACCGGGACGGTCCCGCGGGCCACGTCGGCCGGCTCGACCGTGTGGCAGGTCGTGAAGATCATGCTCTCGGCGGGCGAGTACCCGTTGACCACGCGGACACCCGGGTACGCCGCCAGCAGCGCGGCGAGGTGCGGCACCGACGCGCGTTCGCCTCCGGTCATCACCTGGTCCACCCCGGTCAGCACGCCCGGGTACTCGTCGAGCAGGAAGTTGAGCAGGCTGGCCGACAGGTGGACGGTGGAGACGTGCCGCCGGGCGATCAGCTCGGCGATCACGGCCGGCTCGGGTTTCCCGCCGGGGTGCAGCACGCAGGTCCCGCCGAACAGCAGCGCCCCGAACAGCTCCAGCGCGAACGCGTCCCAGGAGACCGGCGAGCACTGCAGCACCACCTCGCCCGGGCCGAAGCGGACGAAGTCCTGCCCGTGGAGGGTGCCGACGACGGCCCGGTGCGGGGAGGCGATGCCCTTGGGTCGGCCGGTCGAGCCGGAGGTGAACATGACGCAGGCGACGTCGCCCGGGCGGGCCCGTCGGCCCGGCCGGTCACCGGAGCCGGTCCCGGCGACGGCAGGGTCGACCAGCAGGTCGGCGATCTGTCGGGTGGCCGGGTGGCCGGCGAACCCCACCTGGTCGGTGACCACCAGCGCCACGCCCGCCTGGGCGACGACGGCCGCGAGCCGCTCGGGCGGGAAGTCCGGGTCGAGCATGGTGTATCCGGCGCCGGCCTTCAGCACGCCCAGCACGGCGGCCACCAGTTCCGGCCCCCGCGGCAGGTGCACTCCCACCACGTCGCCGACGCCGATCCCGGCGCGGTCGAGGCCGTGGGCGATCCGGTCGGCGTCGGCGTTCAGCCCGGCGTAGCTGACCGTGCGGTCGCCACACACCAGCGCTGTCGCCGCCGGACGCTCGGCGGCGTGCGCCTCGAACAGCTCGTGCAGACAGGCGTCGGGGACGACGCCGGCGGTGTCGTTCCACTCGTGCAGCAACCGGGTCCGCTCGCCCGGGTCGAACAGGTCGACCGCACCGATGGGCAGGTCCGGGTCGGCGGACAGGGCGGACAGCAGGCGTACCAGCCGGCGGCCGATCGCCTCGGCGGTCGCACGGTCGAACAGATCGGTGGCGTACTCCAGGTAGCCGGCGAGGCCGCCGGGCCCGTCGTCGGGAAGCTGCTCCACGAAGGCCAGCGCCAGGTCGAACTTGGCGACGTCGGCGCCGACCGGCAGGACCTGCGCCCGTACGCCGGGGAACTCGGCCGTGGCCGCGGAGTTGTTCTGCACCGCCAGGTTCACCTGGAACAGCGGGTGCCGGGCGGTCGAGCGCGCCGGGTTGAGCGCCTCGACCAACCGCTCGAACGGCACGTCCTGGTGGGTGTACGCGGCCAGGTCGGTCTCCCGGACCCGGGCCAGCAGGTCCCGGAAGCTCGGCTCCCCGGAGGTGTCGGTCCGCAGCACCAGGGTGTTGACGAAGAACCCCACCAGGTCGTCGAGCGCCTGGTCGGTCCGGCCGGCGACGGGTGAGCCGATCGGCACGTCGGTGCCCGCGCCGAGCCGGGTCAGCAACGCCGCCAGGCCGGCCTGCAACACCATGAACAGGGTGACTCCGGCGTCCCGGGCGAGCCCGGTGAGGGCCCGGTACAGCTCGCCGTCCAGGTGCAGCGTCACCACGTCACCGCGGTGGCTGGGGCGGGCCGGCCGGGGCCGGTCGGTGGGCAGGGTCAGCTCCTCCGGCAGCCCGGCCAGCGCCTCGGTCCAGTACGCCAGCTGGCGCGACAGCAGGCTCTGCGGATCGTCCTCGGCGCCGAGCAGCTCCCGCTGCCACAGCGTGTAGTCGACGTACTGGACGGCGAGTGGAGCCCAGTCCGGTTCGGCCCCGGCCCGTCGCGCCCGGTAGGCGACGGAGAGGTCCCGCAGCAGCGGGCCCAGGGACCAGCCGTCGCTGACGATGTGGTGCAGCATCAGCAGCAGGACGGTGTCGTCGGGCCCGACGGTGAACACCGTGGCGCGGACCGGCGTCCGGTCGGTCCGGCCGAGGTCGTGCGGCGTGGCGACGGCACGGGCCAGGGCGGTGTCGAGGCCCTCCGTGGTGCAGTCCACCATCGTCAGGTCCACCTCGGCGGGCGGCAGGACGACCTGGCTCGGCTCGCCGTCGTGCACCACGAATACCGTCCGCAGCACCTCGTGCCGGGTCACCACGTCGGTGACCGCCGCCGCCAGCGCGGGCAGGTCGACCGGGCCCCGCAGCCGTACGGCCAGCGGCGCGTTGTAGGTGGCGCTCGGCCCGTCCAGCCGGTCCAGGAACCACAGCCGCTGCT
Organism: Micromonospora sp. CCTCC AA 2012012; assembly: GCF_040499845.1. Lineage (NCBI taxonomy): Bacteria > Bacillati > Actinomycetota > Actinomycetes > Micromonosporales > Micromonosporaceae > Micromonospora > Micromonospora mangrovi. The sequence continues at coordinate 2,071,276 of NZ_CP159342.1, forward strand.
GGGCGAAGGAGAGCGGCACCCGTTCCGGGCGGGGTCGCGACCGTACCGGCGGACGTTCCGCCCGGGTGAGCCGGTCGGCGAGCCCGCACACGGTGGGCCACTGGAACACCGCGCGGATCGGCAGTTCGGCGCCGAGGACCGACCTGACCCGACTGATCAGCCGGGTCGCCAGCAGCGAGTGCCCGCCGAGGGCGAAGAAGTCGTCGTCGATGCCGACGCCGGTGAGGCCGAGGACGTCGCCGAAGAGTCCGCAGAGGATCTCCTCGCGGGGATTGCGCGGGCCCCGCCCGGTGGCGTCCGGACCGACCTCCGGGACCGGCAGCGCCCGCCGGTCGAGCTTGCCGTTGGGGGTCAGCGGCAGCGCGGGCAGCGCCACCAGCGCGGCGGGCATCAGGTGGGCGGGCAGCCGCTCCTCGAGGTGCCGGCGCAGGCCCGGGAGCGGGTCGGTGCCCCGCACCGGTACGACGTAGCCGACCAGCCGCCGGTCCCCCGGCCGGTCCTCCCGGACGACGACCGCGGCCTGCGCGACGGCGGGGTGCCGGTGCAGCACCGCCTCCACCTCGCCCGGCTCCACCCGGAACCCGCGGATCTTCACCTGGTCGTCCGCCCGCCCGACGAAGTCCAGCACCCCGTCCGGCCGCCAGCGGGCGAGGTCGCCGGTGCGGTACATCCGCTCGCCGGGCCGGCCGTACGGGTTGGCCACGAACCGCTCGGCGGTCGACGCGGCGCGGTTGACGTAGCCGTTGGCCAGGCCCACGCCCGCCACGTACACCTCGCCGGTCACGCCGGGCGGCACGGGTTGCAGGGCCACGTCCAGCACGTACACCTTCTTGTTGGCCACCGGCGCGCCGATCGGCACGGAGGTCGTGCCCGCCGGGGCGGCGGCGGCCCGGTGCGCCGTCGTCAGGCCCATGCTCTCCGCCGGGCCGTAGCCGTTGACCACTGACAGGTGCGGGAACTGTCGCACCGCTTTCGTCACATGTGCCACGGAGGCTGACTCCCCTGCGGTGATCGCCCAACGCAGCCCCTCGAACGCCGTGGGGTACTCGTCGAGCAGGAGGTTGAAGAGGCTGGCCGACATCTGGAGCATGGTCACGTCGTGCGCCGCGGTGAGGGCCGCGATGGTGTCCGGCTCCGGCCGCTGCCCGGGGTGCAGCACGCAGGTGGCACCGGTCAGCAGCGCGCCGAACAGCTCCAACGCGAAGCCGTCCCACGACACCGGGGCGCACTGGAGGAACACCTGGTCGGCGTCGAAGTCGACGTAGGACTGGCCGAGGAAGGTGCCGGCCAGCGCGCGGTGCGGCGCCACGATCCCCTTCGGGCCGCCCGTGGAGCCGGAGGTGAACATGACGCAGGCCGGGTCGGTCGGGACGGCCCGCGCCCCGACGGGTGCCGCCGGTCCGCTGAGGGTGTCGGGCCGGACCACGGTGGTGGGCAGGCCGGCGAGCAGGTCGCCGTCGGCGGCGGAGACGACCAGCGGGATGCCGGTGTCGGCGACCACGTCCCGCAGCCGGCCGGCCGGGAAGGCGGTGTCCAGCAGGGTGTACGCACCACCGGCTTTGAGGACGCCGAGCAGCGCCGCCACCAGGTCCGGCCCGCGGTCGAGGTGGACCCCGACGATGACGTGCGGGCCGACGCCGAGGCGGACCAGGGCGTGGCCGATGCGGTTGGCGGCGGCGTCGAGCGCGGCGTAACTGAGCGCCCGTCCCTCGGACAGGAGCGCGGTGGCGTCGGGGCGGGCGGCGACCTGCCGCTCGAACAGCTCGACCAGCGTGCGATCCAGGGGCGCGTCGGCCTCGGTGGCGTTCCAGTCGGTCAGGACCAGCCGGCGCTCGGCCGGGTCCAGCAGCTCCACCGCACCGATCGGGCGGTCGGGGTCGGCCAGCACGGCCGACACCAGCCGGGTCAGGGCGTCCGCCGTGGTCTGTGCGGTGGACCGCTCGAACAGGTCGGTGGCGTAGTCGAGCGAGCCGGTGATGCCGTCCGACCCCTGGGTGAGCGTGAGGGTCAGGTCGAACTTGGCGACCGGCACCTCGACGGGCTCGGGCGCGCACTCCAGGCCGGGCAGGTCGAGGTCGCGGCCGGCGCTGTCGGTCAGCACCAGCATCACCTGGAACAGCGGATGCCAGGACGACGACCGGGTCGGGTTGACGGCCTCGACGACCCGTTCGAACGGCACGTCCTGGTGGGCGTACGCGGCGAGGTCGGTCTCCCGGACCCGGCCGAGCAGGTCCCGGAAGGTCGGATCGCCCGAGGTGTCGGTACGCAGCACCACGGTGTTGACGAAGAACCCGACCAGATCGGTCAACGCCTCGTCGGGCCGTCCGGCCACGGGGCTGCCGATGGGCACGTCGGTGCCGGCGCCCAGCCGGGTGAGCACCGCCGCCAACGCCGCGTGCAGCACCATGAACGGCGTGACCCGGGCCGCGCGGGCGAGGGCGGCGATGCGGTGGCAGGTGTCGGCGGTGAACCGTACCGGCACCGATCCCCCGGCCACGCCGGCGACCGGTGGCCGGGCCCGGTCGGTGGGGACCACCGGCGCGTCGGGCAGGCCGTCGAGTGCGGCGGTCCAGTACCGCAGCTGGCTGGCGGTCACGCTCTCCGGCTCGTCGGCCGCGCCGAGCAGCAGGTCCTGCCAGGCGGCGTAGTCCGCGTACTGCACCGGCAGCGGCGGCCAGTCGGGGGCGGCACCCGCGCGGCGGGCGGCGTAGGCGGTGGCGAGGTCGCGGGTCAGCGGCCCGACCGACGAACCGTCGCACGCCACGTGGTGCAGCAGCAGCAACAGCACCGTCTCGGTGCCCACCTCGAAGACGGTCACCCGGATCGGCAGCTCGGCGGCCAGGTCGAACGGGTGGGTGCGGGCGCGGCCCAGGGCGGCGGGAAGCTCGCCGGGCGGGCAGGTGACGACCTCGACCACGGGCGACACCCCGGTCAGCGTGCGGGGCTGCGGCTGCCCGTGCACCGACGGGAGGACGGTCCGCAGCACCTCGTGCCGGTCCACCAGGTCGGCGAGCGCGTGGACGAGCGCGGCCCGGTCGAGCCGGCCGCGCAGCCGGTACGCCAGCGGCACGTTGTAGGCCTCCGGGCGGTCGATCTCGCGGAGGAACCACATCCGCCGCTGCGCGTGGGAGATCGGGACGACGGCCGGGTCGGTACGGCGCCGCAGCGCCGGCCGGCGTGCCGCCGCCGTGTCGAGCATCCGGGCCAGGCCGGCCACGGTCGGCGTCCGGAACACCGTGCGGATGTCCACCTCGGCGGCGAACGTGGCCCGTACCCGGGCGATGAGGCGGGCGGCGAGCAGCGAGTGTCCGCCCAGGGCGAAGAAGTCGTCGTGCCGGCCCACCTCCGGCAGGCCGAGGATGTCGGCGAAGAGTCCGCACAGGATCGCCTCACGGGCGTCGGCCGGTGGCTGGACGGCACTCGTGCCGGGGTCGGCGGCGGGTGCGGGCAGCGCGGCCCGGTCCAGCTTGCCGTTGGGCGTGACCGGCAGGGCGTCGAGCAGCACGACCGCGCTGGGCACGAGATGTGCCGGCAGGAGGTCCCGGGTGTGGTCGCGCAGGGCCGCCGGGGTGGGTGCCGGGCCGGGTCGGGTGACGACGTACGCGGTCAGCCGCGGATCCCCGGGCCGGTCCTGGCGGACCACCACGGCGGCCTGCGCGACGGCCGGATGCCGGGTCAGGGCGGCCTGCACCTCGCCCGGCTCCACCCGGAAGCCGCGGATCTTCACCTGGTCGTCGGCGCGCCCGACGAACTCCAGGACCCCGTCGGCGCGCCAGCGCACCAGGTCGCCGGTGCGGTACATCCGCTCGCCCGGAGCGCCGAACGGGTGGGCGACGAAGCGGGTCGCGGTGGTGCCGGGCTGGTTCACGTACCCGTCGGCGAGCCCCACACCGGCCATGTACAGCTCGCCGACGACGCCGACCGGCACCAGGGCGAGCCGGTCGTCGAGCACGTGGACCCGCTTGCCGGCGATCGGACCGCCGACCGGGATCGAGGCGCGGTCGGCGTCGTCCCGGGCCACCCGGTGGCACACCGTGAAGATCGTGTTCTCGGCCGGTGAGTAGCCGTTGACCAGACGCAGGTCGGGGTGCCGGTCCAGCAGCCGGGCGACGTGCTCGACGGAGGCCGCCTCGCCCCCGGTCATCACCTGGCGGACCCGGTCGAACACGGTCGGGTACTCGTCGATGAGGAAGTTGAGCAGGCTGGCGGAGACGTGCAGGGTGGTCACCGCGTGCTCCGGCACCAGTCGGGCGATCACCTCGGGTCGGGGTGCGCCGCCGGGTTGCAGGACGCAGGTGCCACCCGTCAGGAGTGGCCCGAACAGCTCCAGCGCGAAGGCGTCCCAGGACACCGGGGCGCACTGCAACCACACCTCGGTCGGCCCGAAGTCGACGTAGGACTGGTGCAGCAGGGTGCCGAGCACGGCCCGGTGCGAGGTCAGGATCCCCTTGGGGCGTCCGGTCGAGCCGGAGGTGAACATGACGCAGGCGGGGTCGTCGGGGCCCACCGGCACGCCGGGCCAGGTCTCGCACCCGTCGTCGTCCGGGTCGGCGGGCGGTACGCACCGCACACCGTCCAGGTCGGCACCGTCGTGGGTGACCACCAGCGGCGCGCCGGTCTCCGCGAGCACCGCGCGGCGACGCCGCGCCGGGAAGTCCGGGTCGAGCATGGTGTACGCCGCGCCGGTCCGGAGCACGGCCAGCACCGCGACGACCAGGTCCGGTCCCCGGTCGAGCTGGACGCCGACCACGGTGCCCCGGCGGGCACCCGCGGCGGCCAGCCGTCGGGCCAACCGGCCGGCTCGGGCGTCGAGGTCGCCGTAGCTGACCCGGTGACCGTCGAAGATCAGGGCGGTCGCGTCCGGGTCGGCGACGGCGACGGCGGTCACCGTCTCGTGGAGGGTGCCGGACGGCGCCGGTGCGGTGGTGTCGTTCCAGGTGTGCAGCAGCCGGTCCCGTTCGGCGGTGTCCAGCAGGCCGACGGCACCGATCCGGGTGTCCGGTGCGACGGCGACCTGGTCGAGCAGCCGCACCAGACGGGCCGCGAAGGCCGCCACGGTGGACGGGTCGAACAGCGCGCCGGGGAACTCCACCACGCCGGTGAGGCCGGCGGCGGATCCGTCGGTGGACCGGCACTCCCGCAGCTCGACGTTCAGGTCGAACTTGGCCGTGCCGGTGCGGACCGGCTCCAGCCGGGCCGGCGCCGCACCGAGGTGCACCTCGCCGTCGGCGGTGTTCTGCAGCACCAGCATGATCTGGAACAGCGGGTGCCACGCGGTGGAGCGGGGTGGGTTGACCGCCTCGACCACCCGGTCGAACGGCACGTCCTGGTGGTCGAACGCGGCGAGGTCGGTGGCGCGGACCCGGCCCAGCAGCTCCCGGAACGTCGGGTCGCCCGTCGTGTCGGTGCGCAGCACCAGGGTGTTGACGAAGAACCCGACGAGGTCGTCGAGCGCCGCGTCGGTACGCCCGGCGACCGCCGTGCCGATCGGGACGTCGGTGCCCGCGCCGAGGCGGGTGAGCAGGGCCGCCAGGGCCGCCTGGAGGACCATGAACAGCGTGACGTTGCCGGCCCGGGCGAGGTCGGCGAGGTGGGCGTGGGTCTGCGGGGAGATCCGCAGCGCGACGGTGTCGCCCGCCGTGGCGCCGTCGGCCGGCCGGGGGTGGTCGGTGGGCAGCACGGGCGATCCGGGCAGCCCCGCCAGCGCGGTGCTCCAGAACCGCAGCTGTGCGTGGAGCAGGCTGTCCTGGTCCGTCTCGTCGCCGAGCAGGGCGTGCTGCCAGCGGGCGTAGTCGGTGTAGCGGGCGGGCAGCGGCGCCCACTCCGGCACGGTTGCGGCGTGCCGCGCCGCGTAGGCGGTGGCGAGGTCGCGTACCAGGGGTGCCATCGACCAGCCGTCGGACGCGATGTGGTGCAGGACCAGCACCAGCACCGAGTCGCCGTCGTCGAGTTCGATCAGGGTGGCGCGCAGCGGGGTCTCGTCGGCGAGGACGAACCGGTGGCGGGCCACCCGGGCCACGACCTGCGCGGCTTCCGCCGCCGGGGCGGCGACGACGTCCAGCACCGGCCGGACGTCCTGCGGGGCCGGCACCACCGGGTACGGTTCGCCGTCCACCGCCGGGAAGAGGGTGCGCAGCGGTTCGTGGCGGGCCATCACGTCGCCGAGCGCCGCGCGCAGCGCGTCCGGGTCGAGCCGGCCGCCGACCCGGACCGCCTGCGGCGCGTTGTAGGTGCGGCCGTCGTCGTCGGTCTGGTCGAGGAACCACACCCGGCGCTGCGCGTGCGACAGCACCGGCGGCGCGTCCGGCGGCCCGGCGCTGACCGCCGGCCGCGCGGCGGCGGCCCCGTCGAGCCGGACGGCCAGGTCGGCCACGGTCGGCGCGGCGAAGAGCGCGGCGAGGGGCACCTCCACCCCCACCGTGGCGCGGATGCGGCTGACCAGCCGGGTTGCCAGCAACGAGTGTCCGCCGAGGGCGAAGAAGTCGTCGTCGACGGTCACCGCGGGCAGCCCCAGCACCTCGGCCACCAGGCCGCAGAGGATCTCCTCGCGCGGGGTGCGGGGCGCCCGACCCGCCGACGCGGCGGCGAAGTCCGGGGTGGGCAGCGCGGCCCGGTCCAGTTTGCCGTTGGCCGTGCGGGGCAGCTCGGTCAGCAGGACCACGGCGGAGGGAACGAGGTGACCGGGCAGCAGCTCCGCCGCGTGGGACCGTACCTCGGCGGCGGTCACCGACCGGGCGACCACGTAGGCGACCAGTCGGTTGCCGTGCGCGGCGTCGGCGAGCGCCACCACGGCCGCCTGGCTGATCGCCGGATGGGCGGTCAGGGCCGCCACCACCTCCGCCGGTTCCACCCGGAAGCCGCGGATCTTGACCTGGTCGTCGACCCGGCCCAGGAATTCGAGGACCCCGTCGGCCCGGCGCCGGGCCAGGTCGCCGGTGCGGTACATCCGCGCCCCGGCCGGACCGGACGGGTCAGCGACGAACCGTGCGGCGGTCTGTCCGGGCTGGTCCAGGTAGCCCACGGCGAGACCGACACCGGCCACGTACAGCTCGCCGGCCACGCCGGGCGGGACCTGGCGCAGGTCGCCGTCGAGGACGTACGCCCGCTTGTTCGCCACCGGAAGGCCGATCGGTACGGTCGCGCCGGTGACCTCGGTGACGTCGTCGAGCGGGTGCCAGGTGGTGAACCCGAGACTCTCGGCGGGTCCGTAACCGTTGACCACCACCAGCCCGGGCCACCGGGCCAGCGCGGTGGCGACGTGCCCCGGTGAGGCCGGCTCCCCGCCGGTGAAGACCCGCCGCACCCCGTCGAACGACCGTGGATACTCGTCGATGAGGTGGTTGAAGAGGCTGGCGGAGGTCTGCAGCATGGTGACCCCGTGCGTGGCCACCAGTTCGGTGATCCGTTCGGGGTCCGGCCGGCCGTCGGGGTGCAGCACACAGACGCCACCGAACAGCAGCGCCCCGAACAGTTCCAACGCGAACGCGTCCCAGGACACCGGGGCGCACTGGAGGAACACCTCTGCCGGGCCGAAGTCGGCGTACCGCTGGCCCGCGTAGGTGCCGACCAACGCCCGGTGGGCCGCGACGACCCCCTTGGGTGCTCCGGTGGAGCCCGAGGTGAACATGACGCAGGCCGGGTCGTCGGGTCCGACGGCGACGACCGGCGGCGTGGCGGGGCCGTCCTGCGCGGGCACGTCGTCGAGGTGCAGCAGTCGGGTGGTGGCGGGCAGGCGGCCGGCGGCCGGCAGCCGGGTGACCACGAGCGGCGTCAGCGCGGCGACCGCGGCGATCCGGGCGGCGGGGAACGCCGGGTCGAGCAGGGTGTACGCCCCACCGGCCTTGAGCACCGCGAGCAGCGCCACCACGAGGTCGACACCGCGTGCGAGGTACACGCCGACGACGACGCCCGGCCGTACCCCGGCCTGGACCAGTCGGTGCGCGAGCCGGTTCGCGCGGGCTTCCAGCTCCCCGTAGGTCAGCCTCGCGTCCCCGGTGACCAGGGCGGTGGCGTGCGGGGTCCGCGCCGCCTGCGCGGTGATCAGGTCGTGCAGGCACCGGGCGGGGTACGGGGCGTCGGTGTCGTTGACGTCGGTCAGGACCGCCCGCTCGGCGGAGGAGAGCAGGTCCAGGTCGCCGATCGGCCGCTCCGGGTCGGCGGTGAGCACCGCCGCCAGCCGCTCGGCCAGCGCGGCGACGGTGGCGTGGTCGAACCGGTCGGTGGCGTACTCCAGCACACCGGTGATGCCGGCCGGCCCGCCGTCGGCGGTGTGCTGCTCGGCCACGTCGAGCATCAGGTCGAACTTGGTCGCCGCGGGCCGGATCTCCGTCACCGTGGCGTCCACGCCCGGCACGGTCTCCGTCCCGGTCGCGTTCTGCAGCACCAACAGCACCTGGAACAGCGGGTGACGGGCCGGGTGACGGTGCGGGTTCACCGCTTCGACGACCTGGTCGAACGGGACGTCCTGGTGGGCGAAGGCGGCCAGGTCGGTGTCCCGGACCCGGTCGAGCAGCCGACGCAGGGACGGGTCGCCCGACGTGTCGGTGCGCAGCACGAGGGTGTTGACGAAGAAGCCCACCAGGTCGTCGAGGGCGACGTCGGAGCGGCCGGCCACGACCGTGCCGACCGGCACGTCGGTGCCGGCGCCGAGCCGGGTGAGCGTCGCGGCGAGCCCCGCGTGCAGCACCATGAACACCGTGGCGCGGGCGGCCTGGGCGACCTCGACGAGCCGGGCGTGCAGGTCCGCGGGCAGCCGGAAGGGCACCGTGCCGGCCGCGTGGGTCGGCTCGGCGGGACGCGGCCGGTCCGCGGGCAGCGGGATCTCGGCGGGGACGCCGTCGAGACGGTCGCGCCAGTACGCGAGCTGCCGCTCCGCGAGCCCACCGTCGAGCACGTCCCGCTGCCAGAGCGTGTAGTCGGCGTAGGCGACCGGAAGGAGATCCCAGTCCGGGGCGTGCCCGGCGAGCCGGGCCCGATAGGCCAGGCCGAGATCGCGCAGCAGCGGACGCATGGACCAGCCGTCGCCGGCGATGTGGTGCAGCACCAGCACGACCAGCGTCTCGTGCGGTGCCTGCAGCACGGTGACCCGCAGCGGGGACTCACTGGCCAGGTCGAACGCCTCGGCCGCCTCGGCCCGGACGGTCGCGTCGGGGTCGGGGCCGGCCGGCGCGGTCCGCAGCCGGGGGGACACCGACGCGACGTCCGCCACGCGTTGGCGGGGGCGCCCGTCGACGGCGGGGAAGACGGTACGCAGCACCTCGTGCCGTTGCGCCAGGTCCCGGACCGCCGCGTCGAGCGCGACGACGTCGAGCGGGTCCGCCACCCGCACCACGCGGACGAGGTTGTACTTCTCCGGCGCCCGCTCGAACTGGTCGAGGAACCACAGTCGCTGCTGGGCCGCCGAGGGCTCCAGCTCGGCGGGCCGAGGACGGGGGCGCAGTGGCGGGCGGGCCGCCGGTGCCGCCGCGACCACCTCGGCGAGCGTCTCCGGTGTCGCCGCCGCGAACAGGGCCCGGATGTCGATCTCCGCCGTCAGCTCGGCGCGGACCCTGCTGATCAGCCGGGACGCCAGGAGGGAGTGGCCGCCCAGGTCGAAGAAGTCGTCGTCGACGCCGACCACGGGCAGGTCCAGCACGTCGGCGAAGATGGCGCAGAGCGCCGCCTCCGTCGGTGTCCGTGCCGCGCGACCGCGCACCTGCACCGCCGGCGCGGGCAGGGCGGCGCGGTCGAGCTTTCCGTTGGCGGTGATCGGCAGGGCGTCGAGGATCACCACCGCCGCCGGTACCAAATGTTCGGGCAGCCGGGTCCCCGCGTCGGCCCGCAGCTGCGCCGCGCTGGCCTCGGCGTCGGCTGCGAGAACCACGTACGCCGTGAGCCGCCGGTCGCCGGGGCGGTCCTCCCGGACGACGACCTCCGCCTGGCGCACCGCCGGGTGCTGCGTCAACGCCGCCCGCACCTCGCCGGGCTCCACCCGGAATCCACGGATCTTGACCTGCTCGTCGGCCCGGCCGAGGAAGTCCAGCACCCCGTCCGCGCGCCAGCGGACGAGGTCACCGGTGCGGTACATCCGCTCCCCGGGCGCGTCGAAGGGGTTCGCCACGAACCGCTGCGCCGTCGTCCCGGGCTGGTGGATGTACCCGTCGGCGAGCCCGACGCCGGCCATGTACAGCTCGCCGACGGTCCCGACGGGCACCGGGTCGAGGTTGTCGTCGAGCACGTACACCCGTTTGTTGCGCAGGGGGCCGCCCACCGGGATCGCCCGCGCGGTGTCGGCCGGGGCGATCCGGTGGCAGGTGGTGAAGATGGTCGACTCGGCGGGTGAGTAGCCGTTGACGAGGTTCAGGTCGGGGTGGCGGTGCAGCAGTCGGGCCACGTGCGCGACCGAGGCCGGCTCACCTCCGGTCAACACGTTCGCCACCCGGTCGAAGACCGCGGGGTGCTCGTCGACCATGTGGTTGAGCAGGCTGGCCGACAGGTGCAGCACGGTCACCCCGTGCCGCTCGACGAGGTCGGCGATGGTCAGCGGCTCGGGCCGGCCGCCGGGGTGCAGCACGCAGGTGCCGCCGTGCAGCAGCGCACCGAACAGCTCCAGGGCGAAGGCGTCCCAGGACACCGGCGCGCACTGCAACCACACCTGCGCCGGGCCGAACGCCACGAAGGACTGGCCGAGCAGGGTGCCCACGACGGCCCGGTGCGGGGTGGCGATGCCTTTGGGCCGGCCGGAGGAGCCGGAGGTGAACATGACGCAGGCGAGATCCCCGGCGGTGACGGGGACGCCGTCGGCGTCCGGCGCGGCGGGCGACCCGGTGGTGGTCCCGGCGTCGATGCGGATCGTCTCGACGGGCGCGTCGGGCAGCCGGTCGGCCGCGTCGCGGTCGGTGACGACGAGCCGGCAGCGGGCCTCGGCGAGCACGGCGCGCAGCCGGGCCGGCGGGAACGCCGGGTCCAGCAGGGTGTACGCGGCTCCCGCCTTGAGCACGGCGAGCACCGCGACGACCAGCTCGGGTCCGCGTTCGAGGCAGATGCCGACGACCTGACCGCGCCCGGCGACCCGTCGACGTACGCGCGCGGCGAGCAGGTCGGCCCGCTCGTCCAGCTCCCGGTAGCTGAGCCGGTCGGTCCCGGACACCACGGCGGTCGCCGTCGGCGTGCGCGCGGCCTGCTCCGCGATCAGGTCGTGCAGGCACGCGTCGGCCGGGAACACGGCGGCGGTGTCGTTCCAGCCGGCGTCGGGCCACCTCGGCGGGGGTGCCTGGACGTGACCGGGCACCCCCGCCGGTCGGCGCGGGTCGAGGCGGACACCGTCCGTTCCCCGTGGGCCTGTTCCCGTGCCGGCCGGTGCCCCGACGTCGCCGAGCCGCTGCTGTGACTGAGTCACCGTCGACCATCCCTACTTGTCGGTGGCGCGTCCGGTCAGGACGGCCTGGCTCGCGCCGGTGGCGAGGCTCGCCGGGCGCAGGTCGGTCCAGCAGCGTTCGATGTGGTCCAGGCAGGCCTGCCGGCTGTCCTCGCCGAAGGTCACCCGCCACCCCGCCGGTACGGCGATCCGGGCGGGCCAGAGCGAGTGCTGGTTGTCGGCGTTGACCAGGACCAGGTACACGCCGTCCTCGTCCTCGAACGGGTTGGTCACGACACGTCCTCCTTCGGTGCGGTGGTGGGCAGGTCCCGGACGGACCTGATGGGGCCGATGAGCCGGACGAGCTTGCCGAGGATCACGGCGACGGTGATCACCCAGAGCGCCTGCCGTACGCCGAGCTCGGCGCCGAGCCATCCGCCGAGGACCGCACCGACGGGGATGATTCCGAACTGGATAAAGCGCGAACTGGTGTAGACCCGGCCGAGCAGGTGTGCCGGGCAGTACGACTGCCGGAACCCGGTGACCACGACGTTGCCGACGACCATGCCGATCGACGGCACGAGGATCCCGAGGACGAACAGGACCAGGCCCGGCCCGTCCTGGGTCAGCGGGACGAGCAGGCAGAAGGGTGCGGTACCGATCGAGAAGAGCAGCAGGGTACGGGCGGTCCCGAGCCGCCCGGCCACGCGCCGGGCGATGATCGCGCCGAGGAGTCCGCCGACGAAGTCCGCCGCGAGCAGGAACCCGACGGCACCGGGCGCGGCGCCGACGGTACGGATCAGGAAGAGCACCGTGAGCGCGTACATCGCGTTGAGGGTGAAGTTGTCCACGGCGGCGCTGATGGCCAGGATCCGCAGGTACCGGTCCCGTCCCACGTAGCGCAGCCCCGCGCCGATCTCCTGCCGGGTGCTGGTGCGTTCCGCGGCCGGAGCGGGCAGCACCTCCGCGACCCGCATCCGCAGCAGGCACACCGCCGACACGACGAAGGTGACCGCGTCGACCAGCAGCCCGGTCACCGCGCCGGCGGCCTGGGTGATCAGACCGCCCAGCGGCGGCCCGGCCAGGTTGGCCACCTGGTCGGTGCCCTGGAGTTTGGCGTTCGCCTCGGCCAGGTCGGTCTTGTCCACCACCGCCGGCAGGAACGCCTGGTAGGCGGTGCTGAAGAACATCGACGCGGTGCCGGCGGCGAAGGACACCACGATCAGCTGTCCGACGCTCAGCAGGCCGAGCCAGGCCGCCAGCGGCACGCTGAGCAGCACGGCGATCGAGACGGCGTTGGCGGACAGCATGGTCCGTCGGCGCGGGTAGCGGTCGATCCAGGCCCCGGCGGGCAGGCCCATCAGCAGCCAGGGCAGCCACGCCATCGCGTTGATCACGCCCATGGTGACCGGGCTGGCGTCCAGGGTCACGACCGCCACCAGGGGGAACGCCACGCCGGTCACCGCGCTGCCGGCCTTGCTGGTCGCCTCCCCCAGCCAGAGCAGCCGGAAGTTCCGGTGGCGCAGCAGACCGTCCGGTGCCCGTACCGGTGGTGTATCGGTGAGGTTCATGCCAGCTCCACTTCCCGCTGCGACCATTCCGGATGCCAGATGTCCTGCTCGGCGAGGCCGGCCACCGCGTACCGGCCCAGCGCGCTGATCAGGAGCCGCAGTTCCAGCGCCAGGCATTCGACGAGTCGGATCAGTCCCGCCTCCGGGTCGGTGTCGGCGGCCAGGATCGCGGCGCGCCCGAGACCGATCGCGTTCGCGCCGAGGGCGAGCGCCTTGGTGGCTCGCGCGCCCTCCCACATCCGGCCGCTGACCAGCAGGGGCCCGGTGGCCGGCGTCCGGCCGATCCGGCGCAGGCACTCCACCAGCGGCAGGCCGACGTGGTCGAGGAACACCGACGGCGCCCAGCCGGTGCCGCCCTCGGCGCCGTCGACGGTCACCGCGTCGGCGCCGGCGGCCCAGGCGACCTCGGTGGCCTCGGCGATGTCGCGACCGGGTGGCAGCTTCACCCAGACCCGGGCCCGGGGGTAGTTGTTGCGCATCAGGTGGATCTGGTGCGCCAGGATCTCCTGGGTGAACGTGCCGGGCGCGCTGGAGCGCAGCACACTGGCGCAGTCGGCGCCGAACACCGGATCGATCAGGTACTGGTCGCCGAGGCGGCCGGCGGTCCGCTCCGACACCAGGGTCATGCCGCCGAGTCCGGGCTTGGCGCCCTGACCGACCTTCAACTCGAACCCCAGCCGTCCGCTGTCCAGCAGCGGCTGTGCGGACGGGTCGCTGTACACGAGGTTCCACACCTCGGCGTCGGCGTCCTCGGTGCTCTGCTGCACGACCACTCCGCCGAGCCCGTCCGGGACGGTGGCGCAGTACTCGCGCAGTCGGCCCAGCAGCGCGCTCTCGCCGGCCGGTCCGAGCCGCCCGTACCCGTTGACCGGCACGACGTTCTCGCCGATCACCATCGGCAGGCCGAGGGTGCCCGCCTGCCGGGCCACCGCCCGACCGAGGTCCGCGCCGGCCACCTGGGTCGACCCGAAGGCGGAGACGTAGACCGGCAGCGGGGCGGCGAACCCCCCGACGCTGGTGTGCAGCTCGACGTCGCGGTACGTCGGTTCACTGGCCAGGTCGATCAGTTTCTCCAGCCGCAGCGGCATGAAGACCGGCGGTACCAGGCGCAGCGCGTCGAGCCCGTCGGCGGGCGTCCCGTCGCCGGCGCCGAGCAGGGTGTGGCCGTAGCTCGCCGGGGGTGGGAACACCGCCTGGGTGCCGGTGCGGGCCCGGTGCCTGACCGCCTCCTCGGGGAATGTGTCGGCCCGCAGGGCGGCCGGTGTGCCGCTCGTGCTCACGGCGCCACCACCCCGGGCACCTTCGGGTACGCGCTGGCCTGCCACACCGCGTCCAGCCCGGCGACGTAGCGGGTCAGCCGCTGCACGCCGATGCCGAAGCCGGCGCTGGGCGGGATGGTCTCGCGCAGCATCCGCAGGTACCACGCGTACTTGGCGGGGTTCTCCCCCGTCTCCCGCATCCGGGCGACCACGGTGGCGTAGTCGGACTCCCGTTCGCCGCCGCTGATCAGCTCGCCGTAGCCCTCCGGGGCGATCAGGTCGAAGTTGCGCAGCGTCCCGGGCCGGTCCGGGTCCTCCCGGTCGTAGAAGCCGCGGGAGCCCTTGGGATAGTCGGTGACGAAGAAGGGGCGGGCGGCGGCGCGGGACAGCAGTTCCTCGCCGGTCCAGTCGATCTCCGCCGCGGAGCTCTGGTCGTGTCCCATCGCCCGCAGCCTGGCGACGGCCTCGGCGTGGGTGCACCGGTCGAACGGGCCCGCGAGCAGCTCGTCGAACGCGCTGACCCGCCGGTCGAGCACGGCGAGGTCCTCCGCGTGGTGGGTGACCACGTGCCGGACGGCGTGGGTGATCACACCGGTGGCCACCGCGATCACCTCGTCGCGTCCGGTCCCGGCCATCTCCACGTCGATCTGGTGGAATTCCGCCAGGTGGCGGTTGGTGTTGCAGGTTTCGAGGGGTTCCAGCCGGACGTTCGGGGCGATCGAGTAGATCCGGTCGAACGCCCGCAGCGAGGCCTGCTTGTACAGGATGACGCTGGTCATCAGCTTGTAGCGGTGGCCGTAGTAGTCGACGTCGACCTGCTTGGCGCCGCGCGCGCCCGGATCGGTGACGGGGCCGATGATCGGTGCGAGCAGTTCGACGAAGCCGGCGTCCGCGAGGTATGCGCGGGCGGCGGTGAGGATGCCGTGCTGTACCCGCAGCGCGGCCCGGGTGACCGGTGCCGACAGATGCTCACCGGGCGTGCCCGGCAGGGACGGGGTGACGGTGCGTTCGGAGGTGGTGGTCATCGCTCAACTTCCACTCGGGTCGTGGGGGTGTGGCCGGCGTCGCACCGGCGTTCCACATGGGACAGGGCGTTCATCAGGTCGGATGCGGTGAGGGGGCGCGGGCATGCGAGGTCCGCCGGGATGGGCATGTTTCCCGTTCGGGCCCAGCGCAACCGGCCTCGCTCGTCGATGAAGGTGGCGCTGCGGCCGGCGTTGTCGGGGTGCAGGCAGTAGGGGACGTCGAGGTGTCCGCGGGCGAACGCCGACAGCAGCGCCCGGCCGATGTCGGAGTCCAGCGCCAGGGTCGCCTCGATCAGGGTGCTCGCCTCCCGGTACACCTGGCTGAGCAGGTCGTCCGGACCGCCGTGGCCGGTCGGCGCGTCGGCGGGACGGCGGGTGCCGACGTCGGGTCGGGTCCGGTCCGCGGCGGCGGCTGCGGCCCGCAGCGCCGTGACGTTCTCCTGGACCGTGGGGATGCGGTGCGCCTCGGCGGCGGTCTTCACGATCAGCCGGGCGGCGCCGGCGCGTACCGCCATCTCGGCGGCGAGTTCCAGCAGGCGGGTGGCGCCGGGCACGCTGCGCGGGTACACGCCCATGTAGGTGTAGACGACGACGTGCCACTGGAGGTCGGGCAGGTACTCCTCGGCGAGCCGCCGCAGCGCCCGCACTGCGGCGACGTCCTGGTCGGTGTCGGTCTGCTGGGCGTAGCTGAGCGAGACGCTGCGCAGTCCGTGGGCGCGGAAGAAGAGCGCTTCGAGCACGCTCATGGCGACCAGCAGTCCCGGCGGGCACAGCTGGCCCATCAGGCAGCCACCGAAGGTCTCCAGGTGTGGTTCGGGACCGCGACCGGCGGCTGCGGCCAGCGTGTGGCACGACTCGGTCCAGTTGCGGACCGACTCGCGCAGCGGGGTGCGGCCGTAGGGCAGGCAGTAGGAGACCGGGCCGCCCTCGGTGCTGTGCAGGCCGACGTCCAGCAGGGCGGTGAAGATCCGGCGGGGGTCGGCTGAGCCGTGCCGTACCTGGACGGGGAAGTCGGGTCCGTGCACGTCACGCAGCACCGCTCGGGTGGTCGCCGGGTCGTGGGCCACCAGCGGGTAGCCGTTGAGGTCGGTGCCGGCGGCGAGGGCGTCGCGGGCGGCCCGGTGGTCCCCGACGCGGGTGTAGCTGTCCAGGGTCAGGGTGCCGACCGTGACGGCCGGCGCCGTCCGCACCGCGCGCAGTCCGGCGCGCATCCGCTCCGGGTCGCTGAACCCCATGCGCGGTTGCACCACCAGGTGTCCGGACGCGGCGGCCTGGCTGACGAAGTCGCCGAAGGCGCCGTCGGTGACGGCTGCGGGTGTCGGCCCGGTCAGCATGTGACGGCCGCGGGGAGCGAATCGACGAAGGAGCGGAACGTCCGCAGGGTCTCCGCGAACGGGTCCACGTCCTCGCCGGCGACGCCGACCACGTCGTCGCCGAAGACCGCGTCGTAGCCGGCGGCGAGGAGGGTGGCAACGCGGTCCGCGGCGCCCTGCTCACCGGTCACACCGAGCTTGCCGCCGATGACCACGGGCAGCCGCGTGGTGTCGGTCCGCTGCCGCAGCGCGCCGATGAGGCGGAGGCCGTCGTGGAATCCGTGTCCGTTGACGCTGCTGACGACCACCAGGTGGGGAGTGGCCCGTGCGCACTCGTCGACGAGGAGCGCCTCCGGTACGCAGGGGCCGAGGTTGGTGACCTGGTGGCCCCACTCCTGCAGCAGGAGCTGGAGGAACACCAGGTTCCAGGTGTGCGCGTCGGAGGACACGCCACTGATGACGATGTTGAGCCGTGCCGTGACCGGGGCCGCCGTGGCGTCGTGGTTTCCCATGCCGGCAATCCTCGGTGGAGGCTCTATCGGCAGGTTATTGCCGCGTCCTCACCGATCACCGGCGAACATTGCCGGGGTCCGGCCCGACGATATGGGGCCGATAGCACCGCTCCCTAGCGTCAATCGCGTCAACCCGGACCACATCGGGATCAGGTCCGGGAAACCGTCGAAGGAGGCAGTAATGGGCAGCATCCGTCGGGCCATCGCTATCGCAACGCTCGCCGCCGGCATCGTCACCGGTCTGGTGTCGGCAGCCGGGCACGGCACGGGCAACCCCGCGTCGGCCGATCCGGGCACCTCGGCCCCCGTCGTCATGATCGACACTCCGTGGGAGTGACCCGGCCGGCCGCGCTAGGCGCGACCCTCGGGGTCGGAGCGCGTGGCGGGCGGCTGCACCGACAGTGACCGCAGCGCCTCGCGGGCCTTGACCTCCCAGGCCGGCAGGCCACGGTCCACGAAGGTACGCAGGGCCCCGGTCGCCAGCTCGACAGCGTGATCCGGTTCCTTCTCCGAGACCAGCAACGCCAGGTCCAGGCCGGCCCGGGCGACACCGACCTGGTGGAGGATCTTCCGCCCGCTCGTCATCGCCGCCCGCAGCAGTTGCTCCGCCTCGTCCTGCCTGCCCAGCCGGGCTTTGATCACCCCGAGCGCGTGCAGCGCGTAGACCTCCCCGTACACGTCCCGGTTGCCGCGGACCATCTCCAGGACCGTCTCGGTGACCAGCTCGGCTTCGGTGTCCCGCCCCTGCAGGCGCATCGCCGTACCCAGTCGGTGCAGCACCTGCGCCTCCACCCGGGTTCCGCCGACGTCCTGGCAGATCGCCAGCGCCGCGTTCAGGTTGTCGATGGCTCGTCCGTACTCACCCACGTCCAGGTCGATGCGGGCGAGCTGGTTGAGCGCATGGGCCTGGCCGATGCTGTCGCCGACGTCGCGGAAGGCGGCGATCGCCCGGGCGTATCCGGCCGCGGCCTGGTCCTGAGCGCCCTCGTGGTAGTCGACCGACGCCAGATTCCGCCAGACCATCGCGAGGCCGTGGGTGTCGCCGAGGTCGGTGAACGTGGCCAGGGCGGGGGTGAGCACGGCCCGCGCGGCACCGAGGCGGGCCCGGCTCAGGTGCAGCGATCCGAGGGAGCACAACAGCGCGGCCTCACCGCGCCGGTTGCCGGCGGCGCGTACCGCGGTCAGGGCGATCTCGTGCGTCCGTTCCCAGTCCTCGGTGTACCGGTTCGCCTCGAACAGGGTCACCAGGCTCACCGCCAGCTCCCAGCTGAGCTCGTCCATGCCCGCGGCGGCGGCGGCGTCGACCGCGGCGCACAGGTTCAGCCGTTCGTCGTCGAGCCAGCGCAGCGGGTCGTCGAGCGTCGCCGGCGGGAAGCCACCCGGCGGACACCAGCGTGGGGCGGTGCCCCGCAGGACGGTGTAGTCCCCGCCGTAGAGCCTCGCGTGCGCCTGCTCGGCGAGGGCCAGCCAGCCGCCGAGCAGGCGGGTCCGCGCGGCGGCCACCGACGCCGGCTCCTCGTCGGCGGCCAACCGGTCGTGGGCGTAGAGCCGGATGATGTCGTGGAAGGCGTACCGGCCCTCGGCCTCCAGGCCCACCGCCCGCACGTCGAGCATCTGGGTGTCGACCAGCAGGTCGAGCTCCGCGTTGGCCCGGCGCAGGTCGTCGTCCAGCAGCGCAGCAGCGACCCACGGGGGCACGCTGTCCCGGGACGCCAACGCCAGCAGGCGGAACAGCCGGGCGGTCTGCTGCTCCAGTCCGTCGTAGGTGAGGGTCAGGCTGGCGCGCACCATCATCTCCCCGTACGCCAGCTCGTCGAGACGGTGCCGTTCGTCGGCGAGCCGGCCCACCATGGATGCGAGCGACCAGTGGGTCCGGGCGGCCAGTCGGGCGGACACGATGCGCAGCGCCAGCGGCAGGCCGCCGACCACCTGCACCAGGGCGAGGGCCGCGGTCGGCTCCCGGGCCACCCGCTCGGCGCCGACCACGCGGGTGAGCAGGGTCAGCGCCGGGTCGGCGCCGAGCACGTCCACATCGACCAGTTGCGCCCCGGAGATGTCGGTGAGCCGGACCCGGCTGGTCACGAGCACCGCGCACGTGTCGCTGCCCGGCAGCAGCGGGGCGATCTGGTTGCCGGTCGCGGCGTCGTCCAGCACCACCAGGACGCGCTTGTCGGCCAGCAGCGTGCGGTAGAGATCGGCCCGTTCACCGGCGTCGTCGGGGATGCTGGGACCGGGCAGTCCCAACGCGCGGAGGAACCGGGCCAGCACCTCCGCGGGGTCCGCCGGGGTCTGCTGCATGCCGGCCAGGCTGCAGTACAGCTGCCCGTCGGGGAACCGGTCGCGGGCGAGCCGGTGGGCCGCGTGTACCGCCAGTGCGGTCTTGCCCACCCCGGCCTTGCCCGCCATCACCACCACCGGCACCGCGCGGTCGCCCGGCTCGGCCAGTGCCGAGATGATCTGGGCGACCTGCGCGTCTCGGCCGGTGAAGTCCGCGATGTCCGCGGGGAGTTGATGCGGGACGGTCCGGGGCGGGCCCGCCTCCGCGGGCGTCAGACGCAGCGACGGGTCCTCGGCCAGGACCGCGGTCTCCAACCGGCGTAGCTGCTCACCCGGCTCGATCCCCAGCTCGTCGACGGTGAACCGCCGCCCGGCGCGGTAGGCCTCCAGTGCCTCAGCCGACCGGCCGGACCGGTACAGAGCGACCATGAGCTGGCCGCGCAGCCGTTCACGGAGCGGATGAGCAGCCACCAGACCGCCGAGTTCCGCGGCCAGCCGGTGATGACGGCCGAGTTGGAGCTCGATGTCGATGCACTCCTCCAGGGCGCTGAGCCGCTCCTCGCCGAGGGGCACCGCCCGGGCGGACAGCGTCTCGCTGACGTCCCCGCCGAACGCGGGCCCGCGCCACAACGCCAACGCCCGGCGCAGCAGTTCCGCGGCCTCGGTGAGGTGGCCGGAGCGTCTGGCCTCGACGGCGTGGGCCACCAGGTCGCGGAACACGCAGATGTCGACGCTGTCCTCGGGGACCCGCATGAGGTAGCCGGGGGCCTGGGTGACGATGACGTCGGTCAGGCCGATGGTGGCCAGCGTGGCGCGCAGGGCCGACACGCAGATCTGCACCTGGCTGCGCGCCGTCACCGGTGGCCGGTCGGCCCATACCGCGTCGATCAGGGAGTTCACGCTGACGACCCGGTTGACGTCGAGCAGCAGCGCGGCGAGAATTACCTGCTGACGGCCCGGCGGGATGCGTACCGGCGCGTCATCGGGACCAATTTCCATGGGCCCGAGCATCCGGAAGACCACATCGGCGAAGGTGTTACCCGGAAGTCCGGCGTCCATCCCCGTCTTTTTCTTCTCCACGCTGCCTGCGACAACAGCTGCCCGCCTGCGGCAGCGGTCTCACACAGACCGTATCCGGGTGATGGCGCAGTGACAACTTGAGTGGCCGGGGCACCGGCCGGACCGCGGTCGGTCTTCGAGTCGGGTCCGCTGCACCGTTCACAGTGCCGCGGGAGATTCCCTAGCGGGCAGAAGGCGGCGGCCAGGGGGTCCGTGACGACGTGAAGCACTGCCGGTCGAGGAAGAGGGCGTGGTCGGATACGCGAAAGATGTCCACGAAGTCGCATGTCTCGCCGCCGATCGTCAACCGGTACACGGCAGCGAGTTGCCGGTCCGAGCCGAACACGTCGAGCACCGCGTGGTGGACGCTGGACCCCGAGCGGAGCAACCAGGCGAGCATCTCGGGTACGGCTGCCCCGCTGCCGGACCACGTCGGTGGCGTCCCGGACTCGAACAGCGAGGCGTACCCGTCAAGATCTCCGATGTCGAGGTAGGCGTAGCAGAGTCGGACGTGGTCCACGGCCGCCGTCAGCGCTGCATCGATCCGCAGGCCCCGCCGCACCCCGTCCCGGTCCATCCCGACCCACCTCATCCCCTGACCCCCTGTTTCTGATTACGCTCGCACCGGACCCCATCGCCGCGCTATCTCCTCGGCCGCGACGGGGTGGACGCGCGGGTGCCGCAGTGGGCTGCCGGTCGACCGGACGTTGCTGCGGGAGGCCGCGTTCGGCGACCGACCAGGAGCTGCGGCCGGGCCCTTCCGCCGCCGGAACTGCTCACCGCCGGTCCGGACGGCGGACCCGGTTCTGTCGCGACGTCACCGTCCAGTCGTGGATGACCGCAGCCTTCGTCCCGGTGATCGCGATCGTGACTGGCGATCCCAGCAGGAGACCCGTGACCGTCTCGGCGTGGCGCGCCTCGGCCCTCAGCGCCGGTCGGCGTCGCCGCGCCGCGCCGTCCGCCGGCGGACCGCAGCGGTGACGACGTAGAGGACGACCCCCACCGCGATCAGCAGCAGCGCCCGCAGCCACACGGCCCCGTCCTGCTGGCTCAGGAGCACGACACAGGATGCCAGCGCCAGGATCGGCAGCACCACCGGCGTGCGGAAGTGCTGGTGGTCGACCTTGTCGCGACGCAGCACCAGCACGGCGGTGTTGGTGCTGACGAACACCACCAGCAGCAGGAGCACCACCGTGTTGGCGAGGGTCTCCAGGTCGCCGGTGAGGGCCAGGGCCATCGACGCGAGCGTGGTGACCAGGATGGCGGCCCACGGGCTGCGCCGGCGCGGCAGCACCCGGCCGAGGGCGCGGGGCAGTAGTCCGTCCGAGGCCATGCCGTACGTCAGGCGGCTGGTCATGATCGAGGTGAGCAGGGCGCCGTTGGCGACGGCGACGAGCGCGACGAGGCTGAACACCCAGGCCGGCAGGCCGATGTCGGCCACACGCACCACTTCGAGCAGCGGGCCGCTGGACTCCGCCAGCTGCTGGGCCGGCACGGCCGCCGAGACCGTCAGGCCGACCAGCACGTAGACGACGCCGGCGGTGAGCAGGCCACCGAACAGCGCCCGGGGGTAGTTCCGGGCCGGGTTGACCGTCTCCTCGGCGACGTTCGCGGAGGTCTCGAACCCGACGAAGGAGTAGAAGGCGAGCAGCGCCGCACCGAGCACGGCGGGCAGCGCCGACGTGCCGGCGGGCAGCTCGACCACCCGGCCGAGGTCACCGTCGCCGCGGCCGAGCACGAGCGCGCCGAGGGCGATGATGAACAGCAGCCCGGACAGTTCGACCACGGTCATGACGACGTTGGCGCCGAGCGACTCGGAGATCCCCCGCAGGTTGAGGGCCGCCACCGCGGCCAGGAACACCAGGGCGGCCGGCACCGCGGGGACGTCGAGGAACGCGTGCAGATAGTCGCCGGCGAACGCCAGCGCGAGGCCCGCCACGCTGACCAGTCCAGCCGCCAGCATGCAGAAACCCACGACGAAGGAGACCAGGTCGCTGCGGTACGCGCGGTGGGCGAAGACCGCCGCGCCGCCGGCCTTCGGATACTTAGTGACCAGTTCGGCGTACGAAGCGGCGGTCAGCAGCGCGAGCAGCAGGGCCACTGCGAGCGGCAGCCAGAGCATCCCGCCGGTCTGCCCGGCGATCTTGCCGATGAGGGCGTAGATGCCTGCACCGAGCACGTCGCCGAGGATGAACAGGTAGAGCAGCTTGCCGCTGATCGCCCGCTTGAGCTGATTGCCCCGCCCGTCGCTGGTCTCCGCAGCGGGAGCGTCCGCACTGACTGCCATGGCGGGGCCAGTACCCGTGACATGGGCCCGGGAACCAGACCTGTGTCACCGGCCACCGGCGGCGAACAGTCACATGGCGACCTAGATCATCGGTCGAGCAGCTGCTGGGACGCGTGGACCGCTCACTCTCCGGCGTTGGCGTCGGTGAGCAGTCGGGCGGCAAGGGCGCGTACCTCGTCCTTGAGTTCGTCCGGTCGGTCGATCGTGAATGGCCAGCCGAGCCCGGCGAGCATCTGTGCCGCACCGTCGAGCCGCTCGACCCGGGCGGTGAGGCGCACCCCGTTCGGCACCTCGGTGAGCGTGCCGACCGACGGTGGGAGCCGTCGCTGTGCCTGCCCCAAGCTGGTGTGTAATACCACGGAGATGTCGTGCGCGTACGGCACGGCTGCCAGACCGGCAAGGACCTGCGCGGTGGGATCGAATCCGGCCGGGATGTCGAACGCGCCCTGAGCGGGGCGCGCTGTCCCGATCCGGTCGAGTCGGAACGTCCGCACGGCCCGGCGGTTGTGGTCGTGACCGGTGACGTACCACCGGCCGGCGTGGAAGACCAGCCCGTACGGGTCGAGCCGCCGCTCGCCGGACCGGCCGCGCCAGGTGGTGTAGGCGATGTCCACGGGTTGCTGGTGTCGGGCCGCCTCGGCGAGCACCAGCAGCACCTCGATGCCGGGCGGGGCGGGCTTCCGGACCGGTGCCGTGAAGTCCACGGCGTCCAGCAGCGAATCGATCCGCCGGGCGAGGACGGCCGGCAGCACCCGACGGATCTTCGCGGTCGCGCTCTCGGCGGCCGCGCCTTCGCTGGTGACCAGCCCTGCCCGGGTGGCGGCGACGAGCCCGAGCATGACGGCGACCGCCTCCTCGTCGGTGAGCATGAGGGGCGGCAGCTTGTATCCGGGCGCGAGCCGGTACCCGCCGTAGCGACCGCGCCGAGCCTCGACCGGGATGCCGAGGTCGGCGAGGTGCGCGGCGTAGCGGCGGACCGTGCGCTCGTCGACGTCCAGCCGACCGGCCAGGTCAGCGACGGTGAAGCCGCCGCCGGCCTGGAGGATCTCCAGCAACGCCAGGACGCGTGCGGTGGGCCGGGCCAAAAATCTGACTCCTAATCCGGGCGGAACCTGTCCAGTATTGATCGTAGCGTGGGGCGCATGACGACATTCGTACTGGTTCCCGGGTTCTGGCTCGGCGCGTGGGCCTGGCGCCCGGTCACCGCCGCCCTGCGTGGCCACGGCCACGAGGTGTACCCGCTGAGCCTGACCGGCCTGGGCGAACGCGCCCACCTGGCCCGCCCGGACACCGACCTCGACGTCCACGTCACCGACGTGGTCAACCTGCTGCGCTACGAGGACCTCCACGACGTGGTCCTCGTCGGGCACAGCTACGCCGGCGCGGTCGTGACGACCGCCGTCGCCGACCGTGTGCCCGACCGCATAGCCCAGCTCGTGTTCGTCGACACCGGCCCCCTGCCGGACGGGACGGCGAACGTCGACTTCAACCCACCCCAGGAGCGTGAGCGCAACGCGGCGGTGGTCGCGGAACACGGCGATGGCTGGCGGCTGCCACCCCCGCCGTGGGCCGACCTGGCGGCGGGCGCGGCGGATGTGGACGACTCGGTCGTCGCGCTGCTCGGTGAGCGGTCGGTGGCCCAACCGTGGGCGACCGCCACCTCCCCGGTGCGGCTGACCGGGGCGTGGGAGAAGCTGCCCCGCCTCGGCGTGCTGTCGAGCTTCACGATCGAGCAGGTACGCGAGATGGCCGCCGCCGTGCCGCTGTGCCAGCACATGGTCGGCGACTCGTGGCGGTACGAGGAACTGCCGACGTGGCACTGGCCGATGCTGAGCCGACCGGCCGAGCTGGCCCAGATCCTGCACCGGGCGAGGCCGACGGCATAGCTCGCGGTGCCCGGGTGACCGCGCACGGAGGTCACCCGGGCACCGGTGCGCGCTCGATGCCGGGAGGAAGATCCGCCCCCGATCGGCCGGCGCCGGGAAACCAGGGCGCCGGCCGGCACCGGTACGGCGAGGAGCAGGGGTGCGGCTCAGCTCACCGCCCGTGTCACGAGCGCACCGATCCGTGCCTCCACCTCGTCGGTCACCTCGGTCAAGGCGAAGGCGGCCGGCCACATCCCGCCCTCGTCCAGCCGCGCCTGGTCGCTGAACCCGAACGTCGCGTAGCGCGTCCTGAACTTGGTCGCAGGCTGGAAGTGGCAGAGGATTCTGCCGTCCAGCGCGTAGGCGGGCATCCCGTACCAGAGCCTCGGCGCGAGGGTCGGGGCGGCGGCGGTGACGACGGTGTGGAGGCGTTCGGCCATGGTCCGGTCCGGCTCCGGCATCTCGGCGATCTTCGCGAGCATGTCCCGCTCGGCCTCCGCCGCCTTGTCCGCCCGCGAGCCACGGCGCGCTGCCTTCTTCCGCTCGTGCGCGTGATCCTTCATCGCGGCACGCTCCTCGGCGGTGAAACCCTGGTACGTGCTGTCCTGAGTGGTGCCCATGACGTTTCTCCCCCTGTCAGGTCGATGTGCGTGGTGAACGTGCCCTACAGCCCGCTGTTCGGGTCGGCGCCCCCGGCCCTCACGCCGGCCGAGGCGGCCTCGCCAAACCGGCCGGCCGAGGTCGAGGCCGAGGTGGCGGCCTCCCACTGGAAGCCGTCCGGGTCGGTGAAGGTGCCGGCACTGCTGCCGATGGCGAGCCGGTGCGATCCGCTGCCGTCGGGAGAGACACCCGCGTCCTTGGCAGCGGCCCGGCGGCCGTAGAGCGCCAGTTTGACGGGCGAGGTGGCGAACTCGACGTATTTGCGGCCGAAGCTCTTGGCCACGGACAGGCCGCGCTCGACGTAGAACCGCTTGGTCACGGCGACATCGGCCACCCCCAGCAGGAGCACGACGTCGTCGATGTGCCGGGACACCGGTCCGCTGTCCTTCTTCGAGGAACTCGCGATCTTCCAGATCGTGCCGTACGGATCACACAGCACTCCGCCGTAGCCCCAGAACCCCTTCGCGGCGGGCTTCAGCGTCGTCGCTCCGCCGTCGAGGGCGGTGCGGAAGAAGCTGTCCACGATGCTCGGCTGGGACACCACGAGCGACATGGCGAAACCGCGGAAGCCGGTCGTCGGCGCCTGCGCCTCGCGTACGCGCACCCGGGCGTCCAGGTCGAGGGCCGTGCGGTAGAAGGTGTCGGCGGCTGCGGGGTCGGGCACTTCGAGCGTGACAGATTCGATGGAGGACATTCCGGGGTCCCTTTCGTGAGGTCGGATTGCGGTCGTCCTGCTGCGGATGCGACGGGGGTACGCGCGTCGGAGATCTCGCCAGGCGTTCTCGATGACGGCCGGCGCAGAGCCGCCGCTCAGCGGTCCTGGATCAGCCCCAGGACGTTGCCGTCGGGGTCGGTGACGGTGGCCACGAGGCGGTCACCGCCGACGTCGTGCGCGGGCTCGGTCACGGTGGCACCGGCGGCGCTCAGCTCGGCCAGCCGCACCTCGATGTCCGGCACGTGCCAGTAGGCCACCGGTGAGGTCATCCCCTGCGGTCCGCCGCCCGGCACCAGCCCGATGTGCTGACCTGCGGCGTCGAAGCCGACGTAGTAGGACGAGTCGGTGGTGGGCGGCACGCCGAGCAGGACGGCGTACACCGCCTTGGCAGCCGACAGATCCGACACCGGATGCAGCACGGTCCTGATTCCCTGGTGCGAAGAGCTCGTCATGATCACTCCTTCAGGTCCCGGGTCGTCGTCGGCCCGGTCGGTGTGCTCACAGCCTGCCTCCGGCTCGGCCGACCCGAATCCGTGCTGACCACGGATCCGACCACGGAACCCGCACACGGACGGGCTTGCGACAAGATGGTGCGGTGGTTGACGTCTCCCCTCGGGAATCCGAGGTGCTCGCACTGGTCGGAGAACATCTCAGCAACGCCGAGATCGGGGCACGGCTGTACATCTCGGTGCGCACCGTCGAGACTCACGTCTCCTCGCTGCTGCGCAAGCTGGAGGTCCCGGACCGTCGTGCGCTCGCCCAGCG
Organism: Micromonospora sp. CCTCC AA 2012012; assembly: GCF_040499845.1. Taxonomy (NCBI): domain Bacteria; kingdom Bacillati; phylum Actinomycetota; class Actinomycetes; order Micromonosporales; family Micromonosporaceae; genus Micromonospora; species Micromonospora mangrovi. Next base: position 2,097,919 of record NZ_CP159342.1, read on the forward strand.
GGCGACCGACCGCACCGGCACCGGGCCGGCCCACCCGGCACCGGCCCTACCGGCCCCGCTGACCTCGTTCATCGGCCGGGTGAGTGAGCGGACCGAACTGACCGAGCTGATCAAGGGGAACCGTCAGGTGACCGCGGTCGGCCCCGGCGGAGTGGGCAAGACCCGACTCGCGCTGGCGGTGGCCACGGAGGCCGCCCGCACGTACGCCGACGGGGTGTGGTTCGTCGACCTGGTACCGGTCGGCGAACCTGACATGATCGCGACGGCGGTCGCCGGCGTGCTCGGCCTCGGCGAGCAGCCCGGCCGCGACATGACCGGGTCCGTCGTCGCCGCGCTGGCCGACCATCACGCGTTGCTGGTGCTGGACAACTGCGAGCACGTGGTGGACGGCGTGGCGCGGTTCCTCGACCGGCTGCTGGCACGGTGCCCGGGAGTGACGGTGCTGGCGACCAGCCGGGCCCGGCTGATGGTGCCGTTCGAGCGGGTGTACCCGGTGCCCCCGCTGTCGCTGACCGTCGACGGCGAGTCGGACGCGGTCGCGCTGTTCCTGGAACGGGCGGCGGCGGTGGGCCCGCCGCTGGATCCTCGCCTGCGCAACCGGTTGGCCTCGATCTGCGAACGGCTGGACGGCATGGCCCTGGCGATCGAGCTGGCCGCCGCCCGCTACCCCACCCTCGGGCTGGACGGCGTCACCGCCGCCCTGTCCCATCCGCTCCGGATGCTCACCGGCGGCTCCCGTGCCGACGACCGGCACCGATCGGTACGGGCCACCCTGGACTGGAGCCACGCCCTCCTCGATCCGGCCGACCGGGCGCTGCTACGCCGCGTGTCGGTGTTCGTCGCGCCGTTCACCGTGTCGGCGGCGGCGCAGGTCGCCGCGGCCGAGGAAGGCCTCGTCGCCGACCAACTGGCCCGGCTCGCCGGACAGAGCCTGTTGGTGGTGACGCCCTCACCGGGCGGTACGCAGTACCGGGCGCTGGAGACCATCCGGCAGTACGGGGCGGAGCGCCTCACCGAGGCCGGCGAGCTGATCGACACCCGGTCCCGGCACCTCCACTGGTGCCTGGAACAGGTCGCCGGACTGGCGGTGGAGCGAGCGGACTGGCGTACCCGGTTCGACCCGGTGGCCGACGACCTGCGTGCCGCGCTGGCCTGGGCGGCGGACCGGCCCGAGCAGCGCACGAACGCGTACCGGCTCGCCCGACACCTGGCGGAGCTGACCTTCACCCGGAACCTGATCGGGGAGTCCCAGCTGCGTTACGAGCAGGCGGCCGCGCTCGCGGACGACCCCGCCGCCGCCGCGTCGATGCTCCGGCACGCCGCCGCCGTGGCCGGCTGCCGGATGCGGGGCGAGGACATGTACCGCTGCCACCGGGCGGCCGCGGAGGCCGCCCTGCGGTCCCGGGACACCGCCGGCGCCGCCACCGACCTGGCGACCGCCGCCACCAGCGCGTACCGGTTCTGGAGCAAGTTCGAACGACTCCCGTCACCGCAGGAGGTGATCGCACTCGTCGCCGAGGCGCGGGACCTGGCCGGTGACGACGGGGCCGCCCAGGCCGCCGTGGCACTGGCCGAGGCCGCGGTGCTCACCGACGCGTTCGGTGCGGCTCAGGGCCCACCCGACAACGCCGTCGCGGAGACGATCGCCCGCGCCGAGCGGGCGGTCGCACTCGCCCGGCGTACGGGCGACCCGCTCGCCGAGTCCGCCGCGCTCGACGCGCTCACCGGCGCCCAGTGCTGGGCCGGTGAGACGTTCGCCAGCGCGGCCACGGCACGACGCCGGGTCGCGCTGCTGACGTCCCTACCCGCCACCCCGGCCAGCACCCATGAGCTGCTCGACGCGCTCGGCAACGCCGCCGAGGCCAGCCTCGGCGCCGGGGACCTGCCGGCCGCCCGACGCTGGGCACGGCAGATCGCCGACCATCCGCTGCTGGCGGAGGTCAGCCACCGTGCCACGAGTTGGCTGCTGGTGGCCGACGCGTTGGCGGGCAACGTCGACGAGGTGCTCGCCGGCGGTGTCCGGTTCCTCGAAGCGTGGCAGCGGGCCGGCAGCCCGGCCAGGTCGATCCTCGCGCCGGCCGCTGCCGGCGTGGCGATGATCCACGGCCTGCGCGACGACCGGGACGCCCGCCGCTCGTGGAACGCCGTCCTGGAGCAGCTCGGCATGCCACCGGAGCACGTCTACGGCTACGGGGCCGTCTTCGACGCGATGCTCCTGCTGCACCAGGGGCGGGCACCGGAGGCGCTGGAACGGATGGCACCCGAGCCCGGCGAGGTGTGGAAGTGGCTCACCTGGATCTGGCTCCACTGGTATGTGGCGCTGCGCGCCGAGGCCGCCGTACTCGCCGGAAGTCCCGATGCTCGCGACCGCCTGACCGAGGCCCGGACCGTCGTGGCCGGCAACCCCGTCGCCGAAGCCCTGGTGGAACGGGCCGAAGCCCTGCTCGACGGTGACCGGGAGGCGTTGCTTGCCGCGGCCGGCGCGTTCGACGCCGTCGGCTGCCGCTACCAGTCCGCACGCACTCTGGTGTTCGCCGGCGGCGCCCACGCCGAGCGGGGCGCCGCCGTGCTCGATGCCCTCGGACTCACCCCGATGGACCCCCGCCACCGTGGGGCGGACCCTCACGTAGCGACCGCCGCGGCGCACCACACCGGCCAGCCGGCACGAGCCCGGGGTGGGGTCAGGTCACCGGCGGTGCCCAGTCAGGGAGTCTGATCAGGCAGAACGGGTGACCGGCCGGGTCGGCGTACACATGATCGCCGGACAACCGCCGCGCGCCCAGCGCCAGCACGGCCTCCCCCGCCGCGGCCTGGTCGTCGACCATGACGTCGAGGTGCATCTGCTGCGGCACCGCCGGCTCCGGCCACGTGGCCGGCGTCAGCTCGGCAGCGCGCTGGAACGCCAGCCCCGACGCCACCGTGCTCGGCGACACCACCACGAAGTCCTCGTCGGCGTAGGTGATCGCATCGCCGAGGACCGCGCTCCAGAACCGCGCCTCGACCATCGGATCCGGGCAGTCGATGATCAGATGGTGGAGCCGACCGATCGGCATGGGGAACACCTCCGTCCACAACCGGCGTCTCGGGCCGTCTGTGACGGCAGATGTACCCGGGCCACTCCCGGCCGACCCCCACGTCGCCATTCAGGTGCCAAGGCACGCCCGCTTCGCCGTGACGATGGAGATCTCCACCCCGGTATCGACGAAGGCGACCAGAGACGCGCTCGAAGGCCCCGGCCACTGCGGGCGACGCCTGCCCGGAGCGTCACACCCGGGCCTGGGCGAGGTCGCGACCGGCGGTGGCGCGAACGGTCCGGGGCCAGGTCCACGCGGCGCGCAGGATGAAGGCCAGGAGCAGCACCTCGAGTCCGATGGACAGGCCGTAGAAGTAGGCGTAGGTCCAGGGCTCGCCCTGCGCGTTGTACACCGAGACGGGGATGTAGAGCGTCGCCACGACGAGGTTGGTGGCGCGGTTGACCCGGGCGGGCAGAGTCGCCGAGAGCAGGATCATGAGGATCGGGACGGCCACGAGCGTGAGCGCAAGGGCGACGAAGGTGGGGCCGGTGTCGAACTCGTGAACGACGCCGGCCTGGATGTCGTCGAGGAAGCCGGGCTTGTACAGGGCGAGGTAGTCGACATAGATGTAGAGGAACATGAAGCTGGTCCAGGCCGCGGCGAGCTTCGCCTCGACGGGGATGTGCGCTTCCTGGAGCGCACCGGTTGCTCTGTCGGTTCTGGTCATCACGTCTCCTGGGTGCGGGCGTCAGCCGGGCCGGCTCACGCGGTGCCTCCACCATGACGAGCGGCGACGGGCAGCACCTCCGCTTGCGGGCTCGAGCTGTCCCGGCCCCAGGCACGGGACGGCCGCCGTACTTTCGACTGATCCGCCCGGCCGGCGGCTCCCTTACGTTGTCCGGAAGGGGGGAAGCATGGTTGCTGGGATCTGGGCTGAGCCGCGCCCCGCACGCCCGCCGGTGCGGGTCTGGCGGGACTGGGTGCTGTCCTCGGCTCTTGTCGTGATCTCGCTCGTCGAGGTGGTGCTGCGCGACGACAGGGCATGGGCGCCGCTGCTGGTCGGTGTCAGCGTCGTGGTCGCGGCGTGCCTGCTGTGGCGACGCACGCGGCCCCTGGCCGCGGTGACCGTTGCCTTCGGAACCGTTCTCGCGTTCGACCTCGCGAGGATCGCGTTCATCGATACCACCGGACTGCTGGGCACCGCGGGGCTGCTCGTGCTGCCCTACGCCCTGCTGCGCTGGGGGTCAGGTCGCGAGGCCGCCCTCGGGCTCGGTGTCATCCTCGTCTGGCTACCCGTCACCCTCATCGCGGAGCCGACCTCACCCGCGGAGAAGGTCGCCGGTTACGGCTTCTTCCTGTTCTCGGCCGCGCTCGGCGCGGCGGTGCGCTACCGCACCAGAAGCCACGACCGCGACATCGAGCAGGTGCGGCTTCACCAACGCAACGAGATCGCCCGCGAGCTGCACGACACGGTCGGCCACCACGTCGTGGCCATCGCCGTCCAGGCACAGGCAGGTCGCGCGCTGTCCGCCGCAGATCCGCAGCGCGCGCTGGCCACCCTGGTCACCATCGAGGAAGAGGCGTCCCGGACGCTCAAGGAGATGCGCGCCCTCGTCGGCGTGCTGCGCGACGGAACGGACGCCGACCTCGCCCCCCGGCGAGGGGTGATGGACATCGAACGACTCGCTCGTCCCGGCGGCGAGGTGCTGGGCGTCCGCGTGCGGATCTCCGGTGACGTGGCGGCCGTGGAGCCGGCAGTCGGCACCGCCCTCTACCTGATCGCCGCCGAGGCGGTCACCAACGCGACCCGCCACGCCTCCGGCGCCACCCGTGTCACCGTCGACGTCACCGCGTCCCGCAGCCGGGTGCACCTGCGAGTGTGCGATGACGGCGAGGCGGGCACGACCGGATCCCCGCACGCCGGCTACGGGCTGCGCGGCATGGCCGAGCGGGCGAGCCTGCTCGGCGGCAGCCTCCGGGCGGGACCTGACCCGGACGGCGGCTGGAGCGTCGACGCCTCGCTGCCCCGGACAGCGGGCGCGTCATGACCATCCGTGTGCTGGTCGCTGACGACCAGGACATCGTCAGGGCAGGGCTGTGCATGATCCTGGACGCTCAACCGGGCATCGCCGTCGTCGGTGAGGCCGCCGACGGCCGCCGGGCGATCGCCATGGCCCGTGCGCTGCGTCCCGATGTCTGCCTGCTGGACATCCGCATGCCCGAGGTCGACGGGATCGAAGCCACCCGTCAACTCGCCGGGGCCGACGTCCCCGACCCGCTGGCCGTCGTCGTCATCACCACCTTCGACCTCGACGAGTACGTCTACGGCGCGCTGAAGGCAGGCGCCCGAGGCTTCCTCCTCAAGGACGCCGGCGCCGAGATGCTCACCCAGGCCGTTCACGCCGCCGCCCGCGGCGACGCCCTGATCGCACCGAACATCACGGCGAGGCTGCTGTCCTCCTTCGCGAACAGCCGCTCGCGCCCGGTGCCACCCGAGCCTGTCGAGCCGCTGACCGCTCGCGAGGAACAGGTCCTGCTGGCTGCCGCTCGCGGGCGGACCAACAGCGAGATCGGCCACGAGCTGTCCATCAGCCTCAGCACCGTCAAGACCCACATCGCCGCCCTGATGCGCAAGCTCAACGCCCGCAACCGCGTCGAGATCGTCGTGTGGGCCTACGAGACACGGCGCGTCGACACCTGATCCGCGTCCGCCCACTCGAATCGCGAAAGCAGGAGGGCCGGTCGTGTGTCACGGTGCTCGGCGCGCCGAAGGATCGACCACGGGGTCGGCGGCAGCCGACCCGTCACGGCTCCGACGTCCCGCGGGCGCGCTGGTCTCTCGGGTGGGATCAGGTGCCCAGCACCGCCGCGACGGCCGCGCGGATCTGCTCGTCGTCCGCGCCGAGCAGCCGGGCGTCGCGGACGAAGGCGGCGGCCCGCTCGTGCAGGACGGCGGCGGGTGGGCGGGACCGGGCGGCGGCCACCCGGGTGCCACCACCCCGGCGCGAGACGACCAGGCCGGCCGACTCCAGTTCCCGGTACGTCCGGGCCACGGTGCCGACCGCCAGCCCCAGGTCGGCGGCGAGCTGGCGCAGCGGCGGCAGGCGGTCGTCCGGCGCGAGCACCCCGTACTCGATCAGGTCGGCGAGCTGCCGGCGCAGTTGTTCGTACGGCGGGGTCGGGTCGTCGGTGTCGACGGTGAGGGTCGGCCGGTCGGTCACGACGCGACCCCCGCCGCGGTGGTCCTCTCCGGAACGAGGACCGCCGTGGTCCACCAGACGGTCAGGGCGATCACCATGGGCCACGCGACCAGCAGGAACCAGCCCACCGGCCGACCCCAGGAGGGGCCGCAACCGGTGGAGAGCAGCGCCCAGGACGCCGTCGCGGCGACCCCGGCGAGTGGTAGGCCGACCAGGATTCCGCCGGCGCCGGTCACCGCACGGGCGGCCCGTCGGCGCGAGGCGTCGTCGACGGCGATCAGGTCGGGGGTGCCGCCCGGCCGTGGCCGGCGGACGATGTTGCGGAGCACGACGTACGCGACGGCCAGGCCGAGCAGCACGACGACGGCCAGCGGCACCGAGTAGAACGCTCCCGGCCACGGCCCGTGGGCCTCGACGGTGGGCGGGCAGCGCAGCTTCAGGGCCCGGCCGGGATTCCCGGCGTCGTCGGGGCCGCTGTTGGCGGAGGTGACGGCCAGCAGGGCCAGCAACCCGACCGCCGCGACCCCCACCGCCCGGCTCATCCTGCGTGGCAGGTAGTCCTGAACGGTGCGGACCTCCAGCGCCGCCGTGCGCGTCGGGCCGCCGGGCGGGGCGACGCTGGCCTCGCCGATCAGCACCCCCACCAGGACGCAGAGCCCGAACACCGGGGCCGCCAGCAGCGCCCCCAGGTCGGGGGAATCGGCGGTGGCGACCGCGACGCCGAGCGCCACCCCGACGGCCACCCCGATCCACCGCCACCTCGCTGTACGCCGGATCGCCCCCCGGGGCGGGCCGTCCGGCGGCCGGTGGGACGGGCGGGCCCGCAGCCACGCCACGGTGAGGGTGACCGCGGCGAGAACGAGATACAGCACGGTCACGGTGATCGGGATACCGCCCACACGAGCCTCCATCTTGTACCATCAGCTTGACACAATGATGGTCCTGCCGCCGGAGGCTTGTGTCAATAGGTTGGCACAAAGCTGCGGTCGTCGAGGGAGGCGCCACCCCGCTGCGGCAGGTCCGGAACAAAGATGTGCCGTGCAGGATCGCGGCGTTGCGTGACGGCGGAAGGTGCTGAGGTGACCGCGACAACTCGGATGGTTCTGGTGTCAGGCAGCACTCGGGACGGCTCCACGAACACCGCGTTGCTGCGCACCATGAAAGCCTGTGCACCCCAGGACGTGACAGCAGAGCTGTACGGCGGGCTCGTCGACCTGCCCGCGTTCGTTCCCGGCGGGGACGAGCAGCGGGACCACCCCGCGGTCGCCGACCTGCGTAAGCAGTTGGCGCGGGCGGACGCGGTTGTCTTCAGCACTCCGGAGTACGCGGGGACACTGCCGGGCAGCTTCAAGAACCTGCTGGACCTGACGGTCGGCACCGGCGAGCTGAACCGGAAACCGGTCGCCTGGGTCACCGTGGCACACCCGGGCCGGGGCGACGGCGCGCAAGCCACCCTCGCCACCGTGCTGCGGTACGTCGACGCCGACGTCATCACCTCGGCGTGCGTGCGGCTGCCGGTGTCGCGCGACTCGGTCGGCCCGGACGGGATGGTGACCGACCCCGTCGTCATCGACGGCATCGCGGCGATCTTCCGTCAGATCCATGCGCACCTCGACGCACAGGCAGAATGAGGCACCGCGCAGTGCGCGGTGGCGGAGACGTCCGGTTCACCCAGCGGACGTCGGCCCCACCCGGACGTCCCTCCCCCACGCACCGCGGCAGGACGTGGAGATCCGGCCCATCGACCTCGACCCGGTCCATGCCGCGCAGGGAAGGTCACGTTCACCTTCCGGCTTCGGAGCACGTGCGGTGAGCAACCAGCATCGGCGGCGAGTTCGCCTGGTCGGGGGGACAGTCCGCACCCGCGGCCTGCAGTGCGCGAAACGCCGCGTCAGCGATGATCTCGTGTCCGCTGGCGTTGGGGTGGTCCCCGTCGTCCTGCAGCTCGGCGGTCGGGTCGCGCCCGTTGGTGGGCCCCTTGAGCGGGATCTTCGTGTCGACGTATATCGCCGCGGTCTCTGTCGCGACGTCGCTGATCACCCGGTTGACGTATTCGGTGGCTTGCTCGCTGGCCGTGGTGAACGCGCTGCCGCGCGCCGCGCCCACCGCGCCGTCGACGGTGATGTTCCAGTAGCCGATCACGGCGACGACCGGGTGGTGCACCCCGGCTTCGGCGGTGGCGATGATCCGCGTCAGGTTGTCGTGCAGGGTCTCCAGCACCGGTTGATAGCAGGCTGCGCCGGCTGTTCCGCACTCCATGATCGCTGTCGTGTCGACGTCGTTGGCACCGACCTGGATGAGGACGAGGTCGCTGGCGGCCAGGTGTGACGAGACGAGTTCGTCGCGCACCGCGTCGGCCACGTCACTGCTGGTCGCGCCGGCGTGGGCGTCGTTGTGGACGAGGACCTCGCGGCCGGTGGCCGCCGTGATCCGGTGGGCGAGGGACTGGACGTACCCGGGGCAGGAGCATCCGTAGCCGCTCGGAACGGAGTCTCCGAGGGCGACGATGGACGAGCGCGAGACCGGCGGGGCCGCCTGAGGGCGACCCCGGTCCGGTCCGCAGGCAGCGACGCCGGCGACGGTGAGAGCCAGAAGAGCCGCGCCGAGGTGCACGCTCCGCGGTCGTCCCCTGCGCTCAGGCATGAAAGCCCGGGAGAGTGCCACCGAGCCAGGTTAACGCAGGCGTGATGGACGGCTGCCACACCGCGAACCGGTGTCCACCCGCTGGCAGCACGGTCGCGGTGACGGCGGTGGGAGAACGGGCTACGCGCAGGAACTGCGCGGTGCTCGGATAGGAGAGGCTGTCCTGTCGCGACGTCATCACCCACATGGACAGCGGGGCCGGATGGCGTGACTCGAGCCGCACCAGGTCGTACTGGGCCAGGTCAGATGTAGCCGGGATGTAGTGCGTGCCGAAGTCGGGGCGGAAGTAGCCCTGGAACACGACGGCGGCACCGAAGAGATCGGGGTGTCGAAGGCCCAGGGAGGCAGCGCACCATCCGCCGTACGAGTAGCCCGCGGTGGCCCAGGAAAGGCGATCGTCGCGCACCCGGAAGTGCGCCACGATCCACCGCGGGAGGTCGTGGGAGAGCCAACTGTCGATCCGCGGCTGTCCGGGGCCGCCGTCGACACATTCGGTGTCCAGTGAGCGGGGAACGTTGATCTGCGGGACGACGACGATGCTGGGGGCGAGGAGGTGCTGGCTCACGAGGCGGTCCTGTGCCGCCAGGATGCCGGTCCGGAGATAGGAGTCGGGCGTGGCGGGGAAGCCGTGCAGACCGATGATGACCGGGTAGGTCCGGGTGCCGGCGGGGTCGTAGCCGGTGGGCAGCTCGACCAGCACCTGAGCGGCTCCGGCGATGTCGGGCGACGACACCGCGTACCTCTGAAGTCGCTGACCGGGTGCCGGCAGAGCAGGGAGCCGACCGGGGAGCCGTTGCCCCACCAGACCGGTACCGGGAAGGTGCGGCGTCTGCGCGGCGGCGGTGTTGCCGAAGGTGTGCGTCGTCGCCTGGTCGGACGATCCGAACAGGTCACCCCATGAGGTGTAGAAGAGGTACTGGTTGTTCAGCGTCAGACCGCACAGAAGCACGACCAGGGCGCTGACGCTGACCACGCGGGCGGCGCGGGTGAGCAGCTGCAGGTCCGTGCGACGCGGGCGAGGTCTGTCGATCACCGCGAGGGCGAGCATGCCGACAGCGACGACACAGACCGCTACGAAAAGTGCCGGGCTGGTCAGACCCACATCAGCCTCCTTAGCCGATGAGTGGTGCGGCATCGTGAGCTGAAGCCGATGCCCCGACCTGGTCGTCTCTGGTGCCGCGGATCGTCCTCCCGACCACCGACCTCGTCATCGTGCTCTCCCGATCGGTCGCATGGTGACCGCGACACGCCTGGCCGGCAGCCGTAGGCGGTACAGCTTCCGACACAGGATGCGTGCCGAACCTGAGATGATCCTGAAACTCCGACTCCCCGGGACGCGATCCGCGCCCTGCTACCGGCGAGCGCGGGCTCCGCCGACGAGCGCAGCCAGGGATGACGGATCAGGTGGCCCACCGCTGAGCCGCGCGTAAAGGCCGCGTCGGTCGAGCAGGCGGACGACCTGACCGACGAGGCCGTTGGCGCGGGGTTCGCCGGTGGGCGCGGCACGGCGTTCGAGCACGACCGGGTGTACGCCGGCGAGGGCCAGCTCGCAGGCGAGCATGAGACCGTTGGGGCCGGCTCCGACGACGACGTCGATCATGATCGTGATCCCTTCGGGGGCGTGCGGCATCGCCACGGCGGGCGCGGCATACCGCCGGTCGGACGCGATGCGCTCCCCCACCGCGCGCGTCACCGCAGCGCGGCGCGGCGGCGGTCCGGTTGCCGACCTCGGGTTGGCCGGGTAAGAAGAATGCAGTTATCGGGTTCGATGCGAGGAGACCGCATGAGACCTCCGGCCATCACTGCTGCGGCGATGGTTCTGGCGACGGTCGGGGCGGTCGGCGTCACCGCCCCCGTTCAAGCGAAACCGGCCGAACCGGCGAAGACGCCCACCGCCGTCGGGTACGGAGGCGCGATCTCCACCGTGGACGCCACCGCCACCGCCGTCGGACTCGACGTGCTCAAGCGCGGTGGCAACGCGGTCGACGCGGCGGTCGCCGCGGCCGCGACGCTCGGCGTCACCGAACCCTTCTCGGCCGGCATCGGCGGCGGCGGTTTCCTCGTCTACTACGACGCCCGCACCAGGACGGTGCACACCATCGACGGCCGCGAGACAGCGCCGGCCGCGACGACCGAAACCCTCTTCATCGACCCGGCCACCGGGCAGCCGTACCCCTTCGACGAGGCCCGGATCAGCGGCCTGTCAGTCGGCGTCCCCGGCACCCTGCTGACGTGGCGGGACGCGCTCGACCGCTGGGGAACCCGCTCGCTGGCGCAGCTGCTGCGACCCGCCGAACGGGTCGCGCGCACCGGCTTCACCGTCGACGAGACGTTCGCGGGCCAGGTCGCCGCGAACCAGGCCGCCTTCGCCCAGTTCAGCTCCACCAGCGCGCTGTACCTGCCGGGCGGCCGCCCACCGGCCGTCGGCTCGACCCTGCGCAACCCCGACCTCGCCGCGACCTACCGCCTCATCGCCCAGCGGGGCACCGACGTGTTCTACCGGGGTCGGATCGGCCGGGACCTGCTCACCACCGTGCAGAGCCCACCGCTGGCCGCGCAGCCGACCACGTCGTGGCCGTATCCGATCCGTCCGGCCGCCATGACCGCCGCCGACCTCGCCTCCTACCGCACCCGCCTGCCGGCACCCACCCACTCGGACTACCGCGGCCTCGAGGTGTTCGGCATGGCGACCCCGTCCAGCGGCGGCACCGCGGTCGGGGAAGCCCTCGACATCCTCGAGCGTTTCGACCTACGGTCGATGACCGCCACCCAGGCACTGCACCACTACCTGGAGGCCAGCGCGCTGGCGTTCGCCGACCGGAACCGCTACGTCGGCGACGGCACCCCCCGCCCGACGCTCGACGAGCTGCTCAGCGACGCGTACGCCGCGGAACGGGCGTGCCGGATCGACCCGGCGGCGGCGCTGCCCAAGCCGGTCGCGCCGGGTGTACCGGACGGCAGCTACGGCGGATGCCCGACGGCAGCGCGCGCCGACACCCGGGACGACCGCACGGGCACCACGAACCTGACCGTCGCCGACCGCTGGGGCAACGTCGTGGAGTACACGCTGACCATCGAGGCGACCGGTGGCAGCGGAATGGTCGTGCCCGGGCGGGGCTTCCTCCTCAACAACGAGCTGACCGACTTCAACTTCAGCCCGACGCAGGGCACCGCACCGGACCCGAACCTGCCCGCGCCGGGCAAACGCCCGCGCAGCTCCATGTCTCCGACGATCGTGCTGGCCGACGGACGCCCGTTCCTGGCCGTCGGCTCGCCGGGAGGGGCGACGATCATCACCACCGTCCTGCAGACCCTGGTCAACCGCCTCGATCTCGGCATGACGCTCCCGCAGGCGCTGGCCGCGCCGCGCGCATCCCAACGCAACGGCACCACGACCCAGGCCGAGCCGGCCTTCATCGCCGCGTACGCCCAGGGCCTACCGCCGGGTCACGTCCTCGGGTCGACGACGGAGATCGGCGCCGCCACCGGCATCGAGTTTCTGCCGGACGGGAGGATGGTGGCCGCCGCCGAGCCGGTACGCCGCGGCGGCGGAGCGGCGGCCGTCGTCTCCACGCCACGGCACTGAGCTGACGTACCGCTCCACGCCGACCGTAGATCCGGGAACGCGCACGGGTCGCGGCCATGAGGTCAGCCCTGGCGTCGGTGGATCCGTGCGGTCGGGCTCAGCCGGAACGGGTCGCCGTGATGCCGCCGTCGACGGCGATCTCCGCGCCGTGGAGGTAGCCGGCGCGTTCCGAGAGCACCCAGGCCACCGCGTCGGCGATCTCCTCCGGGGTTCCGGGGCGTCCGGCGGGGGTGCCGGCGGTCATCCGGGCGATGACGTCGCCGTCGGCGGCGTTGATCGGGGTACGCGTCGCCCCGGGGGAGACGGTGTTGACCCGCACGCCACGGGGACCGAACTCCGCGGCCCAACTGCGGGCGAGTTGGATCTCCGCGGCCTTGGTCGCGGAGTACAGCCCGACGAAGGGGTGCCCGACGTGGGCCATCCAGGACCCGATGACGACGATCGCGCCGTGGCCGCGGGCGGCCATCAGCGCGGCCAGTGCGGCGGTCAGGACGTGGGGGGCGCGGACGTTGACCGCGAGGGTGGCCTCCAGGTCGGTGTCGGTGAGGCGCACCGTGTCCACGGCGGGGCACAGGGCGGCGTTGTGCACCAGCGCGTCCAGTCGCCCACCGGCGGCCTCGGCGGCAGCGCGGGCGAAGGCCCGCAGCACCTCGGGTGGGCTGGTCAGGTCGGAGGGGACGAACACGGCGTTTCCGCCGTTCCCCTCGATGTCGGCGACGACGGCGGCGCCGCGGTTCCGATCGCGGCCGGTGACGACGACGCGCCAACCCTGCGCGGCCAGGGTCCGGGCGGTGGCGGCACCGATGCCGCTGGTGGAGCCGGTGATCAGGACGGTGCGGGTCTGCTCAGCAGAGGTCATGGTCCCCACCTCACCCTGGAGGCGCCGCACGCACCAGGGCGCGTTGTGCCTGGTCACGCCATGGCCAGGTTCGCGCCGTGGGGTGCTCCTACACTGGATGGATGCCTGCTGACCGTGCCGCCCTGGGGGCATTCCTGCGGTCCCGGCGGGACCGCCTGACTCCTGCTCAGGCCGGGATCGAGGCCTTCCCCGGCCCGCGGCGGGTGCCCGGCCTGCGCAAGGAGGAACTCGCCGTGCTCGCCGGGTTGAGCCCGGACCACTACAGCCGGCTGGAACAGGGACGCCAGCACACCGTCACCGACGAGGTGGTGCAGGCGCTGTCGCGGGCGCTGCAGCTGGACGAGATCGAACGCGCCCACCTGCGGGACCTGGCCGCCCCCACCTCGCGCCGGCGCTGGGCACGGCCGGAGATCGCCCAGCGGCCCGACCCGGGGATGCTGCGCCTGATGGGGGTGCTGGACCACGTCCCGGTGCTGCTGCTGGGGCGCCGTACCCAGGTGCTGGCGCACAACGGGCTGTTGCGGGCGGTGCTGGGGCCCGCGCTGGAGCCGGGGTCGTCGCTCGCGCGGTGGCTGTTCCTCGATCCCGACGCGCGGGTGCGGATCGTGAACTGGGCCGACTTCGCCGCCGCCGCGGTCGGGGAGTTGCGCTACGAGGTGGGACGCCACCCCGACGATCGGCGACTCGTCGACCTGGTGCGGGAGTTGCGCAGCGGCGATCCCGACGTGGCGCAGTGGTGGGACGACCAGCGGGTCACCTTCCGTACCTCGGTGACCAAGCACCTGGTCCACCCGACGGCCGGACCGCTCACCTTCGGCATCGAGTCCGTCGTCGGGCCGCACGATCCGGAGCAACGCCTGATCGTCTACACCGTCGAACCCGACTCCCCCACGGCGCGGGTGCTTCCCGTGCTGGCCAGCTGGGCGACCGATCCGGACGAGTCGCGCGCCGCGAGCGAAACCACCAGCTGAGCGAACGCCGCAACCCGGACAGCGATGCGATGGCCCGCATGGCGATCCTGCTGCGCGTGTGCGGCCGCACCGACGCGTCCTTCGCGCTGTACGACCGGGCCGAGGCGGTGCGGCAGCTGCCGTCCACCGAAGTCGTCCGCGCCGGCACCTGGCGCCAGACCGTCAGACGCTCCTCGACCGGGCCCACGGCGTCCAGGTCCGCTCGCGGTCCCGATCCCCGCCCGTTCGCGAGCCGCCTCGACCGCCGCGCCTGCCGGGGTCAGCGACGACGCCAGGCCAGCACGCCGACCGCCGTGCCGGCCAACCCGGCGGCGGTGGCCAGCCGGTGCCGGGACAGCCACGCCTGCGGGCTTCGGCTGTGCGACCGTCCGGAGAAGTCACCGCGCGCGCCGTAGTCGTGCCCGCCCGGGCCGTCGAGCGGGTGCCACAGGTTGTTCGGCCGGTCGTGGTCCGCCGGCTGGCCGGTCTGCTGCGACCTGTACCCCGTCCGGGCCAGGTAGCGGTCGAGCAGACTCGGCGCCACGCGGTTGGCGAGGATGGTCAGCACGGTGGACGCACCGACCCAGTACTCCCGGCGGCCGGGCCGGTCGGCGGCGCCGACGATCGCCCGGGCGGCCACCTCCGGCTCGTAGATCGGCGGGACCGGCTCGGCGTGGCGTGGCAGTCGGGACAGCAGCCAGTCGAACTGGGGGGTGTTGACGGCCGGCAGCTGCACCATCGTCACGTGGACCTTGCTGCCGTCGTGCAGCAGCTCGCAGCGCAGCGACTCGGTGAACCCGACGATCGCGTGCTTCGCCCCGCAGTAGGCCGCCTGCAGGGGGATGCCCCGGTAGGCCAGGGCCGAGCCGACCTGCACGATGGTTCCGCGGTCGCGGGGGGTCATGTGGGACAAGGCCACCCGGGTGCCGTGCACGTACCCCAGGTAGGTGACCTCCGTGGCGCGGCGGAACTCCTCCGGCCGGGTGTCCTGGAACGGGGCGAAGACGGAGCTGAAGGCGTCGTTGATCCACAGGTCGACAGGGCCCAGTTCCGCCTCGACGCGCCGCCCGGCGGCGACCACCTGCTCGTAGTCGGCCATGTCGACCTCGATCGGCAGGGCGCGGCTGCCGGCGGCCCGTACCTCCTCGGCCACCGCGTCCAGGCCGACCCTTCCCCGCGCGAGCAGCGCGACGGCGATCCCCCGCCGGGCGAGCAGGCGGGCGGTCGCCCGACCCACGCCCGCGCTCGCCCCGGTCACCACCGCTACCCGGATGTCCTCTTTGCGCCCCGCCATGTCGCCTCCCGTCGTTTCGCTCCTCGTGTGGCACTACCCATCCGCGACCGGACCACTCACCGCAGGCCACCGAGCTGCCGGTGCACGGGGCTCAGCTCCCACCACGCGCGGTGTGTCACGGCCCGGCCGTCGGGTATGCGGCGGGCCCGACGCCGACGAGCCGAGAGGGGACCTGCATGCTGGGCGAAACCCGACGGCGGTTGGTCACCGCCGACGCCGCGGCAACGCGCTGAGGCGGCCGGCATGCCAGGTACGGGTGCCGAACCGAACGCCGGTGTCACGCCGGCGGTGCTGCGGGACTACGCGCTGCTCGCCGACGGGCACCGGGGCGCGTTGATCGGCCCGGTCGGGGACGTGGCGTGGCTGTGCGCCCCTGGCTGGTCCGACCCGGCGGTGTTCAGCACCCTGCTCGGTGGGGCGGGCCGGTATCTGGTCACCCCGGCCGGCGGCCGCTACGTGTGGGGCGGACACTACGAGCCGGGGTCGCTGATCTGGCAGAGCCGGTGGGTCACCGGCGACGGCATCGTCGAGTCCCGCGAGGCGCTGGTCTTCCCCGGCGAGCCGGACAAGTTGGTGCTGCTGCGCCAGATCCGGGCCGTGGAGGGGCCGGCGCGGGTACGCGTGGTCCTCGATCCGCGCGCCGACTTCGGTCGGGAGGGGGTCGCCGACGTCACCCGTGACGGCGACCGGTGGCTGGCCCGTACCGGCGGGCTGCACCTGCGTCTGCACGGTGGCGGCGCACTGCGCCGCGACCGCCACGGTTTCCTCACCGGCGAGCTGACCTTGCCGGCCGGCGGCCGGCACGACCTGGTGCTGGAGGTGGCCACCGGGCCGCTCGAACAGCCGTGCCAGCAGCCCGGGGAGCTGTGGCGCATCACCGAGCACCACTGGGCCGCCGTGGTGCCGTCGCTGGACGGCCCGGCGCGGCGCGACGCCGTGCTGGCGTACGCGGTGCTGCGCGGGATGACCCGCCCCGGGGGCGGGATGGTCGCCGCCGCCACCACCGCCCTGCCGGAGCGGGCGATGGCCGGACGCGACTACGACTACCGGTACGCGTGGATCCGCGACCAGTCCTTCGCCGGGCAGGCCTCGGCCCTGGTGCGCCGCTACGACCTGCTCGACGACGCGGTCGCGTTCCTCACCGAACGGGTACTCGCCGACGGCGACCGGCTCGCCCCCGCGTACACCGTCGACGGCGATCCGGTGCCGCGCGAGCGGCGGTTGGCCGAGCTGGCCGGCTACCCGGGCGCCGACGCGCGCACCGGCAACTGGGTACGCGGGCAGTTCCAGCTCGACTCGTACGGTGAGGTGCTGATGCTGCTGGCCACCGCGCAGCGCCACGACCGGCTCGACGGCGACGGCCGGCGGGCCCTGGAGGTGGCCGCCGACGCGGTGGGGCGGCGCTGGTCGCAGCCGGACTCCGGCATCTGGGAGCTACCGCCGCGGCAGTGGACCCACTCGAAGCTGACCTGCGTGGCGGGGCTGCGGAGGGCGGCCCGGGTCGCCACGCCGGCGCTCGCGGCGCGCTGGACGGCGCTGGCCGACCGGATTCTCGCCGATGTCGCGGCCCACGGTCTGGCCGTGCAGGGGCACTGGCGACGCTCCTACGACGACGACCGGGTCGACGCGGCGTTGCTGCTGCCCGGCATCCGGGGCGCGCTGCCCCCACAGGACCCGCGCACCGCGCTGACCCACCGGGCGGTGCTGGCGGAGTTGGCCCAGGACGGCTACCTGTACCGGTTCCGTCCCGACCGGCGGCCGCTCGGCGACGCCGAGGGAGCGTTCCTGCTCTGCGGGTTCGCGGCCGCCCTGGCCGCCTGGCAGGCCGGGGACCCGGTCGGCGCCAACCGGTGGTTCGAACGCAACCGGGCCGCCTGCGGCCCGCCCGGGCTGTACACCGAGGAGTACGACGTGCGGCAGCGGCAGCTGCGCGGCAACCTCCCGCAGGGTTTCGTACACGCGTTGATGTTGGAGACGGCGGTGACGCTCGGGCAGGTCGATCCGTGTCACTGAGCGGTCAGCGGCCGGGGCCGGCGATCAGCGCGAGCCCGGTCTCCGGGTCGACGCGCTTGGACAGCTCGGGTGCCACCTCGGTGACGATCACCTCGAGGGTGGGCCAGACCCGGGCGGAGAGCAGGTGCCCGCCGACCGTGCTGCCGTCGGCGCGGCCGAGGACCGCGTGCACGTGCAGCACCGGCTGGCCGTCGCGGGCGGCGACGTCTCCGAGCAGGGACAGCACCTCCACCTGCTCGCGTACCGGGATGCGTCGGTAGTCGCGCCGCTCGCGGTCGAACCAGCCGACGTCGGCCTCCTGGAAGCCGCCCACGGCGGTCACCCGCCCGGCGCGCAGGTCGTGCCGGTGCAGGGCGTCGCCGATGGCGCTGACCGGGTCCTCGCCCTTGTCGCAGACGACGACGAGCACCCGTCCGGTCGGTTGGTGCAGCTCCTCGGTCCTCACTGTTCTCCTCGGTGTCGGGCGGCGGTGGCGCCGAGCAACGCCCAGCCGGTGGCGACGGCCGCGTTGGCCAGGGCGGCGCGGCGCTGCCGTCGGTCGACGGCGGCCAGCGTGAGTGCGGCGAGTGCGTGGACGGCGTCGACCGTCGCGCCGGCGGCGAACCCGCGCGAGGTGGGCCACGCACTGGTCAGGGCGGCCTGGGCGAGGTGTCGGGTGCCCAGCACCCGCAGGGTCACGATCGCCTCGCCGCCGACCGGACCGAGCGGGCGCAACAGGCGGCCGGGGGCGAGCAGCAGCAGCGCACCCCAGCTCAGCCGGCCGACGAGCAGCACGTCCGGCAGGGCCGGGCGGGTGACGCGGCGGGCCATCTCAGGCCACCCGGTACTGCTGCGCACGGTCGGCCCGGAACTCCACTCCGTTGCCGGGGCGGTCCAGCGGCACCGGTGCGTCGCCGCCGGTGGCCGGTGCGACGCCGTCGAAGAGCATCGACTCGATCCGGACGTGGTCGTGGAACCACTCCAGGTGTCGCAGGTTGGGCGTGGCGGCGGCCACGGCGAGGTGCTGGTGCGGGGCGCAGTGCCCGGACACCTGCAGGCCGGCGGCGTCGGCCACCGCCGCGGCGCGCAGGAACTCGCTGATCCCGCCGCAGCGGGTGACGTCGATCTGGAGACAGTCGACGTACGGGGCCATCCGGTGGAAGTAGACCAGGTCGAAGCCGTACTCCCCCGCGGTCACGTCGGGCGCGACGTGGTCGCGGACCAGGCCGAGGCCGGGCAGGTCGTCGGAGCTGACCGGCTCCTCGTACCAGCGCACGTCCAGGTCGGCGGCGGCGTGCGCGACCCGGATCGCCTGCTTGCGCTGGTAGCCGCCGTTGGCGTCGACGTAGAGCTCGGCGTCGGCGCCGATGGTGCGTCGCGCGGCCGCCATCCGGTCCAGGTCCCGCCGCACCTCGGTGCCGCAGGACTCGCCGATCTTGATCTTCACGCGGGGAATGCCCTCCTCGTGCACCCAGCGGGCGAGCTGTCGGTGCTGACGGGCGTCGTCGTAGGTGGTGAAGCCGCCGCTGCCGTAGACCGGCACCTGCCGACGGGCGGTGCCGAGCAGTCGGGCCAGCGGCAGGTCGTGCCGACGGGCCTTGAGGTCCCACAGGGCGCAGTCGGCGGCGGAGAGCGCGAGGCCGGCGACGCCCGGCCGTCCGGCGTTGCGCAGCCGGCGCTGCATGCTTCTCCAGGCCGCCGGCAGGTCGTCCGGGTCCCGCTCGGCGACCACCGGTGCGAGCAGGTCCGCCACCACCGCCACCACGGCCGTCGGCCCGTACGTCCAGCCGGTTCCGGTGTGCCCGTCGGCGTGGGCCCGGACCAGCACCAGGGTGGTGCTGGTCCAGCCCAGGGTGCCGTCCCCCTCCGGGGCGTCGGTGGGCACCTGGTACGCCTCGGCGGTGAGCCGGATGCGGGTCATCGCCGCCTCCGGCGGACCAGCGCGGCCAGCGGGGCGAGCGCGGCCACCCCGACCAGACCGGCCGCCGCCCAGCGTGAGATCACCGAGGGCGGCCGGGGCCGGTCACCCCAGCTCTGCTCCGGCCGGTGGGGCACGGTGTCGTGGTGCAGGCCGGCGCGCAGCAGTTCGGCCAGGTGGAGCGCGGTGCGCCCACCGACGGCGCTCTGTTCGACCTGGGTACGGCAGCTGAACCCGTCGGCGAGGAGCACGTCGGTGTCGGCGGCGTCCCGGACGGCGGGCAGCAGCACCCGCTCCGCGCACGCCTCGGAGACCTCGTAGTGGCCCTGCTCGAAGCCGAAGTTGCCGGCCAGCCCGCAGCAGCCCGAGTCGAGGAACTCCGCGTCGACCCCGGCCGCGGCCAGGACGGCCTGGTCGGCGGCGGTGCCGAGGATCGCGTGGTGGTGGCAGTGAGTCTGGATCAGCGCGTGCGCCGGGATGCGGGGCGGTCGCCAACCGGGGCTGTGGTCGTGCAACAACTCGGCGAGGGTGACCGTCTGCTCCCGTAGCCGGGTGACGTCGTCGTCGGCCGGGAACAGCTCGTGCGCATCGCTGCGGAACACCGCCGTACAGCTCGGTTCCAGCCCCACGATCGGGGTCCCGGCGCGCAGGTACGGACGCAGGGTGTCCACGGTGCGGCGCAGCACCCGCTTGGCGACGTCGAGCTGACCGGTGGAGATCCACGTCAGTCCACAGCACACCGGACGGTCGGGGACGACCACCCGCCAGCCGGCCGCCTCCAGCACCTCCACCGCCGCTCGGGCCACACCCGGGTGGAAGTGGTTGGTGAAGGTGTCCGGCCAGAGGACCACCTCACCCCGGGCGCCGTCCCCGGTCGGCGGGCGGCGGGCGAACCAGTGCTGGAACGACTCCGGTGCGAAGACGGGGACGTCCCGGCGCTGGTCGATCCCACCGATGGTCTTGGCCAGGCGGCCGAGCCCGGGGGCGTGCGCGAGGGCGTTGACCGTGCGGGGCACGCGCGCGGCGACGGCGGCCAGCACCGGCAGCCAACCCATCGAGTAGTGCGAGCGGGGCCGCAGCCGGCCGGCGTAGTGGTGGGACAGGAACTCCGCCTTGTACGTGGCCATGTCCACGTTGACCGGGCAGTCCGCCTTGCAGCCCTTGCACGCCAGACAGAGGTCCAGCGCGTCGCGTACCGCGTGCGAGCGCCAGCCGTCGCCGATCGTGCCGCCGCGGGCGGTGCCGTCGAGCATCTCGAACAGCAGCCGCGAGCGGCCCCGGGTGGAGTGCTCCTCCTCCCGGGTGACCATGTACGAGGGGCACATCACGCCCCCGGAGTGGCGGCGGCACTTGCCGACCCCCACACAGCGCAGCACCGCCTCCCCGAAGCTTCCCCCGTCGTCCGGGTAGTGGAAGACCGTCGACACGTCACCGTGGTCGTAGTCCACGCCCAGGCGCAGCTGGCTGTCCAGGGGGTACGGCGGCGACACCTTGCCGGGGTTCATCCGATCGTCCGGGTCGAAGATGGCCTTGAGCTGGCCGAACGCACGTACCAGGCGGGCGCCGTACATCTTGGGCAGCACCTCGCCGCGGGCCTGCCCGTCGCCGTGCTCACCGGAGAACGACCCACCGTAGGAGGCGACCAGGTCGGCCGCCCGTTCCAGGAAGGCCCGGAACTGGCGGACCCCGCCGGCGGTACGCAGCCGGAACGGGATGCGGCTGTGCACGCAGCCCTGGCCGAAGTGCCCGTAGACCGACGCCTTCTCGAAGTCGAACTCCCGGTAGAGGCGGTCCAGGTCGCGCAGGTAGTCACCGAGCCTGTCCGGTGCGACGGCGGCGTCCTCCCAGCCCGGCCCGCTGTTCTTGTAGTCCGGCACGTGGGCGGTGGCGCCCAGCGCCGCGTCGCGTACCTCCCACATCCGTCGTTCGTCGGCCGGGTCGGTGAACCGGTGCACGGTGGGCCCACCGTCGCGGCGTACGTGGGCGACGAACCGGTCGGCGGCCTCCTTCGCCGCCTCGGGGGTGTCGGCGCCGAGCTGGACCATCAGCCAGGCGCCCCCGTCGGGCAGCTTGTGCAGCGCCGCCGGGTGCAGGTCCTTGCGCCGCTCGAAGTTGATCAGCTTGTCGTCGATGCCCTCCAGCGCGATCGGGTCGTGGGTGAGCACCCGCGGCACGTCGTCGCCGGCCGAGGCGATGTCGGGATAGCTGAGGAACACCAGGGCGGACGCCTTCACCACCGGCACCAGCTTCAACCGGGCGCGCAGGATGGTGACCAGGGTGCCCTCGGAGCCGACCAGGACCTGCGCGACGTGGAAGTTCTTCTCCGGCAGCAAGCCGTCGAGGTTGTAGCCGGAGACCCGGCGCGGGATGTCCGGGTAGCGGGTGCGGATGTCGGCCAGGTACTCGTCGCGCAGCGCGCGCAGCTGCCGGTAGAGCCGCGCCTTGCGGCCACCGTCGCGCTGGATGCGGGCGTACTCCTCGTCGGTGGTCTCCCCCACCCACATCCGGGTGCCGTCGTAGAGCAGCACCTCCAGCTCGACGATGTTGTCGACCGTCTTGCCGGTGCGCTGGGCGGTGGCCCCGCAGGAGTTGTTGCCCAGCATCCCGCCGAGGGTGCAGTGGTTGTGGGTGGCCGGCCGGGGTCCGAACTCCAGGCCGGTCGGCTTGAGCTGCGCGTTCAGCTCGTCGAGGACGATGCCCGGTTCGACGAGGCAGGTCCGGTTGTCGGCGTCGACCTCCAGCAGCCGGTGGCAGTACTTCGACCAGTCCAGGATCACGGCGGTGTTGGTGCACTCGCCGGCGAGGCTGGTGCCACCGCCCCGGGAGGTCAGCGGCGCGTGGTGCCGGCGGCAGACCGCCACCGCGGCCACCGCCGCGTCCACCGTCCGGGGCACCACCACCCCGAGCGGGATCTGCCGGTAGTTGGAGGCGTCGGTGGAGTACGCGGCGCGGGAACCTGCGTCGAAGCGGATCTCACCGTCCACCTCGGCACGCAGGTCGGCGGCGAGCGCCGCGAGGTCGACGTCGTGCGCGGGTTCCGGTGGGCGCAGGACCGGGTCGGGCAGCAGCTCGGTCATGACCGCAGCTCGTTGATCTTGTCGCGGGCGACGGTCGCGAGGGTGGCGACCTTGTGCGGCTGCCCACGCAGGAACGCCTCGGTGAAGTGTTTCGCCTGGTCATATTTGACCTTGCCGGGCATCGGCGGTTCGTTCGGGTTGACGTCGCAGTCCACCAGCGCCGGACCCGGGTGCGCGAGGGCCTCCCGGATCGCCCCCGGCACCGCCTTCGCGTCGGTGACCTTGACCCCGAAGGCGCCGCAGCCGCGCGCCCAGGTGGAGAAGTCGGCCTCCGGCTGGCGGTGCCGCACCGCGTACTCCGGGTAGCCGAGGACGATCTGTTCCCAGAGGATCTGCCCGTACGAGTTGTTGTTGTTGACCACCACCTTGATCGGCAACTCGTGTCGTACGGCGGTGAGGAACTCGGCCATCAACATCGCGAAGCCGCCGTCACCGACGTACGCGATCACCTGCCGGCCCGGGTGGGCGTGCTGCATGGCGATCGCGTACGGCAGGCCGGGCGCCATGGTGGCCAGGTTGCCGGACAGATAGAACTCGCGGTCGCCGCGGATCGTCCAGTGCCGCGCCGACCAGGTGGCGATGGTGCCGGAGTCGCAGGTGAGGATCGCGTCGTCGGCGGCGGCCTCATCGAGGCAGCCCATCAGGTACTGCGGCGCGATCGGGGACCGCTCCGGGTCCACCAGGCTGCTCATCTCCGACCGCCAGTCGTTCATCCTGCCCTGGTACTTCTCCAGGAACGCCCGGTCCGGGGTGGGGCCGAGCAGCGGCAGCAGGTCCCGCAGCGCCAGCCGGGCGTCCGCGCAGACCGGCGCCTCGACCGGCAACCGCATGCCGATCAGGCTCGGGTCGACGTCGATCTGCACCACCTTCGCCTGCCCCGGCGACGGCAGGTACTTCCCGTACGGGAAGGACGTGCCGACCATCAGCAGCGTGTCGCACTCCTCCATCAGCTCCTCGCTCGGCGCGGTGCCGAGCAGACCGAGACCGCCGGTGGTGAGCGGGTGGTCGTCGGGCACCACCAGCTTGCCCGGCAGCGTCTTCACGATCGGACTGGCGAGGGCGTCGGCCACCGCGAGCACCTCCTCGCGGGCGCCGCGGGCGCCCACCCCCACCAGCATGGCGACCTTGCGGCCGGCCGTGAGCACCTCGGCGGCCTTCGCCAGCTCCCGTGGGTCCGGCGGCAGCTGCGGGTACGACATCAGCGCTGCGCTCATCGGCGGCTCGCCCGGACTGACGTGCCGGTACGGGTCCTCGGAGGCGAGCGCGACCTGCAGGTCGTTGGGGAAGCTCAGGTGGGCGACGGTCCGCTTGGACAGGGCGTTGCGGATGGCGATGTCGACCACGCCGGGCATCTGCTGCGGGTTGGTGACCATGAGGTTGTACGCGGCGACGTCCTGGTAGAGCTGGGTGGTGTGCACCTCCTGCTGGTAGTTCTGGCCGAGCACCGAGGTCTCCTGCATGCCGGTGATCGCCAGCACCGGCACGTGGTCCAGCTTGGCGTCGTACAGCCCGTTGAGCAGGTGGATCGCACCCGGCCCGGAGGTGGCGACGCAGACACCGAGCCGACCGGTGGCCTTGGCGTAGCCGGTGGCCATGAAGGCCGCCGCCTCCTCGTGGTGCACCAGCACGAACCGCAGCTTCTCCCGCTGCCGCCGGAAGCCCTCCATCAGGCCGTTGATGCCGTCGCCGGGCAGGCCGAACACGGTGTCGACCCCCCACTCCACCAGCCGTCGGGCCAGGGTCTCGCCCACGATCTCCTGCACGTCGTCCTCCTCGTTCCGGGGCTCGTCCGCCCTGACCGGGCCACCGGCCGGGCCCGGCACCGCCGCCACCGGATACCGGACACGGCGGCCGAGGGCGGACGAAGCGGCGCCTACCCGACCCTCGCACGGGCAGACCACACTGGGCGGGCAATCCGCGCAGCTGCGACCGGGGAGTCATCCGCCCTGCTCACGAGGCAGCACCGACAGCCGCCCCCGGCCCTCCGACCCGGCCGGGTGGACCTGGACGGCGGCCACGAAGTCGTCCGCGGACAACTCGGCCAAGGCACGACGGCCACCCTCCGTCCCCGCCGCCGGACCGCTGCGGGGCACCGCGCGGCCACCGGTCCGGCCTCGGGTCGGGGGCGTCCACGCGCGGCGTGGTGGCTCTCCGTCGCCGGGCTGGCGGTCCTGGTGGCGACGGTGGCCCCGGCCGCCGCGCCCGACTCACCCGACGGGCTGCCGGTGCTGGACCTGGCCGAGCGGACCAGGCGGCCCGCCGAGGCTGCGCCGGTTACCCGCCGTCGTGCCCGCACGCCCGGCCGCCGCGGAGATCCGCCGGTTGCTGGCTGCTCGGCTCAGGAGTGACGCCGGGAGCGGGCCACCAGATAGCCGAGGAGCAGACCGACGGCCAGCGTGACCATCGCGCGGGGAGCGACGGCCGAGCGGAGCTTGCCGAGGCCCGCCTTCGGGTCGACCACACTTCCGGCAACGTCACCGGCCGCACCGACCGCCACGTCGCCCAGCTCACCGAAGTTCATGCCCGTGCCGCCCTTTCGTCCGGTGCCCGCCGGCGTACCCGGCCGACCGGTGACGAAACGCCTCAGCCGGCGGGGCCGGAGAAGACCCGCTCCGGCACGAGCCGACGTCGCCGGCCTGCGCGGCTGCGGTGTGCACGCTGCGAGCGCACCGGAGGCTCGGCGATGAGGACCAGATCGGGTACGGCGCAGGCTGCTGTCACCGGCCAGTGCCGCGGGGAAGCCGCTCCGTCAGGGTCTCGCGGAGGTCGTCCGGCAGCCCTTCGATCTCGAGCAGCCCGGGCAGCAGCTCCGGCTCGGTCAGGTACGCCCGGAACGCCTGCGCGATCGTCACCCCGTGTGCCGGTCGGTCCTCCACGGTCACCGGATCACCGGCCCACACCTCACCCGGCTCCAGCACCCGCAGGTACGCACCGGGCCGATTCGCCCGGGTGAAGGTCTTCACCCAGCGCGGCTCGCCCATCTTGTGCTGGAACGTGCTGCACGGGATGCGGCCGAACGTCGGCTGGAGCACCAGTCGTGGACCGATGCGCCACCGCTCGCCGATGACCGCGCCATTGACGTCCACGTCCTCGGTGGTCAGGTTCTCGCCGAAGAGCCCGTTGGCGAGCCGGCGGCTCAGCCGCGCCTGCCACCAGTCGTAGTCCTCCCGCGCGTACGCGTACACCGCCTGGTCGTCGCCGCCGTGGTTCGCGATGTCGAAGATCCGGTCACCGACCAGGCCGCTGTGCAGCCCGGTCGTCTTCGGCCCGGGTGCCCGGACGTGGACCAGGTGGTCGACCGGCCGTTTGTTGATGCCGGTGACACCCACGTCCTTGGTGGGGTTGGGCTCCGGCACCGCCAGGTTGACCGAGACAATCTTGGACATGGCGGGCACCCTATCCGGTCCCGCCGCCGCACGGCACGCGAATTTCCGCCCTCCGGCAGGGCGGATCCCGGGAAAGTTCGGCGGCAGATCTTCACGGCCGTGTTTCGCCGTGGTTACATCGACGAACCTCAGTGGAGCGCTCCCAGCACGGTGGAGCGCCAGGAACGAGGCGGAGGACCCCATGAATCTCCGACGGGCGTGGGCCGCGGCACTCCTCGTCGCGGCGGCCGCGCTGGTCGCCCCGACGGTCGGCACGGCTCCCGCACACGCCGACACGCTGATCTGCGACCAGTTCGGCTCGACCACCATCGGCAGCAGGTACATCGTGATGAACAACCGCTGGGGCACCAGCGCCCAGCAGTGCATCAACGTCACCGCCACCGGCTTCCAGATCACCCGCCAGGACGGCGTCGCACCGACCAACGGCGCGCCCGTGTCGTACCCGGCGATCTACGTGGGCTGCCACTACACCGCCTGCTCCCCCGGCACGAACCTGCCCCGGCAGGTCAGCCAGATCGGCAGCGCGCCCTCGTCGATCTCCTACACCTACGTCGGCGGCACCTACGACGCCGCGTACGACATCTGGCTCGACCCGACCCCGAAGACCAACGGGGTCAACCAGATGGAGATCATGATCTGGTTCAACCGGCAGGGGTCGATCAGCCCCATCGGCAGCCCGGTCGGCAACGCCACCGTCGGCGGGAGGACCTGGCAGGTCTGGAAGGGCTGGAACGGCGGCAACGACGTCGTCTCGTACGTCGCCCCGTCACCGGTCGGCAGCTGGTCGTTCGACGTGATGAACTTCGTCAACGACGTCGACGCCCGCACCCAGGTCGACGGCTCCTGGTACCTGACCAGCATCCAGGCCGGCTTCGAACCGTGGAACGGTGGCGCCGGCCTCGCGGTCAACAGCTTCTCCGCCGGCGTCAACGCCGGCACGAACGGCGGCGGCACCGGCGGGGGCACCGGCGGCGGCGGGCAGGACATCGTCGGTCAGGGCAGCGGCCGGTGCCTCGACATCGCCGGCAACCCGGGCACCGACGGCACACCGGTGCAGCTGTGGGACTGCTGGGGCGGCACCAACCAGAAGTGGACCCGCACCGGCAGCACCTTCGTCAACCCCGCCACCGGCAAGTGCCTCGACGTCGCCAGCGGCTCCACCGCCAACGGCGCCCGCGTGCAGCTGTGGACGTGCAACGGCACCGGCGCCCAGAACTGGCAGGTCAACGCCAACGGCACCATCACCAACCCGCAGTCCGGCAAGTGCCTGGACGCGGCCGGTCAGGGCACCGCCAACGGCACCGGGATCCAGATCTACGCCTGCTACGGCGGCGGCGGCACCCAGTCCAACCAGGTCTGGTCGCTGCGCTGAACACCGGGGGCGCCCCGTTCTCGCGGGGCGCCCCGTCGCCGGCCCGGATCGTCACCGCGTCGGATCGAGCGGCGGAACCGTCCACCGGGCGACCCCGCCTCCGGCGCCGATCGACAACCACGACCCGTCGCCGAGCAGCGTCGGAGTCTCGGTCGCCGCGATCCGGAGCTGCGTCAGCGGCCGACCGGTGGCGACATCGACGAGGAAGTGCCGGTACTCCTCCATGTCCCCGGTGTCGTCGATGAGGACCATGGCCCGTGCGTCGTCCACGTAGCCACCGTGGTAACCGAAGCGCGCCAGCTCCTCGACCTCGGGATCGTCGTCCGTCCGGACCGGGACGACGGGCGGGCCGAACGCGTCCAGGGTGACCGACAACCGACGCTGACCCTCCGGGAAGGACCAGAAGCTGATCTCGTCCTCCTCGTGGTTCAGCGTCATGAACGACCGACCGTCCGGGGCCAGCGCCGCACAGCCCTGGTCGTGCCACGGATACTCCTCGACCACCAGTCGGTCGCCCTCCACGCCGCCCCGGAACAGGTACAGCCCGTCCTGGCCCTCGCCCAGATCGAGGATCACCTGCCGGCCGTCCGGGTGCATCGCGTGCGCCGCGCCCTGCCCGACCGTCGGCAGGGTGGTCCCGGCGAGGAGCGAGCCGTCGGCCGGGTCCAGGACCCACCACCGGTCCGCACCCCGGCCGAGCATCGCATCCGGCAGGTACAGCCACAGCTGACGGCCGTCGAGCGAGAACGCGCAGTCGGCCCGGGCGTAGGACGAGCGGGCGGGCTCGTCGAGCGCGATCCGCCACCGTACGGTGCCGTCGGCCAGCACACAGGCGACCTCGGTCGGCGTGACGTGGACCGCCGAGTTGCCGTCCGGAGCCACATCGCCGCTGGACTGCCTGGTCCAGCCGGCGATCGGGAACGTCGCGTACGTTCCGAGTGCGCCACCGTCGGCGAGCGGAGCGCAGTCCAGGACGTGCGCGGTGCCGTCGCCGATCCACCGGACCCGCCGCGTGGTGTCGGGAGCCGGCGGGACGGTCCCCGGCGCGGAAGCCGACGGCGACGCGACGTCGGCGAGGAGCTGCGGCTGACTGATCATCACGGGCGCTCAACCTAGTCGCTCGGGGGCCGAGGAGTACGGGGGACTCCCTTCGACGGACGCAGGTCCAGGGGTCGCGCGGGCCTTGCCGGGCCGGCTGGGGACACGGGCTGCCGGCAAACGCGATGGCGCGCGGTCATGCGGATCTGGCACTCTGCGGAACGTGCCCGACACCGCCGCCCCACCGTCCAGCCGCTCCGAACTGCAGGCGCTCGCCGCTACGGGCGCACGGATCTCATACCTGTTCTTCTGGGGGCACCAGCCCCAGCCGGACGGCGGCGTCGGGCCGGGTTGCCTGAGCCAGTGGTGGCCGGCCCCGTTCGTGGTGGACGGGATCCGGTACGCCACCGCCGAGCACTACATGATGATCGGCAAGGCACGCCTGTTCGGGGACGAAGCGGTTGCCGAGCAGATGCTCACCGCGCCGGACCCGCGTGCCGTCAAGGCGCTGGGCCGGCAGGTCCGCGACTTCGACCAGGCCACCTGGGAGGCGCGCTGCTTCGACGTGGTCGTCGCCGGGAACGTCGCGAAGTTCCGCCAGCACCCCGACCTCGGGCAGTACCTGTCCCGCACGCAGGACCGCGTGCTGGTGGAAGCCAGCCCGCTCGATCGGGTGTGGGGCATCGGCCTGAGCGCCACGGACCCGCGCGCACACGACCCGGCCCACTGGCGCGGCCAGAACCTCCTCGGTTTCGCGCTGATGCGGGTCCGCGCCCAGCTCGCCACCGGGTGAACCGCAAGGTTCGGATCCACCAGGCACGGCTGGGCGCCGAACAGTTGCCACACCCTGTTCCTGGCCGGCAACGCGGTCGCGTTCCGGCGCAGCGCCCGGTACGTCCTCGACACGGCGCTCCGGCGACCCGCCCTCGGCCACTGTCGGCTCGGATCGACCGCCGCGTCGGGCACGGATCGGGCACGGCTGGGCTGTCCTCGCGATGCGGCTTCACCGCCGGGGACACCGCCGCAACCCGACCAGTTGTAGATTGACGTTCATGCCAATTGACGTACCTCGTCGGGTCGCGAAGAGTCGCCTGAATCCACGTCTCCACCGGCAACTGAACATCTCCGCGCTGGTCGGCGTCGTGGCCGCGGTCGTCATGTCGCAGACGTTCACCGCGAACGCCGCCGCTGCGTCCGGTCGGCCCGCACCGGGTGGCGCCGGTGCCGTCTCCACGACGCCGGTGGACAAGGACTTCACCGCGGACGGGATCCCGGACCTGCTGACGGTGGGCGGAACCACCGGTCTCGCCTCCGGTGTCTGGCTGGCGGCCGGCCTACCGGCGAAGAAGCCCTCTACCGGTAGCGGCCAGGTCGGCCTGCCACCGGTGAACATCGGCGCGCGCGGCAACGTCGTCTCCGGTGACACCTCGCCGTCCGACTTCGACGGCGCCCAGGTGATCGCCGGACCGTTCGCCGGCCCCACCGACAAAGACGTGCTCGTCTACTACCCCACGGGCTTCAGCGCCGGCATGGGCTTGATCCTCACCGTCGGCAGCGACGGCATCCTCGGCAACCCCGAGTGGACGATGCCCGCAGGCACCTTCACCGACATCAACGGTGACAACCCGCTGCAGTTGGCCGCCGCGCAGGGCACCGCGCGGTACGGATACGGCCTACCGGACCTCATCGGTACCGCCGGAAATCCGTCCACCGGCTACCACCTGAGCTTTTACCAGAACGTGGGCGGTACTGGCGGCTACCCGATGAGCGACATCCTCTCGAACGCCACCCCGACCGGAGACATGAACTGGGCGCAGTGGACAATTGCCACCACTGAGCTGGCCTCGGGTACCGCGATGTTCCTGTGGAACTCCTCGACCGGGGCGCTGTATCTGTGGGAGGGCCTCACCTTCACCGACAACGGCGACATGACCGGATCGGTCGGGTACACGCAATACCTGATCTCCAGGAGCTGGAACGCCGGCGTGGCCCTCTCCACCCTGGAAGCGGCCGATATCAACGGGGATGGCGTACCGGACATCTGGGCGGTCACGCCCAGCGGGACCGTCACCGCATATCTGATCGCTCGGCTGTCCTCCACCGGATCCGCCCAGATCCGGGCCGGCTCGCCGCAGACCCTCTGACAGCGAAGCGCGCGAAGAAGGCGTCCGTCGAGGTGTCGCGCGCCGGGGCTCGGCGAGGACCCGGCAGCGGCGCGGTCGGTCCGGCCGGGCTCGGCGTCGAGGGTGCGGACGATCCGCTGTCATGACGATGATCGCTGGCCGCGGCGCCACCGTTGCGGAGTGATGCCGTAGCGGCCGCGGAACCGGCGGACGAGGTAGGTGGCGTCGCGCAGGCCGGTCCGGGCGGCCACCACGTCGAGCGGCAGGTCGGTCTCGCGCAGCATTCGCCGGACCTCGGTCATGCGTCGTTCGGTGATCCATTCGAGCAGGGGACGGCCGGTGCGCCGACGGAGCACGGTCGTGAGGTGGCCGGGGGTGTAACCGAGCGTACGGGCGACGTCAGCGGCCGACACCGGTTCGCGGAACGTCGCCTCGATCTCGGCGAAGACCCGCTCGACGAGTGGGTCCGGCGCGACCGGAACGCTGGGTGCCAGTCGCGCGGCCGCGACCAGGAGCCGGGTGAGCAGCGCGGCGATGGCTTCCCCGGCGCCGAGACGGCCGGGGTCGGCGAGTTCCTCGGCGAGGTCCGTCATCCATGCCGACCAGTTGGCCCGGTCGGCCTCGGGGATCCGCCCGTGCCCCGCGTGGGAGGCGAACAGGGCGAGGAGGGGATGGTGCGTCCAGGCCAGCGGGGAGACCGCGGTCAGGGCGGGGACGGCGTCGGGTGTGAACGCCACCGACCAGGCGCGGCAGCGGGCGAGCGCGGTCGCGACGCCGATGACCTGCCCGGGCGACACGGCGTGCACCTCGCCGGGCCGCAACGGCCGTTCGGCGCCGTCGACGGTGAACGTACCCGTGCCCTCCTGCACATGGACGAGGACGAGGAAGTCGTGGGCGTGCCGGTGGTCCGGCGGGAGGCTGAGGTGGGCGGCGTCGGTGTCCAGGCGGGTCACCGAGACCGGCGGCAGGCCGGGGCGCTGCCGGTAGCGGTAGACCGGTGTCCCGTCGGGCCGTACCGCGCGCAGCCCCGGCGCGGCCGGCAGCGAGTCACTGGCCAAAGGATGTCCCATGGTTCCCACGTTAAATCCTGCTCGGTGACCGCAGAACATCCCAGACTGGAGACGACACCGGCTCCGTCACGGTTCACCGGGGCAGACCCGCCACCGCCGGCACAGGAGGCATCCATGGCAGCTTCGACCCCCGTACGCATCCTCGACCAGCGATCCGCGCAGGAGCGGGACCGCCCGTTCCTGCCGGGCGCGGGAAAGACCTGGCTTCTCCCGTTCTACGACGCCTTCAGCCGGGTGGCCGGCGTCCGCGCTCTGCACGAGCGTGCCGTCGGGCTCGCCGGCATCGCGCCCGACCAGGCGGTGGTCGATGTCGGTTGCGGCACGGGCAACCTGTCGTTCGCCGTGCTCGCGGCCCAGCCGACCGCGCGGGTGACCGGCCTCGACCCCGACGGGGACGCGCTGCGCAGGGCAGCGCGCAAGGCGCGTCGCCGCGGTGTCGCTCTCACCCTGGTGCAGGGGTACGCCGACCGGCTCCCCGCCGAGGACGCGTCGCTGGACCACGTGGTCTTGTCACTGGCCCTGCACCACGTCGACGACGGGGGCCGGGTCGCGTTCGCGCGTGACGCGCTGCGCGCCCTGCGGCCGGGCGGGAGGGTCACGGTCGTCGACTTCGGCGGTCCGGCTGCCACGGTCGAGGGCGCCGGGCACGCGACACACCGTCATGGCCATTCTCTCCGGCGTCTGACCCGCGTGCGCTCGCGGGTGGCGCACAGTCCAGCCGTGGCCCGTGACGACGGCGAGGGCCTCGTCACGCTCCTCGCTGACGCCGGGTTCGGTGACGCCCGGGAGGTCGCGCACGTCGATCACAGGTTCGGTCGGGTGACGTTCGTGCAGGCGACTCGTCCCTCGAGCTGAACCTGGTGGGGGTGCCGGCCGGACCGCAGGTTCTCCCGGCCGGACATCTCCTGCCTGAGGTGGTTGGCCCGGCTGGGCATGGGCCCCCGGAACCGGGGGCCCATGCCGCTGGCGAGGCGGTCTCACCGCCGCGGCAGCACGCCTGCGCGCAGCCCGGCAGGTCAGCCGCAGTTGCCCCAGCTGTCCCGGCCGGCGCTCTGCCAGTTGGTGCCGTACAGGACCTCGCCGCTGTACATCACGCACTTGTCGACGGCGGAACGCTGGATCGCCGCGTAGTACTTGTAGCTGCCGGACTGGTAGACCCACGATCCGCCGTAGACGCGGATCCCGGCGGAGACGCCGGTCGCCGAGCCGACGGAGACGGTCTTCAGGGTCGCGACGCAGTTGTACCCGGTGGCGCTGTTGTACATCAGGTAGACGTCGCCCACCTTCGTGCCGCCCGGCGTGGAGATGGTCCGGTGCCCGTCGCTGGCGTAGGCCCACGACCCACCGAAGTCGTTGTTACAGGCCTGAGCCGCGGTGAACGGGTTCGTCGCCGCCCTTGCGGGCGAGGCGAACGCCACCGTACCCACCACGACGGCGATGATCGAGACGGCCAGTTGTCGCGCTGATCCACGCATACGGTCTCCCTCCACTGAAAGGATGATCATCCTATCTGGACGACGTCCGGCGTTCGGAGCCGCGCTGCCGGCCGTGAGCCTTGAGGTCGAGGCGCACGGCGGGGAGGGACCGGTGCGTGGTCCCTCCCCGCCGTGTGGGTGGTGCGTCGGCGCTCGGCTCAGCCGAGTCCGCCCTTGATGGCGCCGATCAGCTCACCGTTGCTGGTGTCACCGGAGAGCTCCCAGAAGAAGGCGCCACCGAGGCCCTGGTTCTTCGCGTACGTCATCTTGCCGCCGATGGTGGCCGGGGTGTCGTAGCTCCACCAGTTGCTGCCGCACTTCGCGTACGCGGTGCCGGCGACGGTGCCGGTGGCCGGGCAGCTGTTCTTGAGCACCTTGTAGTCCTCGATGCCCTGCTCGTACGTGCCGGGGGCGGGGCCGGTCGCGGTGCCACCCGGGGCGTCCTGGGTCACCCCGGTCCAGCCCCGACCGTAGAAGCCGATGCCGAGCAGCAGCTTGTCGGCGGGGACGCCCTTGGCCTTCAACTTCTGGATCGCCGCATCCGAGTAGAAGCCCTGCTGCGGGATGCCGGTGTACGAGGACAGCGGCGAGTGCGGCGCCGTCGGACCCTGCGCCGCCCAGGCACCGAAGAAGTCGTACGTCATCGGCATGTACCAGTTGACGTACGGAGCTGCTGCGGCGTAGTCCGTCGCGTCCAGCTTGCCGCCGTTGCTGCCGTCCGCGGCAAGCGCCGCGGTGACCAGCGCCGAGGAGCCGAACTTGCTCCGCAGCGCGCTCATCACGTTCCTGAAGGCGTTCGGGCCGCTGGTGTCGCACTGGAGGCCGCAGGCGTTCGGGTACTCCCAGTCGATGTCGATGCCGTCGAAGACGCCGGCCCAACGCGGGTCGTTCACCAGGTTGTAGCAGGACTCGGCGAAGGCAGCCGGGTTCTGCGCGGCCTGGGTGAAGCCGGCCGACCAGGTCCAACCACCGAACGACCAGATCACCTTCAGGTGCGGGTACATCTTCTTGAGCTTGCGGAGCTGGTTGAAGTTGCCGCGCAGCGGCTGGTCCCAGGTGTCGGCCACCCCGTCGACGCTGTCCGCCGCGGTGTACGCCTTGCTGATCGCGGCATCGGAGTCACCCAGGGAGCACTTCCCACCGGCGGTGTTGCCGAACGCGTACATGAGGTGGGTCATCTTCGCCGCCGATCCACTCGTCGCGACGTTCTTGACGTAGTACTTGCGGGCGTAGACGCCCCACTCCGCGAAGTACCCGACTACCTTCTTGCCGCCGGTGGACGGTGGCGGAGGGGGTGTCGCGGTCGCAGTGGGCGATGCCGTCGGCGTGCTGGTGGGTGACGCGGTGGGCGACGGCGGGGACGATCTGGTGGGTGTGACGGTTGGCGAGGTGCTCGGAGCGGCCGTCGGGGTGCTGCCGCCGCCTCCACCACACGGTGCGCCGTTGATGGTGCAGTTCAGCGGCGCCTTGAATGCTCCGGTGCCGTTGTAGCCCCAGTTCACCTTGGCGCCGGCGGCAATCGGGCTGGCCCAACTCTTCTTCACCGCGACGTAGTGGTTACCGCTACTGGTCACATCGGCGTCCCAGAAGCTGCTGATCGTGGTACCGGCCGGGAGATCGAACTCGAGGCGCCAGGTGGTGACGGAGTCGTTGGTGCCGTTGGCGATGGTTACCTTCGCCTCATGGCCGTTGCCCCAGTCCTGTGCCGCGACGAACGTGGCGCTCATCGCGCCGCCGTCGGTGCCGGTGATGCTCGCGACGAGGTCGGTGGCGCCGAAGGCGGAGGCCGCCGGAATCGCCGCGGCGGTCAGTGCGACCACGGCGCCGGCCCAGAGCGAGCGGCGGAGTGATCTCTTCATGGGGTTCCTTCCCGTTGTACGTGCCTAACCGGTGGGCGGTACGGGAGCGCGTCGACGTGCATCTGGTCGGAGGCTCGTCCGGTGCGCTCCCGTACCGTCGGTACGAGGGAGGGGTTCTCGTACCGTCGGTACGAGGG
This sequence comes from Micromonospora sp. CCTCC AA 2012012, assembly GCF_040499845.1. NCBI lineage: Bacteria > Bacillati > Actinomycetota > Actinomycetes > Micromonosporales > Micromonosporaceae > Micromonospora > Micromonospora mangrovi. The sequence continues at coordinate 2,132,912 of NZ_CP159342.1, forward strand.
GGGTGCTCGTACCGCCGTGCGTGTCCCCGGTGGGTGGTCCGGGGTCGGACCGCCGGCGCTGGTAGGGCCGGCGGAGCGTGTTGTCAGAGGCGCTGCCAGAGCGCGGGGGTGCTCGCCGGCTCCCATCCCTCCAGCGCCGTGTGTGCCTGGCGGCATCGGTAGTTGGTGCCGCTGTAGCTGACGACGGCACCGACGGCGTACGCGGTGCCGGCCTGCCACCCCGTGGTCCCCGGAGCCGTGGTGGGAGGCGTCGTCGTCGGGGGCGTGGTCGTCGGGGGCGTCGTGGTCGGAGGCGTGGTCGTCGGGAGCGTGGTCGGAGTCGTGCCGCCGCCGACCTGAAGGTCGACGCAGGCGTAGAAGGCCGCGGCGGTGTCGGCGATGTTCCAGCGCGCCAGCAGCTTCTGCCGTCCGCTGTAGCCGCTGAGGTCGACGGTGTGGGTCACGATGGCGTTGGGCTGGCGACCGGCGTCGTCGAAGACGGCGATGCGGCGATCACCGATGAAGTACTCCCAGGTGCTGGTCGAGTGTCGGGCGGTCAGCGCCCAGCTGAATGTGACGTTCCGGCCGACCGGGGTGGCACGCCACGCCTTGCTGTCGTCGTTCAGCTCCGGGAAGCGGCTGTTGCCGCCGTTGCACAGCATCGAACCCTTTGGGGCCTCGACGCTCTGGGGCTCGAACTTGACGTTGCCGCAGTCCGGGACGATGCCCTGGGCGCACTGCGCCTGCCGACTCGGCGGGTTGGACACGTATCCGTGCGCCTGCGCGGGGGACGCCACGATGGCCGACGTCAGGACGGTGCTGCCGACCGCCAGGGGCAACAGGAGTTTCTTACGCTTCACGGGTTCACCGCTTTCTGGTTGCGCGACCGCTATCCATTCCGTCGAGGAAAGGGAAGGCGGCGGTGGGGGTGTGCGACTTCGATACCGTAAAACCCGCGACCCGAGTAGGAAGCAATATTTACAGTTCCTTGAGGAACCGATGAGGTGGATTCAACAAAGTGTCATCGGGCACCGCTGACAAGGCGGCGGCTCGCCCGGGACGCCCGATGGGCTCCCGAGCGGGCCGCCGCTCGCGCCGGGTGTGGACGGGTCAGCGGGTGACCGACACGGTCACGCCCGCACAACCCGTCCTGCCGGACAGGCTGATGTAGTGGTACCCGGCTCTGGGCGCGGTGACCGTGAACGTCTCCGCGTTGCCCTTCGCCGTCGAACGTTGCAGATAGGAGTCTCGGGACGCCCATCCGTCGGGGTCGTAGTACAGGTCGCAGTCACCAGTTCCGCCGGCCGACGAGATGCGCAGCCGGTCGGTGCCGGCGGGTACGAGCATCCACAGGTAGTCGTAGCTGCCGGAGGCTGCGGCACGACCGGTCCGTTGGCAGTCCAGGCCCAGGCTGTTGCGGTCAGCGCCGGCACACTCCCGTACCACCGAGCCGACGGTGACCGACCGGCCGACCGTCGCCGTCGCACCCTGGTCGTCGGTGACGGTCAGCCGCACCGCGTAGGTCCCACCGATCCGGTACGTCTTACGTGGGTTACCGGTCCCCGAGGTGCTGCCGTCGCCGAAGTCCCACGTCCTGGCGACGATCCGGCCGTCGACGTCCGAGGAGGTGTCGGTGAACGAGACGGTTCGCCCGCTGCCACTGTGCGTGAAGCTCGCCGTCGGGGCCCGGTTGCTCCCCGGATCGGGTGAGAGGGTGGTGTCAGGCGAGGCGGTCGGCGACACGGAGGGCGACCGGTCCGGTGTCGAAGGGCTGGGCGTGGGCGCGGACGGCGATGGTGCGGGAGTTGACGCGCTCGGCGTGGGCGAGGCGTCGTCCGACGGCACCGTCATCCGCTGGCATCCTCCGCTCGCGCAGGCCGCCAGCCAGGTGAACCAGGAACTGTCGTAGCGGGTGCCGATGGCGCTGGTGAGCAGTTGGCGGGCAGCGGCGTAGTCGCCGGCGCGGTAGGACCGGAGCACGGCGTCGACGTCGCTCCGATGGTTTTCGATCATGTGCCTGACCGCGAGGTAGCCCCACGAGTAGACGCGGCTGCTGTCCTGCCCGTACACGGTGTTGAAGAGGCTGCTCAACGAATAGGTCCGCCGGCCGGCCTCGGTCACCGCGCTGCTGTAGACCTGCCCGCGGTAGTGGTACGAGACGTACTCGGCGAATCCCTCGATCCACCACACGGTCGGCGTCTGCGTCGCGGCGCCGAAGTCGCCCCGCATGTCGAAGCGACCGTCCAGGTAGTGGGTGTACTCGTGGTTGAGGTTCCAGATCTCGAAGCTGGGTCGGGACCACTCCGCCTCGTACGCGATGAACCTGGCCTGGTTGCCGGCCGCGGCCGGGTTTCCTTCGAGGTACATGCCGCCGTTGTTCGTGTCGATACCGAAGGTCGCTCCGGCGTAGGCCCGGTAGTCGCTGCTGGAGTTGTACACGACGACTTCCAGCGCGGTGTTGTTGTCCGCGGCCACCGGACCCGGGTCCCGGACCAGCCGGTGGAAGAAGTCGTCCTGAGCCAGCAGGCTGCGGCAGCTCGCCTCGGCCTCGGCGGTGGTCATCTGCTGGGCGCGGATCCGTAGCGTGGGGCTGCAGGTGTGCTGGAAGACGAGCACGTCGTTGAGCTGTCCGGCCAGGCCGCAGGTTCGGTAGGCCGCACAGGACGAGCGGTCGTAGGTGTCCGCCATCTCCGCCGTCCCGACCCACAGCGCGGCTGTCGGACCGGTGCGTTCGCTGTGGGCGAGCACGTCGCGCACCTGCTTACGGGTGCGGTCGCGCAGGGTGTCGTACTGCAGGAACCGTCCGAGTTCCCGGCCGGCGTTGACGACCAGGAAGTCCTGCTCGGTGCCGAGCAGTTCCTCGTGCTTCCTGGCGAAGGTGTGCAGGGTGTCCAGCAGGAGCGGGTCGGCGCGGACCGCTGCGACGAAGTCGGGGTCCCGGTGGCCGTCGAACAGCAGCGTGAACGCCTGGTTCACCGCGTTGACCATCCACCACGAGCGGTTGTAGTTCGGCCCGTACGACGAGAGGGTGTGGCTCACGACGGGAAGGTAGAAGCGGTTGAGACCGAGTTCGTCGGCGAGGACCAGCGCTTCGGTCAGGATCTCCCCGTTCGCGTCGGTCACCCCGGCGTTCGCCGGGTTCGCGAAGAGCGTGTCCAGGGCGGGTCGCGCCGCTGCCGCGAGTCGCTGGTCCGGCTGGCCCTTCTCATCACCGCGGGAGTGCCGGAACGCGTGCCCGGTACTGAGGTAGAGGGCGAGCTGGGCGGCGCGGGACGGATTCCCGCGGTGACCGGCCTCCTGAGCGAGGGCCTGGACGATGGTGGTCAGCTTGCCGTCCTCGAAGGCACGATTGCCCTCGGCCCGTCCCAGTCTTGACAACCCGGCGATGCACTCGGTGGTCGACCCCTTCACCCGGTCGACCAGGTCGGCACCGCGATGGTCGGTGTAATCGCGGGTGGCGCAGCGTCTGGTGGGTGGGGCCGCACCGACGACCGGCCGGCGCTTCAGGGCCATTGATGCGTCGTCGTAGCTGCGGTACGCCTGCTCGTGCGACGCCGGGAGCGGAGCCCGCTCGTCCAGCGGTTTGGGGTCGTGGGACACGTGATTGAGCGTGTCGGTCGACGACAGCGAGACGATCGGTGAGGACGAGGTGGAGCTGGCGACGGGGTGCCGCTGGTGCGTGGTGGTCCAGACCACGGCGCCCGCTGACAGGAGGACGGTCGTGATGCTGAGCGCCAGCAGCACCCGTGGGCGCTGACGTCGGGGATCTCTTCTCATGCGGGACCTTCGTGGGAGGGATGGGAACCGCCGCCTGGTCAGATTCCGGCGCTCGCAGTCCTCGGACGTCGTTCGTCCGGATGCGGAGGACCGGCGGCAGGCTTCAGGCGGCGCAGTCGGTTCAGGATGGAGCGCACCACCGGCATTCTGACGTGGTGCGACCGCTACCGACGCCGGGACGCTATGGGCGCGAATTGGGGTGGCACAAGCCCACTAAGTCGATCGAAAGGATGCGCCGGGCCGCGTCTCCGGCTCCTTAAGAACGGGGCAGGCCGCGATCTGACGACCGCCGATATCGCGAGACGACGGGGATCGGCATTGCGTCATGTTATGGGGCGGTGTCATAGCCGCCGATGCCTGGCCGCCGGACGATGGAGGGCCAAGCGCAGAATCGGAAGAATCATGGCGAAGGTCCTTCTCATCGATGACGACGCCCGGTACCGGGCACGGACGAGTCGCCAGTTGACGCGGCTGGGCCACGCGGTGGCGAGCCTCGACACCGACGCGATCGGGGCTGCGGCATCCGCCCTCCTGCGCCGCGGCACCCGACGACCCGACGTGGTGGTCATCGACCCCTACGTCAGTGACATGCACGCCCTGCCGATGGTGCAGATGGTGTGCGCCACCGCCCGCCGGCCAGTTCTGGTCATGACCACCCCTCGCCCGGACGACGAGATCGCCCGTATCCTCGTGGCCGGCGCGGACGACTATGTCGGCAAGCCGGCGTCGCCCCTCGTCCTGGACGCCCGGATCGGCGCCATTCTGCGTCGCCGCCCGGTCGAGGAGGAAGCGGACCAGCTGGTCGTCGGCGGGCTCCGCCTCAATTCCGGGACGCGTGAGGTCAGTGTCTCCGGACGGGCGCTGTTCCTGACCCGAACGGAGTTCGACCTCATCGCCCGGCTGGCGGAAGCACCGGGCCGTTATGTCTCCCGGGCCCGGCTCGCCGAACTCCTCTCCCCCGAGGGCTCCCTGTCCGTCGGCGCGCTCAACACCTTGCTGTCACGGCTGCGCGTCAAGTTGGGAGAGTCCGCCCGGCAGCCCCGCTATCTGCACAGCAGCCGCAGCCGGGGCATCGCGCTGATGGATGCGGAGCGGAGTTAGCTGGTCGCCAGCGGTCACCGTGGCCCGGCCCGCAGAAAGCCCTCCCACCAGCGATGGAAATGGGGATTGTCCTGCGCGTGATCCCTTATCGCCCGGGTCACCGCCTCGACCAGCGAAGTCACCTCCCGGGAGGAGAAGGTGGTGCGCCGCCAGACGAGGCTCAGCCGGGCCATCTGCGCCTCGTCAGCCAGGGGCAGGGTGACGGTGCCCGGAGCCGCCGGCCAGGACGGATCCACCAGGCGTACGCATCTGCCCTCCGCCACGAGAGGCCAGGCAGCACCGCTCGGCGCGTCGTAGCGCAGCAGCGGCTCGAAGCCCTCCTGGCGACAGGCGTGGCGCAGCGCGGCCAGGGATCCGTCGTCGGCACCGGGCGGTCGTACCCAGAATTCCTGCCGCAGGTCCGCGAGTCGCACGGACTCCCGATCCGCCAGACGGTGTCCCGCTGAGATGGCCACGAAGATGGGATACCTGGGCAGGAGGATGCGGTCGACCAGCCTGTGGGGCAGTTGCGGGACGAAGCCTTCGACGAAGCTGACCAGCCCGACATCGAGCATCCCCCTGGCGGTCAGGTCGAGCAGGACTCGGGACGACGGCTCGATACGCAGCCCTGCCGAGGTGCCGGGCAGGGATTCCTCGATGTGCCGTACCAGGCTGCTGCTGGCGGCGATGTGCACCGCTCCCAGCCGCAGGAGTTCGCGGGGCGGGGCGGTCACCGGCAGGTTCTCCAGGATCACGTCCAGCTCGCCGAGCACGACCCGGGCGCGGCTCAACAGGTGGCGGCCCGCGTCGGTGGGGACCACGCCACTGCGGGTACGGACGAACAGGTGGGTACCGAGCGCCTCCTCGATTCGGCGCAACTGGGTGGTCAGCGCCGGCTGGCTGATTCCCAGACGCACCGAGGCACGGCTGATGCTGCCCGCCTCCGCGATGGCGGAGACGGCTCTCAGGTGGCGCACCTCAACCTGCATGCGCCCACGATACGGAGGCGTGCGGGGCCGCCCGGCCACTCGGCGCGACCCCGATCACCCTGCTCAGGAGACTGAGCAGTGCCGTCACCGAAGGCTGCGCGCGCACGGGGCAGGCGGGGACAACCGCTCGCCCGCCCGGCAACCGCACGGTGTAGGTGTAGAAGTCCGGACAGTTCGCGGTGGGTCCGACGGCTGGGAGGCCAGCGCGCCGGCCAGGTCCGGGCCGGCGACGAGGGCGCGTAACTGCGCCGACTCGACGCGGGAGAACCTGCCCTGCCTGCGTTCGGCGCCACGGGTGAGCATCCATGTGCCGTCCTGCCGTACCGCGATCGCATCCCACGCGGCGTCGCGACCGCCACTGACGGACACCGTGATCAACTCGGTGCCGCCCACTGCGGGGGCGCTGGGCGACACCGGCCCCGGCGCGGATGACCCCACGGGACCACCACCGGTCGCGAGCAGCAGCGCGGCGGAGATCGCCAAGGCCGATCGCCCGCTGCCCGACCGCCGTCGGTGACAGCCGTGGCCAGGGGTCTCCGGTACCGCTGGCGGCTGCCGTGTGGGCCGTGTCAGCGGGAGGATTCGGCGAGCGAGCACTCCCCCATTGTCGCCTTTCCGTTCTTCCCGGCCGGTCACCTCAGGGGGATCTCAGCTTCCCCCAAGGTGCTGCCACGGTGGAGCGTGCTGGCCGGCCGGTGCCACCGGCGAAGAGTTAAAACCGCTCAGCGGCACGTTGGATCAATGTTGGGTCGCGGTCAGGTCGGCGAACGGGCCCCTACAGTCGCCTGGCGCCAACCGGATCCGACATATGGAGGTGTCGTGCATGAGCCTGACAGCCGGCACATCGCCGACGACAACGACCTGTTCCAGGCCTCAAGAACCGGGAGGCCGTCATCGGGAGGACGGCCGACCGTCTGCCGTGACCACAGTCCTGATCTGTGCCCTCGCTGTGGCGCTGGTGCTGAGCCTCCTCTGGTGGGCGGCACTGATCCGCCGACCGGAATCGGCGCCGACCCCGTCGGCGCCGCCGCCGGCGAAGACGCTCGGCCCGGAGGCGCCACGCTGCGCGAATCCGGCGCGAGGGGGGAGCCACGTCGCGCCGATTGCCTGGATCGTGCCGCACGCCGGCCGCCTCGACGGTCCGCCAGACGGATCCGACCGGGTCCGGGTCGGCGTCGCTCAACGCCGCGCCGTGAGCCACATCAGCCCCGCAGGCCAGCCACACCCGGAAGCGGAACGCCAGGCGCTGGGACTGGTGAACGCGGAGCGTGACCGCGCAGGCCTGCGCCGGGTGAGACTGAGCCCGGAGCTGACGGCCGTCGCCCGCGCCTGGGCCGACCAGATGAGCCGTAACGGGCCTGCGCCACTCGGATCTCGGCCTACGCGACGTCGACGGCCGCCCGACCCGTGGCCGAGGTGCCGAGGTCGTCGCCCACTCCGCAGAGGCATCGCTCACCGCGAGCCAGGCCGTGTGGCGTCACCACCGCATCTGGCAGGACAACCCGTGTACGGTTCCCACCCCGCTCGGCCCGGCATGGACCCGGATGGGGGTGGGTCTCTACCACGACGACAGCGGGTGGTGGGGAATGCAGATTTTCATGGGCGAGTGACGCCCCGGTCCGCCGTCAGCCGTTGAGGAGTCGAAGCGCCTCGCGTACCTGGGCCTGGCGAGACCGGGCCAGTCGTGCGGCCAACTCCCGGACCTGCGGGTCGTCACTGGTCTTCTTCGCCGCAGCGAAGTTCGCCGCGACCAGTTCATGGGACATGAGAAGGTTCAGGAAGAGCTTGTCGTCATCCTTCCCGACGGGGCTGGCCTCGAGTTGGGTCAGGTCATCGGGCTTGACGCTGTCCAACGCGGCGGCGGCGGTGTGACCGCCGTGGCCGTCCGACGATCCGGTGTGGGTGCCCTCGGGTGTCGCTGACTGGGCTTTCTCCTTCAACAGGCGGTCCATGTCGGCGATCTCCGCCGCTCGGGTCACGGCGACGGCGGCGGCAAAGGTACGAATGTCCCTGCGGGTGGCCTTCTGCTGACCGAGCTTCGCCAGTTCCAGGCCCCGCCGGTCGTGCTCGACCATGAGCCGCAGGAAGGCACCGTCGCTCTCGATATCGATGACCGGCGAACTGGTTGAGGCAGGGAAGGCGGAGCCTTGGTCAGCGGACTGCGGGCCACCGCATGCGGTGAGCGCGAAGGCCGTCAACAGGATAGGCACGACAAGACGCGTACGACGCACGACCTACTCCGAGGCTTGTTGATGGATGGGAACCGTCGACTGAATGAGATCGGGGTTGCAGAAGGGCAACCTCGAGAGGCGGGACTTCCTAGATCAACGGTTGTCGCCAGCGACGCTATCAGCGCCAGCCATTCGCCTACCTTGGCGAATTGTTGGATGTTCCGGAACAAGACCTCAAGAGCTTGTGACGTCAGTCCAGCGACCTCTGACGAGGCGGCAGCGGAAAAGTCAGAACAATGCGAGCGCCACCCAACTCCCGGCTTTTCCCGATCTCCAGCCGACCGCCCGCGTGAGTACACATTCGATGCACGATGTCGAGGCCGAGACCGCTCGACGCGGCTCCGCTGACGCCACGACGCATCGCTTGGTTCACGTCGGCGATACCGGGTCCGCCGTCCTCGACGACGACAGCGGTCGCCGTGATGGTCACCCTGAAGGGCGTACCGGGCTGGGTGTGCCGGAAGATGTTGCCGAGCACCGCGTCGACGGCGCTCACCAGGTCGACCCGCGCGACCGGTACCGGCAAGGGAGACCTGCCGCCACGCACCTGCCACCGCCGCTGCTGGTGCTCGGCGGGAAGGGCCCAGAATGACAGCCGGTCGATCACCACTTCCGCCAGGTCACAACTGTCGGAGCTGCTGTGCGTCCTGGGACTTCGCGCCGCCGTGATGATGGCGTCGACCTCGGCCTCGATCGCGTCGATCCCCTCGACCAGTCGCTGCTGAAGGGTGCCGCTGGCGAGGGATTCCGCGTCCAGGCGCAGCGCCGTCATCGGTGTCCGTAGCCGGTGCGACAGATCCGCGGCACGCTCCCGCTCCGCCATCACGAGGGCGTGCAGTTGCTCCGCCATGAAATTGAACGTCCGGCCCACCTCGGCCAGCTCGGCAGGTCCGGACGGCTCGACGCGGGCCTGCAGGTCGTGCTGGCCGATCCGCCGAGCCGCCGCTGCCAGCCTGCGTGCGGCCGTGACCGGGCCTGCGGCGAGCCGATCGGCCAGCACGGTCGAGCTGGCCACCAGCACGGCCGCGAGCACCACCATGGACAGCCGCGCCGGCCGCACCCCACGCTGCAACTCGGCCTGCGGCACCCAGACCTCGATGACCGCGGTCCGGCCGGGAGCGAAGGTCGACGGCTGCAGGAAGACCACACCGTCGCGAACGGCGGCGGTCAGCGGCTGCCCGGAGTCCATGACGAGCCGAAGATCAGCCGACTCGGCGCGGGGCACCCCGATCGGCTCCTCACCGGGGAGATGCAGCGCGAGCCGGCCCTTGGCGCCCGCGGGAGTGCTCGCCACGACGCGTTCGAGCACCGCCCGGTCCTCGGTGACGGTGACCGCGGCGATGACGACCGCCGTCTCACCGCGGGCGTCGGCGATCGCCCTGTCGTGGGCGATCTGCCCGGCCAGGAGCGCCAGCGGCACGAGGAAGGCGATGGCCACCATGGACGTGACCGCCAAGGCGCCGCGAACCAGCCGGGTCCTCAAGGCGAGTCGGTCAGCATCAGCCCGACACCACGGATCGTGCGCAGCATGCCCGGTCGGGAGGCGGACTCGCCGAGCTTCCGCCGCAGGATGGAGGTGTGGGTGGCCAGCGTCTGGTCGCCCTTCATCAGCGGCTGTTTCCAGATCGACAGGTACAACTCCTCGCGGGTGATCACCCGATCCGCGCGTTCCGCGAGGTAGCGGAGCAGCTCGAACTCCTTGCGGGTCAGAGTCATCGGACTGCCGTGAAACAGCACCGCGCGGGTGTTCGGATCGATGCGCAGCGGCCCGACCTCCACGATCTCGGGCAGTGTCGGACCGACGTCCTGGCGGGGGGTGGCGGAGCCGCCTCGACGCAGGACCGCCGCGATGCGGGCCTGCAGCTGCGCTGCGGAGAAGGGTTTGGTCACGTAGTCGTCGGCGCCGGCGTTCAGCAGGCGCACCATGTCCTGTTCGGCACGGCGGGCGGTGGCCACGATCACCGGTACCGAGCTGACGGCTCGGATCATCACCAGCGCGTCGGCCCCGTCCATGTCCGGCAGTCCGAGGTCCAGCACGATCACCGAAGGATTGATCGACATCGTCAGCTTCAGTGCTTCCAACGCTGTCGTCGCTGGCTGCACCAGATAGCCGGCCTTGGTCAGCGCCAGGGTGAGAGCCCGTCGTACGGAAGGATCGTCTTCGACGATCAGCACCAGCGGCATGACGTGAGCCTCTCGATGTGTCAGGGTGTTCGGGTGCGTTTATGGCGAACTGTCGGTGTCATGGCTGCCTGGGCCGTGTTCACCTCGGCCAGCACGGCCGTGGTGTGGTACGGGCTGGGGCCCGTACGAGATGCGGCCGTCCCACACCGGGTGCAGACGCTGACGCAGGCCGAACTGCGTCAGATGGTCAAAGACGCTCGACCCACCCCGCCGCCGAGCCCTGCGCCGAGTGTGGCGGCGCCGTCGCCGACGACCGCGACGCCGTCCCGCCGGAGCCGACCGCCGAGCAGGCCATCCAGCCAGCCCGCCGACCAGCCGGCCCGTGACGGCTGGAGGCAGGTCAGGGAGGACGACGGCACATCCTCCTACGTACGCCGATTCGAGGTCGCCGGCGGACAGACGACGATTCGCGCCGTCCCGGGCCAGATGATCCTCGGCTCCGCGACGCCCAACCCCGGCTATTCGGTGGACGTCGAGCAGAGCAGCCCGGACCGACTGCTCGTGCGTTTCCTCTCCCGCGACCGGGTGATCATGCTCGACGCCATCTGGTGGGAGGGCCGGCCGTTCGTCACCGTGACACCACTGGGTGGCTGACTGTCAGCCGTTCGAGAAGACGTGCACACCCCACCACCCGCTGCTGTCGTGGTAGAGGCCGACGCCGACCTCGGTCCACTCCCGAGTCGTCTGGTTCCGGTAGTGGCCGGGGCTCTTCCGCCACATCTCCTGCAACGTACGCGCTGCCTGCTCGGCGCTGAGACCGGCGTCGCTCCACCAGACGATGTTCTCGCTGGTGCCGGTCCGCCTGTGGCGCACGAGGTGGTCACGTTCGCTCCCCGAGTGATGGAACGACGTCCGACGCATGACTTCGGCCCACCTGCGGGCGAACCGGCTGAGGTCCTCCTTCTGCGCCACAGGTGGCAGGCCGACCTTGGCTCGCTCCTCGTTGAGCAACTGCAGCGACCAACGTTCGGCCTCGGCATTGACCTGCCCGGAACCCGTCCGGTCGGACGTGCGCGTACCGCTGGTCGTGCGCGGCCCACCGGCTCGACCTGGTCCGCCCGACGAGGCGGGAGGAGGGGCCGGCACTGCCCTGCTTGTCGCCCGACTGCTCGCCGACGGCATGGACCGGGCAGTGGTCGACGGAGCCGCCGCACTCGGGGAGACGTCGGGGAGCACCGGCTCGGTGGCCACCGGCGCAGCTGACCCGGGTGCCGTGGACCAGGCGCTGGCCGTCGGTTCCTGGGGTTCGGACCCGCTGAGCATCGTCTGAGCGCCGGCCGCCATCGCCACCACGAACGCGGCCACGCCGGCGAGGAACACCGGCCGCCTCCACGAGGCGGTGCCTCTGGACCGGGGCACCCACTGATCCACCCGAGGCGGCATCACGTCCAGATCGGCGAAGCGCGGATCCAGCTCCGCCCAGGTCGAGCGCCAGGGCGGCGGAGCACCCGTGGAGTCGTCTTCGCCGTCGACGTGTTCGCCCCGCCCCGTCACGCCCGTCGCTGCTGCGGCGTGTTCCGTGGACCAGCCCGACGGGTCGCGCTGTCCAGAATTTCTGCTGTGCATACTGTCGGGTTCCTCCATCAGTCGTACCTCCGCGCCACGTCCGACTGACCGCCTACTCAGCCGTCGAACAGGCGAGCGGCCCAGACGGTACCGGCCGGGGCCGCAGAAAGACCGTCGCTTGTTGATTGCCTGACAATCGAGAGCCACTTCGCCCGTCGTGCCCCTTTGTGGGCCACTGAACATCACGTTCGTCTTAGGGCTCTCAGCGTTGGCGTCGGCTGTCGTGGACAGATCTGCACGGCGATTGCTGTTGTGGTCGTAGCGTCGAGCGACGTACAGATGACCGAGGTGCTGCCCGGGTGCCGGTGTCCCCGATCGGTCGCGCCGATGGGGGCAAGTGAACTGTGTGGAGTCGTCTGAGGCCGGGATGCCGCCCGGCGGCGGAGTGTGCCCGGCCTGTCGTACCGAACCCCATCCGCTCGACAACTCCGCCCGGGAGCGCACGGAGAGCGAAATCTGAAAACTGCATCCAGCGAGGGTCAGAAGAACCGAAAGCTGGTCGCCTGCTGCCGTGGACCTCGCGAGACTGGGTCACCCGACGATGAGGAGCGTCGCACCGTGCGAAGCCGGCCCTGGAACTGCAAGAGGAAGGGAAACCCGCCATCGGCTCCCCTCCCGAGACGGATAGCGAAGAAGCGCTCGGACACTCCGGCTCCGCTGAGGCAGGACGACCCGGACAGGCCGTCCGCTCCCGGCGATCATCACCGGACGCCGTACTCGCCCGAATGACGACCGTCGCCACAGGGCAGGCGACGCGGTCGTGTCTGCCGCTGCGCGCGGCGTCACATCGACACACAGCTTCGCCACCGGGACATGGGCCACCTCGTGCGCGTCCCGCATGCCGGCGAAGGAGGAACCGGCGCGGGCGAGGTACGCCTTCGGGAGCGGCCGGTGGTCGTCACCGACCTCACCGCCGTGGGGGCGACGTCTGCTCCGTGACCTAAGGTGGGTCGGGCGCCGTTCGCGCCGTCGTCACCCCCGTCTTGTCTAGAGGATGCTCCGTGGCTGTGACCGGTCGCCGTAGCGGCATGCTGGGTTTCGCGCTGGTGGGTCTGTTGCTCGGAAGCGGGTGCGCCGCGGACGCCGAGACCGGACAGAATCACCCCGCCGGGGCGGTGTCCGCGTCGGGATCCACGGCCGGGCGGCTGCCGACTCCCGCGGGTGCGACGCCACGCCCGGGCAGCAGGGCCGGGTTGGGCGCCGCGCCGCCGGCCGCCGCCGGTTGCTCCGGCGCCGCGCGCCCGGGCACGTCGACGTCGGCGGCTCCGAGCAGCGCCGGGTATCTGGGCACCGGCGGCGGGGACGTGGCTGCGAGCGTGGACGTCGGTCCCGATTGCACCGTCGTCGTGGGCGGCCACTTCACCGGCGCGGTCGTCGGGAAGGCACGTCGGCTGGCCGGCGGGGGCTCCGGAGCGGTGCTGCGGCTGGACGCCACCGGCCGCCGGCTGCTGTCCGCCACCCAGGTCGCCGGCGACGTCACCGACCTCGACGTACGTCGCAGCAACGGTGACATCGCGCTGGCCACCGACTCGGGCGTACGGGTGCTCGACCCGACCGCGACGGCGGTGCGCTGGAAGACCTCCGGCGCGGTCACCCGGGTCGCCATCGACGCCTCCGGCACGGTCGCCGCCCTCGGCGGCACCACCGTGCGGATCTACGACGCGGCCGGACGATCCACCGGGACCGTGGCGCTGGGTGGGCGGACCGTCAACGACGTCGCGGTCGACGACCGCAGCGGGCTGGTCTTCGTCGCCGGCTTCACCCAGAGCGGCGGACCCTGCAACCAGGTGCAGATCCCCTTCGTACGGGCGTACACGAAGGCCGGCACCCTGCGCTGGACGCGCTACGACTACAGCGCAGGCGCCCTGGCCGGCCTCTGCGCCGACGCCCGCGCCGACCGGCTGGCGATGGGCCGCGACGGGCGGCTCTACCTCGCCGGTGAGACCGCGGGCGGCAACACGGTCTTCTCGACCGACGGTCGCTCCGCCGGGTCGAAAGCGCCCAACGTCGGCTACGACAAGTACACCCAGGCGTTCAACACCGGCTCGGCACACCTGACCTACGTCGCCCGCCTCGACCCGGCCAGCGGCGCTCTCCAGGCCGGTCAGCTGCTCGTCACCCGGTTGACCAGCGGCCGCGGCAACACCATCAAGCCACGGGCGCTCGCCGCCGACGCTCAGGGCCGCATCTACGTGGGCGGCTCCGCGGCCGCCCAGATCGCCGACCGGGACAACCTGACCATGAACGGCCGCCGGCTCAAGGACTACGCCGGCGGTGACGCCTGGTTGCTGGTCACCGCCCCGGATCTGCGGCGGCGTCTGCTGTGGACGACGTGGACCGACGGCGGCACCGGCGAGGTGCAGGCCGTCGCGGTCAACGGACCCGTGGCCGCGGTCGCCGCCCGCGTCGACAGGCCCGCGTTCCACACCACCTCGCCGGTGCAGGCAGCCACCGGCGGCGGCTACCTCGCGGTGCTGCCCGCCCGGCGCTGAGCGCTCGTCGCCCGGGTCTTCCGGCGCGGCCGGGCCGGGCCTCCGGCCGGTCGGTGAGCGGCGCGTTCCGGAAGCCGACCGACGTTCAGGTCGGCGGCGCGAGGCTCGGCAACGTCGCGGCGCAGGCGGTCCGGGCCGCCTGCCAGGTCGCCTCGTCGACGCCCTCCGGCTTGGGCAGGCTCCCACCGCCCGGTCCGCCGGGCACGCCGGACGGCGGGGTACCACCCGGCAGGCCCGACGGTGGCGTCCCACCGGACGGCGCGCCGCCGGGCGGAGCGAGCGTCACCCCGTTCTGCGCCAGGCAGTCCACGTACCCCTGCATCGCCGACGGGTCGAACGGCGCCGCGCTCGCCGGCGCGCCACCGGACGGGGTGGCTCCCCCGCCGGGGTCGGCGGCGCCGCCGTCGTCCGACCCGCAGGCGGTGGTCACTGCGACCAGGCCGGCGAGCACGACCGTTGCCGCAGCGGCGCGGATCCGCCGGCCAGAGGCCGTCCTGGGTACGGTGGCCATCAGTTCTTCTCCTTCGTCAGGTCGTACACGGTCCGGCCGCCGACGGTGCTCGACGGGAAGTGGGTCGACACCCAGGCGGTGATCTCGGCGACGGGCCCCGAGGCGGCCATCGGGCCACCCACGGACCCACCGCCCGGCATCCCGGACATGGGGCCGCCCATCGCCACGAGGTAGCGCACGTCCCCGTCGGCGACGCGGCGCTGGAAGGCGGCCAGGGTGGGCACCGGGTCGCTGCCCGTGAAGCCCCCCAGCCCCATCACCGGGCGGCCGCTGGCGAGCTGCAGCTGCGCGGCCTCGCTGGTGCTGACCACCGCCGCGGCCCAGGTGCTGGTGGTGCCGCGCAGCAGCGACGCCAGCGCGGGGTCGACCCGTCCGCCCGCGCCCGGCAGGCCACCGGCGCCGCCGGGCGGTTCGGGGAAGCCCGCCGGGAGGCGGCCACCGGGGAACATCTGCTCCAGCCGTTCGGCCAGCGCCGCCTGCCCGCCGGCGGCGCCTGCCGGGCCACCGCCGGGCCCCGCGGTGGGGATCGGGCCGGTGCGGACCGACGACACGGTCTGCACGGCGTACGCGGCGTTGCCCAGCAGGCCGGTGAGCAGGGCGGCGACCAGACCGACCACGGAGAGGCGGAGCGCCAGGCGGCGGGGGGTCAGCAGCCCCGCCACCGCGACGACGGTCACGGCGACCAGCACGACGCGCAGTTCCGGGTGCCAGTCGGGGGTGCGGTCGAGCAGGACGTACCCCCAGGCGCCGGTGGCCGCGGCCGCCGCGGCCAGGCCCACCCGGGCGACGATGCCCTCGCGGCGGACCCACAGCTCCCGGCCACCGATCCCGACCAGCGCGCCGATCGCGGGAGCCAGCGCCACCGTGTAGTACTCGTGGAAGATCCCCTCCATCCAGCTGAACACCGTCGCGGTGACCAGCAGCCACCCGCCCCACAACAGCAGGGACGCGCGGAACCGGTCGGTGCGGGGAGCGCGGCCGGTGAGCCAGGCGCCGACGACCAGCGTGATCAGCGCCGCCGGCAGCAGCCAGGACACCTGCCCGCCGACGGCGTCGCCGAACATCCGGCCGATCCCGGTGGCGCCGCCGAAACCACCCATGCCGCCGGCCGGCAGGTCCATCCCGGCCGGCAGCTGCATCCCGGCGGGCAGTCCCGTCCCCCCGCCCGGGGTGCCGGCCGTCGTGTTGCCGTCGCCACCGAAGATCCGGCCGAACCCGTTGTAGCCGAGGGTCAGCCCGAGGACGCTGTTGTCCTCCGAACCGCCGACGTAGGGGCGGTGGGACGCCGGCCACAGGTCGACGACCGCCACCCACCAGCCCGCGGCCACCAGCATCGCGGCCCCTCCGGCGAGCAGGTGCCCGATCCGGCGCCGCAGCGGCACCGGGGCGGCGACCAGGTACGCCACGGCGAGTGCGGGGAGCACCAGGAACGCCTGGAGCATCTTCGTCAGGAATCCCGCGCCGATCGCCGTGCCGGCGAGCAGCAGCCAGCCGACGTGCCCGCGTTCCACCGCCCGCACGGTGGCGTACGCGGCGAGCACCAGCAGGAGGACGAGGAGGGCGTCCGGGTTGTTGTAGCGGAACATCAGCACCGCCACCGGGGTGACGGCCAGGACGGCGCCGGCGACGAGTCCGGCGGCCGGGCCGTGCCACCTGCGTACGGCGGCGTGCAGGAGCGCCACCGACGCGACACCGGCGAGCGCCTGCGGCAGCAGCATGCTCCAGCTGCTGAAGCCGAAGATCCGGCCGGACAGCGCCATCAGCCACAGCGAGGCGGGCGGCTTGTCGACGGTGATGAAATTGGCGGCGTCCACCGACCCGAAGAAGAAGGCCGTGCCGTTGCGGGTGGCCGACTGGACCGCGCCGGCGTAGTAGGAGTTGGCCCAGCCCCGCCCCGCCGGATCCCAGAGGTAGAGGACGGCGGTGGCGGCGAGCAGCACGAGCAGCGCCGGCCGGGCCCAGGCGGGCTCGGCGGGGCGGCCCCGCAAGAGCCGGCGCAGCCGACCGGGCACGGGCCGGGACGCCGCGGTGGCGTGTTCCGACGAGGTGTGGAGCAGCGAGGACATGTGCGGGGAACTCCTGACGACGATGGCGGGGTCAGCGCGCGGAGCGGAACACCCACGAGCGGAACAGCAGGAAGCGCAGCACCGTGGCGGCGAGGTTGGCGCAGACGAGCACGGTGATCTCCACCAGGTGCGACCCGGTCCCGCCGGCCGCGGCCAGCACGGCCAGGGAGCCGCTGGTCAGGCCGAGCCCCAGGGCGAAGACCAGGAGGCCCTGCGCCTGGTGGGACACCGCACCGCCGCTGCCGCGGATGCCGAAGGTGACCCGGCGGTTGAGCGCGGTGTTGGCGATGGCGGTCACGAGCAGCGCCACCAGGTTGGCCGGCTGGGCCGGCACGCCCTGCCGCAGCAGCGCGTAGAGCAGCAGGTAGGCGAGGGTGGAGGCCACGCCCACGGCCGCGAAGCGGACCAGCTGCCCGCCGAGGCGGGCCGGCACGCCCGGGGTGAGGGGTTCGCGGCCGAGGTCGTGGCGGAGTTCGCCGATGGGCAGCCGTCCCGAGGACAGGGCCCGGCCGAGGCGCCAGATGCCGCGTACGTCGTCGAGGGCGGTGCGCGCGATGTCGACCCGGCTGTCCGGGTCGTCGACCCAGTCGACCGGCACCTCGTGGATGCGCAGCCCCGCCTGCTGGGCGAGGACGAGGAGTTCGGTGTCGAAGAACCAGCCGGTGTCCTGCACGAGGGGCAGCAGCCGCTGGGCCACGTCGGCGCGGATCGCCTTGAAGCCGCACTGGGCGTCACTGAAGCGGACGCCCAACGTGCCGCGCAGGATCAGGTTGTAGCCGCGCGAGATCACCTCGCGTTTCGGGCCGCGAACGACCCGCGACCCGCGGGCCAGCCGGCTGCCGATGGCCACGTCCGAGTGGCCGGACACCAGCGGCGCCACCAGCGGCAGCAGGCCCGCCAGGTCGGTGGAGAGGTCCACGTCCATGTACGCGAGGACGGTGGCCTCGGAGCGCGACCACACCGCGTGCAGGGCCCGGCCCCGGCCCTTCTCCTCCAACCGCACGACCCGGACGGCCGGGAACTCGGCGGCGAGCCGGGCCGCCACCTGCGGGGTGGCGTCGACGCTGGCGTTGTCGGCAACGGTGATCCGGAACTCGTACGGGAAGGTCTCGGTGAGGTACCGGTGCAGCCGCCGCACGCACGGGTCGAGGTCGTTCTCCTCGTTGTGGACCGGGATGACGACGTCGAGCACGGTCACCCGCGGCGGGGCGGGCGGCTGCCGGACGGGCCGGCCGGCCGGGGTCGTGAGTGGCATGGGATCAGCCTGGGCGGCGGCCGTGAGAGCAGGTCCAGCGCGCGCTAAGAACTGCCTAAGAAAACGGCGCCCCCGGGCCGGGCCGTTCCTATGGTTGCCTCGTGAGAAGCCGTTTCCAGGTCCTGTTGGCTGACGACGACCGGGCCGTCCGTGACGCCCTCGAACGGGCGTTGCGCTTCGAGGGGTACGCGATCGAGGTCGCCGCGGACGGCGAGGACGCCCTGCGGCGGGCCGCCGCGGGCTCCCCGGACCTGATCGTGCTGGACGTCATGATGCCCCGCCTCGACGGCCTGGAGACGTGCCGGCGCCTGCGCACGATGGGCGACCACACGCCGGTGCTCATGCTGACGGCCCGCGACGCGATCGGTGACCGGGTCGCGGGCCTGGACGCCGGCGCCGACGACTACCTGGTCAAACCGTTCGCGTTGCAGGAGCTGCTGGCCCGGGTGCGGGCCCTGCTGCGCCGCGTGGCCGGTGGCGACGCCGGGCGGTCCGACGCGGCCCGGGTGGGCGACCTGTGGCTGGACCGCCGCTCCCGCCGGGTGCGGTGGCGCGACGTCCCGGTCGAGCTGACCAGGACGGAGTTCAACCTGCTGCAGACCCTGTTCGACCACGCCGGTCAGGTGCTGAGCCGCCGACAGATCTTCGAGCTCGTGTGGGGCTACGACCTCGACCGCACCTCCAACAGTCTCGACGTCTACGTCGGGTACCTGCGGCGCAAGCTGGAGGCGGCCGGTGCCCCCCGTCTCGTGCACACCGTCCGCGGCGTCGGCTTCGTGCTCCGCGAGGACGCGTGAGACGGCGCCGGCGGTCGATGCAGGCCCGGCTCGCGCTGATCGTCGCGGTCGCGGTCACCGGCACGGCCGTGCTGGTCTGCGCCCTGGCCTGGCTCGCGGTGCGCCGTACCCTGATCGACCAGGCCGACCAGGAGCTGCGGACCATCTCCCAGGGACCGGTGGCACGGATCGACCCGGCGACCATCCCGGACATCCCGGACAGCCCGCTGAACGGGCCCACGGCCGTGCAGATCCGGGCCCGGCTGGCCGACGGGCGCACCGTGCTGACCAGCCCGCAGATCGCGCCGCTGCCCTTCGGCGCCCGCGAGGAGGCGGTCGCCGCCGGCCGGGTCTCCTCGGCGCGCTACACGACCAGCGTCCCGGCGGGCCGGTTCCGGGTGCTCGTGGTGCCCGGCGTCAACGGCTCGACGCTGCAGTTCGCCCGGTCGCTGCGGGACGCGGACACCACGCTGCGGCACATCGGGGTCGTGATGCTCGTCCTGGTCGTGGGGGCCGCGGCATCCGCCGCGCTGGCCGGCCGGGTGATGGGGCGCGCCGGGCTCGCGCCGGTGCACCGGCTGACCCGGGCGGCCACCCGGGTCGCGGACACCCAGGATCTCGACCACCCGATCGCGGTGGACGGCGACGACGAGGTGGGGCAGCTCGGGAGGGCGTTCAACCGCATGTTGACGGCGCTGGGCCGCGCGCGGAGGGCCCAGCAGGACCTCATCGAGGACGCCGCCCACGAGTTGCGCACCCCGATGGCGAGCATGCGCACCAACGTCGAGCTGCTGATCCACGCGGGCGACCGGCTCGGCGCGGCCGACCGCGGCGCGCTGCTGCGGGACCTGGACCGGCAGAGCGTCGAGCTGTCCGACCTGGTGGCCGACCTCGTCGACCTGGCCCGGTCGACCGGTGTCGAGGAGGCGCCGGTACCGCTGGATCTGGCGGAGGTGGCGGCGGGTGCGGTGGACCGGGCGCGGGCCCGGACGCCGTACGCCGACTACGCGCTCGTCACCCGGCCGGCGGCGGTCGTCGGCCGGCCGGCCGCCCTGGAACGGGCGGTGGTGAACCTGCTGGACAATGCGGTCAAGTTCGGCCCGCCCACGCAGACGGTGGAGGTGACCGTGACGGGTCCGCCCGGCGGCCCGGTGGAGCTGACCGTGGCGGACCGGGCGCCCACGATCCCGTCCGCCGAGCGGGAACGGATCTTCCACCGGTTCCACCGACTGGACACGTCCCGCGCGGTGCCCGGGTCGGGCCTGGGGCTGGCGATCGTCGCCCAGACGGTGGCCAGCCACGAGGGCACCGTCGACGTGCTTGCCCGTTCCGGCGGCGGGAACGTCTTCCGGCTGCGCTTCCCGGCCGGGCCGGTGCCGACGGAACCGGGGCGCGGGCCGGCCGAGGGGTGACACGCGCGGCAGCGCGAGGTGCCTGCGCCGCCGTCCGGGTCGCCGGGTGTACGTACGCCCGGCGACCCGGGGGCGGCAGCCGCTCAGCTCTCGGGCCCGGCAGGCCAGGACTGCCGTCCCGCCCAGGCTCGCAGGGTCGTCGGCCCGGTCGTGATCAGGGCCGGGTCCGGGCCCGGCAGCGCGGGCGCTCCGGGCGGCGGCGGCGCGTAGAAGCCGGCGATGCCCGCGGCCGCCTCCGGGCCGATGTGCGGGGCGAGCATCCGCTCGTACTCGTCGGTGCCGATGGTGCGCCACCGCACCGGCCGGCCGAGGGCGGCCGACAGCTCGGCCGCCGCCGCGTCGCCGGTGAGGGGCTGGGGCCCGGCGATCACCTGCCGCGCCGGCGGCGCCGGAACGGTGAGGCTCGCGGCGATGCCGTCGGCGAGGTCGTCGAGGGCGACCCAGGGCATCGGCACCTCGGCGGGCAGCGGGTAGGCCAGTTCCCCGGCGGCGACCCGCGGCGCCGACCAGGGCGCCGACAGGTTCTCCAGGTAGCCCCCGGCGGGTCCCACCACGGCGGCGACGGGAACGACGTCGGGGAGCCGGGCCGCCAGGACTGCGCGGGCGTCGAGGTAGGGCACGCCGACCGGCGCCGGCACCAGCGGGCCGCCCGTGTTGAACACCGCGCGCGGGACAGCGGCGTCGCCCAGCGCGGCGAGCACCGCCTCCGCCTGCGGCACCGCCCGCTCCCCGGCGAAGACCAGGGGGAGGTGGACGACGACGGCGTCCGCGCCGGTGTAGGCCCGTCGGAGCGAGTCCGGGTCGAGCAGGTCGGCCGCCACCGGCTGCACGCCGGTGGGGAAGGTGGCGGCGAGCCGCCGGGGGTCGCGGACGGCGGCGCGGACCCGGTGCCCGGCGGCGAGGAGCCGGCGTACGACGGGGGCGCCCTGGGTTCCGGTGGCGCCGTGCACCACCACGGTGAGGGGGCCGGTGGGCGGGATTTCGGTCGAGGTCATGCCCGGACGTTAGTTCCTCCTTGGCACCAGTACCCAGGACCGCGCATAGTGTGCGTATGGAAACCAAGGCCCGAGCGGCCGATCCGCGTACCGCGCCCACCGCAGCGGGTGACGACTGGACCGAGGTGCCGGCGAGCGGCTGCGGTGTGGAACGCACCCTGCGCGTCCTCGACGGCAAGTGGACCACCCTGATCGTGCGCGAGCTGCTCACCGGGCCGAGGCGCTTCGGGGAGCTACGCGCCGCCCTGGGCGAGCCGAGTGCCAAGACCATCACCGACCGACTGCGCGCCCTCGAACATCAGGGCATCCTCACCCGCACCGTCCACGCGGAGGTGCCGCCCCGCGTGGTGTACGCCCTGACGGACCGTGGCCGCAGCCTGCGGAGCGTCCTGGACGCCATGCTGGTGTGGGGCGAGCAGCAGGGTTGACCACCGGCCCGGTTACTCCTCCCGGTGGCCACCCGGGC
This sequence comes from Micromonospora sp. CCTCC AA 2012012, assembly GCF_040499845.1. Taxonomy (NCBI): domain Bacteria; kingdom Bacillati; phylum Actinomycetota; class Actinomycetes; order Micromonosporales; family Micromonosporaceae; genus Micromonospora; species Micromonospora mangrovi. Next base: position 2,154,691 of record NZ_CP159342.1, read on the forward strand.
GCACCCCGAGCCGCCCCCGGGTGGCCACCGTCACGCCCACCGCGACGACCGCCAACGGGATCAGCAGGTTGACCTCGCTGGTGAGGTAGGCGCCTAGACCGTCACCGAAGACGAAGCCGCCGAGCCGCACCGAGTCGTTGGACAGGCCGTGCATGGCGACCGCCAGGATCGTCGCGCCGCCGGCCCGGTTGAAGAAGTACGTCATGACCACGGTCAGCGCGACGAACTTGGCGGTGAGGACGGCGACGAGCGGTATCGCACCCCACCCGTAGCCCACGAGGTCGAACTTGACCGGCAGATGCCAGCCCGCCCACATCAGGCCGAGCAGCACCGAGCCGGCCAGCGGGCCGTGGCGACGCTGGAGCAGGGGCAGGGCGAAACCACGCCAGCCGTTCTCCTCGAAGACCGCCCCGCCGTCGAGGAACATGGCGACGAGCAAGCCCAGCAGGAACGGCCAGAGCAGCGGGCGGACGTTCCACACGAAGCCGTTGTCGCGGGCGGTCAGGGCGTTGAGGCCCGCCGTGGCGAGGTTCATGGCGCTGAACACGACGGTGACCTGGAGCCAGATCACCAGACCGCGCCGCCGGCCGACGGCCGGCGCCCAGCACCGCCAGCGGCGCCCCACCCGGCGCAGGTGGTCACCGCCGGCCAGCAGCCCGACGACCAGGACCGCGAGGTCGGGCGCCGCGACCTGCACGACGGAGAGGCCGACCCCGGCCAGCGCCCGCGGGTCGGCCAGCACCAGGCGGACCGCGCCGACCAGGTCGGTGTTGAAGTCGGTCCCCGTCGCGGTGAGGGCCGCGTCGAGGCCCGCCTGCGCGCCGCTGAACAGGAAGACGGGTATGACCACCAGCTCGATGGCGACCGCGATCACCCAGAACCAGGCCACCGGCCGGCGGGCCACCCCGTCGCGCCAGCGCCGACCGGCGGCGCGGGCCGGCACGGCGTCATTGCGCACCTCGGCTGTCCGGGACATCGTCATCTCCTCCTCCGCTCCCCGTGGTGGGGAGCCGCCCGGACGCTAGGCCGCCGGTGCGCAGGGGCTGCCCAGGCCGTGTCGAGATCCCGTGCAGATCGGCCTTCACCGGATCTCGACGGAACGTCACCGTGGTCTCCGAACGCCCGGCCTACGATCGGGGGCGTGCCGGACGTACGCCGACTGCTGGTGGTGGAGGACGAGCCCGACGTGCGCGAGGTACTGGCCTCCTACCTACGGCGGGACGGTCACGCGGTGACGGCCACCGGCCACGGCGGCGACGCCTGGCAGCTGTTCCGGCGCGAACGCCCCAACCTCGTGGTCCTCGACGTGCTGCTGCCGGGCGTGGACGGCTTCGAAGTGCTGCGCCGCATCCGCGCCGACGGTGACGTGCCCGTCATCATGGTGACCGCGCGCGACGAGGACGTGGACAGGCTCGTCGGCCTGCGGATGGGCGCCGACGACTACGTGGTGAAGCCGTTCAACCCGGCCGAGGTGGCCGCCCGGGTGGCCGCCGTCCTGCGCCGCTGCGGCGGCGGCCCGGCCGGCGGCGGCGACCTCATCCGTCTCGGCCCGCTCACGCTCGATCCGGACGCCACCGAGGCGGTCGTGGCCGGGACACCGCTGCCGCTGACGGCCACCGAGTACCGGCTGCTGCTGCACCTCGCCCGGCATCCGCGCCGCACGCTCAGCCGGGCGCAGCTGCGGGCGGCCGTGCTGCCGGACTCCGCCGCGCTGGACCGCGTCGTCGACGCCCACCTGACGAACCTGCGGCGCAAGCTCACCGACGCGGGTGTCCCCGGCAGCCTCATCGACACCGTCCGCGGCATCGGCTACCGCCTCACCCCGCCACCGGAGCAGCGGTGAGGAGCATCCGCGTACGCCTGACCCTGGCCTTCGCCGTCGTCGCCCTGATCACCGCGGCCGCCGCGCTCAACCTGGCCCTGGTCTACTTCGAGCGCCGTCTCGCCGGGCTGCCGCCGGACGTGGCGTCCCAGGTGGACCGGCGCCTGTCGCTGGCCGGCGGCGACTTCGACGGCTTCCGGGAGCTCTCCGCCGTGGTCGCCGTCAGCCTCGCCTGCGGGCTGGTGGCGGCGGTGCTGCTGGCCCGGCGGTTGAGCCGGCCGCTGCGCGCGCTCAGCGGCGCCGCCCGCCGGGTGGCCGGCGGTGACCTGGCCGCCCGCGCCGACGTCCGCAGCGGGCGGGACGAGCTGGGCGCCCTGGTCACCGACTTCAACGCGATGGCCGCCACCCTGGAGGCGTGGGAGCACGAACGGCGGGTGACCAGCGCGGCCATCGCCCACGAGCTGCGGACGCCGCTGGCCGCGCTCACCGCCCGCCTCCAGGCGCTGCACGACGGGGTGCTGCGCTGGGACGAGCAGGAGCCGGCCCGGCTGTTGCGGCACACCGACGTGCTCGCCCGGCTGGTGGAGGACCTGCGGACGCTGAGCCTCGCCGACGCCGGGCGGCTGCGCCTGCGCCGACGCCGCACCGACCTGCGGGCGACGGTCGCGGAGGCGGTCACCGGGCACGGGGCGCTCGCGGCGGCCCGCGGCGTCGCGCTGACGCTCACCGGTCTGCCGGACGGGCCGGCGCTGACCGACGTGGACGTCGACCGGATCGGGCAGGTGCTCGCCAACGTGCTGGCGAACGCGATCCGGCACACGCCACCGGGGGGCGGCGTCACGGTCGCCGTCGGTGCCGGTCCCGGGCGGGTGGCGGTGACGGTCGACGACTCCGGCCCGGGCGTCCCCGCCGACCAGCGGGAACGCGTCTTCGACCGGTTCGCGCGGCTCGGCTCCCCCGAGCCCGGTGACGGCGGCAGCGGCCTCGGGCTGGCCGTCGCGCAGGCACTGGTGCGCGGACATGGCGGGTCGATCACGATGGACGCGGCACCGGCGGGGGGCGCCCGGGTGGAGATCCTGCTGCCGACCGCCCCCGCCTGACCCCGTCCCCGGCGCGGCGACGAGACGTTCCGGTTCACGGCGGGCACCGTCTTCGCGCCGTACTACCCCTCCAGTCCCGAGGACGTGGTGGGGGTCGCGGGCACGATGACGTGGGTCGTCGGCGGGAGGACGCACTACCTCGGTCCCGGCGACTTCCGCTACCACCCGGCTCGGGCCGTGCACCACGGCCAGTGCCTGCCCGGCGCCGAGTGCGTCTTCCACGTCCGCGACGACAAGGCCTACGACATCCATCCGGCGGACGGCTCCTGACCCCGACGGCCGGCCGCTGACGTACCCGCCGGTGGCCGGCTCAGCCGTCGGCGGCCCGGCGCCCGGTGGCGGGCACCGGTCGGCCCCGTGCCGGTGGCGCACCTGCCACCACGAGAGAGGTCACCGATCGGGGACTGACAGGCGATGACGTGATCGATAGCTTCTGGGCGAAAGGTGAGGCTGTGGCCTTTTCCGCCGACCGACGGCACGAGTGCGCGCCGCCGCCGGCCGCAGTCACCGACCCCGACAGGAGGACCTTCATGACCAGGACCCGCAGGACGATGACCGCCCTCGCCGCCGCGGCGTTGGCCGTCACGGCGGCGACGGCTGCCGCCTCCCCGGCACAGGCCGCCAACATCCAGTACTTCTCGGGCTACTCGACAGCGGTGATCGGTGGCGGACCCGGCAACACCATCGAGGACGCGCTCCTCCGCGCCCAGGCCAACGCCGAGGCGAGCATGCACGCCTACGAGCAGCAGTTCGGCAAGACCTGCCTGGTGACCTACCGCGACGGCAACTGGCAGAGTGGCGGCGGCTACGGCGTCATCCTCGCCGACTACCAGATCACCGCCAACTGCGTCTGATCACCGCCGCCCCGGCAGCGCGCCGCCGCTGCGCGCGCTCCCGGGGCGGCCACGGACGTCCCACCGCCGTCACGGCGCGACGCGCACCGGGGTGAGGCTCGCGGCGTCCCGCGTCACGGCGCGACGCGCACCGGGGTGAGGCTCGCGGCGTCCCGCCGACCGGGGCGCGCCCGGCTCGCCGGTCAGTCGCGGATCGGGGGCGCGGCCGGGGCACGGCGGGTGCCGCCCCCGCCGATCGTGCCGGGCGAGTTGTTGTCGACCACCTGGATGACGCCGAGCATCCGGTTGACGGCGTCCTGGAGGGGCCGGTACCGGGAGATGTCCGTGCCGTGGCGACGCTGGAACTCCGTCTTGGCCGACATCTCCACGCAGAGCGTGTTGTAGTCCCAGCCGGTGGTGTCGACAACGTACGCGCCGAAGTCCTGAAGGGCGTGGAAGATCTTCAGCGCCACCGGATCGGTGATCTTCAACTGCTCGGGTGTGACATCCGGCCGGATCGCCAGCAGGGAGCCCATCCGCAGGGCCTTGCTGCGACCCTTGTAGTCGGTGGGTGCCACGGAGTCGGCCAGGCTGGCCGGCCAGCGGAAGCCACCGGTCGCCCTGTCGTGGTAGAGCCAGTTGCCCCACAGGTCGACCTTCAGCGCGTGCCGGATCGGGCCGTCGCCGGTCAGCTCACCCTCGCGGATGCTGCCGCCGATGCTGGACAGCCCCGAGCCGAGGTGGCCGCCGTTGATGCCGTCGCCGTAGATGTCCTGCTTCGCCACCCGGTAGCCGTAGAGAGGGGCGCCGGGGCGGCAGCGGGCGGTGACGTTGAACTGGTGCAGGGTGCGCCCGTCGGGGTCGAGGAACGCCGAGGAGTTGTTCGGGGTGGCGTACGGGGTGGTCGTCGCGTCCGGGATGACCAGGTCCTTCGGTACGCGCACGGGGCGGCCCAGCTCCGGATGCCACTGCGCCTGCGGCTGCGGGATGCTCCCGGTGCAGCGGCCCTTCGTGAACGAGGCGTACCGGTAGGTGGGCACCTGGGGGTCCCGGGCGGAGGTGACCACGAACCAGTCCTCGTCGGTGCCGAGCCCCTTCGAGCCGATCCGCACCGGCACGTACCGGGCGCCGGAGCCGATGGGGGTGTTCCAGATGCTGCCGGCGGCGAAGGGCCAGGTCAGCTTGGACCGGCTGGCCGGGACGGGCAGGTAGCGCGAGCCGGCGGTGGCGCCCGCGCGGGTGGGGCTCGTGCTCGTGACGGGGGCCCGGCCCAGGCCGCTGGTGCCCTCGCCGGCGGCGGGCGGTGAGGCGGTCCCGGCCCGTGGCCCGGCGGCAGCCGGCTGCGAGCCGGCCGCGCCGGCCGGCGCGGCGACGGACGTCCCGCCCCGGTCACCGCAGGCGGTGACGGCCAGCAGGACCATGGCGGTGACCAGGGCGGCGTACGGGCGTGCGGCGTTCGGCATCGTCTTCCCTCCTGAAGCGACGCAGATGCTACGGACGGCACCGGCCGTCCGCCCCGGACCGACGGAATGCTCACATCGGGCCGGGAATCGGTGACGCAACGGGCGTCCGCGCGTCAGGAGGTGGTCAGGACAGCGGTGGCCGGGACGCGCGCAGCGCGGCGGGTCGCAGGGTCGACATGCTGAATGCGGGCTGGTCAGCAGCCTGGGCGGCCTCACCAAGGCCTGCCGGCTGCTGCTCACCACCCCGTTCGAAACCTGGCACGGGCTACTCACGACGCCGACGTTCCACGTCCCGATCACCACCGGCGTGCTGGTCGGCGCTGGTCTGCGCGACGCGGAGCAGAGTCCTCCGCAGTAGCCCGGCACTCCACGCTCGCATCGTCCGCCCGGCGCGGACAGCCGATGCAAGGCCAACTGGCGACGACCTGACCGTTCGCCCAGGCCGGTGAGGTGCTGGCCCGGCGCTGGCGGGTCGCGGTCGGCCCGTACCGGCGGTTCATGCTGGCCTTGGACCGCGTCGCCGAGGCCGACAAGCCGAGTGGGGCCGGCACTGTGCGGTGCCGGCCCCACCCGCTGCGCCAGCCCGTCACCGGGCGGGCCAGCCTACTGCCAGTAGTCCCGCCAGCAGCAGTTCGGCTTGTCCTGCCACTTGTAGTGCAGGGCGTTGTCGACGCCGGTCACCTTCACGCGGATGGTGCCGCCGTTGTTGGAGAAGTAGTCCGCGTACACCCCCGTGTACGCCTTCAGCGCGCCGCCCAGCGATGCCCAACCACTCCAGTCGCCACCCGGCGTGAGCTGCCATTTGTGGTTCAGGTCGCCACCGGCCGCCCGGCCGAAGATCTCCAGGCGACCGTCCTGGTTGTGGCTGACCCCGACACCACTGGAGACCCTCCCGCCGAGGCTCCAGTCCCCACTGGTGTACCCCGAGCCGGGGCTCGACTCCCAACGGTGCCAGACCGCCCCGTCACCGCCGACCCAGAACTGCTCCTTCCGCCCGTCCTTGTTGGTCTCCGTCACCGGCGCTCCTCCCCAGTCACCCGCGTAGGCGGGTTGCGGCACCACGATCAGCCCCGCCACCAGCACCGCGGCCGCCATCAGAGCCGCCCGCACCACATTCCGCCAGTTGGCGACCCTCCCCCGCCGTCCCAGGCCGGACCCGGCCCGGTCCGCTCGCATCATCTGCATCTGTCCCCGTCCCCTCGATCGACTCACGCCACGACCTCCGCGGCCCTGGGATCGATCCTGGACGGGACCGGCTGTCGAATTGCTGCCGAAACCTTGCCGTGCCGGGGCCTACCCCGTATCCCTGAAAATATCGAAGAAAAGCCATGCGATACGTCGGAGCGGATATGGTCAGCTTTCGCCTGCTGGGGCCGGTGACGGCCTGGGACCAGGACCAACAGATCGATCTTGGTCGGCCGAAACAGCGGAAGGTGCTCGCCGCCCTGCTCGTCAGCGCCGGCGTCGCCGTCAGCACCGACACCCTGGTGGACCGGGTCTGGGACGACCGCCCACCGGCACAGCCCCGAAAGGCGCTCCACGCTCACGTCTCCCGCCTGCGCGGCCTGCTCGGCAGGACCGGCGGCCCGGACGGGAGCCGGCCCCGGCTGGTCCGGCAGTCCGGCGGCTACGCCATCGACGTGGACCCGGCCAGCGTCGATCTGCATCACGCCAGGCGGCTGGTCGAACAGGCCCGTGCCCCCCGCACCGACGACCGAGACCGGGTGTCGTTGCTGCGGGCGGCGGTCGACCTGTGGCGGGAGGAGCCACTGGCCGGCATCTCCGGCCGGTGGGTCGAGCAGACCCGGCACGTCCTACGCCAGCAGCACCTCGACGCGGTCGTGGCGTGGGCGCGGACCGAGCTGCGGCTCGGTAACGGTACGGACCTCGTCACCCCGCTCACCCACCTCACCGGGGAGTATCCGCTGACCGAACCGCTCGTCGCGGCCCTGATGCGGGCACTGCACGCGGCGGGCCGGAGCGCCCAGGCCATCGACGTCTACACCACGGCCCGGCTCCGGCTCGCCGAGGAGTTGGGCACCGACCCAGGACGGGAACTCCAGGACCTGCACACCACGATCCTTCGCGGCGACCCGGTGACGGCTGTTGCCCGGCCAGCGACCGTACCGGTCGGCCCGCGCCCGGTCGCCCCGGCGCAACTGCCCGCCGCCGTGCTGGGCTTCACCGGCAGAGACAGCGCACAAGCGGCGCTGGACGGCACCGACGCCCGGGTCGTCGCCATCACCGGAGCACCGGGGATCGGCAAGACAGCACTCGCTGTCCACTGGGCACACCGGACGGCTGGCCGGTTCCCCGACGGCGTCCTCTTCCTGGACCTGCGCGGCTTCGACCCGACAGGCAACGCCGTCGATCCGGTCGAGGCACTCGGCACCCTGCTGGCGGGACTCGGGGTACCGGCCACCCGGTTGCCCGACGAGCTCGCCGCCCGTTCGGCGCTGTACCGCACCACGATCAGCGACAGACGCCTGCTCGTCGTGCTGGACAACGCGCGCCACGCCGAGCAGGTCCGCCCGCTGCTGCCGGCCGCGCCGGGCTGCCGCACGGTGGTGACCAGCCGCGACGATCTCACCGGCCTGGTCGCGGCGGACGGCGCCCACCCGGTCACGCTGGCGCCACTCGACCCGACCGCCGCCGAGAGCCTGCTGGCCGGCAAGATCGGCCGGGACCGGATCGACCGCGAACGCGACGCGGCCAGCGGCATTCTCGATCACTGCGCCGGCCTGCCGCTGGCGCTGGCCATCGCCGCCGCGCGGGCCGCCATTACGCCGACCTGGAGCCTCACCGAGCTGGCGGGCCAGTTGTTCACCAGGGACGCCGGTCTCGACGGGTTCGCCGGCCGCGACCCCCGCACCGACCTGCGCTCCGTGTTCTCCTGGTCCTACCTGGCCCTGGAAACCCTCACCAAAAGGATGTTCCGGCTGTCCGCCCTGCACCACGGCCCAGACCTCACCGTGCCAGTCGCGGCCAGTCTCACCGGAGCCACACCCGACGCGGCCCGCCGGGCCCTCGGCGAGCTGTGCGCGGCCCGGCTCGCGGACGAACACCGACCCGGCCGGTACCACACCCACGACCTGCTCCGCGCCTACGCCGCCGAACTGCTCCGCGTCCACGACCCGGTCGAGGAGCGTAGCGCGGCGGTCGGCCGATTACTCGCCCACTACCTCAGCACCGCGCACACCGCCACGGCCATCCTCGACCCACTCCGCGACCTGCCGTCGATGCCGCCCCCAGCGCCAGACGTGACGCGGGTCGCCATCGGCGACCGGAAACAGGCCCTGTCCTGGTTCCGTACCGAACACGCCGCCCTGGCGGCCACCGCCCGACAAGCCGCCATACTCGACCTGCCCGTCCAGGCATGGCAGCTCAGCTGGCATCTCGCCGGCTACTACGAAGCCCAGGGGTGGCGGAGCCAGTGGCGCGACCTGCAGCGTCACGCGCTGCGGCTCACCGAACGCATCGGCGATCCGGCGGTCACCGCACACACCCACCAGAACCTCGCCGCCGCCTGTGCGGCCCAACGCCGGCACACCGAAGCCGACCGGCACTTCGCCCGCGCCCTCGACCTGTTCATCGAAACCGGCGATCGGCCCGGACAGGCCCGCGTACACAGCGGCCTGGGGGTGATGGCCAGCCACCGCGGCCAACTCCAACGAGCCGTCGAACACACCGAACGGGCCCACCGGCTCTACACCGACGTCGGCGACCGGGTCGGCCTCGCCCGCACCCACAACAACCTCGCCGCCCTGCACACCGAGCTGGGGCAGTACCACGACGCGCTGCGGCACTGCCGCCTCGCGCTCCGACTGCATCAGGGACTGGACGACCGCGCCGGCAAGGCGTACCTGCTCGACAGCCTCGGCACCCTGCTCCACCGGCTCGGCCGATACCGCGCCGCCGTCACCTACCTCGAGGCCGCTGTCCAGGCCAGCGAGGAGAACGGCGTCATGCTGCCGCTGGCGTACGCCCTCGACCACCTCGGGGACGCGCACCTGGCCCTCGCCGACCCCGCTCGAGCCCGGCTGCACTGGCAGCGAGCCCGCGACCTCTTCGAGACGTTCGCCGGGCAGGACACCGGTGTCATCACCACCAAACTCGACGGGCTGGACGGTCGGCCGGGCGAGCCGGGCGGCGTTCGAGGATCCGTCCCGAGTACCGGCGCGACATGAGAGGCTGTAGATCTCGATCGAACCTTCGCGGTCGCGGTCTCCGGCTGCGGCACGTCCTCCTCGCAGGCGCGGGCAAGCCATCGCCGGCACACCATCGCGACGCTCCTCGACCAGGCCCACACCGGCATGCCAACCGTTGCCCCGATCACGCCGACAGGACCCGCGTGCGCCGAGTGCGACGCGAAAATGGTCACTGTCGGGCGGCACTCGAAGCTGGCGCCCACCGCGCCGTCGTCGCCGGCTGGACCGCCAAAAACCCAGGCCGGCCGCCGACGCGCCGAGCAACACCAGCACACGTCAGTCGAAGAGACCACCGACAGCCCCGCCCACTTCAGGGAGGAACAGACATCGCCGTCTGAGGGTGGCCCCTTGCGGACCGGCCGGAGGGCACGGGATGCACTCCCCCAGCGACCATCCCTCCGGCCTTGGCTGCCCCACCGGTCAGTCAGGCAGCACATCTGGGACCGCCCCACGACGCAACGGACAACGCCGAGTACGGGCTGCTGAGAGACACCCGGACCACAGTGAGAAGCACCGTTCAACAGCCGTCGTCAGGGAGTGGGGCAGGGCGTGCTGCCGGCCGACGCGCTCAGGGCCGCGCCGCCAGAGACGTGTCAGCGACCGGCGTGGCGGATGCGGGACGGCCGGTCCGCAGGACTCGCGCCAGGATGCCGAGGGAGAAGAGCTTCTGCGGTGGAGCGGTCAGGTTGGCGACGCTGAGGAATGCGTTGCCGACGACCGGGTCGACCGCGGCAGCCGCCTGCACCCGGGCCGCGTACGCGTTGACAAATCGCACCCGCGGGGGGCGATGTCCTCGTACCGACGGGAAGCGCAGGTCGGCACCGGTCGACATGTTCCACGCGACGTCCACCACTCGGGCGGTTCGGCGGAAGAACCGATTCGCCAGGTCACGGTCTCCGTCCCGCAGCGACTCCCGCAGCTCGACGGCCTCGCTCGCCGCCACCGTCATGCCCTGCGCGTACGTCGGATTGAACTGGCACAGGGCGTCCCCGAAGACGATGAGCCCGTCCGGGAACCGGTCCAGCCGCTCGTACCGGCGCCGGATGCTCGTCGGGATCCGCATCCGGCGTATCGCACTGACGGGCTCGACCTTTTGGAGCAGCTGGTGGAGCTCCGGTACCGGCAGTCGCGCGGCGAAGTCGGTGAAGCCCTCGTGATCGGCCGGAGGCAAGTCCTCGCCCATGCCGTAAAGGGTCACCATCCACCGGTCGCCTTCGGCAGCCAGGGCAACGCCGCCGCGAGGCACAGCGATCGTCGGGCCGACCACGATGCCGGCGACGTCGCTGTCGGACGGACCTCGACGGTAGTCCCGCGAGGCGTACACCACGTTCGTCTCGACCTCGTCCTGCGGCGCCGGTTCGTACCCGAGCTCGGTCAGCCAGGTCGCGCCGCGGTTGCCGCGCCCGGTCGCGTCCACCACCAGGTCGGCGGGCAACTCCACCGCGCCGGATGCGGAACCCCGCACGCGTACCCCGGTGACGCGGGACCGGGTGTCGTCGGCCAGCAGGCCCGTCACCTCAGACTCGGCTCTGAGCACCACGCCCGGCAGCGCGGCGACCCGGGAACGCAGGTACTCCTCCAGGGCTGGCCGGCTCACCGACACCCCGTGCAGGTCAGAGGGCGCCTGCCGCAGCCGCCACCCGTCGTGGTACGATCGGACGTCGTTCTGCACGTCGACCGGTACGGCGCCACGCGCGACCAGGTCCGCAGTCAACCCGGGGAAGAGTTCGTCGAGGATCTCGCGGCCTCTGGCGAGCAGGGCGTGTGGGTGGTGACCCTGGGGTACCCCACGACGCCCGATCTCGAGGCCGGGCAGCCTGTCCCGGTCGACGACGGTGACCGAGGCGAAGCCCTCGCTCAGGACGCGGGCTGCGAGCAGCCCGCCGATGCTCGCGCCGACGACGACGGCGCGGTGGTGCGTGTGGTCAGTCATGTGGTGAGAGTGGGCGCACCCGCTTGCAGCTGACTTGCCGTACACCACGGGTCAGCGGCCGGTGCGACCCGCGCATCTCACGCCACCGGGCGGGCCGCGTTCAGCGGACGCCCAGCCGGTCCCTGACCGTGCGCAGCGCCTGCTGGACCGCGCCTGGCGTGACGAACAGCGCTTGGGCGATCTGCCGTTCGTCGGCCCCGTCGGTCGCCATCGCGGCGATGCGTCGCTCCACGCTGGTCAGCGTGATCCCGGCGGGTGGGGCCGGAGGCTCGATCCCGGCACGCGCGAGGCTCTCGCCGACCTCGCGGATCAGACCGTGGGCGCCGCAGCGCTGGGCCAGCTCGTACGCCCGGGTCATCAAGGCGGTGGCCTCGGGCTCGGGTACCAATCGGGCGAGTGCGGCGAGTGTCCGGGCCCGTTCGAGCCCGTCGCGGGTGAGCAGAGGTACCGCCTCCCGCAGCTCTGCCGCGCCGCCACGCAGTTCTCCGAGGATACGCAAGGTACGGCCGAGCACGCTCGGCGCTCCCCACGCCCGCGCCAGCCGCAGTTCCTGTTCGACCAGTGTCACCGCCTCGTCCCGTCGTCCCAGCGCGGCCAGCACCTGCGCCCGGTTCGAGCGCCAGGGCCGCCAGACCGGGTTGAGAACGTCCTCGTGCACGTGCTGTACCGACTCCAGGGCGGCCAGTGCCTGCGCCGGGCGCCCCTCCGCCAGGAGCACCCGGGCATGCGCCTCCGCGAACAAGCGCGCGCCGTCGCCGAACCGCGGCCGGTCGCGGAGCCCTTCGACCAGCGCCCGCGCCTGCGCGAGGTCGCCTGTGTCGAGCAGGATCCCGATCGCGAAGGCATCCGCGTACGGGGACGCGACCATGGAGCCCCACACCGCCGACTGCTCGCCGGACAGCGTCACCGAGTGGTACGCGGCGCGCAGGTCGCCCCGGCGCCACTCGGTGTAGCCACGCCAGAGGTGGGCGGCGAGCGCCGCGAAGAGCGAGCCACCCCGGTACGCGTGGGCCAGTGCCTCGTCCCAGAAGGGGAACGTGTCCTCGTCGGCCATCTCCAGCACCATCCCGGCCACCACCCACAGCAGGCCGTTGTCGTGGTCCAGGAGCACACCGTCAGCGAGGGCGAATCGGGCCAGGTCGACCGCTCGCGCCCGGTCCTCGCCGTCGATGACCGCCTCCCACGCGAGGCTGGCGGCGAGCATCCGCGCGCCCGGCCCGTCTCCGGAGACCACCGGCTCGGGCCCGCACCGCCACAGCGCGGGGTCGAGGCCGTGGATGTACCCGCCGATCCGGTGCACGCCGAGCAGGACCTGGCGCTCGTCGTGCAGGTCGGCCGGCAGCGTCGAAGCGGCCGACCGGGCGAACGCGCTGGCTTCGCCGACCTCGCCGGCGAAGACGAGGGTACGGGCGAGCAGCTGTGCCGCGGCGGCGCGCGACTCGGCGTCGGTCAGCGTCTCGTAGGCCTGCCGCAGGTGCTCCTTTGCGGCCGGGCCGTCGCCCAGCGTTTCGACCCGACCCAACTCCAGCAGCACTGCCGGCTTGTCGGTGGAGTGCGGTGGCTCCTGCAGCGCCCGGGCGAGGTACGTGGCTGCCGCGTCGGCCGCTCCTCGGGCCGCCGCCGTGGCCGCCGATCGGCGTAGGACCTCGACGACCCAGGGCGCGCCCCGGCACGGTACCTGGAGCAGGTGCGCGGCGATCTGTTCGGCGCTCGCGCCGGCCGCGTCCAGGACCCGGGCCGCCCGTTCGTGCCGGACCTGGCGGTCACCGGGCGGAAGGTCACGGTAGATGGCGTCGCCGACGAGGGGGTGGACGAAACCGAGCGGATACTCGTCGCGCAGCACCTCGGCCCGCACGAGCGCGGCGATCGCGTCGAGCACTTCGGCCTCGGGCAGCCCGGCCAACGCTGCCACGGCCGGCAGCGCGGCGGCCGCCCCGAGGACCGCCACGGCCTGTGCGGTCGCGGTGGCCGCTTCGGGTAGCCGGGCCAGGCGCATGAGGACGTTGCTCGACACCGCACGGGAGCCGATCTCGGCGACGGTGTCGGCGTGCGTGTCGTCCGGGCGTACCCCCTCGGTCTGCAGGGCGTGCAGGAGCTGGCGCAGGAGCAGCGGGTTGCCGGAGGTGGTCCGGTGGCAGGCGGCGACGAAGCGGGCGTCGGCGGACTCGCCGAGCAGGCGGCGTACCAGGTCGGCCGAGCCGGCTGCGGTCAGTGGGGCGGGGCGGACCCGCACCGTCGCCTCGTCGTGGGCGAGTTCGGTGAGCAGCGCGTCGTCGGTGTGGGGCTCCCCGGTACGCAGCGCGGCCACCATCAGCACGGGCAGTGCCTCCAGCCGGCGCACCAGGTAGGCCAGGAAGCGCAGCGAGCCGGTGTCGCACCACTGCAGGTCGTCGACGGTCAGCACGAGCGGCCGTTCGGCGCACAGGTTGACGGTCAGCCAGTACAGCCCGTGCAGCACCGCGAAGGCGTCCTCGGCCCGCTGCTGCGGTTCGTGCGCGGCGAGGTCGAACACGATCCGCGCCGGGACGGCCGCACCGGACAGGGCTGCGGTACTGGCCACCACGGGCTCGAAGAGCTGGCGTACGACACCGAAGGCGTACTCCTTCTCCATCCGGCTGCCCCGGGCTGACAGGACACGGAAGCCAGCCCTACCCGTGTGGCGGGCTTCGGCCAGCAGCCGGCTCTTGCCGATGCCGGCCGGTCCCTCGATCAGCACCAACCGCCCGTGCCCGGCCAGGGCGTCGGCCAGGCCACCGGTGAGTACTCTCAGCTCCCGCTCGCGGTCGACCAGCCCGTTGTCGGCATGAACGGGTGGGACCGACGGGTCCGGCGCGGAGCCGGACCGTGGTACGGACGGCGGCGCGGGCGCGTCCAGGTCGGGAGACTGTGCCAGCACGTCCGCCTCCAACCTGCGTAGTGCCGGACCGGGGTCCACACCGAGTTCCTCGGCCAGCACCTGCCTGGCTCGTCGCAGTGCGCCGAGCGCATCGCCCTGCCGATGTGCGCGGTACAGCGCGAGAACCAGCAGCCGCCACCGCTCCTCGCGCAGCGGATCCTCCGCGACCAGCGTCTCGATCTCCGGCACCAGGACGCCACTCTCACCGAGTGCCAGCCGGACCGCCACCACCTGCTCGCGGGCCACCTCGCGCAGCTCGGTCAGGCGGGCCGCCTCGGCCTCGATCCAGGGCTGGCCGGCATAGTCGGCGAACGCGGGCCCGTGCCACAGCCCGAGCGCCTGGTCCAGCACCCTGGCAGCCTCGTTCGGGTCGGTGAGCGCACCGGCCTCACGGATCAGCCGCTCGAACTGCCAGGCGTCGACGGCGTCGTCGCCGAGGCGCACCGCGTAGCCGGCTCCTGCGCTGACGATCACCGCTTGGCGGGACCGGGCGGACCGGCCAGGCTCCAGCCGTCGTCGCAGGCGTGAGACGTAGGCCTGCAACGCGCCCTGCGGGCTCGACGGCGCCTGCTCCCCCCACAGCGCGTGCACCAGCCGGCCGACCGGGACCACCTCGCCGCGCGCGACGAGCAGGAGGGCGAGAACCGCCCGTTGCCGCGGCCCACCGAGATCCAGCGCCTGCTCACCGAGGCGCGCGCGAAACTCGCCCAGTACCGAGACCGAGAGCCCGTTGTCCGCCTGCACCCGCCCTCCGCCGTGAAGATGACCGTCCCCGCGCGACACTGCTGGCGGCGCTCATCGGCAACGTACCGCACGCAGCCGGGCCTGGTCTGCACCGTCGCATTCCGGACAGTGGCCGGTCGGGGTGGCCGTCCCGAGAGGTCGGCCGAGCAGGGCCGACCGGATGGCGGGACCTCCCGGCGCCGCCAGGGGAAGAACGTTCGCCTTCGACGCCGCGGCGGTAGGCGACCGCCGCACGGTGCACCAACCACCCCACCCGCTCATCCGAGACGACTGTGGCGGGAGGACCGCGTGCGATCGCGGTGAGGCGCGACTTGCACCGATGTGTCGCGCCAGCGACACGTCGACGCAAGTCGCGCGTCAGGTCGGCGGCAAGTCCGGACCCGCACGCTTCGAGCTGTCCGGCGCGGCGCGGTTGTCGAGCGGACGAGGCTTCCAGACAAGGAGTAGGGATATGACCAGGTCCAGGGCACTGCTCGGCATCGCCGGCACCGTCGTCGCGGTCGGTGCGGCGCTGGCGCTGCACCCGGTAGCGAGCGCGGCCGGCGGCCTCCAGCCGGGTGCCGCGTACGGCTGGGGCGGCAACATGTTCGGCCAGGCCGGTTCCGGTGCGCCGACGAACCAGTACAACACTCCGCGGCAGACGGTCCTTCCGGACGGCGTCGTGCAGGTGCAGAGCGGCGGGCGGGCCAGTTACGCCCGGTTCACCGA
The DNA here is from genome assembly GCF_040499845.1 of Micromonospora sp. CCTCC AA 2012012. Classification (NCBI taxonomy): domain Bacteria; kingdom Bacillati; phylum Actinomycetota; class Actinomycetes; order Micromonosporales; family Micromonosporaceae; genus Micromonospora; species Micromonospora mangrovi. Next base: position 2,170,398 of record NZ_CP159342.1, read on the forward strand.
CGGGAGGCTGTTGTCCTGGGGATACAACATGAACGCCGCCCTCGGCAGCGGCTCGACGACGGTGATCACGCGGTACGCCCCGGCACCGGTCGTGGGCATCGGCGGCACGGGCACGCTCACCGATGTCGTCGACGTCTCGGTGCACATGGAGAGCGCGATCGCCGCGGTGCTGGCCGACGGGACGGTGGTCGCCTGGGGTTCGAACGTGAACCGGCAGCTCGGCGACGGGTCGACAGCCAACGTCCGGGCCTACCCGGAGCGGGTGCTGACCGCGCCGGAGACCCCGCTGACCGGGGTGGTGGACGTCGAGTCCGGGTGGGAGGTGACGTACGCGTTGATGGCCGACGGCACTGTCACCGCCTGGGGTTCGGTGAAGTGTGACGGCACGCTGTCAGGCGTGACGCAGTACGCGACCCCCGTGGCCGGGCTCACCGACATCCGGCAGATCGCGGTCGCCGGCGGGGTGGCCCTGTTCCGGCGGGGCGACGGCGCGGTGCTCTCCTGCGGCGGCACCGGGCGTGCGCTCGGCCGGCCGTACGGCCCGGAGAACACGCCGACCTCCCCCTACACGCCAGCCCTGGTCACCAACCTCGGCCCGGGCAGCGACGTGGCAGACATCTCGATCAGTTCGGCGGTGACTGCCCTGACCGGGGACGGCCGGGTGTACCTGTGGGGCGAGAACACGCAGAACCAGCTCACCCCACTGGGCGTGTCGGGCGGCCTGACGGTGCCGACCGAGCTGGCCCAGCCGGCCGGAGAGCCGAAGATCATCGATGTCGACAACGACAACTCGCCGATGACGTACGCGGTGCGAGCCGACGGCTCGGTCCTGGTCTGGGGGTACAACCAGTACGGCATGGCCGGGATCGGGACGACCGCAGCCCTGGTGAACACCCCGACCGTGGTCACCCTGCCGGGTCGCACCTTCGCCAGCATCGCCGCCTCGAACTGGACGGTCCTGGCGGTCACCGTACCGGCGGCGTGACCGTCGCCTGCCAGCGCGAAGCGCGTGAGACGCAGGGACCACAGCCGACCCTCCCGCCGCGCGGGCGACGTCGGTGCCGCAGCCGCACTCGCAGGGGGTACGCGAGGGCGCTGCGGCCCCGGCGGCACCCACCGTCCCAACGAGGAACCACCCAGGTGCACCGTCACACGAGGAGGACTGATCATGCGTAGTTCCGTGCGCCGAGCCCTGGCGCCCGCCCTGGCGGCGCTGACCGGCGTGAGCGTGCTCGCGCCGCCGACGCCGGGATCCGCGGATCCCGGCGACCCGGACCCGTACGGCACCTTCGACAGCGCTTCCCGCATCGGTCACTCGGTCCGGGTGCGGGGCGTCGTTCACGACCCGGACGCCTCCGCCGCGATCACGGTGGCGATCACCGTGGATGGTCGGCTCGCCACCTACGCGAGTACCGACAGCACCGGCGCGTTCGACACGACGACGGCCTCGTCGACCGTGCCGGGCGAGCACAATGTCTGCGCCGAGGCGTACAACCAGGGCGCCGGGGCGAACACGCGGCTCGGCTGCCTGGTCTACAGCGTGCCCGCGGCGGTCGGTACCCCGCAGGTGAGCCTTCGCGCCGTCAGCGCCACCGAGGTCGTCGTCGAGTGGACCCCGGCCGACGCCAACGCGTCGGGCTTCCGCGTCGAGCGCACCTTCGACGGCAGTTGGCACACGGTGGCCACGCTCGGCGGGGATGCCCGCAGCTGGACCGAGAGCGGCCTCGCCCCAGGTACTGCGGTCTGCGTGAACGTCGTCGCGGTCAACGACTTCTCCGAGCAGGGCGCGGCGGTCTGTGGCACGTCCCTCAAGCCCTCGCTACCGCTCGTGTCGTACCCGCAGGTGCAGATCCGGTCGAACACCGAGACCACCATCACGATGCGGTGGACCGACTCGTCCATCGCGACCGGGTACCTGGTCGACGCGTACGACGGGGCGGACGAGGTCGCCGGCACCTTCGCGGAGCGCGTCGGCCCGGGGCCGTACGACGCCACACTCACCGGCCTGCGCCCGGGCCGGTTCTACCGACTGCACGTACGGCCGGTCCACCCGGAGCACGAGACCAGCTCGGGACCGTATCCGTACAGCATCGGCGAAGCGACGCCGATGTACCCCGAGATCGTGAGTCTGGCGGTCGCCCCGTCCGCCGACGCGGGCTGCACCGTGGGCCGCCAGCTCGTGGCGCAGGCCCAGTACGCCGAGCGGCTCGAGATCCGCCGTGATGAGGTCGTGGTGGCCGCGTCAGAGGTCGGGCGGGCGGTGTACGACCTGCCGCCCGGGGACACCGCGACCTACACCGCGGTCGCCACCAACAAGGCCGGCACCGAGACCACCCGTCAGATCGCGGTCGGCCGGGACACGCGCGCGCCACTGGTCAAGGAACTCCAGGTGACGAACACCCGCCAGCGATCGCTCGGCATCTACCTCTACACGAGCGAGGACAACCAGCTGTTCCACCTGGGCTGGGTCGACAGCGGGAAGACCGCGACCATCACCGTTCCGCACGGCCTCGTCGGCGTGATCGTGGCGAAGGAGGACGTGAGGTCCGAGATCTCCTACACGATGGGCTATGCCGTGATGGGCCACTGTGGCGGAGCGGCCACCCCGATAAAGATCTAGGAACTGGAGGACGCTGGTCGCCCACCGGAAGCCGGACCGGCACGTCACGACACCCGGTGTTCATCCACTGCCGGCCGTCCCGAGGGTCTGCCGGCGCTACCAAGACCTTGATCGGCTCCGAAGCTGATCGTCCGGTGAACCGAAACGGGGCGCAGGTGCGCAGCAGGAGGACGGTGGCATTCGCGGCGACGCTGCTGATGCTGGTCGGGGGTCGCACGGCAGGCGATCCGCAGACGCGGCGCACGGGCGCACCGACCAGCGGCACGCTGCGGTTGGTCGCTCGTGTCGAAATGAGTGCGTAAGGCCCGGATCAGCGTGACCGGATGAGCCTGGAGGTGACCGCCGTTCCACTCCGGTCACCCCCACGCACAACCGAAATGAGCCCCGGGCCACTCCTAGTCTTGGTGGGAGGCTGGGTTGCGGAGTGAACGAGAGTACGTCGAGTACGTGCATGCACGCACGCCATGGCTGCGACGGCTGGCGTACCGGCTGTGCGGGCAGTGGACAACTGCGGACGACCTGGTGCAGGAGTGCCTCGTCGCGCTGTACCGGCATTGGCGGAAGGCGTCGACAGCGGAGTCGGTCGACGCCTACGTACGAGCGATGCTGGTCCACGCCTACCTGGCCGAGCGAAAGCGATCCTGGACCCGCCGGGTCCGTCCCGTGGCCGACGTAACTGCGCCCCCGGTGACGCCGCTGGCCGGTGCCGAACACCGCGTCGACCTGCTGGCCGCGCTCACGAAACTGTCTCGCGGGCAGCGCGCGGTGCTGGTCCTGCGCTACTGGGAGGACCTTGACGTCGCGCAGACCGCCGCGGCGCTGGGCTGCTCGACCGGCACCGTGAAGAGCCAGACCTCGTATGCCATCGCGGCGCTGCGCCGCCTGCTGCCGAACTACGTGCCTGGAGGGGTGGACACGCCATGAGGGAACTGTTCGCCACCCTGCCGGACGATCCACCGCCGCTGCCGCCCGGATATCTGGACACCGTGCTCACCCGGGCCCGCCGCTCGGTCCGGCGCCACCGCATCGCCACCACCACGGTATGGGCAGCTTCCGTGCTCATCCTGGCCGCTCTGATCGTGCCCGGCGTTCCGCTCCCCGTCCGGCCGGCAGCCCCGGCAACCACGCCGAGCCTGCCAGACCGCTTCGCCGGGTACTCGGTGTTCACCAGCACCGTCACGTCGGCTCCGCCCGGCCGCGCGATTGCCCTCTACGGTTATGGCAGCGGCGAGACGTTCAACATGTTCCAGTCGTTGGTCGTCGGGGCCGACGGGGACACGTACCGGCGGGTCGACGCCATGGACGAGCGTGACCGACCGTCGGCACTGCTCGCCCCGGACGGCACCCGCGTGCTACTCGGCGACGATCGCGGCGCGACCGGTGACCTGGTCCTGATCGAGTTGGCCACGGGCAAGCGCCGGTCGATCCCGCTCGGAGGTCCGGTCGGCGTACGGCTGCTGGCCTGGTCACCCGACGGCCGTTACGTCGCCTACAGCGCCGCCCCCCTCACCCGCTCCGGTGAGTTCGGCACCGGCAACGTCGTCGAGGCTGAGGTAGCCCGCACCGGCACGCTGCGGCTGCTCGATCTGTCGACCGGGGCCAGCACCGAGGTGCCGGCGATCAGGCCGGCGTGGACAGCGGCCTTCGCGGCGGACAGCCGCCGGCTCGCCGTACAGGTCGGTCAGACGGCTCACCTCGTCGCCCTCGACGGCCGTGAGCTCGGCAGTGTGGCAATCCCGACGGGACGCGAGCTGGCCGCCGAGGTCGGCTGGTCGCCGGACGGCACGTTCCTCGCCACCGTGCCATGGCTCTCGGACGGGCCGTTCACCGGCAACAGCGGCGGCGACACCGGTCATGGTGTCTTCCTGTGGAAGGTCGGCGACGTTCAGTTCGTCCCCGTGGCCGGGGTCCGGACACCACCAGCACCGGTCTCGGACGTCGTACAACTACTCGGCTGGCGCTCGGCGAGCAGCGTGATCGTCGCGACCATCGACGACGCGGGTCACGCGTCGCTGTTGGAGGTGCAACTCGGTGCCGGCACACGGCGGACCCTGTCCGCCTTCGCCACCGGTCGAACCTGCGAGCTGGGCACCCAGAGCTGCCAGCTCTTCGACCTGCACCTCGCCTCCGGCCTGCTGTCCGACCTGACCGTCCGGAACGCTGGTCGCCCGCAGCGCGGCCCTCTCCCAACGATCGTGGACGCTCTCATCGGCGTCGTCATTCTCGGCGGTGCGCTCCTGCTCCGGTGGCGGATACGTCCGTCGACGCGCCGCCGACGCCCGAAAATGGAATAGCCACCAACCGGTCCCCCGCCGACAAGACCGCAGAACGCTTGAACGCGTCCTGGCGACGACGGCTGGGATCCTGGCATCCCCGGATTCTGGGCCCGCGGGCCGCGGTCAGGCGGTGCTCGCGGGGCGCACGGCTGCGGCGACGCGACGATCAGCAGGTTCGTCGGTCTGCAGCAGGATGTTCAGCAGCTCCTCCGGTGCGTCGCGCATCAGGTTGTGGCCGCCGGCCACGGCGTGGGTCGTCCACGAGGGATCGTCGCGCAGTCGCTGATAGGTGGAGGTGAACGGGGAAGGGCCGTCCCATCCCGCCGCGTACACGTAGACCCTCCGCTGGATTCGCGCGGGGTCCGCGGTGAGCCGGAGCGGCTGCAGCACAGAGGCGATCGGATGAGGAGTGGCCCGCGCGTCGAAAAAGGGTAGCGTCCGTACCGCGTAGCCGCTTTCCACCACGTCCGCGTACCACTGGCGTTCCCGGTCGGTGACGAGGCTCCAACAGGAGTCGTTGTGCTGCGGCACCATGGCATCCAGGTACACCAGAGCGTGGACGCGTTCGGGCATCCGGTCCGCGACGCCGGTGATCACCATCCCACCGTAACTGTGGCCGACCAGCACCGCGTCCTCGATCTTTTCCGCTTCCAGAACGCCGGTCACGTCCTGGATGTGGGTGTCGAGGTTGATCCCTCCGTGAAGCAGATGACTCCGCTCGCTGAGTCCCGTCAACGTCAACGGGTAGGCCCGGTGTCCCCGGCGGCGCGTCTGCTCGGCAAGCTCCTCGAAGCACCAACCGCCGTGACACAGACCGGGAATGAAAACGAAGGTGACCATCGCCGTACTCCTTCTGTCGCGTGGACTGTCTGCAGATCTGCCGGGTTGACAGCCGGCTCGTGCCTGAGCTTCAGCACCGGGGGGTGGCATCGGGCGCCCTGTCCTCGAGCGCTGGGCCGCCCGCTGGGGTTGCTCGCGCGGAACGCTGCGGACGCACGGTTGCGGCGACGACGGCGGCTGTGCCGCAGAGGGTCGCGGTCCACGCCAGGGTGGCCGCGGCCGAGGTGCCGTCGGCGAGGACGCCGGCGATCCAGGGGCCGGCCGTCTGACCAGCAGCGAAGAGGACGGTAAAGGCCGAGAGTGTGCCGGTCCAGTCGGCCGGCGGGGTGGCGCTCTTGATGAGCGCGGTGACGGCGGCGGGAACGCCCATGAACGTCGCCCCGTAGATGATCGCGGAGGCGAGGATGACCGGTGGCCAGGGCGCCAGCAGGGCCAGTGCCGCCCCGACGCCCAGAGCGCCCAGCAACGCGGCGAGGGCTCGGGTGCCGGGCCAGTTGGTGATGGGCCGGCTCCACAGTGCGGGTGCGGCCACGACGGCCAGCCCCAGCGCTGTCCAGATGAGCATGACCTGTGCGACAGGTGTGTGCCGGTCGGCGAGGTACGCGGACAGGAAGGTGATGTAGGTGATGTAACCGGCGGCGAACAGCACGTATGCCACGGCGGTCCGGGACAGTGGACGTACCCGCGCCCGGCCGGCCGGGACCGCAGCGCCCTCTTCGTCCGTGCGCGCCGCGGTCCAGCTCACCAGGGTTGCCAGGCCGGCGGCCATGCCCAGAACGACCCAGGCCACGCGCCAGTGCTGTCCCAGTGGCGGAACCGTCGCACCGCTGACGATGATGCCCAGCCCGGTGCCGGCGAAGTAGATGGTGATGGGCGCGGCCGACGAGGTGCGGATGGCGATGCGTGAGGCGATCACACCGCCGGCGATGAACACCACCGCCCCGGCCGCCCCGGCGCCGGCCCGGGCGATCAGCAGCACCGGGTACGCACTGCTGATCGCAGCGGCGGCCAGTGCCGTCGCGGTGAGGATCATCCCCAGCCGGAAGGCGGTCGCGATGCCCAGCCGGCGTACGACGGGGCCGGTCGCCAGTGCGCCGAGGAGGTAGCCGAGCCCGTTGGCTGCGCTCACGGTCCCGGCTTCGGCAAGGCTCCAGCCCAGGTCGTCGCGCATGGCGGGAAGCAGCAGCCCGTAGGCGAAGCGGGCGAGCCCGAGCGCCGAGGCGGTGCCGAGGGCGAGCCGCGCTGATGGTCCGAACACTGCACCTCCAGTACGAACCGATCGGTTCGATCAAGCATGCTAACAGTTGATCGAACCGATCGGTATCATCTACGGCATGCCGGTTACCAAGGGTTCGACGCTTGATCCGGCGCGCACCCGCGCCACCATCCTCGACGCGGCCACGGTCCTGCTGTACGAGCGTGGGCTCGACGGTGTCGGCGTCGCCGAGCTGTGCAGCAGCGTCGGAATATCCAAGGAGACGCTCTACCGGCACTTCGGCACGAAGGACGGGCTCGTGCGCGAAGTCCTGGAAGCCCGCAGCGAACGGGTGTCACGCTGGCTGGCCGACGCCGCCTCGGCCGCCGGGGATGACCCCGCAGCCCAGCTTGCTGCCGTGTTCGACGCCCTTCAGCAGTGGTACCAGCAGCCCGTCTTTCGCGGCTGCGCGATGGTGAACGCAGCCGCCCAGCACCATGTCGAGGCGGTACGTTCGATCACCCGCCGCCACCTCGACCGCTACCTCGAACTCTTCACCGGCATCGCCACCCGCGCCGGAGCGGCAGATCCGGACGTGCTGGGCCGGCAGTTGCTCATGCTGGTCGAGGGGGCGACGGTCGTCGCCGACCACTGTGGCGCGGCCAGCACGGACGGGCACGCCCGTCGCGCCGCGCTCACCCTCCTGGCCGCCGCCTCTCCCGCCGCATCGGCCCGGTCGAGTCGAGGAACCCCCACGTAGCTGTTCTCGCGACGGCCCAGGTCGACGACAGTGACGCCCCGGGGTGTGCCGGCGAACGGCAGACACGGGCCGGCCCTGACCTGTCGGCCGACGCCTCGCGTCGTGTCCGCCCAGGTGATCCCAAGTGGTTCACGTACTACCGTGGCCGTCGAAGGTCACCCGCAACGAGCTTGGCCCTTCGTCTGCCCGCATGCCAAACCGTCTCCCGTCTCGGTCGACCGCCCCCACGCGGCAGCCGCTGGCAGCCCTCGCCCGGGCCGGTTGCTCGCAGTCGCTGTCCAGGACGATGCGGCAGCGGGAAGCGCCGGTCCCGCCGGCAAGCACGAGCACTGCCGGGTCCTTGAGCAGGCGTACCGGGCCTGCGAGCGAGGTGAGTGGTGGTGGTGGTCAGGCCCCTTGGCCCGGGTGCAGCAGAACCTTGGTCCAACCCTGGTCACGCCGGTCGAAGTGCCCGTACGCCTCGACGGCCTGGTCCAGCGGCAGCTCGTGCGACACCAGGAACGACGGATTGGCGCGCCCGTCGATGATCAGGTCGCGCAGCTGCCGGTTGTAGCGCATCACCGGGCACTGGCCCGTGCCCATGTGCTGCGCCTTGGTGAAGAACGTGCCGTACTGCCAGCCGACACGACCTTCCCGCTCCTGCGGGTCCGGCCCCTTCGGGTCCTGCGGCACGTACACACCGACGACGCCGATGCCGCCCGTGGAGCGGACGACGCTGACCAGGTTGTCCAAGACGAGTTCCGGGTGCTCCTGGCCGGACGGGTCGTGGGCCTGGTAGCCGACGGCCTCGACTCCACAGTCGGCGCCGCGTCCGTTCGTGGCGTCCATGATCTGCTGCACCGGGTCGCCCTCGGCGAAGTTCACCGGCAGGGCGCCGATGCGCTGCGCCATGGCGAGGCGGTCCGGCTCCTTGTCGACGACGAACACCCGCGCCGCCCCCTTGATCAGCGCGCTGTGCGCGGCCATCAGCCCGACCGGTCCGGCGCCGAACACCGCGACCGTGTCGCCCGGGCGCTGCCCGGCCAGTTCGGTGCCGTGCCAGCCGGTGGGGAAGATGTCCGACAGCATCGCGAAGTCCTGCTCGTGCTCGTCGCCCGGCGGCAGGTGCAGCAGGTTGAAGTCGGCGTAGGGCACCCGCAGGTACTCCGCCTGCCCGCCGTCGTAGGGGCCCATGTTGGCGTAGCCGTAGGCGGCCCCGTCGACGCCCTCCGTCGGGTTGACCCGCAGGCAGAAGCTCGTCCACCCGTGCACGCAGTTGCGGCACGTCCCGCAGGCGATGTTGAACGGCGCACACACCCGGTCGCCGACCCGGATGCGGCTCACCGCCGCCCCGACCTCCTGCACGACGCCCATGTTCTCGTGGCCGAGGATCTTGCCCTGTTCCACCGAGGTGCGGCCCTCGTACATGTGCAGGTCGGAACCGCAGATGTTGGTGGTGGTGATGCGGATGATCGCGTCGGTCGGGGCCTGGATGGTGGGGTCGGGACGGTTCTCGATGGCGACCTCGCGTGGTCCCCGGTACACGACAGCCTTCACGGTGAACTCCTGATCGGTGGCTTCGGTTGTTGCCGGATGCTCAGCCGAGACCGCGGAGGCGCTCGGCAAGGGTGTCGCGGTAGAAGTCGATGAAACCGTCCGGATCGGGGCCGGCGTTCTGCAGCACCAGGTGGTCGAAGCCCGCGTCGACGTACTTCTGCACCGCCGCCACGTGGACCTCCGGGTCGGGTCCGACCGCGAACTGTTGGCGGATGTCGTCCTCGGTGACGGTGCGGGAGGCGGCGTCGAAGTTGACCGGGTTCGGCAGCTCGCTCATGACCTTCCACCCGGTCACCGCCCAGCGGCTGGTCTCCCACGCCGCCCGTACGGCCTGCTGCTCGTCGGCCGCCCACGCCACCGGCACCTCCGCGTAGCGCGGCCCGTCACCGCCGCCGCGCCGGTACGCCTCGACCAGGTCGGGCTTCGGCTCGGTGGCGAACAAGCCGTCGCCGTACTCGGCGGCGATGGCCGCGGACACCGGACCGCTGGCCGCGACGGCGATCACCGGCGGCTCGTCGGGCAGGTCGAACACCCGCGCGTCCTCCAACCGCAGGTGCTTTCCCTCGTACGATCGGTAGCCGCCCCGCCACAGCAGCCGGATGATCTCCAGCGCCTCCCGCAGCCGTTCGTGACGTCCTCGTACGCTCGGGAAACCCTGCCCGACGACGTGCTCGTTGAGCCGCTCCCCCGCGCCCACGCCGAGTGTGAAGCGCCCGTTCGAGACGATGGCCAGGGTGGCTGCGGCCTGCGCGATGATCGCCGGGTGGTAGCGCACGGTCGGGCAGGTCACCCCGGTAGCCAGGCCGATCCGCTCGGTCCGCGCGGCGATCGCGCCGAACACCGTCCAGGTGAACGACGAGTGCCCCTGCACGTCCAGCCAGGGGTGAAAGTGGTCGCTCATCTCGACGAAGTCGAAGCCGGCCTGCTCAGCCCGGACGGCCTGCTGGATCAGGTCGTGCGGCCCGAACCCCTCGCTGGACAGCTTGTAACCGATCTGCATGGCATCTTCCCGACACTGGCGGTGTGACCTTACTTGCCACTTTTCCACCCGGTCGGGGTGGAAACCGTCGGACTGGAGATATTTCCTGACCCGCCGCTCATCCGGGCCGGCAGAGGACGGCTCTGCCCTCGACCCCGATGGACGGCGCCATTGACCCCTCATCAAGCCTTTGACCGCGGTCCACCACCGGCCCTCGGCCACTCACGACCCAGTAGGGGCGAGCGCCGCACCCGTGCGCGACACCGGCCCGTGGCCGGGCTGCGGCGTGGCGTGCGGCGTCAGCGCTGACGCGTGCCGCGGTCGACCTCCCGGCCGGGATGCCTGCCCGCGCGGAAAGCAGGCTTCAGCCCTACCACCCCCGGGACGCGAGGTGCGACTACCGGAGTGGGAAGGCCGGGGAGACCTGGCATCGAGTGCATGCGGGCGTATCTCGGCCCGGGGAACACGACCCGGATGAGCGCGTCACCTTCGAGTGGCGGCGGGCAGGCGTTGGCCCGCCCGGGGCTATCCCGCACGGAGGGTGAGCAGGGTGATCTCGCTCGGCGCGAAGATCCGGAACGGCGGACCCCAGAAACCGGTCCCCCGGCTCGTGTAGAGCTGGGTCCGGCCGTGCCGGCTGAGGCCCTGGACGACCGGCTGGTCGAGCCGGACCAGGTAGTGGAACGGCCACATCTGGCCGCCGTGGGTGTGCCCGGACAGCTGAAGGTCGACGCCGGCCTCCACCGCGTCGCCGATCTGCTTGGGTTGGTGCGCCAGCAGCAGCACGGGCAGCCGCGGGTCGGTGCCGGCGAGCGCCGCGGTGTGGTCGGCCCGGTGACCGGCGACGCCGGACGAGGCTGCCGTCACGTCGTCCACCCCGGCGACGACGAGTCGGGCGCCGTCCCGCTCCACCACGAGGTGCCGGTTGCGCAGCGGCTCCCAGCCGAGGGCCCGCATGTGCTCGACCCAGCCCTGCGCCTCGCCGTAGTACTCGTGGTTGCCCGTGACATAGACCCGGGCGAGCCGGGCCTGGACGGCACCGAGCGGCGCGGCCTGCGCACGGCGCTGGTCGACCGTGCCGTCGGCGATGTCGCCGGTGTGGCAGACGATGTCGGGGGCCAACCCGTTGACCACCTCGATGGTGCGGGCGGACCAGCGGGCCCGGTCGATCGGACCGTAGTGGGTGTCGGTCAGCAGCACCACCCGGACCCCGTCGAGGCCCGCACCCAGCCGGTCGACGGTCACCTCCACCCGCCGGACCCGGGGCACCCGCATCGCCTCGGCGTACCCCCAGACGGCCAGGACGACCGAGACGACCGCCGCGCCGACCGCCACCGCCCGGGACCGCACCGGATCGGCGACCCCCGCGGCGGCCAGCGGGAGCCGGGCCACGTTTCCGATCAGCGCCCAGACGAACAGGATCCAGACCAGGCCCAGGAGTGTGTCCCCCGCGCGGGCCGCCGCGTCCAGGCGCCGGCGGCCGTGTCCGAGATACATCAGGGCGGGGAACGCGGCCAGCGCGACGACGAACACGCTCGTGCCGGCGGCCACCACCGGCGCCGGCCACCGCGCCGCCACCGTCAACGTCCACCACGGCAGGCCGAACAGCAACGCCAGGACCGCGACGAGCGTCGCCCCGGACATCAGCGGTCGCAGCGACCGCCGCGCCGGTCGCACCTGTACGGCATCGCCAGCAGCCATCGTCGTCCTCCCGTCGGGGTGCGTGCAGCATGACACGGTCCGGGGCGGATCGACCACGCCCGGAGGCCGGGACGGACCCGACCCGTTGACGATCGATCCGTGCCCCGGCTCGAGTACGGTCGGCGGGTGGCGTACGACGTCCTGGCCGAGAGCCTGCGGCTGATCATGTCAGGGTTGCCGGACGGCCCCGTGCGGTTGAGTCGGCGCCGTCGTTTCGCGCCGGTCGCGGTGGACGTGGACGGCGATGTCGCCGCCACCCGGTTCCTACGCCGAGGCGTGGGCTGTTACTGGGACGAGACGCATCTGCTGGTCCTCGACAACCACGGGGCCTGGCGAACGCTCGGTGGCGGCGGATCGTCGGACGGCGAAGACCCCACTGCGGGGCAGTTCGAGCGGGCCCGGGACGACCTCGCGCCGTACCAGGTGGCGCTGAATGGGAGCGCCGGCGTCGTGCACGACGCCGATCCCCTGCTGCCGTGGGGCACGCGATGGGTGCACGGGTCGGCCGTGCTCGTCGGCCATGGGGTCGCGGAACTGCATGTCAACGGCCGCCACCTACCCGTCCCGTACCACGGTCACCTGGTCGTGGTCTGGAGCTCTCGCCGGCCACCGACGATTACCGCACACGACGGCACCGGGCGCACGGTTGCCACCGCGACAGTGTCTCCTACGGAGTGATCGGCCGCCGGGGTACGCCCTGACACGTACGGACCGGACGTCCACGCACGGACATCGGACTCCGGCGATCCCTACGCCTGGCGGTGCTACCGCTGATCGCCGCACCGTTCCGCCAGTGATGCCCGCTCCCCTGTCCGGGCTCGCTGTTACGTCTGGCGCGCCGCGAACGATGACAGTGGTATCGGCGCGCGCATGTCGGGGCCGGGGAGGGCAGGGATGTCATGGAGCTACGTGCCACGAAGAGTCGGGTGCCTCGTGGGGTGGCGCTCGCCGCGGCGACGCTGCTGGTGCTGGCGGTCGGCGGAGTGACTGCCGCCGAGGCGGCCACCCCGGGCGCCGGGACGGTGTCGTCGACCAGCCCGACGGCCGCCTGGACCGCCGGGCCGTTCGCGGTGCCCAACGCCACGGCGACGGCCGGAGCGCTGGCGTGCAACGCCGCCGCGCCCTGTGACGACTACGCGCTCACCGTCGACGTCCCGGCCGGCTACGACGCCGGCAACGACCTGAAGGTCAAGGTGAGCTGGGCCGACACCGCCGCCGACTTCGACGTCTACCTGTACGACAGCAGCGGCGCGGAGGTGGGCCAGGCGGCCTCGACGGCCGACCCGGAGACCCTGGTCGTGCCGCCGGTGGCCGGTCGGTACACGGTGCGGATCGTGCCGTTCGCCCCGCTGGGCGAGAGCTATTCGGCGACCGCCGAACTCGCGGCGAAGCCGGCCGCCCCGGCGCCCGGGCCGGTGGGTGCCGCCGCCTTCACCAACTATCCGGCGCCCGGGACGCTGCCGCGGGCGCACGACGCCGGAGAGCCGTCGATCGGGGTCAACTGGAAGACCGGCAAGGTCATGTACCAGGCGTACACCGACACGTACCGGGTCTCCTTCGACGACACGAAGTCCCCCGCCACGGCGGCGTGGGAGGACAGGAGCGCGCACCTGCCCAAGTGCACGGCCAACGCCTCACTGGACCCGATCCTGTTCACCGACCACGACACGGGCCGCACGTTCGAGTCGCAACTGGCCGGCAAGACCTCGCTGATGTGCGTCACCGACGACGACGGCGAGACCTGGACCCCGTCGCAGGGCGGGGGCATCAACTCCGGGGTCGACCACCAGACCGTCGGCGGCGGCCGCTGGTCGCCCAACGGTGTCGGTGGCACCCCGCTCTATCCGAATGCCGTCTACTACTGCTCGCAGGACATCGCCGACGCGCTCTGCGCCACCAGTCGCGACGGGGGGCTCACCTTCGGCCCGGCCGTGCCGATGTACACCCTGCTGGACTGCGGCGGCCTGCACGGGCACGTCAAGGTCTCCCCGAAGGACGGCACGGTCTACGTACCCAACAAGGGCTGCGGCGGCAACCAGGCGGTCGCGGTCTCCGAGGACAACGGTCTGACCTGGCAGGTCCGCAAGGTGCCGACCAGCCTGCCGGCCGACACCGACCCGTCCGTGGGCATCGGCTCGGACGGCACGGTCTACTTCGGCTACCAGAACGCCGACGGCCACGCCCACGTCGCGGTCTCGCACGACAAGGGCCGCACCTGGGAGAGCGACCAGGATGTCGGCGCCGCCCTCGGCGTCAAGAATGTCGTCTTCCCGGCCGTCGTCGCCGGCGACCCCGACCGGGCCGCGTTCGCCTTCCTCGGTACGACGACCGGCGGCAACTACCAGGACGCCACCACCTTCACCGGCGCGTGGCACCTGTACGTCACCGTCACCTACGACGGCGGGCGCACCTGGTCGTTGACCGACGCGACGCCGAACGACGCGGTGCAGAAGGGTTCGATCTGCACCGGCGGCACCACCTGCGGCACCGACCGGAACCTGCTCGACTTCATGGACGTCCAGCTCGACAAGCAGGGCCGTGTCCTCGTCGGGTACGCCGACGGATGCACCGGCGCCTGCGCCACCGGCGGCGCGCAGAACTTCGACGCGCTGGCCACCATCGCCCGGCAGAGCGGCGGGAAGTCGCTGTTCGCCGCCTCAGACCCGGTCATGACGGGGAAGGCGAAGAAGAAGTGATCCGCGTCCGAGCGGCTGCGCTCGTGCTGGCCGCCGCCGCAGCCCTCACCGGCTGCGGCGGCACCGCCGGGGATACGGACCTCGGCGATCCGGACGCGCCCGGCGCGGCGGCGCCCCGGGCCGAATCCCCGGCCGCCTCTCTCGTCTGCGCCGACGCGGCGACGGCCGTGCCGCGGCCCACCGCGCTCCCGCGCGAGGTTCCGCTGCCGTCCGACGCCGTGCTCACCGGCTCCGAGGAGCGGTCCGGCGGTCGCCTGGTGGTCACGGCGGTGACACCGGGTGACTTCCGCTCGACCCTCGCGTTCATGCAGCGGGCCTACCCGGCGGCCGGGCTGACCCTCAAGGAGGGTGAGGTCGAGGACCGCGACGCCGAGTCGAACTTCGCCGGCAAGGGCCTGATCGGTCGCTGGACGCTGCGCGAGATACCGGACTGTGACGGCGACACCCTGGTCACCGTGCTCGTGGCGAGGCCCTGACGGCGGATCGCTTCCTCTGGCTCGACTCCGAATCAATGGCCGCTGTACGGCGATCGGGATGGGCGGGACCGGCACGGGATGCCCGCTCATGCGGTGGGGGCGTTGAGGACGCAGTCGACAGCCGTGTAGAGAGTGTCGGTTTCGGACTTCAGGATCGAGTCCTCGGCGGGCAGGGCGCGTTCGATGGAGAGCCCGTTGAGGACGGTGAGCAGGAACCTCACCCGGCGTGCGTGGTCTTCCCTGGGAAGCGCGCCTTCCTCAGCGAGAACCGTCAGCCAGTACTCGATACGGCGCCATCCTTCCCGCTCCAAGGCGAGATACGCCGCGCGCACCTCCTCGGTCGGTTCGGGTGCGATGAAGCTCTGGTGGACGTGTCCCCACGCCTCACGCGCCTGCTTCCCGACGCCGGCGGGGGCGAGCACGTGCCGGAGACAGGTGACCAGTCGATCCCGGGCGGGCAGGGATCGGTCGTGGATCGGGTCGTCCGGGAACATCTGGCCGTAGATTCTGGCGAGCACGGCGTCCTGCAGCGCGCGCTGGGTCGGAAAGTGGAACCTGAGCGAGCCCGTGCTCACCCCGGCTCGTGCCGCGACCGCACGCACGCTCAACCGCGCAGTCACATCCTCTGCGAGCATCGCCGCCGCAGCCGCGAGGACCCGTTCCCGTGAGCCGGTGCTGCTGTCGTCCCGTGTCATCCGCCACCTCCTGACACATCGTACTAGCACGCTGTGCTAGCGTCGCCACTAGCACAGCGTGTTAGTAAGTAGCGACGATCGACGGCGAGCGAGGAAACGTGATCGAGGACTGGCGGCAACGGCGGGCGGCCAAGCGCATCAAGAGCGGCGACGGGCGGGCACTGGCACCTTTCCGCTGGTGGCAGCTCCCCTTCCGCGCGCTGTTCCACCTCCCGCTGCCCCACGGGGATGGCCGGCAGACGGTGTATGCCGTCGACATCCCACGCCGGACCGACCCGGACGGCGGCAAGGCGAGAGCGCACCTGTACGTCGACGGCGAACACCACGCCGAGTCCAAGCTCCCGGCAGCCTTCCCCGTCGCGGGTGGCACCATCGACGTGGCGGTCAGTGCATTCGGGCTCAAGCGCTGCCACTACGTCACCGCGGCCGGCGTGGAGCGCCGCCTCATTCCTGACCCGAAGTCCGCCGAAGGACGCCGTGCCCGCGTCACACGGGAGCACCCGACGCTGAGCCGCTCGATCAGTTTCCTCTCGGTGCTGATGCTCCTTGTCGGCGTGGGACTGAACCTGCTGCAACTCGCCGAACCGATCTCGAAGATCCCCCCGATCGCCGACAGCATCGGAGTTTTCGAATCGCCCGTTCGCCTCCCGATCTGGCTCAACTTCGCCCTCGCTGTGGGGGCCATGGTGGGGAGCACTGAGCGGGCACTCCGCCTGCGTTACAGCGCGCTCGACCACGCCGGGAAATAGCACTGTCCAGGGAAGGAAGCCATGACCACTATCGACAAGCCGAACTCGCTACTCGTTTCGGGCGAGCCTCGCAATGGGCCGTCAGTTCCACCTGGGGTGGAGTACCACCGGGTACTCGCAGGCGACAAGCGCCGGATCGGTCGCGGCATTCTCGCAATCATCCTCCTGCTGGCAGGGCTCGTCGTCTTCCCGACGGTCATCGGCAGAGCGGTCGCGCTCATCGACCTACAGATGGGCAACACCCCGCCAATCCTGGGCGGCACCGACTACACGCCGCTCTACCATGCCAGTTCGCTCTTCTCCCTCGGCCTGCTCATTCCGTGGAGCATGCTCATCCAGCGGTGGCTCTACGGCGTGCCCGGCGCGTCCCTGCACTCCGTGACGTCGCGGTTCCGCTTCGACCTGCTCGGCAAGTCGCTTCTCATATTCGGTCCCGCCTGGCTGGTGGTCAACGCTCTCGGAGCTCTCGCGCCCGTCGAGGAGGTCCCGTGGTCGCAGACCGACCTCATCGCCTTCTTCCTCGCCACGATCCTCCTCACCCCGCTCCAGTCGGCGGGCGAGGAATACGGCGTACGTGGGCTGATCTTCCGCGTGATCGGAAGCTGGACCCGCAGCTCACGGGCGGGACTGGTCGCCGGGGTGCTCGTCTCGAGCGTGCTGTTCACGGCCGTTCACGGCGCGACGGATCCGTACATCATCGTCTGGTACTTCGTGCTCTGGACCGGACTGGCCATCATCACCTGGCGCACGGGCGGACTTGAAATCGCGGTCATGCTTCACGCCGTGCTCAACACGTTCTCCTTCATCCTTGCCACATCGCTACGGGTGGACCTCGGTAGCGCGTTGCAGGACCGTTCCGCCGGGGTCGGCACGCCGTACCAGCTCGTCCCTGCCTTCACCGTCATCGTCATCACCGCAATCATCTGGTGGCGCACCCGAAAGACAGGACCAGCACTCACCGCGGGCCATAGTCACGCACCGCGTCACACTCGGCCGTAAGGTGACGTCACCGACAGATCTTTTCGAGGGCTGCCGTGTCCGCCGCCGACATTCGAAGAAGAATGTGACGTCATCGCTCCCTGGCTACATCCAGCCAAGCGCCGGGCAGCGCAATGCACATCGACCCTGCACGGCTCACCACCTCTCCGCTGATCCTCAGCGGGCGACCACCGCGATGCCCCGCTGCGACCACACCACGGGAGCACCACCATGCTGGGCAGGGTGGAGCGGCCGGAGCCAGCCTCAGCCTCGGAGCCGCCGCGGAGCGGACCCCGCTCCGCGGCGAACACGGCTGGCGGTGCGCGACCCGGCCGCCGGTTCACCGCCATTCGACAATGATGGATTGAGAGCATGATGTCCTCCTGGATCACCACGCCGATCACCACGGATCTCCTGCGCGGCGCGCTCGACGTGCAGCGCACCGCGCGCGGGGTGCTGCCGCACCGGCTGCCCGCCTGGGCCCGCGCCCAGTACACCGACGGGCAGCTCGCCATGGTGGAGGCGCAGCCCGCCGGCGTACGGCTGGCCTTCCGCACCCACGCGACCGCGGTCGAGCTGGACACGCTGCCCACCCGACACGCCTACCTCGGCCTGCCGGGCCGTCCCGACGGCGTCTACGACCTGCTCGTCGACGGTCACCTGACCGACCAGACCAGCGCCACCGGCGGCGACACGGTGATCACCGACCTGAGCACCGGGACCACGCAGCGCCGGTCCGGTCCTCCCGGCACCGTCCGGTTCACCGGGCTGCCCGACCGGGAGAAGGACGTCGAGATCTGGCTGCCGCACCACGAGACCACCGAACTCGTCGCCCTGCGCACCGACGCCCCCGTCGCGCCCGTACCCGACCGGGGACGCCGGGTCTGGCTGCACCACGGCAGCTCCATCAGTCAGGGATCCAACGCCACCAGTCCCACCGCCACCTGGCCCGTCGTCGCCGCGTCCCTCGGCGGCGTCGACCTGGTCAACCTCGGCTTCGGCGGCAGCGCGCTGCTCGACCCGTTCACCGCCCGCACCATGCGCGACACCCCGGCCGACCTGATCAGCGTGAAGATCGGCATCAACCTGGTCAACGCCGACCTGATGCGGCTGCGCGCCTTCGTCCCGGCCGTGCACGGCTTCCTCGACACCATCCGGGAGGGCCATCCCACCACGCCGTTGCTGGTGGTCTCCCCGATCTACTGCCCCATCCACGAGGACACCCCCGGCCCTGGCACGTTCGACCTTGCCGCCCTCGCCGCCACCGGCGAGGTGCGCTTCCGGGCCACCGGCGACCCGGCCGAGAAAGCGAGCGGGAAGCTCACCCTGCGTGTCATCCGGGACGAGTTGGCGCGGATCACCGCCCAGCGCGCTGCCGACGACCCGAACCTGCACCACCTCGACGGCCTCGACCTCTACGGCGAAGCCGACTTCGCCGAGCTGCCGCTGCCCGACCAACTCCACCCGGACACCGCCACCCACCGGCGCATCGCCGCACGCTTCGCGAAGCGGACGTTCGACGCCGACGGCCCCTTCGCGGAACGCCGCTCCTGATTCACCTGCGGTCGGTCCGCGCCGCGCCACGTATGTCCGATCGGCATGAATCCCGCGACTTCTGTCTTCGACCGCATGCCGGATCGCTGTCAGGGTCGAGTCTGTCCGACCGGCTGTCCGGCCGCCGGTCCACGCATCCACAAGGAGTGATCATGGTTTTTGCGACACACCGCCTGGTGGCGATGGCGGCGTTGGTGTCCCTGGCCGCCTGCAGCCCCGCCGGTGCCGCCGAGCAGCCGACGCGGGACAGCGAAGTGACGGCGACCGTGTCACCCGCACCCGACAGCGGGCACGCGTTCCGGCAGTTGGAGGAGAGGTTCGACGCGCGGCTGGGCGTCTACGCGATCGACACCGGCAGCGGCCGCACGATGGGGTACCGGGCCGACGAACGGTTCGCGTACGCCTCGACGTTCAAGGCGTTGGCCGCCGCGGAGGTCCTCGACGAGACCACAGACGCCGAGCTGGACCGGGTGGTGCGGTACTCCGCGGACGACCTGGTCACCTACTCGCCGGTCACCGAGCAGCACGTCGCCACGGGCATGTCGCTGCGCGCCATCGCGGACGCCGCCGTCCGGTACAGCGACAACACCGCCGGCAACCTGATGTTGCGTCAGCTCGGTGGACCGCAGAAGTTCGAGAAGGAACTGCGCGAGATCGGCGACAAGGTCACCGATCCGGCGCGCTACGAGACCGCGCTCAACGAGGCCAGGCCGGGAGACCGACGGGACACCAGCACGCCGCGGGCCCTGGCCCAGGACCTGCGGGCGTACGCCGTCGGCGACGCCCTCGAACCCGCGGACCGCGCCACCCTCAACGGTTGGCTGCGGGGCAACACCACCGGTGGCGAGCTGATCCGCGCCGGTGTGCCCGACGGGTGGGTCGTCGGGGACAAGACCGGCGCCGGCGGATACGGCACCCGCAACGACATCGCGGTGATCTGGCCGCCGGACCGGGCGCCGATCGTCCTCGCGGTGCTGTCCAGCCGGGACGAGAAGGACGCCGGCTATGACAACGCCCTCATCGCCGAGGCGACGAAGGCGGTGCTGGCCGGCTGGTGACCGGGTGACCGACACCCACTCGTCGCCGAGCGCCCGCACCGACGTGTCGGACACCGCAGGGCAGCGGCGATGCAGGCCAAGCCACGCATCGATTTCGCCCGGGCACCCACGGAACCGACCGGCTGAGCCACGCGACCCGTACGTCGAGACGTCCCGACGCGGTGGCGACGTCGTGTCACTGCCCGGCGGCCGCGTTGAGCGGTGCAACGGAATGTCCATCACCTTTGACGAAAGGTATCTCTCCGATGAACGCCCCACGACCCGACGCTTCCTGGAAGACGACGGATCGCAGCCCTTCTGACGCAGGAAGCCCGCGACCGCGGGCACCGCAGCATTCGCCGCCGGCCGTCGATCCCTCCCGCCCGTTCGGCGCTCACCTGCGGATGGCCTGGTGGAAACCGCTCGTGGTCCTCGCCGTGCCGCCGCTGGTGATGCTGGTCCTCCAGGTGCTGTCCTGGCAGCTCGTGGGCGTCATCGAGGGCAGCGACGACCCCATGTCCCCCACCATGACGCCGCTGAAGTCCCTGGGCATCAACCTCAGCATCGGCGCGTCGGGCGTCGTGGCGATCCTGCTCCTGGCGCGGACCGCCCGGGTGCCGTGGCGCAGCCTGATCAGCTCACCCCGGCCCTTCGACGCCCGCCGCCTGGGCACCTACCTGGTCGCAGCCGCGCTGCTGGTGGGTGCCGGGATCGGGGTGACCGCGCTGGTCGCGCGCGACTCGACGCCCTGGGTCGGCTTCGGTGTCAGCGGCACGACGATCGCCCTGCTGATCGTCACCGTGCTGACCACCCCGCTGCAGTCCGCCGGCGAGGAACTGTGGTGGCGCAGCGCCGTACTGCCCGCCGCCGCCTCATGGGTACGTGCGGTCCGGCCGGCCCTCGCCGTCGGGCTCGTCGTCTCCAGCCTCGGCTTCGCCACGCTCCACGGATCGAGCGACCCGTGGCTGTTCGGCTACTTCGCCTTCATCGGCCTCTGCACCGGCCTGATGGCGATCATCAGCCGCGGCATCGAGGCGCCGGTCGCCTTCCACGCCGCCAACAACGTCCTGTTCGGCATCGTCAACACGGTGCTGGCCGACGGCAAGCCCTACGCGATCGACCGCTCCACCGACTCCGGAGACGCGTCCCTGCTGATCCTCGCAGCCGTCAACATCGCCATGGTGGCGCTGGTCTGGCTGCGCGAGCGGCACGCCCGAACCACGAGCTAACCCCACCAGGGCAGGACGCCCGTCCGGAGATGGTCGTGCAGGGACCGGGCGACCTGCGCCATCGTCGCCTCACTACCGGGCTGGGCCACGGCGGGCACCCGCGAGGCGGTGAGCGCGGCGACCGCGTACGACTGCCCGTCCGCGTGCTCCACCACCCCCACCTCGTGACGCAGGTGCAGCAGCGTGCCGGTCTTCGACGACCAGCGGGACACGTCGGAGGTGAAGTCCGGGGCCAGCCGCTGCCGGTGCAGGTTGTCACCCATCAGGGCGCGTACCCGCGCGGCAACGGTCTCGTGGATCGTCGAGGGCCGCCAGAGTGCGTGCAGCAGGTCGACGAAGGCCCGGGCCGATCCGGCGTTGGCGCGGGTGACGTCGAGCTGGGCGACGGGGTGGCCCCGCCCAGGGGTGGTCGCGCCGATGGCGAGGGAATGGGCCAGGTGTACGTCCTCGGGGCCGAGACGTTCGGCGGGGGTGTCGGTGAGGTCCCCGACCCGATGCCGCACGGCGATGCCGTCGATGCGGAGTCGCCGCAGCTCGGCGGCGACCGCGGCCGGCGGGACGAGATCGAACAGGGCGTCGGCGGCGACGTTGTCGCTGATGCAGGTGCTCAGGTAGAGCAGGTCGTCCACCGCGATCCGCGCCGGGTGACGGAAGCGGCTCAGCCCGGTCGGGCCCGGTGTGGTGATCCGACTGGGCGGCACCTCGATCGGCGTCGCCGGGTCGAGTTCCCCGCGCGCGACCCGTTCCAGCACGGCGACCGCCAGCGGCACCTTCACCAGCGACGCCGCCGGATACGGCGTGTCCGCGTCGAATCCGATCTCGGCGCCGGTGTCGAGGTTGCGGACCAGGTAGGCGCCGTGCAGCCCCGCCTCGTCGAGCAGGTCCTGGGCGTGGCGTACCACCGCGACGGCGCTCATGTCGGGTCTCCGGTCGACGGGCTGCCGGTTGGCGCCTCTTCGGTCGGCCTCTCGTGACCGTCGGAGGCGCCCAGGCAGCGTGCGATGTCCGCGTACAGGACCGTGCTGAGCTGGTCGAGGTCCTCGCGTGTGCCGGTGGCGACGTCGTAGCCCCGTAGCAGCCGCAGGCCGGCGAGAGGACGCCAGTGCAGGTCGAACTCGTCGGCCTGTTGACGGGAGCAGAGCAGCAGGTCGGGAGAGCAGAGGGCCGCTGCCGCGGCGTCGACCAGCGACGGCGCGACCGTCACCTGGGCCGGTGCCAGGCCGACCGCCTGGCCGGCGCGGGTCAGCGGGTCGCGCAGGTGAGCGACGTCGTCCTCGGGTTGGATCAGGATCCGCCGGCGTGCCTGGGTGCGGGCCCGGCCGCTGCGCAGCGTCTCCAGGAAGACCGTCGGCGCCGGAAAGGGGGTCCGGGCGGCCAGCCCGAGCGGCACCCGCCAGGACGCCTCGGCCTCCGGAACCGCCACGATCCCGGCACCGACCTCCAGGGTCCGGCAGAGCCGTTCACGCTCGGACGGGCCGGCGGTCCGTACCTCCAGGTGGATGCGCTGCCGCCGCGCCGCGACCACCAGAGCGGCGAGGCGGCGCGGCGGGCAGATCTCGGGTACGGCGACCTGCAGCGGGCGCAGCCGGGCCCGCTCGGCGTCGTCGCCCATGGCCTCGGCGAGGTCGACCAGGCGCCGGGCCGACGGCAGCATCTCCTGCCCGAACGACGTCAGCCGCACCGCGCGGGACGACCGGTCGAACAGTCGCGCCCCGAAGTGCTCCTCCAGGGCGGCGATCCGGCGACTGGCCACCGACTGAGGGATGCCCGCGGCGGCGGCCCCGGAGGTGAAGCTGCCGTGGCCGCTGACCGCGACGAAGGCCCGGCAGGCGGCGACCACATCCACCCACCGAACCTATCCCGAGCATGGGAACGAGCTGGCGCGGCACCCGCCCAGCATCGGGCCGGAGCCGGCCTGATGCTGGGCACGATGACACATCGTGACGCACGGTGTCAGGTGGCGAGACCGACGCGTGGCCGTGCGGGCCGCTGTCTCGATCTCGCGCCCGAGCAGGAGGCGTCACTGCGAAATTGCGGTGGCCTCCAGTTCGACGAGCACGTCAGGCTCGAAGAGGTAGTCCACCCCGATCAGTGACGCCGGTGGGAGGGGCCAGGGCAGGCCGAGTTCCTCGACGACCGATTCGATCCCGGCCATGAACGGCCCGATCTTCTCGGGTGCCCAGTCGGTCACGTAGAAGGTCAGCCGGACCACGTCCTCGAATGAGGCGTTGGCTCCGGCGAGGGCCCGGCCGGTGTTGCGCAGCGCCTGCGCGACCTGCCCGGTCAGGTCGCCCGGCGCCACCGGTGTGCCGTCGCCCAGACGGGCGATCTGACCGCTGACGTGGATGTGACGCGACCCGGTGGCCACCGCCACGTGAGCGTAGGGCGTGTGCGGCTGGAGGCCGTCGGGGCTGAAGCGGGTGACAGGCATCGTTTCTCCTCTGGTGAACCCAACTCGGTTTACCATTGATACCTAGTTGCCGGAGGAAACTTCAAGGAGACCTGGTTTCATGCGCGATACCACCACCGCCCGTGCCGAGGAGCTGCGTATCGACGCGCCGCACCGCGAGCTGCTCGACCAGGTGCTGGACAAGTGGTCACTCAGCGTTCTCAACGAACTGTGCGAGCGCCCGTGCCGGTTCAACGAGCTGCGCCGGGCGGTCCCGGCGGTGACACAGAAATCGCTCACGGCCACGCTGCGACGACTGGAACGCAACGGGATCATCGAACGTCACGTCGTGGCGACCCGCCCGGTCGCCGTGGAGTACCGGATCACCCGGTTGGGAAAGACTCTGCGCGCCCCGGTCGACGCCCTCCTCGAGTGGGCCGACACCTACCTGCCGCAGATCGAACACGCCCGCAAGGCGTTCGACGCCGAGACCGAGTAACGGGCGCGGAACCGCGGCGTAGAGCCGAAGTGGGACTGACATGCACCAAACTGCACAGAACGGGACGACAGCGTGCCGTCCGGAGCCGGTGGCGGCTCCGGACGGCGGGTCCGGTCAGACCTGGTTCGCGCCGCCGTCGACGTAGAGCTCGCCGCCGGTGATGAAGCTGCTCTGGTCGGAGGCGAGGAAGAGCACCGCGTTGGCGATCTCCTCCGGCTCGCCCATCCGGCTCATCGGGACGGTGGAGGCGAGCATCTGCACCAGGCCCGCGGCCTCCTCGGGGCTGTTGGCCAGTCCGGTGACGCCAGGGGTCTCGGTCGGGCCCGGGATCACGGTGTTGACGCGAATCTTCCGGTCGGTCAGTTCGGCGGCCCAGGTGCGGCCGAAGGAGCGGATGGCGGCCTTGGAGGCGGCGTACACGCCGAAGGCCGGGGCGCCCTTGGTGGCGGCGGTCGAACCGGCCAGAATGACCGATGCGCCGTCGTTGAGCACCGGCAGGGCCTTCTGCACGGTGAACAGCGTCCCGCGCACATTGCGGTCGAAGGTGTCGGTGTAGTGCTCCAGGCTGATCTTGCCCAGGGGTGCGAACTCGCCGCCACCGGCGTTGGCAAAGAGCACGTCCAGGCCGGCGCCGTGGGCGGTGATCGCGTCGATGACGCGGTCGAGGTCGTCGAGGTCGCTCACGTCGCTGCGGATGCCCGTGGCGGCCGGGCCGATGGCCGCGACAGCCTCGTCCAGCTGCTGCTGGCGGCGTCCGGTGATGAAGACGTGCGCGCCCTCGGCGGCGAAGCGGCGAGCCGTGGCCAGTCCGATGCCGGAGGTGCCACCGGTGACGAGGGCGATCTTGCCATTGAGCTGTGCCATTGGTCGTACTCCTTGAACTCGATCGTGCGTGGGGTTCCGTGCGTCGCCGATCCGGTGTCGTACCGGGTCGGTCGGGGTTGGTCAGTGCGCGGTGCGCGCGGTGAAGCGGGGCAGGAGCGCGGCGAGTTCGCGCCACTGCCGCCGGGGCAGCCCCGCACCGTCGGTGTCGGGCCGCAGGACGTGCAGGGTGACGTGGTCCGCCCCGGCGTCCAGGTGGGCCTGGACGCGGTCGGCGACGGCGTCGAGGTCGCCCCAGGCGACCAGCGCGTCGACGAGCCGGTCGCTGCCTCCCGGGACGAGGTCCTCCTCGCCGAAGCCGAGGCGGGCGAGGTTGGCCCGGTAGGCGGGAAAGCCGATGAACATCCCGACCCCGGCGCGGGCGGCCGCCCGCGCCCGCTCGGGGTCGCGGTCCAGAACGACCGCCAGGTGCGGCGCGATGAGCGGTTCGTCGCCCACCCGCGCCCGCTGGTCGGCCGAGTGCTGGGGTGTCACCAGGAAGGGATGCCATCCCGAGGTCCGCGTGGCGGCCAGATCGACCATCCTCGGCCCCAGCGCACCCAACAGGCGCCGCTCGGCGGCGATGGGTCGGGGCGCGGCGTCGAGGCCGTCGAGGAACCGAGCCATGGACACCGTCGGCTTGCCGTAGTCCTGCCCCGCGCTGGCGGCGGAGTGGGCGTTGCTCACTCCCAGTCCCAGCGCGGCGCGCGGCCCGTACGCCGCGTCCAGTGCGGCCCACCGGTCGCCGAGTACGGCCGGGTCCTGGCCCCACATGGAGAGCACGCCGAGCGTCACGGTGGCGTGGGGCGCGGCGTCCAGCAGGTGCTCGACGTCGTCGACCGCCCCCGGGCCGTCCAGCCCCGGGATCCAGAGCGCGGGGAAGCCGAGCTGGTCCAGCTCAGCGGCGGCCTCCCGGACCTCGGGCCGGGCGGCTCCGCGTAGCTCCATGCTCCAGATGCCGATCGCGCCGATCGTCCGCTTCAAGCTCTCCATCTCGACCCCCTCCATGCTTCTGTACCTGTCGGTACATAACAAGCTAGCAGGCGCCACCGGCATTCCCCGGATTTCTGTACCGATCGGTTCCAGCCGGCGGTAGCCTTGGCGGCTGGAAGGTGGTGGACGAGATGACCCAGATCGGACGGCCGCGCGAATTCGACGCGGACCAGGCCCTGGATCGCGCGATGGAGGTGTTCTGGCGGCACGGCTACGAGGGAGCGTCGCTGGCCGACCTGACCGCGGCCATGGGCATCAACAAGCCGAGCCTCTACGCCGCATTCGGCAACAAGGAGGGCCTGTTCCGCAAGGTCGTCGCCCGCTACGCGGACGTGGAGATGGCGTACGCCCGCAGCGCTCTCGACCAGCCTACGGCGCGGGAGGTGGCGGCGGCGTTGCTTCGCGACAACGTGGTGGCGCTGACCCGCCCCGACCGGCCGGCCGGATGCCTCTCCGTCCAGGGCGGCACCGCCTGCGGTGCCGGGAACGCGACGATCTCCGAATTCCTCGCCGCCAGCCGACTGGCTGGCGAGCAGGCCATCGCCGCTCGCTTCGCCCGCGCCGTCGACGAAGGAGACCTGCCGGCCGACGCCGACCCCACCGCGCTGGCCCGCTTCCTGAGCGTCGTCACCGAGGGGCACGCCGTGCACGCCGCGGCGGGCGCTCACCGCGGCCAACTGGAGGAGTCCGCCGATATCGCGTTGCTCGCCTTCACCGCGGCGGCCTATCCCGGTGGCACCGCCCGGTGATCGGCGCGGCGCTCGGTGCGGGCGTCCTGCCGGCGTGCAGGATGTGGCGTGTTGGGCGCACGACACCCCCGCGCAGGCGCAGCTCGGCCGGCGGCACGCAGTTATCGCTGCGCACCTGCGTCCGAAGGGCGCTGCGGAGGCCGATCTCGGCTCAGCGCCCCAACACTGAGACGACCGTCATGTTGGCGGTGCCAACGCCGCCGATCTGCAGGGCCACCGCCGTCAGCCCGAGGATGAAGCCAAGAACGCGCCTGATCATCGGCTGACGCGGGTGCTTCTTCAGGACGGCTCGGCGACGCCGTGTACCGCCTCCATGATGGACTGGGCGACCTCGCCGGGCTGGGACACCGCCATCGCGTGAGAGGCGCCGGCGATGTCCCGAACGCCGCGGGCACCGGCGCGTTCGGCCATGAAGCGGTGCGCGGCGACCGGGATGTTGCGGTCCGCGTCGCCGAAGACGAACCAGGTGGGCAACGACCGCCACGGCGGCGTGGCCGTCGAGAGGCCCTCGCCGAGCGCCTGCTCGGTCACCGGCCGCTGCGTCCGGGCCATCAGGGCCGCGAGGTCGTCGGGTACGTCCGCGGCGAACTGGGAGTGAAACGCGTCCTGCCTGATCGCCACCTCGTTACCGCCGGTGGCCACCGGATAGGAGACGAGGGTGTCGGCGAGCGTGCTGCCGGGGAACTTCCCGGACAGCGTCAGCGCCGACTCCCCCGTGTGCGGGCAGAACGCGTTGACGTAGACCAGGGCACGCACCGCCGACTCGCCCGCCGCCGCCTCCGTGATCACCATGCCGCCGTACGAGTGACCGACGAGCACGACCGGACCACCGATCCCGCGTACCACGTCCCGCACGTACGCGGCGTCCCCGGTGACGCTGCGCAGCGGGTTGGCGGCGGCAACCACGGAGTAGCCGGGACCGAGCCGCTCGATCACACCGTTCCAGCTCGCCGACTCGGCGAACGCGCCGTGAACGAGGACAAGGGTGAGCTCCTGATCTGACACGACGACCGCTCCTTAGCCTCACTCCGCTCGCCCTGCAGCGGGGCGGGCTGATTACCCGTCCGGTGGCGGTGAAACCTCCACCACCCCGGCGGTAGGGCCTTCTCGGCGAGCACCCCGTTTCCTGGCCTCAGCCCTGAGCTTCGACGTCGATGACGATCTTTCCCTGTGCGGTGCCGCCGGCGACGTGGGCGTACGCGTCGGTCACGGTGTCGAGGGTGAAGCGACGGGGGTCCAGGCGTGGTCGCAGGCCGCCGGCGTCGGCGAGTTCGGCGGCCTGACGCAGGATCTCGCCGTGGTGCTCACGACCGGCCCCGGTCAGCATCGGCAGCAGGGTGAACACCCCGGAGTAGGTCGCACCCCGAAACGACAGCGGCGCCAAGGAATGCGTCCCCCAGCCCAGGGCACTGACCACGTGCCCCTGATAAGTACGCACGGCTGCGAACGATGCGTCCAGGGTGGCGCCGCCGACGTTGTCGGCCACCACGTCGAACCCCTCGCCCCCGGTGTACCTCTCGACGTACTCCGTCACACCCATCGCCGTGTAGTCGATCGGAACCGCCCCCAGGCTCTCGATCACCGACAGACTCGCCGGACCTCCGGTGGCGTACACCTGCGCGCCCCGCGCCCGCGCCAGTTGCACGCCCACGTGTCCCACACCGCCCGCGCCGCCGTGCACCAGCACCTTCTGCCCCGCACGAACTCCGGCCCGGTCGACCAGCCCCTCCCAGGAGGTGATGACCGCCAACGGCAGCGCCGCCGCCTCCCGCATGGACAGCGCAGCGGGCTTGGGCCCCAGCAACCGGGCGTCGACCGCCGCGTACTCCGCCAGCGACCCCTGCAGCTCACCCACCCCACCGGTCAGCCCGTACACCTCATCACCCGCCGCGAAGCCGGTGACCCCCGCACCCACCTCCACGACGACCCCGGCCAGGTCCAGGCCCAGGACCGCCGGGGGCCGAACACGGGCGTGCGCCGCCTTCCCCGCCTGAATCTTGGTGTCCAGCGGGTTGACACCACTGGCCACCACGCGCACCAACACCTCACCGGCACCCGCACTCGGCCGGGCGAGCTCCTCGATCCGCAGCGGCGCACCGAACTCCCTCAGCACGACAGCACGCACGACAATCACACCCTTTCACCATCATTCGGCCATAAAGCAGCTCTGAACTGGAACACCGCCCGGCGACCTCACGGCGGCGCAGGACGGGGAGGGAGCCGGCGCGGGCCGGCACCCCGGTTCGTCTGCCGTCGGGCCGGCCGTGACCGGGCCTCGGGCGGCCCGAACAAGGAGGCGAGCAGCCGGCGGGCACAGCGCGGGCCGGGCCCCGAGCTGCTCAGCGGGACGTCAGGACCTGCTCGGCGTACGCCCAGAGCCGGTCGGCGGCGGCCGGGTCCACGGCGTGCTCGGCCACCCCCGTCATGGCCTCCGGGCCGCCCGGTACGACCTCCGCCTCCTGGTTGTCCTCGAAGTAGCGGCCGGTGACTCCGGCCAGCAGTGGCGAGGCGGCCAGCAGCACAGAGGTCGCCGCGCCGTGGGCGGCGTCCTTGTAGTGGTCCGGCACCGTCCGGTTGCCCGCCTCGTCGATCGTCACCCCGAACGCGCGCAACGTGTCGTCGTCGAGGTGTCGTTGCAGGTTCGTCATGACGTAGCCGGGGTTGGCGGCGTTGGCGGTGATCCCGTCCGCGGCCCAGTGCCGGGCGATACCGACGACGAGCAGGACGTCGGCGGTCTTCGACTGGAAGTACGCCGTCCACGGGTCGTACGGCTGCCGCTCGAACTGCGGGTCGTCGAAGTCGACGGCCCGGCGCAGCTGCGCCCCGGAGCTGACCGCCACCACCCGGCCGGCGCCGGCACGGAGGTTCCCGCGCAGGCCGCGGGCGAGCGCGAAGTGGCCGAGGTAGTTGATGGCCAGGTGGAGTTCCCAGCCTTCCGCGGTGAGCTGCCGGTCCGGGAGCGCCATGACGCCGGCGTTGGCCACCAGGGCGTGCAGGGGGCCCTCCCAGGAGGCGAGGAACGCGTCGACCGACGACAGGTCGGCGAGGTCGAGGGCGGCCGACCGGACGCGGCCCGGGCCGGGCCCGGCGAACTCCTCGACGAGAGCGTCGGCACCCCCGGGATCGCGGGTGGCGACGGTCACCTCGGCGCCGGCGCCGGCCAGGGCACGTACCGTTTCCGCCCCGATACCCGAGGCCCCGCCGGTGACGATCATGCGGTGCCCGGTGAGGTCGATACCGTCGAGGACCTCCGCGGCGGTCGCCCGGGCCGTGAACGGGGTGGTCAGAGGTGCGGTGACTGTCATGATGGCAACGCTAGGAACGTCCCGGCCGGACCGACCAGCTCAAGCGTCCGCCGCTCTTTCGTGAACGTCCGAGGGAGGTGCGGATGGACCCGCTGGAGGATGTGCTGGCGCTGCTCGACGCGACGAGCCAGGTGTCGGCGGGGCTCGCGGCGGGCGGACGGTGGGCGGTGCGCTTCCCGCCGCCGGCCGGGGCCAAGTTCAACGCCGTCCGGCGCGGTTCCTGCTGGCTGCGGGTCGACGACGTGCCGGATCCCGTCCACCTCGGTGAGGGTGACTGCTTCCTGTTGACCCGGCCCGTGGCGTTCACGCTGGCCAGCGACCCGCATCTGCCGGGCGAACCGGCGCACCCGATCTTCGCCGCGGCCGGCGGCGACGTCGCGCACGCCGGTGAAGGCGACGACGTCTTCCTCGTCGGCGCCGCGTTCACCTTCACCGAACGGGCCCGCGCCCTGCTATTGGACACGCTGCCGCCGCTCATCCACGTGCCCGCCGGGACCCCGGAGGCCGGTGCCGTCCGGTGGGCCCTCGACGAACTGGACGCCGAGCTGCGCGGCAGACCGCTGGGAGCCACCCTGGTCGCGGAGCGGCTCGCCATCGTCATGCTGGTCCGGATGCTGCGCCTGCACCTCGCCCGCGACCCCGTGCCCCCCGGCTGGCTGGCCGGGCTCGCCGACCCGACGGTCGCCGCCGCGTTGCGGGCGATGCACGCCCGGCCGGCCCACCCGTGGACGGTGGCGGAGCTGGCCGGCGTCGTCGCCGTCTCCCGGTCGACCCTCGCGTCCCGGTTCAAGGACGCGGTCGGCAAGGGCCCGCTCGAATACCTCACGGAGTGGCGGATCGAACTCGCGGCGGACCGGCTCCGCCGGGGCGACGACACCGTGGCCGCCATCGCCCGCGCCGTCGGCTACAGCTCGGAGAGCGCACTGAGCGTCGCGTTCAAGCGGACCACCGGCCACTCACCGCGCGCGTACCGGAGCCGGCTCGCCCGGGCACGCTGACCCTCATGTTGTGGCTGGCTAGGAAGGGGACGATCTGGACCGACCCAGGAGACCGGTGCGGCTCCGCTACTCGCGTCGCGGCGAGACGACGGCCGCGGCTCCGCCGCCACGGCGACCCGGCTTCGCCACCGCCACCACCCGCCGGCCGCCCAGGAACTCTCTGCCGGTGGCGGCGCTGATCTCCCTCGTCGGCGCGCCGAGCCGCGTTCGCTTACTGCCGTTGGATCCTCCTTACCGGCCTCGGTGCGCCCGGTGGACCTCCTGTCGGGCGTACAGCGGCCACCCGGTCGGGTCGGCCCGCATTTCGGTGAGCAGCTCCGGCCGGCACTCGGCGAGCCGCCGGACCTGTCCGTCGTGCAGCCAGCGCACCAGCCACCCGGCGGTCGCGGTGGCCGTGCTTCCGTGCCGCCAGCTCACGGTCATCCTGATCCGAACGTCCTCGGCCAGCCGGACGGTGTGCATCGCCCCTGCCGGGATCATGGTGGCGCTGGTGAGGGCCACCGCCCCGCCGTCCTCCAGGATCCGACGGCCGCTCGGCCCGTTGAGCGCGGTGAACCGGATCCGCGGTTCGAAGCCGGCCGCTCGGCACAGCGACACCACGGACTGGTGGTTGCGGGTGCCGGCCGGCCCGGTGAGCCAGTCGAGGTCGGCCAGTTCCC
Organism: Micromonospora sp. CCTCC AA 2012012; assembly: GCF_040499845.1. Taxonomy (NCBI): domain Bacteria; kingdom Bacillati; phylum Actinomycetota; class Actinomycetes; order Micromonosporales; family Micromonosporaceae; genus Micromonospora; species Micromonospora mangrovi. Next base: position 2,202,172 of record NZ_CP159342.1, read on the forward strand.
GCAGGCTGATTGTGGCGCGACCGTGACCGACGTCGCGGGGCAGCAGCACGTACGCCGGGTCCTCGAACGCCACCGTGCTGTCCCAGCCCGCCGGCACCGCCAGGCTGACCAGGGGAAGGTCGGCGTACACACAGATGTCGGCGGCGAGCATCGCGGAAGCCCAGCCGGGGCCGGGGATGTCGACGATGTGCTGCCGGACGTCGACCAGAGCGTCGTCGCGGAGCGCGTCGACCAGCCCGCTGAAGCCGAACTCGCTGGCCAACTGCAGGGTGCCGGGCGGCGCCGGTTGGTCTCCGCGACCGATGACCGGCGAGACCACCGTGGCCAGGACACGCAGGTGCGGGAGCAGTTCGACCAGGAGCGGGGTGGGCCGCACGCCGTCCTGCGTCCGGTCGAACAGGGCGGCCCGCCACCGCCGTTCGATCCGCGCCACCAGAGCACTCACCGACGGTTGCGGCAAACCCAGTTGGCGGGCCGCACCGCCGATCGACCCGGTCGCGGCGACCACGTCGACCACCTGGGCGTGCCGGACGGAGACGGAGTCGACGCCGATGAGCCCGGCGATCGTGTCGCACGCGGTGACGGCCCGCCCCACCGCGTGCAGCCCCGCCTGCCCGCGCTCGGACAGCCGGTAGCCCCGCCCGGTCCGGCACAACCAGCCGGCCTCGTTCACGCCGACCAGCTGGCTCAGTCGCCTGCGCACCTGGGACTCACTGACACCCGACCGGGCCGCGAGGTCCCCCACGTCGGCACCGTCGGCCACCCCCAGCAACAGCCGAAGATCCCGCGCATCCACGATCTCTGATCGTAGGACATTGCCCAGCACGGTAAGGATCGGTCGTGGAGCCGCTGGCAGCCCGCTGCCCGGCGCGGGGCCGGGCAGCGGTCGGTGCGGAGCCGATGGTCAGCAGGAGCCGGAGAGGTGGGCGCTGCCGGCACCGGCCGCCCAGGTGCAGCCACCGCGGTACATCAGCATGCTGAACGGAAGACGAAGCGTACGGCGCTCGGCGTTCCAGACCGCCCGGAAGGACACCTGCGGGTTGAGGGTGATACCGAGATTCGCCGCCGCCTGGGTGATACCCAGGTTGAGGGTCGTGCCGATCTGTCCGGCCAGTTCCAGACTTGCCGGCTGCCAGCCCTGCGGGGCCTGGAGTTCGACGTACCGGTTGCAGTGGGCCATGTTCTGGTCCCGGGTGCACTGGGCGGCGCCGACGCTGTTCAGCGTCCAGCCGTTGATGCCGGCCGCGGTGACGTTGTAGGTGCCGGTGGTCAGGAGCCGACCGTCACTGGCCATGCAGACACCGGTCCAGGTCATGGTGACCCGTACGACACCCGTGCGGAGGAGCGCCCGCCAGCCGTCGGCGCGGTAACCCTCGGGGTTCGTCGTGGAGGTGCGGTTACGACTCTGGAGCGTACCGGAGGTGCAGCCGCCGTCACTCTTGGCGAACGGCCCGGAGCTGGAGACCAGCGTCTCCACCTTCCGGTTGTTGGCCACGGCCGGGTCGGCACTCGAGGAGTACGCCTGCGCGACCAGGTTCGTGGCCTTCAAACCCGTCCCGATCGGGGTCTTGACCTGCATGACGACCCGCTGCTGGATGCCGGGTGCCAGGTTACCGACCGTCCACGTCGTTCCACTGAACGTGCCGGCGGTAGGCGTCGCCGACATCACCGTCAGGCCGTTCAGGGTCAACGGCACCCGGACCTGCTGGGCCGTGGTGGTCGTCGAGAGGTTCTTGACGTACCCGTTCACGCGGTAGGTGCCTCCGTTGAGGACACCCGGCCCGGCCACGCCGGGACTGACCACGTCGAACATGAAAGCGACGTCGGCGCTCGACCCGTAGCCCGGCGGGTTCGGGACGGCGCTGTCGATGCACGACACGCTCATCGTGTCCTGCGGTGAGCCGAGCGGCTCGTCCTGGGTGTCCGTGAGGCACCTCTCCGGCCACAAGTTGAGGTAGTAGTCGGCCCACGCGGCGCACTGGCTGGTAGGGGTGTACCTCGTGGTCTCGGTACCGGCCGCCCCACCGTCCTGGCACAGGAACGTGGTCGAGGCGGCGCGGGCCGGACCGGCGACGACCAATCCGGAGACGAACGTGAACAGCGCGACGACAGCGGCGCCGATGGCGGTACGTCTTCTTGATCGCTGGAGCATGGACTGCCCTTTCCGGGAATGGACCTGCAGACGATCGCCGTACACATCGAACGGGATCTGGAGACAGCTGAGATGTCACCACACGCCGTGGCGGACGGGTAATACCAGACGTGGCGGGAGGCCATACCAACCTGGCGTGTCTCTATGAGACGTTGGGGCGCGTCATCGCCCCTTGCGCGACGAGGGTGCAATTGTTGAGCCGGCCGGGGCGTCACGCGAGCGTCGACGCCATGGCTGCCGGACGTTTCGACGTCGGCAATGCGACCGCGGCGGTGTCGATCGCGCCCTCGCCGCTGATATCGGCATCGGCGCGTCCCTGCCCTCGTAGATCACCATGGATGGCAGCGGGCCCAGGTCGTCGCGGCCAAGGGGCCGCCGAGATCATCCGCAGCCCCACGGCCCGGCATGAACGTACGATCAAGTCTCGACACGCCGGTGTCAGGGAGGTGCCGGAGGCGCTTTACCGGATGGCGCCCGAGCCTGGTGCGGTGCGGAAGTGCTCACCTGGATCTGGCCCCACCGGTAAGCGGCGTGTCCAGGCTCTGCCGTCCGGCCGCTTGAGCCGTATGGCGACGGTGGGAGCCGAATGGTTGGGCATCACCGCCAGGGGTCGGCGGTTCCTTACTAGTCGGTTGTCGTGCTCACCGCCGCCCCGCCCACACCCTGCCGCCGACTGCGGACATGTGTCGCATGGTATTCGGGATTGTTGGCAGCCGCCGCCTTCCAGTAACTGCGGATCATCTGGCGGCAGATCGTGGTCGATATTTCCTGCGGAACGCTGCCCGGACGGCTGACGAGCAGAATGGTACGCATCACCGGCTCGACAAGTGGACGCTGCACCATCAGGGTGCTCGGACTGTTGATCGGAGAGCCCAGGGTGACGCACCCCTCCCCCGCGACGAGGACTTCGATGGCGTAGCTGTCGGTGGCTGAGTATGGTGCGTAGGGTTCGAAGCCAGCTGCCCGACATGCCATCACCACCAGTTGACGGAGCCGGGTGCCCGGCGGCCGCAACAGCCAAGGGTCGCCGGCCAGGTCACGGAGCGAGACAACGGGGGCCGCGGCGAGCCGATGGGTGCGGGGTAGGACCACCCAGACCGGCTCCCGCAGCAGGACGGTGCATGCCAACCCGGTGAGATCCAGCGGGGCAGCATCGAAGTCGTACACCTGCGCGCAGTGCCGGTTGCCGTAGCGAACCTCGAGGACACTGCTCTCGGACAGGTCGATGGTGATGTCGTACTTGAACTCAGGGTGGGTCTCGCGCAGCCGGGTCAGGATCCGGGCGAGGGACGGCGCCTCGGCACTGAGCCGCAGCAGAGTTCGATTTGGCCGGCCCATCGACTGCTCCACCTCGGTGACGGCGCTCACCGCCCGAACGGCCATCGGGAGCAGGCGGTGGCCGTCGTCGGTGAGCGTGACACGGCGGCCGGTCCGGTCGAACAGCCGGACCCGCAGTTGTCGCTCCAGTCGTTGGATCTGGCCGGACACCGCAGGTTGGGTCATGCCGAGCCGCTCGGCAGCCCGGCTGAAGCCCCCTGCCTCGACCACCGCCAGGAACACCGCAAGCTGCCGGCTCTCGACACTCATGGCATGACACTCCTCGGTGAGGTTCACCGGCTTGCAGGAGGGTTGATTATCTGGTGCCGGTGGGTTCAGGCTGAACGATAGTTGGCTCGTCGTGCTGTGCCCGGTGGGTGTGCCAGGCGGTTTCGTGCTCGTCTGGGGTTCGCCAGCCGAGATCTTTCTGGATGCGGCGGGTGTTCTGACAGCCGTCGATGTAGGTGAAGATCGCGTTCTCGGCTTCGTCCCGGGTCCGCCAGGAGTTGCGGTAGACCAGTTCGACCTTCCACGTTGGCCAGAAGTTCTCCATGAACGCGTTGACGCTCCTGTAGCTCTCAAGTAAGGATCGCGATCGCGCGGAGAGGGCGGAGCAGGGCCCAGATCTCGCGGGCGAGGAGTCGTTTCAGGCAGCGAATGATGTCGGCTCTGGTCTTACTTCGGCTGTGCGCCGGGCGACGTAGGCGCGGGTGGGTTCGTGGTGCTGCATGCGGACGACGACGGCACGGGAGAGCGCTGCGTTGGCTTGGCGATGGCCGCCGCGGTTGAGCCTGTGCCGGTTGGTCATGCCGGGGGATGCGGGGATCGGTGCGACGCCGCTGAGCAGCGCCCAGGCCGGCTCTGAGCGGGACCCGGTCGATGTTGACACCGGGGACGATGAGAACTTGAACGTCGCGCCTGCCTAGCCCCGGGGTACCGACACCCGCAGCCCCTCACCCCTGATGACGTGCTATAGAGATCAACCTTTGTCCAAGGTGAGCAGCAGAACCCATCCGCCTGCCGAACAAGGCCCGAGCCGGCAGACCAGGCGGCGGCCACCGTGGCAGTATAGTAAAAAATAATGGCGTTACAAGGATATGCTATTTCCCTACCGCCGGGCAGGCGAGTGACAATCGGACTGACCATCAGCGCCGACATGGATGATGGCGAGCCCGAAAGAGGTAGTAGATGCCATTCCCCGCATCAAGAGTGGTTATCAGCAATCACGCAAAACGTGTTTTCGCAGCCATCCTAGCCGCGGTTGCCGCGATCGCTGGGGTCATCGCTCCCGTCTCCCCGGCCTCCGCCGAAGTTGGTGCGCCGACCTGCGCCCACTGGGTGTTTCCCACGCACTGCGTCACCTACCTGCGTGGCGACAGCCCGGACCTGAGGGTCGGCGACATCACCAGCTGGGCCACCCTCGGCGACAAGGTCGACTACTGGACCTCGGCCGCATCCGTACCGCCTGCCATCAACAAAATCTCCGTCGCCGGCAACTCGCAGTCCTGCACCTACAAGTCGACCAGCTCGGGCATCTCCACGGCCAAGCCGATCAAGGTCACCCAGATCGACACGTTTTCCTTCAGCACTGTGGGCTTCGGGTTCTCTTTCACTTCGGCAGGCACCGCGACTGTCACGGCGAACGCGACCAAAACCGAGTTCTCCATCACCACCGTCGCCACGAACGCCGGTTGCACCAGCGCCTCATATGCCCTGACCTTCATCCCGGACGGGATCGGCTACATCTACCGTTTGACGCACCGAGTCAGCACCACGTACGACTGGGGCAACGGAAAGACCGTCACGAACGGCACCCTGGACGACACCAGCCTGCGAACCTGAGCTGGGGCGTAGCCACACTCCACAGTCGACCGGATCGGGACGCCCACGCGGGCGTCCCGACGCCTCTGCGGTTTCGGCGGCGCGCGCCGGTGACGCAATCTCAGCGCACGAACGAATCGGCACACCAGCGGGATGTCGACCTCGACGGAGCCGCTGTCCGGCGCCGCCAGAAAGATCGAGAACTGCCGGCCCGCCGCTCGCGTCGTCCACACCACCGCCAGGCCAGCGCCAGAACCAGCCACCGGGCCGACAAGTTCTCATCGAGCCCTGATCAAGATCCCCGACCCGAATGTCGCGGCATCGCGGTATAAGAAAAAGTGATCGCGTCACAAGTAGATGGTATTTCTCTAACTCCGGGAAGCAGGCAACAATTATTCCGACCATCAGCGCCGACAGGGATGATGGCGAGACCGAGAGAGGTAGCGAATGCCTTTTCCCGCACCAAGAGTGGTCATCAGCAGTCACGCAAAACGTGTTTTCGCAGCCATCCTAGCGGCAGTTGCGGCGATCGCCGGGGTTGTCGCTCCCGCATCCGCCGCCTCTGCCGAGGTGAGCACTCCCAGCTGCGCCTACTGGGTCATCCCCACTCACTGCACCACCTACCTGCGTGGTAACAGCCCGGATCTGAAAGTCGGAAACATCACCAGCTGGGCGACCCTCGGCGACAAGGTGGAGTACTGGGCCCAGCCCAGCCCGACGCCACCCTTCATCACCAAAATCTTCGTCGCCGGAAACTCGCAGTCCTGCACCTACAAGTCGACCAGTACCGGCGCAATCTCCACAGCCAGGCCGGTGAAGGTCACCCAGACCGACACCTTCACCTTCAACACTGTGGGCTTCGGATTCTCGTTCAACTCGGCAGGCACCGCGACTGTGACGGCGAACGCGACCAAAACCGAGTTCTCCATCACCACCGTCGCTACGAATGCCCCGTGCACCAGCCCCTCATATGCCCTGACCTTCATCCCGGACGGGGTCGGCTACATCTACCGTTTGACGCACCGAGTCTTCACCACGTACGACTGGGGCGGCGGAAAGACCGTCACGAACAGCACCGTGGACGACACCAGCCTACGGATCACCGGCGGGTACTGAACGCCAGTAACACTGCGCGGTCGACCGGGTCGGGATGTCCAGACGGGCGTCCCGACCCGGCGAGGGCGCTACTCCTACGCTGTGAGCGGTGATCGCTGAAACGGATCGGGCCCTACCTGCGAGCGGCACCGGGCATCTTCCGCAGCTGGTCGAACGTCTGCCCACCGGGGAAGGTGTTCTCGCTGGGTCGGGACGGCACCATCCTCGTCGTCCGCGCCACCGACGGGCGGCGCTGAACATGCTCGCTCCGGCCGGGCGCCGACACTGCCGGTTCCCGCAGATGAGGTAGCGCCTCGGTCACCGGGTGGCCGAGGCGCACCAGTGCCAGCGACGCCGCTCGGCCAGCGCGGGAGGTACAGCGACGAGTTCCGGCACGGCGTCGCCGGCGTGTGGGCCCCAGGTGCTGAGCACGTCGGCGAGGTGCGGGTGCTCGACGAGGCGACGGCGGACGGCGTCAAGCGCATCGGGTGGTGCCCGCACCCCCGACATCCTGCCGGACCGTCCTTACCCGACAGATACGGGTTATAAGACGTCCTACGTCGAATTGAAGCGATCGCTACGCGCAAATGAAATGGCTCCTTGTCTCCTATGTGGATGACCTGCCATGATGTTTTGCATGAAGCCTTCTGGACGATCTCTGGCAGCCTTGGCCGCAATAGCCGCCGGGACGCTCGCCACGCTGCTCGCGCCCGCAACCGCGCAGGCGATCACGTACCACTCGCGCTGGATCGGGCCCTTCACCGACTACGCGACCTGCCAGACGCAGAGCGCCGATGCAAATAGCCCGTCCACCAACGAATACGCCACCGACTGCTCCTACCAGGCATCAGGCATTTCCGGCCGCGGGCCAGGTTATTACTACCTCTACACCTACACTCTCGACTGACAGCGGGATGTGCCAGCCGGGTCGCCCGTCGGCCACGCCGACCGCGACGGCCCGGTCGGCGTCACCACCGGTGACGGACGCCGCCGCATGCACCCGGCCACTCGAACCTGCGTACGGACGGATTGCCGCCCCGCACCGGTAGCCACCGACCGACGTCCCGGAGCACCCCGCCGCGTCCCACCGGAGCCACCCCGGTCCATCGGCTCCTGAGCATCCACCGAGCCACCACGCCCCAGACGTAGACACGAAAAAGCCCACGACCCAGTGGGCTTTACCAGTTCAAGGCTTTGATCAGCTCAGCAGCTGAGCTGCGCCGCCTCGTAGGCAGCTGACGTAGCCGCAGGTCATCCACCCGAGCCGGAGGTACCGGCGTACGCCGTGCCGGGTGACCGACGAATCATCTACACGCGCGGGTGGTAGGGGCCAAGAACAGTTCGTGCGTGAACCGGAGTGAGCAAGAGCGTGCCGCTGAAGCTTCGCCGGCTTCATCGCACCGATCCTCCCGGCTGCGCGGCAGCCAGGAGGATCGGTCGTGCGTGCGCGGTCAGTCGGTGCTGGAGCGGGTCAGCGCCACGCCGAGGCCCAGCATGCCAACACCGAGGCCCAGGTGCAGCCAGTTGTCCGCGGTGTTGAGCGGCACGAAGTTGGCGGCGCTGTCGCTGCCGACGACAAGGCCGTAGAGCCACAGCACGAGGTAGATCGCGCCACCGCCCACCAGGTAGGCGCGGGCACCGGCGACGGAGCGGGCCAGCAGCAGCCCGGCAACGCCGAAGAGCAGGTGCACCACGTTGTGCAGGACGGACACCTGGAACAGCCCGAGCAGCTTCGCCTCGGAGTGATGCCCGGCGAACATGAGGCTGTGGTAGTCGCTGGTGATGCCCGGGACGAATCCGAGCACCCCCACCAGCAGGAAGACCGCGCCAACCACCTGCGCGACGAGACGCACCGGCTGCCGAGCGGTTGTCGCTACGGCATGTGAGTTGCTGGCCATGATGTCAACCTCCGAGGGAAATTCCGTACCAACCAGGGCGGACGACGCCTGCCACCGCCAGATTCAGTGAGGATTCGGAGACGGCTCGGCTTCGGATCGCCGTCGAACAGAGAATCCTTCGTAGCTGCAGAATGTGAACCCTCGCCGCCCGCCTACAGGTCGTCGACTTGGTCGAGGTCGAAGGGCCAGGACGACTGCAGACCGGACAGACACAGGGACACCCACCCCTGCCAGCGTGGATCCTCGTACCGCTCCGCCTCGACGCCGGCCGCGTGGTGGCAGCGGCATCATGACGGTGCGCCAACAGACTGCGGCACTCACTCAGATCAGCGCCCCTTCGACCGAAGACGTCTGGTAGGCACCGCTCACGTTGGGTGCGCTTACTCTTGACGAAGCGGCGGAGCCAGTCGTCGGACGACCGGCGGAGCCGCATCCCGGGACGCCAATAGGCATAGATCCTACGCGGGGTGGGCGTGCGCGAGGCGGGCGTAGACGATGACGTTGTCGCGGTAGTGCCCGGTCGTGTCGTCGAATTCACCGCCGCAGGTGATGAGCCGCAGCGCGGCGTGGTCGGTCGGCCCGTACACCTCATCCGTCGGAAATCGGTCCTTCGGATACTGCTGGACCTTCGTCACGGTGAACATCGCTACGCTGCCGTCTTCCCGTGCGACTGAGATGCCGTCGCCGATGTGCAGCCGGCTGAGCTCGAAGAAGCTACCGCGTTTGCCCTTCCAGTTCACGTGTCCGGCGAGTACGGCTGGGCCGAGAGCGCCGGGGGCCGGCGCCTTGGTGAACCAGCCGACGTCGGTGGCACTGTCGGGTACCTGCATCGCGCCGTCGGCCTGCAGACCGAGGCTGACCGTCGCGGCGGTGATCTTCAACGACGGGATCGACACCCGCGTGGGGGGTGAGCTGGCCATCAGCGGTCCGGTGGTCAGCTCCCCTGCTCGGGTCACGGGCTCCGATGGCGAATTGGTCGGGGCGGCCGCCGCGTTCATGACGGCCGGGGGCGACTCGCCCTCATGGCCGGTGACCGCGAAGCCGATGGCGGCGATCCCGGTGAGGGCGAGGATGCCGGCCGCCGCCACGAGCGTGAGACGCTCCCGACGGCGGCCGGCCGGCACGTGAATGTCGCCGGTACCCATGTGACGTACCTCGTTTCAGCGCGCGCCGGCGAACCGGCGTCGCGCCGCCACCACCGCGCCCGCGGCCCCTAGCAGGGCGAGGCCGCCGACGCCGAACAGGACCCCTGGCGAGGTGCTGTCGGTGGTGCTGCCGTCGCCGGTGGCCACACCGCCAGCGGGGACAGAACCGGCGGCAGCGCCGCTGACCATCCCACACGTCGCCGGGTCGGTGGCCTCGGCGGGAATGCCGTTGACACCGACCGACTTGGCGAAGGTCGATTCACCGAGGGCTTCCATGTCGTACTTGCCGTTCTTGTTCGCGTCGATGCCGTGCTGCACGACGTGCAGGTCCTTGAGGTGCTCGATCGTTCCCTTCGGCAGCTCGGTGGCCGTGAACGTGCGCTCGTAGGTGAGGTCACCCTTCGCGTCGGCCTTCGGCATCCGATCCACCGCCAGCCCGCTCGCCTTCGTCGTGTCACCGGTGGTGGTCAGGGAGATGAAGATGTCGCCGTACATCTTCAAGCCCTCCTCGGTACTGACGTAGCCGTTGCCGTTGGCGTCGGCGGACTTGTCCGGGCAGTGGAAGTCCATCCCGGTGACCGCGCCGTGGATGTGCTGCGCGTGCGGCGAGTTCGGCGTCATGCCCTTCGAGCGGATCATCACCTTCAGGTCGCCGCTGTCGGTCGCCGTCAGCGTCGCGGTGCCGGTCGCGCCGGTCTCGTTGAGGTCCAGCAGCTTCACCTGCACGCTCTCATCGGCGTGAGCGACGCCCGGGAAGGCGAGGACGAGCGCCGTGGCGGGCAGGGCGAGCAGGGCTCTAGACAGTCTCACAACACGTCTCCATTCGCTGACCCCGGCTCATGCGCCGGGGCGTCGTACGGGATTCGGTGCCGCTGTCGGTGCGGATGGGCGCGACATCCGCCCTCACTGGTAGCGATCAGTCCGTGGTGCGGAAGCTCGCGGCGGCGAGGCGGGCGACGGGCTCACCGGCGGACCACTCGGCGTCGGGGGTGACCCAGCTCAGCTCGTACGGCCGACCTGGCGTGGCGCCGTTGACCAGCAGCCGGCGGGCGTGTCGCCGCTGCCCGTCCGGGCCGTCCCAGGTGAATTCCCACTCCGCCGCCCCGCCGGGACGGATCACCGGCCCGATACTGACCTTTTCGTAGCCGGGCAGCGCGCCGGTCCGCGTGAGCCGATCCGCCTCAGCGCGCCAGAAACCGCTCGGATCACGCTGCGGAGTGCGACCGAGGTCCACGGCCAACACCCGCTCACCCCGGGGATCGGACAAGCACACCACGCCGCCGTCGGTGAAGCGCATCCACCCTTCGGGCAACCCGAGGGTGAAACCGGCCTCGTCGAGGTACGAGAACCAGCCCGGCGGCAACGCCTGGTGCCCCTCCGGGTCCTCTGACGCGGACGATATCGGCGTGGGCACCGACGCCGCGGACGTCAGGCACGGCACGCCGGGGACCTGCGGCGCACCCGCGACGGCCGTCGCGGGTGCGGCCTCGCCGCCGGCTTGTCCCTTGGACGGCACGACAACGTCGTAGAGGCCACCCAGGCTCACGCGCACGCCTACCGCGCCGGCCCCGAGCACCCCGGCGAGAGAAAGCACTGCGACAGCGAACGTTGCGGCGGTGCGCCGCCCGATGCGCTCTCGGCGCACCGTCCTCGATTGCACGCCAGCGCCGCCGGACGGCAGGACCTGTGTCAGCGCACCGCCGGTATCCGAAAGCTTCTCGGCGGTGTCGACTCCAGGCAGCCGGTGTGTAATGCCCGAAGCGTCGGCGTCCGCCGGCGCCACGCCGCGGCGAACGACTTGGGGCGCGGTGGCGGCCCGGCCGGCAATCTTCCGCAGCCGCCGCGCCGCTTCCGCGGCGGTCATGCGGCGACGTGCGTCCCGCTCCAACAGTCCGGCGATGACAGGAGCGAGCGGACCGGCCCTGCGCATCCGGTCCGGCGGTTCGGTGGCCAGCGCCAGCAGCGTCTCCACGATCGTGCGCCCCTGATACGGCGGGCGGCCCTCCACCGCCGCGTACAGGGTGGCGCCCAGCGCCCACAGGTCCGTCGCCGGCGACGACACACCGTCACGGACCCGCTCCGGAGCGACGTATTGCGGTGCTGCGGTGATCCCCCAGGACTGGCTCACTGCTGCGGCGCCCTCGACGGCCGCGACGCCGAAGTCGCTGAGCAGCGCCCGACCGTCGTCGGCGATCAGCACATTGCGCGGGGTCACGTCCCGGTGCAGCACGCCCACCCGGTGCGCTGCCCGCAACGCCTCCACCAACTCCACGCCGAGGCAGGCGACCGTCCGCACCGGCAACGGACCGTCATCGGTCAGCACCCGGTGCAACGACCGCGATGGCACGTGCTGCATCACGATCCACGGGCGGTCCTCCACGGTGATCACGTCGTAGACGCGCACCACGTGGGGATGATCCAGCCGCGCCGCCGCCTGGGCCTCTCGCAACACGCGCCGGTGCAGGTCGGCCAGCTCGGACTCGCTCAGCCCGACCCGGAACAGCATCTCCTTGACCGCCACGTCCCGGTCCAGCAACTCGTCACGGGCCAGCCACACCCGCCCCATCCCGCCCTGCCCGATACACCGCAGCAGGCGATATCGCCCCACCCGCCGCACAGACTCCTCCGCCACACCGGTGCTTCGGAGCCGACCGCACAGCGGATGGGCCGGACCGGCTCGGCTTGCTGGCGGCCCACCCGACGCACTCAGTCGACCCAGTTGCTGCGCCTCAGCGCGGTGCTCGGCCGAGGTGACGCCCAGCGCATCAGCATCCACCGCAGCGCGCGAGTATCCACCGCCACCGCCAATGGCGCCGACGCCTGACAACGGCTGACCGGCAGTCGCGTCGGCACCGCAAGTGATGAGCAACGGTGGTGGTGCCCAGCGGCGGTACGTGCATTCAGGCAGGCGGATACGGCCGCTCCGCCAGCAACCGGGTCACACGCACCGTGTTCGACGCAAGCGTCCTAGTCGCGGCGCCGGTGGGTGCGGGCTTGGGTCCGGCGTCGGCGTAGTCGATCCTGCCCATTGCCGCACCGACCCAGTAGGTCGACAAAGAGGCGGCCACGGCGAACCCGACGGCGTTGAGAGCCCGCACCATCTCGCCTACGCGGCACGGCCGCACAGGTCCTCCCCACCCTCGTCGCCGCAGCCTTCGAGGAAACCGACAACACCTGACCCAGACAACCCATCGGGACGTGATCCCTGTGCGGGTATCGCCTCGGCCTCCCGCAGACGCACGCGTCTATCATGGAGCTTCGAGGCAGAGCGCTGGAGGGAGATCGTCGTGTCGGGTAGCGGCACCCACACCGAAGAGGTCGGCCCGCCGACCATCGACGGCACCGCTCCTCACTCCGCCCGCATCTACGACTGGTGGCTCGGCGGCAAGGACAACTTCGCGGTCGACCGAGCGGTGGGCGAAGCCATGATCAGCGCGATCCCGACGCTGCGGCAGATGGCGTCGGAGAACCGTCGATTCGTCCACCGGGTGGCCCGGCACCTCGTCGCCGAGGCGGGTATCCGCCAGTTCCTCGACATCGGCACCGGCATTCCCACCCAGCCCAACCTGCACGAGATCGCCCAGTCGATCGCACCGGACACCCGGGTCGTCTACGTCGACAACGATCCCATCGTGCTGGCCCACGCACGCGCTCTGATGATCAGCACGAAAGAGGGACGCAGCAGCTACATACACGCCGACCTCCGCCAGCCGGAAGCGATCCTGCGGGACGCCACGCTCCTCGACACCCTCGACCTCACCCGGCCGGTGGCACTCACTCTCATCGCCGTACTGATGTTGCTCCGCGATGACGACGACCCTGTCGGCACGCTGCAGATCCTGATGGACGCGCTGCCGTCGGGCAGCTACCTGGCGATCACCCACCCCACCCAGGACTTCAACCCCGAAGAGATGAGCACCGCCGTGGCGGCGGCCACCCGCGGGGGCATGACGCTCGTGCCCCGCACGCGCGCCGAGGTGGAACAGTTCTTCGCCGGCTGGGAGCTCATCGAACCGGGCTTGGCCCCGGTAATGGCCTGGCGACCCGACAGCGGCGCCCCCACCGACCCGTACGCCGCCTACTACTGGGCTGGAGTGGCTCGCAAGCCGTGACGACCCCGCGCCCCGCGCGGCCCTCCCTCGGGGTGTGACCCGCAGCTGTGCGACAGGCAGGATGGCCGAGCACGCCTACCGGCGCTGGGCGATGGTCAGGACTCACCAAAGAGCACCCTGACGGCGCCGTGAATGCCGCAGGCGGACGAGGATCCGGGCACCGGCATGGAGCAACCACCCCAGCCAGGCCACCATGCCCGCACAGACGGCCACGAAGGCCGGCACCGCAACGAGGTCCGACAGCGGCATCGCCGAGGGAGGTAGAACCGCGGCCAACGCGATGGCGAGAAACTCCACCAGCGTGGCCAAAGTCAGCGGCACGAGCAACAGCCCGAGCGCGACATTCTGCCGTTGGGGACGCAGGATGATCCGGCGACGCGACCAGGCGGCGTAACCGACGAACCCCGCCAGCGCGATGCTGCCCACGACCGCGCGGCTCGCCCAAGGCGCCGGCGGATCGACGCTGAGCAGCAACGGCGCCACCGCGAAGAGTGCGCCGGCACGGGCCAGGCGCATCGCCCAGCGGCCGGCATAGGACGCCTCACGGTGCACGGCGAGCAGATCTGTGTTGGCTTGTTGCGCAGATGTTGCCGCCGCCGAGCCCGGGACACCTACCGACCGAACGCCCGCTGGCGAAACACCCTGCGGGAACATGCCCGGCCCGGTCGCGGACGGCGGACCCGCGACCTTGCGGTCAGCGATAACGATCACCGCTCCGCTGACCATCAGCGCGAGGAAGTGCGTCACCACCATGCCAGCCATGGCGACCGACGGCGGCCGGTCCGGATCCTGGCGCAGCCCGGCGACAACCAGCAAGGTCGCGGTCAGCACGCACAGCACGAGTCCGAACAGCCGCCCCCGAGCCCGAACATCCGCGCGCAGGACGTAGGTGGCGTAGGCCCGCGCACCCGGGGACAGGGCGCGCCAAGTCCGAGCGGCCCACAGCAACCACAGCGAGGGCGGCAGCAGCGCCAGCACCCACATCCACGGAAGCCCTGCGAACATGCCGACGAAGCCGGCGGTCCACACCGACATGAGCGCCCAACCACCGAAGCCGCCGATGAGCAGGCGATCCAGTTCCGTACGGGCGGCACGGTTGGTCGGTTCCACCGCCATGACCGCGCTGATGTGCCCTGCGGCCGCAGACAGCCGTCCTCGGGTAACGGCGATGCGACCGAGCCCGGTAACTGCGGCGTTGTGCTCCGGATCAAGCGCCAACACCCGGCGGTAGGACCGTTTGGCAAGCAGGTTCCAACCGATCGATTGGAACATCAGCGCCTGGATGTAGTGCGGCCCGGCCGACTCCGGAGCCAGCGCCACCGCCCGCGCGCTCGCCCGGAACGCCCGGCGTGACTGCCCGAGATCAAGCGAGGCGAGCGACAGCGCCGCATACCCACGCCAGTCCTCGGGCTCCAGACGGACCGCCTCCAGCGCGCTGGCTCGTGCAGCCGCGGGATCCCCCACACCGAGCTGGGCGAACGCGAGCAGCAGGTGACCTTCGAATCCTCCGGGGGCAACCGCAACAGCCCGCGCTGCCGCTTCCTGCATGGCGACGAATCCGTCCTGCGCCTGATAGGAACGGGCTAGCACGTACAGCGCATCGACATTGTCCGGATCGTCAGCCAGCACGGCAGCGACCTCCCGCCGCGCGGCGTCGACCCGGCCGACCTCCAACAGCGCGCTGGCCCGGGCCACACCAGCATCGGACACCGACTGCCCCGTCATCGGCCCACTGTAAGACCAGGGGGCAGCGCTGCCGGAAGTACGGTCTGAGGCCACCAGCGACCCCCAACCCCACAGCGCGGAGCAACGCCCCTCGACCACTTCGGCTCAACCCGGCGGCGCAGTTCGGGCGAAGTGTCAGGTGGCGGCGGACGCCGGGGAAGCAGCGACGACCGGGACGGTCAGCGAGGCGGCCAGCAGCCGGCGGCGGCGCGGGATCCGCGAGTGGCGGCCTGGACCCGCTGGCGCAGTTGTTCGAGGACGGTGAGCGCGGGGTGGGCGGTCGCGGCGGACGGCGCCACCACGACCAGCGGCGCCATCAGCAGAACAGCGAGAAGTGCAGCCTCAACATGGATGTCTCACCGTGAGTCGGTCGGGCATACTTGCCCCACGCCAGAGGATCCAGAGATGTCTCTCTATGGCCTGAGCAGCCTGCCGACAAGACTCCGAGATGCCGCCGCGGCTCACCTCGCCGGGCACCACAAGGGCTCCCAGCCTCCCCGGACGGCGAGGCTGGTAGGTCTGGCGACTGCCCGACGAGGAGATCCGCTGAAGCCAGCATGCCGTTGACCCCGCTGTCACCCGCAGGGGGAAGAATGCCAGGGGTCAGGTACCGGTTGGGGGAACCCTGATCTCGCCGCGCAGTCGGGGTAACCACTGACATTCAGGCGTGTGAAGATCACCCCCGTGCTCACCCCGTCAACATTCCCCCCTGTCCCCGTCGTGTGGTTCTTTGTGCTTTTCGGCATCACTGGCATAGCTCTAGGCATCGGAATAATCGTCACGCGACGTGTCCCGTGGCTACTTCAGGAGGGCCACGTCTTCAAGAGCCGACAGTCGCCACCCCGACCGACTCGTACAGGCGGCTCCGTCGCCCTGGGCGGTGGCGCCGTCGTCCTGTATACGTCAGCGTGGTTTCCATCGGTGCCGCATCCGGTCGCAGTAGCGCTGACCGCAGCGTCTCTTGTCACCGGTGCGGCCGGCGTGGCCTGGAAGAGGTTTGTGAATCGCTAGCAGCCAAGTCGGCTAGCTATCCGCGATCTTCGTCCGATCAGGGCTTCCGTCGCGGCCTGGGTAGCTGCGCGTACTCCCCGGCCAGCCAGGCGGTCAGCTCCTCCGCGTCAGACACGGTGCACCCGCGGAATCCGGACGACGCGCGGATCTCCGCCCGGTGCCGCTTGATCATGCGCCCGGACCACTCGCAAAGCCCAGCGAGCGCGGATCAAGCCCAACTGCTCCGCTGACTTCACCGCGTCCGCGGGCAACTCCGCCCGGCTCGCGACATCGGTCTCGCCGCCGAAGACGGTTCCGTGTCGGCGATCCTGCGAGCGCTGCAACCCACCCTGGCCCTCGAAGCCGCCGGTCCGCTGCCGCAGACCACGCACGGCTCGACCACCGTCGGGGTGCTGGCCGCCGCCGAAGCAGCGGTGTCCGCCGCGCCGCGCCGGTCTCGCCGAGGTGGACGCCGATGCGTCACCGGACGGCTGCGCAGACGGCATTTCATATTCATGATCTTCCCTGTACCGTGCGGCTCATGTCAGTACGAATCCGCCACGGAGCGCCAGGGATCCTGGCCGCGCTCCTGCTGGCGTTCACGCCCGCCCTCGTCGCGCCGGCCACCCCCGCCACCGCGGCAACCACCGTGCACCGGGTCCTGTTCGACAACAGCAAGGCCGAGACGGCCGGCAACGCCGACTGGATCATCAGCACCAGCCAACCGGACCCGCTGAACCAGAACGCCAGCCCCACCACCGAGACCTCCTGGACCGGAGCGATCTCGGCCTGGGGTGTGGCCCTGCAGCGCACCGGCCGCTACAGCCTCAAGACCCTGCCGTCGGGCAGCACCATCAGCTACGGCGGCGGCGGCAGCCTCGACCTCGCCAACTTCGACGAGTTCGTGATGCCGGAGCCCAACTCGCCGCTGAGCGCCGCGGAGAAGACCGCCATCATGAAGTTCGTCCAGAACGGCGGCGGCTTCTTCCTCGTCGTCGACCACACGGTCAGCGACCGGAACAACGACGGCTGGGACTCGGTCCGCATCGCCAACGACCTGTTCAGCAACAACGGGGTGGACAACACCGACCCGTTCGGCATCAGCGTGGACGTCAACAACATCGCCAACGAGAACCCGAAGGCGATCAGCGACGCCACAGATCCGGTGCTGCACGGCCCGTTCGGCACGGTCACCGGCAGCATCATCCGCAACGGCAGCACACAGACCCTGCACCCGGCCGACAACCCGTCGGTCAAGGGCCTGGTCTACCGGGTCGGCTACAGCGGCAACACCGGCGCCGAGTTCTCCGTCGCCTCGTTCGGCTCCGGCCGGGTGGCGGTCTGGGGCGACAGCTCCCCGGTCGACGACGGCACCGGCCAGTCCGGCAACACCCTCTACAACGGGTGGAACGACCCCGCCGGCACCGACGCGGCGCTCGCCCTGAACGCCACCGAGTGGCTCGCAGGCGGCGGCTCGGGCGGCGGCACCGGTGGCTGCACCGCCGCCCAACTCCTCGGCAACCCGGGCTTCGAGACCGGCAGCGCCGCGCCGTGGACCGCCTCCACCGGCGTGGTCTCCAACTCCACCAGCGAGCCGCCGCACGGCGGCAGCTGGGACACCTGGCTCGACGGGTACGGCTCCGCCACCACCGACTCGATCAGCCAGTCGGTCACCATCCCTGCCGGCTGCGCGTCGGCCACCCTGTCGTACTGGCTGCACATCGACACGGCCGAGACGGGCAGCACCGCGTACGACAAGCTGACCGTGACGGTGAACGGCACCACCGTGGCGAGCTGGTCGAACGTCAACGCCGCGGCCGGCTACACGCAGCGCAGCGTGAACCTCTCCGGCTACCTCGGCCAGACCGTCACGGTGAAGTTCACCGGCACCGAGGACAGCACGCTGCAGACCTCGTTCGTCCTGGACGACACCGCGCT
Organism: Micromonospora sp. CCTCC AA 2012012; assembly: GCF_040499845.1. Lineage (NCBI taxonomy): Bacteria > Bacillati > Actinomycetota > Actinomycetes > Micromonosporales > Micromonosporaceae > Micromonospora > Micromonospora mangrovi. The sequence goes on from NZ_CP159342.1 coordinate 2,220,365, forward strand.
CACCGTGAGCTGAGCGAAGGCCGGGCGCCGTCGTCGGCCCACTCCCCGTCGGCGGCGCCAACCAGTTCGACCAGCATCTCCCGTCCGGTCGAGATCCACATCCCGCCGACATCGGGCCCGGACGTTGCGTCCGGCATTCCTCCGTCCGCTCGGCTGGACCGGGTCGATGCCGGGCCGTCGCGGACGCATACGTCGAGAGCTGTGATGTCGACCCCGTCAGCACACCGCCATGGATCTCCTGGCGAGACCCGCATCGGGCGGCCGGGCGCGTGCCACGTCGTGACACCGTCGTCGGGGCCTTCTCGCGTCCAACCGGCGGAGAGCTCGATCGACCAACCATCGCCCAGGCACATCCGCACGCCCAGGTGCGACCTACGGCTGGCGTTCCTGGATCGGCCACCACTCCCTCGCCTGCCCATGCACGTCGCTCCACAGGAACTTGACGGTCCCTCGCCCGCCTGCCAGGAGCGATCCGTTCTCGCCCCCTCAGCCGGCTGATGGCGGAGCACGGCGGCTGATCCGCCGGATGAACCGAAAATGGTACAAGCCAGCGCTCGTGACGGCGTAGAACACGGGCGGGAGAAGGAAGATGGCGAGACCGACCAGCGGCGTCACCAGGTAACCGAGCACCCCCGCGAGTGCGTACAGGAGTACCCCCGCGAGGGCCCGGATCCGCTCGATGCGGAAGAACTCGTGCCGGACCTGCTCCTTCAGCAGGTCCGGGCGGCGGGCCAGGTAGTGGTAGAACGCCAGCCACGTCGCGCACAGCGACGCGCCGATCAGCGCGTAGAAGGCGATGGCCACACGCTGGTCCGCCTTGTCGTGCTCCTGCAGGGCGTGCGACACGACGATGGTCGGAAACGGCAGCAGCGCCGTGGTGAACAGCACCAACAGGTTCATCCAGTGCAGGCCGCGATCGGTCTGCTGGATGCGGTTGAACGCTGCCTTGTGGTTGAGCCAGACGACCGCCACGTACGAGTAGGACGCAAGATACGCGACGTATGCCGGCCACTGACCGAGCAGTCCGGACAGGAGGTGGCCGGGCGGGACGTCCGGCGGCCGGAGATCCAGGACCAGCAGCGTGATGATGATCGCGAAGATGGCGTCGCTGAACGCCACGGCACGGCTGGTGTCCGACCGGGTGCCCGGGTCGGTGTCTGGCCCACTCACCGAGCGGACCTACCCGGGGTCGTCCGCGCCAAACACCGTCGGTCACCCTCCGCCTGCAATACGAATCAGTACGGCCGACGGCTGCCGACAGACGCCGCATCCGGCCACCGCGCGGCGACCGGATGCGGGTGGAGCCGTCAGGGTTTGAGGACGACCTTCTCGCAGTGGTCCTGCTTGTTCTTGAAGATGTCGAAGCCGCGTTCGGCCTCGTCGAGCGGCAGCCTGTGGGTGATGACCCGGGTCGGGTCGATCTCGCCGCGTTCGATGCGTTGCAGCAACGGCTTCATGTAGCGCTGGACGTGGCACTGCCCGGTGCGCAGGGTCAGTGACCGGTTCATCCAGGCGCCGGCGGGGAACTTGTCGAGGAAGCCGCCGTACACGCCGATCACCGACACGATCCCGCCGCTGCGGCACGACATGATCGCCTGCCGCAGCGCGTGGGGGCGTTCGGTCTCCGACCGGACGGCCTGCTTGATGCGGTCGTAGGCGTGGATGTGCGCGGCGCCGTGGCTGGCCTCCATACCGACCGCGTCGATGCACTTGTCCGGTCCCCGCCCGCCGGTCAGCTCCAGCAGCCGGGACCGGACGTCGACCTCGTCGAAGTTGATCGTGGTGTGGCCCGCCCGTTCCGCCATCTGCAACCGGTACGGCTCCTTGTCGATGGCGATGACCTTCGCGGCACCGAGCACCCGGGCGCTGTCCATGGCGAACTGGCCGACCGGGCCGGCACCCCACACCGACACCACGTCGGTGGACTGGATGTCGCACATCTCGGCACCCATGTAGCCGGTGGGCAGGATGTCGGAGAGGAACAGCACCTGCTCGTCGCTCAGGTCCGATTCGATCTTCAGCGGGCCGACGTCGGCGAACGGCACGCGCGCGTACTGGGCCTGACCGCCCGCGAAGCCGCCCGTCAGATGCGAGTAGCCGAAGATCCCGGCGACCGGATGACCGAACATCTTCTCCGCGATCCCGGCGTTGGGGTTGGAGTTCTCGCAGCAGGAGTACAGCTCGGCGGCGCAGGCGCCGCACCCGCCGCAGGCGATCGGGAACGGCACGACGACGCGGTCGCCGACTCGCAGCTTGTCCGCGGCCACTCCTGAGCCGACCTCGATCACCTCGCCCATGAACTCGTGGCCCATGATGTCGCCGTCCTCCATGGTGGGCACGTACCCGTCGACCAGGTGCAGGTCGGAGCCGCAGATCGCGGTGGAGGTGATCTTGACGATCGCGTCGCGGTTGTTGAGGATCTTCGGGTCCGGTACGTCACGAACCTTGACCTTGTTGCGGCCCGCCCAGGTGTTCGCCCTCACGCGTCCGCTCCCTTCTCGATTTCGGCATCCGACAGCGGTTGCGCCGGACGCTGCGGGAACTCCTTGCGGGCCCGCTTGCCCCACGGGGCGCCGTCGGACCGGACCACCTCGCCGGTCTCCAGCACCTGCTTGAGCCGCCGCAGGTCGTCGTCGAGCTGCTGGTGGGGTTCCTCGCCGAAGTACCTCGCGACCGCCTTGCCGACCGCGCCGCCCGGAATGTCGTAGGTCAGGACGACGTGCACCTCGGTGCTGGCACCGTCCGGTGCGGGCACGAACCAGACCGTGCCGGCGTTCGGCACATCCGCGTTCCGGGCCGACCGCCACGCGATCTTCTCCCCGGTGACCTCGTCGACGATCTCGGCGTCCCACTCGACGTTCTTGCCGAAGGGAGCGGTGGCGGCCCAGTGGCTCGTACGGTCACCGGTGGTGCGGACCTCCTGGAGATGAGCCATGAACGTCGGGAGATTGCCCAGATCACGCCAGAACGCGTAGACCTCCGACGGGGGTTTGCGGACGGTTGTCGTGGCTGTCAGCTCCATGGGTCCTCCTTTGTGGGTACCCCGCACCGCCGGCACGGAGCCGCGCTCCTTCGCCCGAGTGGCCTGCACGGCGGTCAGTACGTCCAGCACCGTGATCCCGAGGACGGCACCGGTGACACCAAGGAGCCGCCGCCGGCGGCGGCCGCCCCGACGAGCGATGGCCACTCCGAGCGAGGCCAGGTCCACCGCGTCGCCCACGACGCGGGTCCACGTCCAGACGTTCTTCCGCCGGCTCGTCAGGAGCCCGGCCGCGTGCACCAACTCCCGCGCCCCGACGAGCGGCACCACCGCCCGAGACGTCGAGGAGTCGTCGACGCCACTGATCCGGCGCACCGTGTCCGGCGCCGCCAGCTGTGCCACGCCCAGACCGAGACTCATCCAGCCGAGCCCGCGCCCCCTCCGCTGCACCTCTTCCTGCCGTGCTTTCGCTTCCTCTCGAACAGCCAGTCGAGTCACGGGTAGCCTCCGCATCCGGGCAGACCTTGCGAGGTCCCGATCATGGCGATCGGGGCCGCGCACTGGTAAGGCCTGCATACCCGCCGAAGACCACCTGAACCGCCAATGGACCGCTGACACTGCAGCCTCGGCCGGCTCAATAGGGCGCGCGGAGGGGCATATCGTCACTGCCGCCGCCGGCGGCCGAGAGCTGACTGCCATGGCTGAGCCGATCCGTGGTGGGTGCTCCGGCGGTTCAGTCGCGACTCGGGCCTGCGTCCGGCCAGCCGCCGACGGTGGGGCTACCCGTCCCTCTCGTCCCGCCAGCCGCCGGGTTCCGGGTGGTAGCCGTAAGCGGCGGCCCGCACCGTCTCCTCGTTCTCCAGCCCGGAGCCGATCGCGCCGCCGACGGTGGCGAGCGACGTGGTGATCCAGGCGAGCGTCAGGTAGTCGGTGAAGTCGACCGGCCGCTGCAAGGTCTGCTGCAGCACGGACGTGTCGATCAGCAGCGCCCCGACGAGCACCGTTCCAGCGAACAGGACCAGGTAGGAGACCGCCGTGGCCAGGGTGAGGGTGAGGGTCGTCCCCAGGTTGAACAGCCGAGCCAGCTCCCGCGGTGTCTCGCCGTCCGGTTTCTCCCACAGGTCGTGGGCGACGATCAGCCAGGTCACCAACGCGGTCAGCCCCAGTAACATGATCACGGCGAGCCGAAGTCCGCCGAGGGCATCGCCCATCTGCCAGATGGTGTCCGTGGTGAGCGCGAACGCGGCCGTGCCGAAGGCGCCGACCAGCAGCTTGGACAGGCCCAGCAGGGCACGTCCGGGTCGGTTGGCCCGGACCATGCCGACCAACAGCCGCACCCGGCCGATCAGCGGTGACCCGAGGTAGCCCACCTCCCCGGCCTCACCGACCACCCTGTGGACGGCCGTGATCCGGCCTACCATCTCGGCCGGCACCCAACCCGCCGCCGGTACCCGCTGGTCGGAGGCGTCGGTGAGGAGTCGGCTCACCATGTCCGGCACGGCCCCGCGGGTTGCTCGCAGCTGCTGCAGTCCCAGCGCGGGCAGGGAGAGCATCGCAACCCGGCGCCGCGCGGAGGTCTGCGCGACCAGCGGCACCCCCTCGGTGTGCAGCGGCAGGTCGGTCAGGCAGATCGCGACGTCCCACCGGTCGTCGGTGCGCCGTTGGGCAACGTCGTCGAGCAGCGCCTCAACGCCACCGTCGCGGCGCGGCGCCACCTCACCCCACCCTTCCAGAACGGTCCACCGCACGTTCGCGTCCACCCGCGCGGAGAGTCGGGCGGCCAGTTCGGCGGTAAGCCGCGCGGCCACCCGGGCCGGGTGGTCGGGCGGGGTCGCCAACAGTCCGACGACGATCTCTCGGCGGTGCTCTTCGCTGTGGGTCATCGGTGGTCCTCACCTGTAGCCGGGCTCGTCGCCGTCCACCGCCACCAGTGGGCCTGTCAGGAGCCCTCGACGGTCGTCACGGCGCTCCCTCCGGTCTCGGCAGGGAGGTCTCTCGCCACTCTCGGCCGGCGCAACGGCCACGACGGAGCTGGCGCCAAGCGCGACCGAGTCGGCCACCCCACCCTAGGCGAGGGCGGAGACCGCTGCCCACCGATGGACGACCGGTCCCCGGGCGCGCACACCGCCATGACCGAACCGGTGGCGTAGCTTCGCCTGTCGTCGGGCCGGCGTGAGTTCCGGACACGAGGTCGGAGCAGGCGACCTGTCTTCCCTCTCGTTCCGGCGCAGCTGATCCGCCGTCTCCGTGCCGCACCGCTCACCCGTTTGACGCTTCGGCACGTGGTGAACCATGACCCGGTCCGAGGGGGTGGGCCGAGGATCGGGGCCACCGACGACGGGCTCCTACCGGTCCGCATGCCGGGCGGTCATCGGGTCCCGCCCGACTTCCTCGCACCGGTCGCCATCAGGTCCGACGCGACGTTCCAGAGCCGCTCGGCGTTGCCCGGGTCGACCGCGTACGCCGCGACGCCGGCGTAGTCGGCGGGTCGCTCGGTGACCACCGGCGCCTCGGTGCAGTCCTCGAAGTAGCGGCCACCCACGCCGTCGAGCAACGGGGACGCGGCGAGCAGCACCGAGGTCGCGGCCCCCTGCTGCGGCGTCTTGTGCATCTCCTTCGGGGACTTCAACCCGCCGGTGTGCCTCTGCAGGCCGGTGGCGATCGCACCCGGGTTCAGCGCGTTGGACAAGATGCCCTCGCCGGACCAGCGGCGGGTCACCTCGACGGCCAGCAACGCCTCGGCGCTCTTGGACTGCCCGTACGCCAGCAACGGGTCGTACGGCCGGAACGCGAAGTGCAGGTCGTCGAAGACGACCGGGGAGAAGAGGTTGCCGCTGGAGCTGACCGACACCACCCGCGCGCCACCGGCCGCGGCGAGCGCGTCGTGCAGGCCGACGGTCAGCGCGAAGTGGCCCATGAAGTTGGTGGCGAACTGCATCTCCCAGCCCTCGGCGGTGCGTTCCAGCTCGGGCAGTGCCATGATCCCCGCGTTGTTGACCAGGATGTCCAGCGGCTGGTCCCAGCCGGCGACGAACCCACGTACCGAACCCTGGTCGGCGAGGTCCAGCTCACGGACGGTGACCCGGTCCGCGCCGATGCCGGCCGCGATGTCGGCCGCGGCCCGCTCGCCCGCCGCGACCCGGCGTACCCCGAGGACCACCTGGGCGCCGGCGGCGGCCAACGTCCGGGCGGTCTCCACGCCGATGCCGGCGGCGCCGCCGGTGACGATGGCCCGCTTGCCGGTCAGGTCCACCCCGGCGATGACCTCGTCGGCGGTCGAGGCGAACCCGAAGGGGGTGGTGATCCGCTCTGCCATGGCTGCTCCCAACACTCGGATGCGCTTACGACACACACTGTCATCCGCTCGACGAGTGACAGCCGGGTTCCCGGTTCTCCTGGTGGGATGCGCCACCCGTCGGCGCTCGTACGACGAGCGGGTGGGTACGGCGCGGCGGCCCTGGCACTGCACCGCCGCGCCGATCGCCCCGGCTGAGCCGCGCTCGTCACCGAGTGCAGGAGCCGCTGTCGAGGTGGAAGTACCTGGTGTTCGCCCAGCGGGAGAGCTTGACGCCGACGACGATGCCGGCGATCGTGACCACGGCAGGGAGGTAGCCGCCGGCCACCTGGATGATCGGGATCGCCGGGCAGCCGCCCGAGAGCGCCCACCCGGTGCCGAACAGCACCGCGCCGGGAATCACGCCCGCGTGCAGACGCCCCGCCGTACGACGGACCCGCAGCACCGCGAACGCCACCACGATGATCGCGACGGCCCCGGCGAAGGCCAGGAACATGCGCAGATCCTGGAAGGTGAACATCCGGTTGAGCTCGGCGTAGTCGCCGAAGCCGAGGTTCGCGACCGTGTAGCCGAGGGCCAGCCCGGTGATGATGTTGGCGACGAGCAGGGCGCCTCGGGTACGCATCAGATCACCTTCCACAGCAGGAACGACACGAGGACGGCGGTGCCGAAGAACACCGCGGTCGCGACGAGGCTGACCGGTTGCAGCCGACCGCAGCCGTTGAGGCCGTGACCGCTGCTGCAGCCTCCGGCCAGGCGGGTGCCGAAGCCGACGAGCACGCCGCCGACGAACAACGCGGCGACCATGCCGACCGGATCATCGGTCACGACCTGCCGGAAGCCGTCGCCCATGTCGAGGCGCAGCTGGAACCGTCCCGAGACGACCGCCGCCACCCAGCCGCCGAGGAAGATCGACAGCAGCAGGGCGGCCTGGCTGAGCAACGGCGCCGGCAAGAGGCCGGCCGTCGACGGTGCCGACGCCGGAGCGTCGGGCTGCACCGGCCGCGCCACCGGGTGCGGGTTCCGCCCACCGGCCGGTGCGGGCGCGGCGGTGCCGAACTGAGCGACGGTGGCCGCGGCGAGTGCCTCGACGAGGACCTGGTCGTCGGTGACCCGGGCGTTGAGGCGTTCCACCCGGCGTTCGGTGCGCCAGTGCAGGACGCGGTCCCACGCGCCGGAGACTCCGAAGCTCCGATCGGTGGTGACGGCATAGTTGACGGTGGTGAGGGCGAGTCCGGCAGCCCCCGCCCACCAGGGCCAGTAGTCGCTCATGCGGGACTTGAGATCCAATCTGCGAGTCGGGTCCACCACCGGCGTCGCCGGGGCGCCGTGCGGAATCCTGCGGTCTGCGGGTGAGGCGGGACCGGTGCCGGTGACCCTGGTCCCTGCCGGCGGGGATCCCCGGGCCGAGGTGCAGCGCCCCAGGCAGGCGGTGGCGCCGGAGGGTGCCCGGTTGACGGTGCCGGTGGCGGTGGCGGTGGCGGGGGCTCGAACCGCGACGGGGTGACCCGCTCCGGCCGTCCCCCGCCGAACTCGCCGACCCGCGGGATGCCCCTGAGATGCAGGGCGTCCGCCCCGTTCGGCAGCAGCGTGATCGGCACCAGCTCACCCGACCGGGACAACCGGTACCGGGCACACTCCTGCCAGCCGTTGGCACTGTCGCAGTAGTGGTCGCGCCAGGCACTCAGACTGGCGTTGAGCAGCGGGAAGATCGGACAGTTCCGGGTGTGCAGGCAGCCCATGTCAGTCCCGGGCGGCCGGCGTCCGGCCGTGGTCGGGGACGGCTGCCGGACGGGGTGGCCTGCTGCTGCCTGCGCCCGCCGCAGCCACGGGCTCGTCGGCGCGTCGGTGGGCACGGTGCTCGTCGACGGCCGCGCCGGGTTTCCGGATGGTTGACACACGATGCTCCCTTGAGGTGTGACAGCACTCGTGAAGAAGATCGTCGGCCGGGCGCGAAATGCAACAGCGACGGTGGTCGATGCTTCTGGCGTGACGGGTGCGGCGCCCCGACCGGCCGGGGGGCGGACGGTCACCATGGGACGCGGGCGTCGACCGGCTCGACCCGACGCAGCACGGGACGCGACGGCATCGTCCGGCACTTGCCGCCCAAACCGCTGCCCAGGAAGGCGACGGACGAGAGCGCGGTGCGCCGCTGGACCGCCGATGTTCGAGGTCGGTAGGAGCGGGATGCCAATCGCCTCACTGCCCCAGCCACGCCGGTTCGCCGGGGGCCTCGGGCACGTCGAGCGCCGACACCACGTGTACACCACCGGCTGGGCGGCCGGCCCCCGTTCACCACGACCTACCAGAAGCTGAGTGGCGACCCCGGTGGGACCACGCACGACCTGCCCGGCGGGCACGACCTCCTGCGCGACGACCCGGACGAGCTGGCGGCGATCCGTGACCGCGCCGCCTCCCAAGGACGGATCCGGGGCGGAGCTGGGCACCCCTGCCCGGGACCCTGCGCACGTCGCGGGTCCCGGGCGCGGGTACGCGTCCGCCGGGTTCGGACCGCCGGGGCCTCCTGCCCCGGGCCGGAGCCGAACGTGCCGCTCAGACCCGGGTGATGCGGACGGCGTCGGCGACCACGTAGCCCGTCCCCGAGGCCCAGCGGCTCACGCCGACCTTGTTGGCGTCACCGGCCGTGAGGGTGAAGGTCCCCAGCGAGCGCCACGCTCCGCCGTTGCTCCGCTGGTCCACGTAGACGCTCTTGCTGCCCGTGGAGGTCGCCACGAGGTACGGGGTGGCCGCGTTGTTCCCGCTTGACGCCGGGTACCAGACCTCGACCCGGTAGGTGCCGGTCTCCGGGATGTTCACCTTGTACCAGGCGACGTCGCTGGCGGCGACCGGCCGGGCTCGGCGGTAGCTGGTGCCGTACCGGCCGGCGAGCGTCGAGGCGACGGCCCAGGTGGTGCTCGCGGTGAACCGCCCGGACGTGGTGTTGTCCACGACGGTGCTCCACGGGCCGAAGTACGTCGACCAGAGGTTGTTCGTCGGCCAGCTGGTCACCTTGCCGGCGGCGGTCCACAGGGCGCTGTCGATGTCAGCGTACGAGAGCCCGGACGGGTCGTCGCGCTGGTTGAACAGCACCGCCCAACTCATCCCCTGGTAGCTCTTCACGAGCAGGCTGTACGTGCCGGGGAGGCTTCCGGTGTGCCAGAGGTTGTACTTCGTGCCGGTGCTGGTGCTGAACGGGCGTACCGCCCAGCCCAGGCCGTAGTACCAGCCGCTGTCATTGACACCGGTCGCGGGCACCGCCGTCACCTTGGCCAGCGACGTGCTGGTGAGCAGGCCGCCGGCCCCGTCGAGCATGGTGGACCAGCGAACCAGGTCGACCGCCGAGGCGAGCCATCCACCGTTGGCGTCGTGCAGGTTCATGCTGAAGGTGCCGTACGGCGACGGGACAATCGTTCCCGAGTTGTCCAGGGCCGTCGGTCCGCTGTACTGCGACCGGTAGCTCACTTCACTGGCGAGCCGCGCGACGGAACTCCCGTGGGTCATCCGGGTGATGCCCAGCGGCGCCAGGAGCTTCTGCTTGACGTACGTCTCGTAGGGCAGGCCGGTGACCTTCTCGATGACCCGACCGGCGAGGAAGTAGCCGTAGTTGCTGTACGACACGGTGCTGCCGGGGTCGTGCTGCAACGGCTGGCCGGACATGTACCGCAGGATGTCCTCCCGGCGCAGCTCCATGGGCACGCCCAGCGCCTGCGCGATGACGGCATCCCCGGCGAGCGGGTCGAACGTGAGGTTGCGGTCCCAGCCGCCGAGGTGTTGGAGCAGCCGCCGCAGGGTCACCTGCGACAGCCTCGGGTCCACGGACTGCCCGGCCGGTGGGATGAAGCTCAGCAACGAGGTGATCGGATCGTCGAGGCCGACCAGCCCGTCCTGCACCAGCCGGAGGATCGCGGTCGCCGTGAGGGACTTGGTGAGGCTGGCGATCCGGAACAGCGACGTCGGTTGGACCGTCTCCGTCGAGTTGTTGGCGTAGCCCCGGGCCAGCACCAGCCGGCCGTTGTACGTCACCGCGAGCTGCCCGGCGGTGATCCCCCGCGCCTGCATGAAGGTCATCATCGTGTCGTCGAAACTGCTCAACGCGGACACCGGCGTGCCGGTGGTGACCCATCCCGCGGCGTGTGCCGGTGTACCGAGCAGGGTCCCTGCTCCGGCCACCCCGGCACCCGTCGCGCCGACGAGCTTGCCGAACGTCCTCCTGCTGACCGAGCTCCGTGCCATGTGTCCGCCTCCCGTTGATCAACCAGGCGGACCCTACTGGAGCTGATCCGAAATGGACAGTTTCCGAGGTTACGTGCCGTGAGCACGCGCCGCCGCCGTACCCTCGGCCGCCGTCGGGGCGGGCAGCCTGTCGCGTGCCGGGCGCCGCCGGTGATCGCCGGGATCGACCGCCCCGCATGCCGCAGTCGACGCCTGACCGCGGCGACAGCCCAGTGGCGTACGCGATGTCGGCGGCCAGCCGGGCGTCCAGCACCACGACGGCCAGGCGCGGAGGCGACGATGGCGGGCGGCGTTCGTTCGACATCGCGGCCGTCCGGCGGCGGAAACTAGGGACGTACCCCCCGGGTCAGCGTCGCCAGCAGGCGCTCGAGCGCCCGGCGGTCGGTCTCGGACAGGTCGCGGAGGATGGCCGCCTCGTTGGCCAGATGCTGCTCGATGAGGCGGTCGGTCAACGCGACGCCGGCCGGGGTCAGCCCCACCACCCTGCCCCGGGCGTCGCTGTCGGAGACCGCCCGCGAGACGAGGTCCCGGGCGACGAGACGGTCCACCCGCTTGGTCACCGCCCCGGTGGTGACGAGCATCCGTTGGCTCAACTGCCCGGGCGTGAGCGTGTACGGCGTGCCTTCCCGGCGCAGTGCCGCGAGCACGTCGAACTCGCCGTTGCCCAGCTCCGCCTCGGCGAACGGCGGCCGCAGAGCCGCGTCGAACGCCTCGGCCAGCCACTGGATCCGCCCGATGATCAGCAACGGGTCGGGATCGAGGTCAGGACGTTCACGACGCCACTGGGCGACGATGCCGGCGATGCGGTCCTCATTCACGCTTGCACTTTACCTTCCGTGGAAGATAACTTCTCTTCCGTGGAAGATAACCTTGATCGTACGTCGGTCCCGCTGGTGACGGCCTACGTGGACCCGTCCTGCCCGTTCGCCTGGATCACCTCCCGCTGGCTCATGGAGGTCGGCCGGCTGCGTCCGATCGACCTGCGGTTCGACGTGATGAGCCTCGCGGTCCTCAACGAGGACCGCGAGCTGGAGCCCTGGTACCGCGCCTTCAACGATCGGGCGTGGGGGCCGGCGCGGGTCTGCGTGGCGGCCGCCGTGCACCACGGCCCGGCGGCCCTCGCCCGCCTCTACCGGGCGCTCGGCCGCCGCATCCACGACGAGGGCGACAAGGACTTCGGCACCGTCGTGCCGGCGGCGCTGGCCGAAGCCGGCCTGCCCGCCGACCTCGCTGACGCCGCCCACCGCAGCGACTTCGACCCGCAGATGCGGGCCGGCACCACCAAGGCCCGGCACCTCGTCGGCGAGGAGCTCGGCACCCCGACCGTCGTGGTCGACGGCGTGGCCTTCTTCGGCCCCGTGCTCACCTCCATCCCCCGCGGTGAGGAAGCCCTCCGGGTCTTCGACGGAGCCCGCCTGCTCGCCGGCTGCCGGGCGTTCTCCGAACTCAAGCGGGCCCGGGCCGAGGGGCTCAGCTTCGCCTAGCCCGGCCGCACCGCCGTCCCCACCGCCGGCAACCGGTCGGACCCCAGCCAGACCCGGTCCGTCACACCACCGCACCGCCGGTACCCGCGATCCCCGTGACGATCGCCGTCACCTGCTCCTGCACCGTGGTCCGTTCGCCGACCAGCACTCGTACGGTCGGCTCACCGACGTGCGGTGGCTCGAGGGCGGCAAGCTGGCTCGCCAGCAACGAGGTGGGCATGAAATGCCCGGTCCGGTTCGCGACCCGGTGCACCAGCACAGCCCACGGCACGTCCAGGAACGCGAACACCACCTCGGGGCGCCCGGCCGAGAGCCGGTCCCGGTAGACCCGCCGCAGTGCCGAGCAGGCCACCACACCGCCCTGACCGGTCGCCCGCCACTGGTCGATCAGCGTGCCGATCGCGTCCAGCCACGGCCACCGGTCGGTGTCGGTGAGTGGCTGGCCGGCCGACATCTTCGCCACGTTCCGCGGCGGGTGGAAGGCGTCACCGTCGGCGAACGGCAGGCCGAGCGTCCCCGCGAGCGCCGCCCCGACGACAGACTTGCCGCTGCCGGATACCCCGGCCAGGATCACGACCCGGGACCTGGCGAGGACCGGGTCGGATCCGGCCGGGTCCACACCGGCGGCCGCAGCGGGTCGCAGACTCGACGGGCCGCTCATCACTCTCCGCGCCCGGTGCTCCGCCGATCCAGTTCCCGCAGGTACGACAGGTTGTCCCGGGTCCGCTCGGCGAGCGGCGTCACGGTGGAGAAGTCCTCCACCGTGATCCACCCGTCGTACCCGAACCGGCGCAGCGCGACCAGGTACGCCTCGATGTCGCCCTGCCCCTCGCGCAGCGGCACCCACTCGGCCGACCAGCGCGGGCCGCCGTCCGGCCGGGAGCCCGTCACCATCCAGGCGACGTTCTTGACGTGCACGTGAGCGAGGTACGGGCCGAGCAGTTGGAAGGCTGCCAGCGGATCCTCGAAGCCCTCGATCATGAGGTTGCCGATGTCGTGGATCACGCCGACGTGCTGCGGGTCGAGCCCGTCGAGCAGCCGTACCGCCGCCGAGGCGGACGCGGCGATCGTCCCGTGGTGCAGCTCGACCAGCGCGGTCACCCCGTGCTCGGCGGCCCGGTCGGCGACCCGGGCCAGGTCCCGACGGGTGGCGTCGAACAGTTCCCGGTAGTCGCCGCCGGTCAGGGCCGGCATGGTGACCCGCACCCGTTCGGCGCCGAGCGTGGCCGTCGCGGCGAGCATGCGTTCGACGTTGGCGTGATCCGACGCCGGCACGTAGCCGCCGAGCCCGGACATCGCCAGGCCGGCGGCGCGGGTGATCTCCGCGATCCGGAGCAGCTCGTACTCCAGGCCGGTGAGGGGGAAGGTGGCCCGGTTGCCGGCCCAGAACCCGGGCGGCTCGGCCGGCTTCTGGTCGGTGATCCGCCATTCGACACCGTCCCAGCCCTGCGCCGCGAGCTGAGCGACCGTCTCCTCCGGCGTCCAGTCGGGGGTGGAGGCGGTGAAGACCGAATACCTCATCGGGTGGCCCGCGCCGGGACGAGGGCCGCCGCGGTGGCCGTCTTCTCCAACTCGACGAGGACGTCGTCGAACTCACCGTCGAGCACGGCCCGGATCCGCACCGGGCGGTGCAGGTGGGCCGAGAGGTAGACCGCCTTCACCACGGCGACGTCGAGCAGCGCGTCCGCCGCGGTGACGCCGGGACGCCGGCCCGCGGTGATCGCGTCGACCGTGTCCTGGTACTGCCGCAGATGTCCGATGACGAAGGCGTCGTCGGGCTTGACCGCGCCGCGCAGTTCCGACGACGGCACGGCGTCGGCGGACTGGTCCGCCTCGTGGGCGTAGGCCGAGGAGTCGGGGCCACCGGCCACGTGCAGGTACTCCAACTGGTCGTCGTGAATCACCGCGGAGCCCTGCGAGCCGTGCACCTGCAGCCGCACCCCGAGGCTGGGGTACGCCGCGGTCGTGGCGTGCAGCACGGCGAGCGCACCGCTGGCGAACCGGACCGTCGCCACGGCGACGTCCTCCACCTCGATGCCGTCGTGGGCGAGCACACCGGTGTAGGCGAACACCTCCTCCGGGTCGCCGAGCAGCCAGAGCAGCAGGTCGACGGTGTGCACGCCCTGGTTCATGGTCGCCCCGCCGCCATCCTGTTCCCAGGTGCCGCGCCAGCCCGCCGAGTCGTAGTACTGCTGTCCACGCCACCACGGGACGCTGGCGACCGCCGAGGTGAGCCGGCCGAAGTCGCCGTTCCGCACCCGGGTGGCGACCGCGACGCTCGCCGGGTCGAACCGGTGCTGACAGACCACCGCGCAGAGTTGACCGGCCGCCTCGGCGCGGGCGGCGACGTCGGCGATCCGGCGTGCGGCGGGCAGGGAGGCGTCGAGCGGCTTCTCGACGAGCACGTGCGCGCCCGCCGCCAGCGCCTCGGCGGCGAGATCGGCGTGCGAGCCGCTGGGCGTGCAGATCGCGACGAGGTCGGCCGCGACGGCTCCGAGGGCCTCGCCGAGCGAGCCGAAGAGCTCCGGCGCCGGGGCGCCCTGCTCGGCGATCCAGGTGGCGAGGTCCTCGTTCGCGCGGGGGTCCGGGTCGGCGAGCGCGGCGATGCGCAGCGCGGGGTGGCGCAGGATCGCGTCCGCGTGGGTGCGGGCGATGACGCCGCTGCCCGCGATGACGACGCTGAGTCCGGTCATTGCAGTCGTACTCCTATCGAGGTGGTGAGGTCCGTGAAGGCGCGTGCCGCCCGGCCGAACTCGGCAGGTCCGGAGAACCCGCCCAGTTCGTGCTGGCTGGTGAGGTGCGGTTCGAGAGAGGCGAAGCCGGTGTAGCCGTCGTCGCGCAGCGCCGTGAGCGTCCGGACCAGTTGTCCGTCGCCGTGCCCGGCCGGCACGACCGTCCCGGTGGCCATGACCGCGTCCTTGACCTGGAGGTATTCCAGATGTGGGCGCAGCAGCGCGTACCCGTCGTCGTACGGCCGCACGCCGACCTGCACGAAGTTGGCGTTGTCCCAGGCGACGCGGAGCGCCGGCGAGCCGACCGACTCGACGATGTCGGCGACCCGCTCCGGCACGTCCCCGTAGATGTCCTTCTCGTTCTCGTGCACCAGCACGACGTCGGCGCTCTCGGCGAGGTCCGCGAAGGCGCGCATCCGGGTCAGCACGGCGTCGCGGATCTCCGCCGCGGTCAGCTCCGCCGGACGGTAGAACGAGAAGATCCGGATGTACCGGCTGCCCAGCCGGTGGGCGGCGGCCACGGCGGCGCGCAGTCGTACCAGTTCCCCGCCGTCCTCGGTCGTCACGTCGACCTTGCCCACCGGTGAGGCGATCGCCGAGACCGCCATGTCGCGCCCGTCGATCGCCGCCGCCAGGGCGTCGAGCTGCTCGTCGCTCAGCTCCACGACGTTGGTACGCCAGGCGCTGCGCACCTCGATGTGGCGGGCGCCGAGGGCGCTGAGCACGGCGAGCTGCACACCCGGGTCGGGGTCGATCTCGTCACCGAATCCGGTCAGGGTCCATGCGGTCACTTCACGCCTCCCGCGGTGAGGCCGCCGACGATGTAGCGCTGGAAGCCGAGGTAGAGCGTGACGACGGGGAGCGCGCAGATGAGCGCGGCTGCCATCGCCTGCCCGTACGGCGGCACGGCGCCACCCTCCTGCCCGGAGCCGAAGACCTGGAGCACGACGGCCGCGGTCCGGGTGTCCACGTTGGTCATGACGGAGGCGAACAGCACGTCGTTCCAGCCGAGCAGGAAGGCGAAGATGGCCGCGACGACGAGGCCCGGCCAGCTCAGCGGGATGACGATGCGGGTCAGGACCTGCCAGGTGCCGGCGCCGTCGATGCGCGCCGCCTCCATGAGTTCGCCGGGCAGCCCTCGCAGGTAGGTGACCATGATCCAGGTGGAGAACGGCAGCCCGAAGGTGAGGTAGGTGACGAAGAGCGACCAGCGGGTGCCGATGGTCGCCACCCCCAGCGTGTTCCCGATCGTCGCGAAGAGCACGAAGACGGGCAGGAGCAGCAGCGTCCCGGGAATCGACTGCATGCCGAGCAGCGCGCGCAGGATCGTACGCCGGCCCCGGAAGGCGTACCGCACCAGCACGTAGGCCGAGAAGACGGCGACCACCGCGCAGGACACCGCCACCGAGCCGGCGACGATCAGACTGTTCGCCAGCCCTCTGGCGAGCGGGACCGTCGACCAGATCCGGTCGTAGTTGGTGAAGCTGACCTGCTCCGGCCAGAAGCCACCGGCGGCGACGGCCAGGTCGGAGTTGACCGAGGCCAGGAAGACGTAGCCGACGGGGGCGGCGATGCCCGCCAGCAGGAGCACCGTCAGGGTGATGTGCAGTGGTCGCGGCAGCAGCCGCTGCACCGTGGTCATGCCGAGGCCTCCTCGGTGTCGAGTTTCACCGTGCGCAGATAGACCAGCAGCGGCACCAGGATCAGCACCAGTGAGATCACGGCCATCGCCGCGCTCAGGCCGAATCGCAGGTTCTGGAAGCTCTCCACGTACGTCAGCACGGGCAGCACCTCCACGTCCTGGGGTGCCGGCACGCCGAACATCACGAAGGGCAGGGTGAAGCTGTTGAACATGTGCAGCAGCGAGATGATCAGGGCGAGCGAGATCGGTCCGCGCAGCAGTGGAAGGACCACGTACCGCAGTTTCGCCGCCCATTCCGCGCCGTCGAGGGCGGCGGCCTCGTGCAGGCTGCCCTCGATGCCCTGCAGGCCGGAGAGCGCCAGCAGGTAGATCAGCGGCCAGGACGACCAGACCTGCACGAGGATCAGGGCGAGGTAGCTCTTCGGCCCGTTGAGCCAGAGCCCACCATCGACACCCAGCTGCGCGAGGCCGTGGTTGGCGACGCCGTCGGGCTGGAGGATGATCCGCCAGATGATGCCGACGACGAAGGCGGGCAGCACGTACGGGATGAGGTACAGCGACCGGACGACGGCCCGTCCCCGGAACGGCAGGTGCGTGGTCAGCGCGGCGGCCACCCCCACCGGCAGCGCGAGGAGCGTCGCGATGACCGCTGCGGATCCGCTCACCCAGACGGCGTGCAGCAGCCCTGTGCGGGTCAGCGCCTCGGCGTAGTTGCCCAGGCCGATGAAGGGCGCGGAGAGCCACTGCCGGAACGAGTACTGGTCCAGGTCGAGCAGCGACATGATGATCGCGACGGTGAACGGCACCACGATGACGGCCACGGTGAGCAGGCCGCCGGGTGCGAGCAGCCACAGCGCCGCGGCGGTGCCGGCGGTGGAGCGCGGGCGGCGGCGCGGCGCCGGGCGGGCCGCCCCGGGCCGGCGGAGATCGCCGGTGCCCGGAGCGCCCGTGGTGACGGAGTCGGTGACGGTCATCTACTTGGCCTTGTCGAGTGCGGCCTGTGCGTCGGACTGGGCCTTGGCGAGCAGGGCGTCGAGCTTCTTGGCGTCCACCTTGCCGGCGGCGAGGTCCGGCACCAGCTGGACGACCACGTTGACCAGTGCGAGCTGCACCTTGCTCCAGCCGCCGTTGAACGGGGTGCCGTGTGCCTTCGACGAGGACTCCACGAAGGTCGACAACGCGGGGTCGGTGGCGAGCTTGTTCGCCAGCTCGGCGTTCGTCGGCATCTCACCGAAGGTCTTGTAGTAGGCCTCCTGCGACTCGGCGCTGGTCAGCATGTTCACTAGCCGCAGCGCCAGGTCCTTGTTCTTGCTGTACTTGGCGATCACCAGGTTGTCGCCGGAGAGGATGCTGGTGGCGCCCACTGCCCCGGCCGGCAGGCTGGTGGCACCCGGCGGGATCGTCGGCATGAGCGCGTAGCCGTACTTCCCGGCGACCGCGGACTTGTCGAGGTTGACCCTCGACGTGGCGGAGACCATCGGCATGAAGGCGGCCTTGCCGGCGCCGAACGCGGCGAGCGCCTGCGCGTTCTTCCAGCCGGTCGCGGCCGGGTCGACGACCTTGTCGGTGGTCAGCCAGCCGAGGTAGGTCTGGTACGCCTTGACCGTCGTCGGGTCGGTCAACCGCGCCTTGCCGTCCTCGACGAGCGGGTTGCCGGCCTGCAGGCTCATCGCCCAGACGAACTTCCACGGGTCGAAGGTGTCCCCGTAGCCGACCGCCATTCCGTACCGGCCGTCCTTGGTCAGCTTCTTGGCCTGCTGGAGCAGGCCGTCCCAGCTGTCGGCGGGCTTGTCGATGCCCGCGGCGGCGAGCAGTTCCTTGTTGTACGCCATGACGAACGGACGGCTGGCGAACGGGATTCCGACCTCGTGCTCGGCGTCCGGACCGGAGATGCCCAGGGTCGCGGGCAGGAACCGGTCCCGGCCGCCGATCTTGTTCCAGTCGTCGGCGGTGAGGTTGACGAAGGCGCCGGTCGAGTAGGCGGTCGGCGTGAAGGTGGTGCCCAGCGAGTAGATGTCCGGGCCCTGCCCGGAGAGCATCGACGTCTGGATCTTGGTGAGTTCGTCGGTGGGGCTGGCGAAGGTCTCGAAGTTCACCTTCGCCCCGGCCAGCTTCTCGAACTTCGCCGAGACGTCGGCGAACCACTTCTGCTGCTCGGTGGAGTAGATGGCGTTGGCCCCGACGAGCATGTTGATCGTTTTCGGGCCGTCGGCGGCCGAATCGGAGCCGCAGGCGGACAGCGGGACGCCGACGGTGGCGACCAGGGTCGCCGCGACGATGGTGCGGAGGACTCTCATCTGCATTCCTAACGTGGTGGGAGGCGCGGGGAAGAAAGCCGAGGCAGTGGACGAAGGTGCAGCGTGGGAGGGAACGTAACAACCGCGAAACGGGGTGGCAATCGCTTGCCATATGTTGCCAACGGTGATCTGCTGAGCGCATGACCGTCGATCGCCCGGCCTCCAGCAGCGACCATGGAACGGACTCGCCGTCCCCCCGCGGCGACGGCCGCGTGACCATCAACGACATCGCGGCGCTGACCGGCGTCGCCGCCTCCACGGTGTCGCGGGCACTGAGCCGCCCGGAACGGGTCAGCCGGGTGACCCGGGAACGCATCCAGGCCGCCGCCCGCCAGTTGAACTACGTGCCCAACACCCAGGCACGGGCGCTCTCCTCGGGCCGGACCGGGACCGTGGCCGTCCTCGTCTCCGACGTGACGAACCCGTTCTACTTCGGAATCATCCGCGGCACCCAGCACCAGCTCCGGGCGGCCGGCTACGCCCAACTGCTCGTCGACACCGAGGAGTCGCCGGAGCTGGAGAGCCACCTGCTGGGCAAGGTGCGCCGGTCGGTCGACGGCGTGGTCCTGGCCGCCTCCCGCCTGCCCGAGGAGACCCTCAGCGTCATCGCCGCCGAGATGCCGGTCATCACCATCAACCGCAACGTCCCCGGGGTGCGCAGCGTCGTCATCGACAGTCCGGACGGCGTCGCGCAGGCCACCGAACACCTGATCTCGCTGGGCCACCAGCAGATCGTCTACGTCGGCGGCCCGGCCAGCTCGTGGGCCAACGAGGCGCGCTGGCGGGCGATGCGTGGCGCGATGACCCGGCACGGCCTGACGGCGGTGCGGATCGGCCCGTTCGGGTCGGCCCGCGCCTCCGGCACGGCGGCGGCGGACGCTCTGTTGAACACCGGCGCGACCGGATGCGTCGCGTTCAACGACCTGATCGCGATCGGCATCCTCGACCGGCTGGCCGAACGCGGCGTCGACGTGCCCGGTGAGATCAGCGTGGTGGGCTGCGACGACATCTTCGGGGCCGACTTCTGCAATCCGCCGCTGACCACCCTCACCGCGCCGATCGAGCGGGCCGGCCGGGTCGCGGTGTCGATGCTGCTGGAGCACCTGGACAGCCCGGCGCGCAAGGGCGCCCGGCCCGCCGTCATCCTGCCGACGCACCTGACCGTCCGGCAGTCCAGCGGACCGGCGCCGCAGCGCCGGCCGCCGGCCCCACGTTCGGGATCACCAGTCGTGCAGTGAACCGTCCAGCAACCGGTTGACCGGTAGGTACGCCTGCTCGTACGGGTGGGCACCGGCCACCTCGTCGTCGTAGTCCACCCCGAGTCCCGGCTCGTCGCCCGGGATCAGCAGACCGTCAACGAACCGGTACGTCGGCCGGAACACCTCGTCGGTGCGACGGTCGTGCCGCATGTACTCCTGGATGCCGAAGTTGTGCAGCGCGATGCCCAGGTGCAGCGCCGCCGCGAGCCCGACCGGGGAGACGTCGGTCGGACCGTGCACGCCTGACTTGATCTGGTAGACCGCCGCGTAGTCCATGATCCGGCGCAGCCCGGTCACTCCCCCGGCGTGCGTGATCGGGGAGCGGACGTAGTCGATGAGCTGGTTCTCGATCAGTTTCCGGTAGTCCCAGATGGTGTTGAAGACCTCGCCGATCGCCAACGGTGTGGTGGTGTGCTGGCGGACCAGGCGCAGCGCGTCCTGGTTCTCCGCAGGGGTGACGTCCTCCAGCCAGAACAGGTCGTACGGTTCGAGGGACCGGCCCAGCTTCGCCGCCTGGATCGGGGTGAGCCGGTGGTGTGCGTCGTGCAGCAGCGGCAGTTCCGGCCCGAACTCGTTGCGGACCGCCTCGAAGACCGCGGGGGCGTGCCGCAGGTAGGCCCGGGTGTCCCACTGCTCCTCGACAGGCAGCGCGCCGCGCCGGGCCGGCTCGTGGTCGTACCGGGTGGACTCCCCCGCCCCCCTCGCCGCGTTGGCGCTGGACGCGACGCCGTAGACGGAGTCGAGGCCGGGGATGCCGGTCTGGATCCGGATCGCCCGGTAGCCCTCGGCCAGGTGGGCGCGGACGGAGTCGAACAGCTCCGGCAGCTCCTTGCCCGAGGCGTGACCGTAGGCCAGGCAGCCGGTCCGGCTCTTGCCGCCGAGCAACTGGTAGAGCGGCAGCCCGGCGGTCTTCGCCTTGATGTCCCACAGCGCGGTGTCGACGGCGGCGATGGCCGCCATGGTGATCGGGCCCCGACGCCAGTACGCCCCCCGGTACAGGTACTGCCAGGTGTCCTCGACCCGCTGCTCGTCCCGGCCGATCAGCAGCGGGACGACGTGCTCGGTCAGGTAGGCGGCGACGGCGAGCTCGCGGCCGTTGACGGTGGCGTCGCCGAGCCCGGTGACGCCGTCGGAGGTGGTGATCCGCAAGGTGACGAAGTTCCGGCCGGGGCTGGCGACGAGTACCTCGGCGAAGGCGATGGTCATGATGGTCGTCCTATCGGTGGCGGCGGTGGTGGCGTACGGCGTCGACGAAGGTCCGGTCGTCGGCGAGAGCCGGTGAGAGCGCGGCGACGTGGGCGGCGGTGTCCCGGCCGGCACCCGGCGATGGCGCGGTGCCGGGCCGCGCCCCCTCCGGGGTACGGGTGAAGTCGATCCAGGCCGCGACGATGTGGGCGGCGGTCTCCGCCGGCAGGCCGGCCCGACGGCGCAGCAGCGCCGGTTCGGCCACCCGCAGCCGCAGCTTGTGCAGGCCGTCCTCGGCGATCTGGGACAGCTGGTGGGCGATCGCCGTGTTGCCGAACCGGACCATGAGGTCCTGTCGGTATGCCGTCGCGTCACCGGCGGCGCCGTCGAGCAGCGGCTCGACCTCGTCCCACCAGCACCGGGTCAGCTCCGCCAGGCGCGGGTCCGCGATCGCCTGCGCCACCGTCCGGTGTCCGGCCGCCATCCCTGTGTACGCCAGCAGTGAGTGGGCGCCGTTGAGCAGCCAGAGCTTTCGCCGTTCCCATGGTTCGAGCGTGGTGACGAAGCGCGCCCCCGCGCGTTCCCAGGCGGGACGGCCGGCCGGGAAGTCGCCGGCGAGCACCCAGTCGCGGAACGGTTCGGTGACCACCGGCGAGCGGTCGGCGAATCCGGTCGCGGCGCGGACGGCCACCCGGTCCGCCTCCGTGGTGCGGGGGGTGATGCGGTCGACGCTGGTGTCCACGAAGGTGACCGAGGACTCGATCCACTCCGTCAGCCGGGCGTGCCGCGTTCCCGGCAGCGACGCGGAGAGCGTCAGCAGCGAGCGGCGCAGCGCCCGGCCGTTGGCGGTGACGTTGTCGCACGGGACGATCGCCAGCGGGCCGGCGTCGGCGCGGAGCCGTTCCCGCAGGCCGAGCAGAAGGCGGCCCGGGGTGGTGGCGGGTCCGGGCCCGCCGTCGGGCGCGGCGAGCGCGGCCCGGTCGGCGGCGACCGCCGGCCGGTCGAGATCCAGCTCGCCGCCGGCGCCCAGCTGGTATCCCGCCTCCGTCACGGTCAGCGTCACCACGCCGGTCCGCGGGTCGGCCATGGCCGACCGGAAGACGTCCAGGTCCGCGCCGTCGTACGCGCCCGCCATCGCGGTGACCAGGGTGTAGCGGTCGCCCCGTTCGCTCCGCTCGACGAGCGTGTAGCGGCAGCCCTGCGCCCGCAGCGCGTGGGCCGCGTCCGGGCGTCGTCCGGTGAAGGCGGTGACCGACCAGTCCTCCGCGTCGTCCGGACCCGCCGCCGCCCCGGTCCACCAGCACTGGTGGGCGCGATGGAAGTTGCCGAGTCCGAGATGCACGACCCGCCGTACGGTCATGCGCCGGGCCTGCGGGGAAGCTTGAACACGCGGCGGGGTGCGGCGTCGACCAGGTCGACGATGATCCCGGCGGCCTGCGACTGCGTGATGCGGTGTTCGGTGACCAGCCGGGCGAGGACGGCCGCCTCCACCCGTCGGGCCGCGTCGTGGCGCACCGGGATGGACAGGAACGCCCGGGTGTCGTCGACGAACCCCGACGAGCGGGTGAAACCGGCCGTCTCGGTGACCGCCTCGCGGAACCTGCGGATCGCGTACGGGCTGTCCAGGAACCACCAGGGCGCACCGAGGTACACCGACGGGTAGAAGCCGGCGAGCGGCGCCAGCTCCCGGGAGAACGTCGTCTCGTCGGTGGTGAACAGGACGAGGTGGAACCCGGGTTCGGTGCCGAACCGGGACAGCAGGGGCCGCAGCGCCCTGGTGAAGTCGGTCCGGACCGGGATGTCGTGTCCGGTGTCCGGTCCGTACGCGGCGAAGGTCGCCGGGTGGTGGTTGCGGTGGATGCCGGGATGGAGGGTCATCACCAGGCCGTCGTCGACCGACATCCGCGCCATCTCCACGAGCATGTGCTGTTCGAAGGCCGCCACGTCGGCCGGGTCGCGCTCGGCGACCTCGGCGACGCGCAGCCGGTCGAAGAGTTCCCGCGCCCGCGCCGGCTCCAGGTCCAGCGTCTCGGGCGTGGCGACACCGTGGTCGGCGGAGACCGCGCCGTGCGCGACGAAGTGCGCCCGCCGGTTGGCCAGGGCGGTGAGGTAGCCGGCGTACCCGGTGTGCCCCTCACCGGCGACGGCGATCAGCTCGTCGACGGCCGCCGACCAGTCGGGGGTGCCGGCCGCCAGGTAGCGGTCCGGCCGGAAGGTCGGGATCACCCGGCCGCCGAGCGGCGCCCCGGGGCCGCCGGCGCCGTCCTCGGCCGCGGCGAGTCGGGCGTGGGTGTCGAGTGGATCGAGGGGGTCGTCCGTCGTCGCCAGCACGTCGATCCCGAAGCGACGGAAGAGGCTGCGGGGCCGGTGGTCCGGGTCCGCCAACACCTCGGCGATCTCGTCGAAGAGCGCGTCGGCGTGCTTCTCCGACGGCTGTCCCACACCGAGGACGTGGTGCAGCTCGCAGGCGATCCAGTAGCCGGAGGCGGTGCCGGCGAAGGCGGGCCAGCCCGCGCAGAAGGCCCGCCAGACGTCCCGTGGGGAGGTGTCCGCCGACAGCCGCAATCGGTCCATCGCGACCCCGTTGGCGTGCAACAGCCGGGTGACGTAGTGGTCGGGCGTGACGAGCAGCGTCGCGGCGTCCGTGAAGGGAACATCGTCGGCGAGCAGCCGCGGATCCACATGGCCGTGTGGCGACAGGATCGGTGCGTTCTCCACCAGCGCGAACAGCTCCCGGGCCACGGCCCGGGTGGCCGGGTCAGCCGGGAACAACCGATCCGGGTCGGCAATCGCGGGCAGGTCGTGGTGCGTCGTCACAGCGTTGTTCCTCCCGCAGGGATGTGCTACCCACGCGAAGCTAGTGGCGTCGCGGACGGCGAGGCAACCGTTTGCCATCGTTTGCCAAACTCGCCGGGACGGCCACCGGACATCGATGGCAAACGCGGTGGCAAACCCGCACACCTTCTTGCCGGGGTACCGGGCCGGTGTTTGACTGTCGCCCCAGAAACCGGTTTCTGATCCATGGAAGCCCGGGAATCGGAGGAATCGATGTCCTTAATTCGGAGAAGGATCCCCGCAGCAGGGGTCCTCGTTCTGGCGATGGCGCTGGCCGGACCCGCGGTGGCGGCCCATGCCGAGACGACCGCCGAGAGCGTCGTCGTCAACGACACGTTCGAAACCGGCAGCACGGCGGGCTGGGCTCCCGCCGCGGGCGCCGAGACCATCGCGGTCAGCGCGGCCCAGGCGCGTACCGGCACGAAGAGCCTGCTGGTCACCGGCCGCACCGCCACCTACATGGGCGCCTCGCGCACCCTCACCGACGCCGTCAAGCCCGGCGAGCGCTACCGCCTCTCGGTCTGGCTGCGGCTGGCCGCCGGCGAGGGCTCCGGCCGCCTCAACACCACCTCGATCACCGACGGCACGCAGTACGCCAGCCTCGGCGCGGCGTCGGTGACCGACGCCGGCTGGACCGAGATCGCCGCGACGATCACGCTCCCGCCGTCCTTCACGAGCTACCGCTTCAAGATCGAGGGTGACGCGGGGCTCGACTACCACGTCGACGACGTGACGCTGACGCAGCTGCCGCCGCCGCCTCCGGTGCAGCAGGACATCCCGAGCCTCAAGGACGTCTACCAGGGCAAGTTCCTCATCGGTGCCGCGGTCAAGACGCCCCACCTCACCGGGCCGGTGTCCGAACTGCTCGGCAAGCACTTCAACTCGATCACCGCCGAGTACCAGATGAAGTGGTCCAACGTCGAGCCCACCGAGGGCAAGTACAGCTGGGCCGACTCCGACCGCCTGGTCGCGTACGCCAAGGCCAACGGCATGATGGTGCGTGGCCACACCTTCGTCTGGCACCAGGGCGTGCCCGGCTGGCTCTTCAACCACCCGGTGACCGGCGCACCGCTCACCAACAGCCCGGCGGACCAGCAGATCCTGCTGAACCGCATGAAGACCCACATCACGACGGTCATGCAGCGCTACGGCGACGACATCCCGGTCTGGGACATCGTCAACGAAGCCATCGACACCAAGCAGGCCGACGGCTACCGCCACTCCCGCTGGTACGAGATCCTCGGCCCCGACTACATCGCGAAGGCGTTCGAGTACGCCCATGCCGCCGTGCCCACGGCGAAGCTCTACTACAACGACTACGAGACCGAGTTCACCTTCAAGGCCGTCCCGGTCTACAACATGCTCAAGGACCTGATCGCCCGCGGGGTTCCGGTGAGCGGCATCGGCCACCAGATGCACCTGACGATGTTCAACCCCACCCCGAAGCAGGTCGACGACGCCCTCAACCTGTTCGCCACCCTGGGCATCGACCAGGCCATCACCGAACTCGACGTGGGCGTGAGCTCCCGTGACCTGGCGCTGCCGACGGTGAGCGACGATCTGCTCGTCCAGCAGGGCTACTACTACAAGCGGCTGTACGAGGTCTTCTCCGCGCACGCCGACGACCTGGTGTCGGTCACGACGTGGGGCATCTACGACGCCCAGACCTGGCTGCGCGGCTGGCCGATGAAGCGGGCCGAGGCGCCGCGGTTCTTCGACGACGACCTGCAGGCCAAGCCGGCGTACTGGGGCGTCGTGGATCCCACCCGGCTCCCCAAGGAGCCCAAGATCACCATGTGGGACCAGTGCAAGAACGGCGGCTGGGTGTACTTCGTCGAGAAGTACACCAACGAGGGCGAGTGCGTCGCGGCGAACGCGCCGCGCTGACCCGCGTACGTGGTGACGGACCGGCCGCCGGGGAGCCCGCTCCCCGGCGGTCGGCTCGTCCCCGTCGCCGGGTGCGTCACTACGATGGACGACGCCGGCCCCGAAGGCCGGCCCGTCCCGCGGCCCCGGCTCGCCCGTCCGAGGAGATGCCATCGACACCTCCCGCACACCCGCGGTGTCCAGCCCGTCGGGCCACCGTGGGCCCCCGTCGCGCCGACGCCAGAGCGGTCGGGCGACGATCGGCGCGGTGGCGCAGGCCGCCGGCGTCTCCCGGGCGACGGTCTCCCGGGTGATGAACGGACTGCCCACCGTCGACCCGGAGCTGGTCGAGCGGGTCCGGGCCGCGGCCGCCGCGCTCGGGTACGAGCCCGACGGCACCGCCCAGAGCCTCGCGCTGGGCCGCACCGGCGTGGTCGGGATCATCGTGCCCGACCTGGGCAACCCGGTGTTCCAGGCGGTGCTGCGAGGGTTGAGTTCGGCGGCCGGGGACCGGGACTACCGGGTGCTCATCGCCGACAGCCACGAACGGGCCGAGGAGGAGCCCATCCTCGCCCGGGAGATCCGGCGTCGCTCCGACGGCCTGGTGCTCTGCGCGCCCCGGATGCCCGACGAGGTGCTCCGGCAGGTGGCCACCGTGCGTACCCCGGTCGTGCTGCTCAACCGGCGGCTCGACGGGCTGGGTGTCCCCACCGTGTCGGTCGACCACGCGCACGGCATGCGCGCGATCGCCGGGCACCTCGCCGGGCTCGGCCACCGCCGCGTCGCCTACCTGAGCGGACCGGCGAACAGCGCGGCGAACCGGGTGCGGCTCGCGACGCTACGGACCGCCGGCACGGGACGCTTCGCGCTGCACCAGGTCGCGGGCGGCGCCCACTTCGAGGACGGTCACGACGCCGTGGAGCGCATCCTCGCCACCGGCGCCACCGCCGTCGTCGGCTACAACGACCTGGTCGCGTACGGCGCCCTCGCGCGCCTGGCCGAACTCGGCAGGTCCGTGCCGGGCGAGGTCAGCGTCACCGGCTTCGACGACATCCCCTTCGCCCGGTACGCGAACCCGTCGCTCACGACGGTGGCCATCCCGTTGGAGGAGCTGGGGCGTCAGGCCTGGAACCGACTGTGGGCGCACCTCGCGGGCGAGGAGCCGTCGCCGGACGTCCAGTTCGCCCCGGAGCTCGTGGTCCGGCACAGCACCGGACCGGCGCCGGTCGCGCGGTGACGCCGGTCGGGCGGACGACCGCCCGGGTCGCAGCCGGGCTAAGCTGTGCCGCAGTTACGGAGCGCTACCCTGAGCGATGCAGTGGCTCGGCGCGGAGCCTCAGAGAGGTGCCAACGGTTCTATGGACACGCCCCCGCCGAGACGGCCCACGCTCGCCGAGGTCGCCGAACGCGCCGGCGTGTCCCGTTCCGCGGCGTCCCGGGTCATCAACAACGCCCAGTACGTCAGCGGCGCCAAACGCAAGGCCGTCGAGCGCGCCGTCCGCGAGCTGGGGTACGTACCCAACCCGACCGCTCGCGCGCTGGTCACCCGCCAGGTCGGCGCGGTGGTCCTGGCGGTGTCCCACGACGATCCGGCGGCCCTCGCCGACCCCTTCTACGTGCAGGTCATGGTGGGGGTCAGCGCCGCCCTGTCAAAGTCCGAGTTCGAACTGATGCTCGTGCTCGCCGACTCGCAGCAGGGACAGCAGCGGTTGCAGCGGGTGCTGCGCTCCGGCCGGGCGGACGGCGTCATGATCGTGGCGGTGCGCGGCGACGACCTGCTCGGCCGGCTCAGCGGCGCCACCGCCGTCCCGGTCGTCTACTGCGGACGGCCCCTCGGCGCCGAGCCACGCTGGTACGTCGACGCCGACAACCGGGGTGGTGCCCGGCTGGCGACCGAGCACCTCATCGGGACCGGCCGCCGTCATGTCGCCGCCATCATCGGCCCGTTGGACACCGAGGTGGCGGTCGTGCGGCACAGCGGTTTCCGGGAGGCAATGGCGGTCGCCGGGCTCGACCCCGGCATGGTGGAGGCGGGCGACTTCAGCGAGGAGAGCGGCGCCGCGGCGATGACCCGGCTGCTCGCCGCGCACCCCCTCATCGACGGGGTCTTCGCCGCCTCGGACAACATGGCCGCCGGAGCCTTGCGCGCCCTCCGGGCGCACGGCCGGTCGGTACCCGGTGACGTGGCCGTCGTCGGGTTCGACGACCTGATGATCTCCCGGCACACCGACCCCACGCTGACCACCGTGCACCAGCCGATCCGGCAACTGGGCCACGAGATGGCGCGGATGCTGCTCGCCGTCATCGACGGTGACGATCCCAGCCCGCTCATCCTGCCCACGCGTCTGGTGGTCCGCGACTCCGCGCCGGCCACGGCGCACTGACCGGCCGCACCACGACCCCTCCCGGAACCTCGTTTTCGGCTGGCCAACTCTGGGAGCGGTTCCAGTTTGGCCCTGCCGAAGCCCAGCTCCCAGCAGCGCAGCCGCGCGAGCCAGGAGCGGAACGGCAGCTCGCGGCGCGGACCGGTCGACCGCTCGACGTGCTGAGAATTCTGGAAGCGCTCCCAGTTTTTCCTTGACTTGGCCCACACACATCGAAGAGTCTTGACGCGTCCCGATGCTCGGCTCTCGGCGGCACTCCACTCAGGCCGGTCCGGCGGCAGCGGGAACAACCGATACCACCACCCTGTCTTCCTCAGTGATCGGAGGCCCCGCCATGGGTTCCACAGGTCTGCTGGACGTCCGACAACGCACCGGGAAGGTCGTCACGGTCATCGCCGGCCTGGCGACCGTCCTCGCCCTCCTCGGCGTCTACCGCATGTCCGACGCCAGCGCCGCAGCAGGCCAGGCGGTGTTGAGCGTGAACGCCGGGGGCCCGGCCTCGGGGGCTTTCGCCGCCGACGCCTACTTCACCGGCGGGACCGCCGCCAGCCACCCCAACGTGATCGACGTGTCCGGCGTATCGGGGGCCGCGCCGGCCGAGGTGTACCAGACGGAGCGGTACGGGCCGTCCACGTACACGCTTCCCGGGCTGACCGCGCAGGGGGCGTACACGGTGCGGCTGCACTTCGCCGAGACCTACTTCACCGCCGCCGGCCAGCGGCAGTTCAACGTGGCGGTCAACGGGCAGCAGGTGCTGGCCAACCTCGACATCGTCGCCGCGGCCGGCGCGGCAAACAGGGCGCTGGTACGGGAGTTCCCCGCCACCGCGTCCGCCACCGGTCAGGTCGTCGTCGCCTTCACCAACGGCGCGGCGAACAACGCGACGGTCGACGGCATCGAGGTCGTGCCCGCCGCGCCGAACACCGTGCGGGTCGAGGCGGGTGGCACGGCCGCCTACACCGACACCGCCGGCAACGTGTGGGCGGCGGACAACGGCTTCACCGGTGGCGCGATCACCGACCGGGGCGCCATCGCCATCGCCGGCACCAGCAACCCACGCATCTTCCAGACCGAGCGGTACGGCATGAGCGGCTACGCGTTCGGTCTGCCCAACGGCACGTACACGGTCAACCTGCTCTTCGCCGAGACGTACACCGGCATCACCGCCGCCGGGCAACGGGTGTTCAACGTCAACGTCGAGGGCACCGCGATCAACAACATCGACATCTTCGCCGCGGTCGGCCGCAACGCGGCGCTGACCCGTACCGCCACCGTCTCGGTGACCGACGGGCAACTCGACATCGGCTTCACCGCCGTCGCGCAGAGCGCCCTGGTCAACGGCATCGAAATCGTCGGCGGGGGCGCGAACCCGTCACCGACCGCCACGTCGCCCGGCCCGAACCCCACCGGCCCGGCCATCAGCCCACTGCTGGTCGGCAACAACGTCTGGTACAACCCGAGCGACGCGGTCTGGAACGTCAGCGGCGGTGCCGGCCTGAAGATCATCCGGATCGGCGGGATCGAGTACGACCAGAACTTCCCCACCACCACCCAGCTCACCACCTGGGTCAACAAGATCAAGGCGATGGGCGCCGAGCCGATGATCCAGGTCTCCTCCTACCGGAGCGCGACCGACGCGGCCAACGTGGTCAGGTACTTCAACCAACAGACCGGCAACAAGGTCAAGTACTGGACCATAGGCAACGAGCCGTGGCTCGAACGGGGCTGACCCGACCAGAGCGCCGTCGCCGTCACCATCGCCAACTACATCAAGCCGATCTCCTCGGCGATGAAGGCCGTCGACCCGACCATCAAGATCTTCGGTCCGGACGAGTGCGACTGGCTGGACACCGAGTACAACAGCCTGCTCGGTGGTGCCGCCGACATCACCGGCAAGGACGCGAACGGCAACTACTACATCGACGGCGTCTCCTGGCACCGCTACGTCGGCGGCGACCTCGCCACGGCCGGCGCCAACGACTTCCTGGACCGGGTCAAGAAGGCCCGCGCACGGGTCGACTACGCCAACCAGCTGCACGGACGCACCGGGTCCGCCGCGTTGCAGTGGGGCATCGGTGAGTTCAACGCCTCGGACGGCACCGGCGTGTGCCAGTTCGCCAACGGCCAGATGTTCGCCCAGATCTACGGCTACGTGATGAAGTACGGCGGCACCTACGCCACCACCTGGTCCATGCAGGAGGGCGGCGGCGCCTGCGGCGGCACGGACTTCGGCTTCGTCAGCGGGAACCTGACGCCACGGTCCAGCTACTACCACATGCAGATGGTCTCCCGGAACTTCTCCGGAACATACGTCGACGGCACGTCCACCAGCACCGCCATGCGCACCTACGGCGCGGTCGACACGGACAAGATCGCGGTCATGCTGGTCAACGTCGGCGGGGCCCAGACCTGCTCCGTACGGCTCAACAGCGACGCCGTGGGCGGCGGCTGCACGGTGAACATCGGCGCGAACACGCCGGTGACCTTCACCCAGGCGATCGGCGCGCAGACCTCGATGGTGCTGGTGTTCAACCGGCAGGGCCAGTTCGTCAAGCGGATCACCTACGGCAACGGCATGGCTGCGCCGCAGACCTCCTGACCCACCGGTCGACAGCCCTCACCTGAACGTTCCTGGGGGTGCCGCTGCCCTCGGCACCCCCAGGAA
This sequence comes from Micromonospora sp. CCTCC AA 2012012, assembly GCF_040499845.1. Taxonomy (NCBI): domain Bacteria; kingdom Bacillati; phylum Actinomycetota; class Actinomycetes; order Micromonosporales; family Micromonosporaceae; genus Micromonospora; species Micromonospora mangrovi. The sequence continues at coordinate 2,251,222 of NZ_CP159342.1, forward strand.
CACCCCCGGCGGACCGCGGGTCCGCGACGACGAGTTCCATCCGGTCGATTCATGGAGGTACGCCGTGCGGCGCGAATACAGGCGACGAGCAAGAAACCTCGGCGGGGCCCTCCTCGCCGTCGCCCTGGCGGTGACGGGTGCGGTCGCGCCCCCCTCCGCCGCCGGGGCCGCCGGTCCGGCGGTGTTGAGCGTGAACGCCGGTGGTTCGGCATCGGGCGCGTTCGTCGCCGACGCCTACTTCACCGGCGGCACGGCGGCCACCCACGCCAACCCGATCGACGTGTCCGGTGTGTCGGCCGCCGCGCCGGTCGACGTCTACTAGACGGAACGCTACGGCCCGTCCACGTACACGCTTCCGGGGTTGACGGCCGGCGGGGCGTACTCGGTGCGCCTGCACTTCGCCGAGACGTACTTCACCACCGCCGGCCAGCGACAGTTCAACACGGCGGTCAACGGGCAGCAGGTGTTGACCAACTTCGACATCGTGGCCGCCGCGGGCGGGGCGAACAAGGCGCTGGTACGGGAGTTCCCGGCGACCGCCACCGCGGGAGGCCAGATCGTGGTGGCCTTCACCAACGGCGCGCTCAACAACGCGAAGGTCGACGGCATCGAGGTGATCCCGGCCGGCACGCCACCGCCGACGGCGGTACGAGTGGAGGCGGGCGGCACCTCCGCGTTCACCGACACGGGCGGCAACGTGTGGGCGGCGGACAACGGGTTCACCGGCGGGGCCGTGGTGGACCGGGGCAACATCGCGATCGCGAACACGACCGACCCGCGCCTGTTCCAGACCGAGCGGTACGGCATGAGCGGTTACGCGTTCGCGGTACCCAACGGCACGTACACGGTCAGGCTGTTGTTCGCCGAGACCTACGCCGGCATCACCGGCGCCGGGCAGCGGGTGTTCAACGTCAACGTCGAGGGCACCGCGCTGAACAACATCGACATCTACGCCGCCGTCGGCCCGAAGGCGGCGCTGACCCGCACGGCGACGGTCACCGTCACCGACGGACAGCTCAACGTCGGCTTCACCGCGGTCACCCAGACCCCACTGGTCAACGGCATCGAGATCATCGGCGGCAGCACGCCGCCCCCGGCCGCACCGAGCGGACTCGCCGCCACCGCCTCGGCCACCGCGGCCTCGGTGACGCTGAACTGGACCGCGTCGACCACCGCCGGGGTCACCTACCGCGCGTACCGGTCGACCAGCCCGGGCGTCACGGCGACCGCCGCGAACCTCGTCACCTGCACGGTGCTCTCCGCGACCAGTTGCGCCGACGACACGGTCCGCGCCGCGACGAAGTACTACTACGTCGTCACCGCCGTCAGCGGCGGGAGTGAGTCAGCCGCGTCCAACGAGGCGTCCGCCACCACCGCGACGGGTGCGCACCGGGTCGGTGTGGTCACCCAGTACGGGCAGTTGCGCGTCGCCGGCGCCAAACTCGTCGACAAGTCCGGGACGCCCGTCCAGGTCAAGGGGATGAGCGCCCATCAGCTCCAGTCCTACCCGTGGACGACCGCCACGGTCGACAACCTCGTCACCCAGTACCGCAACAGCATGGTCCGGGCTGCCATGTACGTCGAGGAGGGCGGGTACGCCACCGACCCGGCCGGCATGAAGGCCAAGGTGAAGACCATCGTCGACGCCGCGATCGCCGACGACGTCTACGTGATCGTCGACTGGCACCTGGTGGGTGGCAACCCGCTGAACTGGACCGCACAGGCCAAGACGTTCTTCCAGGACATCTCGGCGACGTACCGCTCCACGCCGAACGTCATCTACGAGGTCTACAACGAGCCGACCGCCGACTGGGCCAGCATCCGCGACTACGCCAACCAGGTCATCCCCGTGATCCGGGCCAACGCCCCGAACAGCGTCATCGTGGTCGGCACCCCCAACTACGACTCAGCGCCGCAGGACGCCTGGACCAGTCCGCTGACCTTCAGCAACGTGATGTACAGCCTGCACTTCTACTGCGGTCAGAACGGGGACGGCCAGCGCGGCAACGTCGCCGGACTCATCGCCAAGGGGATGCCCATCTTCGTCAGCGAATGGGGCACCTCCGACTACACCGGCGACGGCGGGCCGTACACCGCCGAGGCACAGAAGTGGCTCGACTTCATGACCACCAACAAGATCAGCTGGGCCAACTGGTCCCTGACCACCAAGAACGAAGGATCCGCCTTCCTCAAGCCCACCTCGTCGCTGAGCGGCCCGTGGACCGACAACGACCTGTCCCCGGCCGGACTCTTCCTGAAGACCAAGTTCTGACCCACCGCCGGCACGACAGAGCCGACGGCCGCACGGGCCCGCCGATCCCCCGGATCGGACACCAGCCGTGCGGCCGTCGGCCCATGACCGGGCCCGCCATCCGGTACGCCTCCGACCACGGCCCGGGTGAACGCTGTGCTGGAAGTGGTGAGCACTCCCGGTGAGAACTGTTCTTGATGCTCTATGCGCACGTCATGCAGAAGCGGGCGAACGGCCGCACGGCGAGCCGTTCATCGCCGATCGGCTGCCCGCACCGTTCGCACACGCCGTAGGTCGCCGCGTCCACCCGACGTAGCGCGTCGTCCACGTCGGCGATCCGCTCCCGCGCAGCGGCCAGCAGCGCGGTCAACTGGGCGCGTTCGAAGCCGATGGTGGCGCCCTCCGGGTCGTGCTCGTCGTCGGCATTCGAATCCCGCGACGCCAGGAACAGCGCCTCCAGATCCTGGGCCAGCGTCGCCGCCTCAGCCTCCGCCCTCGCTCGCAGCCGCAGCAGTTCATCCCGGGCCATGTGGGTAGCCTAGCGGCCTCCAGACGGCACAAAAGGCCATGGAGGGGACGTACCCGGTTGGCGGCATGAGCGGGGTCGGCAACCACGCCGAGGCCGCCGCGCCGGCCACCGCGGTGAGGAACACCAGCCCGACGACGTCGCGATGCGGCCAGCCGCCGCGTACCGGGCCCGCGCGACAGGACCGGTCACCGATTGCCACCCGCTCACCGACCTGGCGCCGCACCCCACCGACGTCAGGTGACGGACTTCGTGGAGCTGGTGATCGACGGCCCAACCGCCATCGACTGCGACGACTCCTCGCGGAGCCGTCCGAGGCTGGCCAGCGCGTTCGGGTGCAGGACGATCCCCGCCCTGGCGGCACGCAGACCCGCAGCCCGCTCGACGACCCGCACGGAGATCCCCCGGCTCTGCGGGCGACCGGGCCAGGGCGAGCCCGACGACCCCCGTACCGGCCACGAGCACGTCCGCCGTCACGGCCCACCGTCCAGCGGCGCCATCCAGCGCAGGTGTCCGTCGACCCGGACCAGGTTCACCGGTCGGGTGGTGTCCGGCCCGTGCCACGCCAGAAGGCCCTCGTCGGCACGCTCGCCGTGGTGCGGCGCGAAGGCCGGTTCCAACCAGAGGTGGTACAGGGGCCCGTCGGCGCCCATCGAGTCGATCGCCTGGTCGAACGCGGCGCGCCGATCGGCCGGTACGTGCATCCGGGTCGCGGCGTGGAACACCAGCCGGGCCTCGCCCGCCGGCAGTTGCCGGCCGAGGTCCGGACAGACGTCGATCGCGTCACCGGCGATGACCCGAACCGGCTCGGCGACCGCCTGCGCCAAGGCGGCGTCGAGAAGCCCGGCGGCAGGTCGGTCCTCCGGCCAGACCAACGCCCGCAGCCAACGCCGCTGATCGGGATCGCGCACATCGACCGGATGGAGGTCGACTCCGGTTCGGCTACCGATCTCGGGCAGGTGGGTGAGTTCCGGCGGGGGCGCGTCGCCGCGCCATTCGCTCTCCACGGTCAGCCGTGCGTCGGGCGAGCCGAAGTCACGCCCGCCGAGCCGGTAGCGGTAGCGGTCGACGTGCAGGTGGAACCCGGCGCTCGCACCGACCTCGACCAGGTGCACCGGGCCGTCGACGAGGTCCCGCAGAGCCGCGAGCGCACAGCGGAGGGCCAGTACGCGACGCACGACGTTGGACTGCACCAGCCGGGTGCCGACGAGTTCCGCCACCTGGTCACGGTGGAGGCGGCAGAAGTCGAGGAAGACCGGTCCGGCGGCTGCCGGATCCCGCGCCGGCGTGCCGACGACCGACGGGTAGAAGTCCCGTAGCTCGTGCTCGACGCCGCCCAGCAACAGGTGATGCACCGCGCCGAAGAGGAGGAAGGACGGCTGCTGACCCGGCCGACGGCGCATCAGGAGTTCCAGCGTCGGCTCGTCGTCGGCCACCACCCCGCACAACTCGCGGTAGAGCGGGGATGCCCCGAAGGTGGCGTCCGACTGCCGGAAGTGCTCGGCGAGTTCGCTGAGTTCGACGACCGTGGTCATGGTGCTCCTGTTCGAAAGAGATCGAGCATCCCGCCGTCCTCGACGACCGCGAGCGTGACGTACACGCAGGGCCGCGAGCCGTCGAGCTCGCTCAGCCAGGACGGCATCTCGGACGCGCCGTACAGCGCCGGTGGCGGTTGCCGGATCTGGGTCGCCGGCCCCAGGGAGCGCGCCGGGAACCATCGCGGCGGCCCCACCAGCAGGTGCAGCCAACGGTGCAGGGATCGTGCCTGCTGGAAGAGTCCGCCCAGCAGCATCGCGAGCAGACGGGGTGGGGTGGGTGCGTAGTCCGGGACCGCGACGGGCAGTTCGTCCAGCTCGCCCACCAGCCAGGCGCTCCACGCCGCTGTCTCCCGGACCAGGACGTCCGCCTGCCAGTCCCGGGCGGCGGTGCGCAGCTCGGGCACGGTGTGGACGGCGTTGCGGAGGTAGCGGCCCACCGCGGTGGGGGCCCGCGACAGCGACGGGGTGGCGGCGCTCGCCGGCGCGACGTCGGGGCCCGCCGCCGGGTCGCGGGACAGCGTCACCGTCGGGAAGCCGAACTCGTCGGCGAGGGCGGTGAGGTGGGACGGCCCCGCGAACGCCACCGGATGGCCCCGCTCGGTCAGGTCCCGAGCGAGCGGAACGAGCGGATAGAGGTGGCGGTATCCACCGTCGGCAACCGTGAACAGAGCCCGCATCGGCACACTCCTCAGCGACGCACCGTCCGTGACCGCGCCATGGCCGGGCGTCGCCGTCCACCGTACGGGCGACCCGGCACCTTGGCACCAGCGCTCGCCGCACCGTCGGAGTCGCGCTGGAACCACTCGCACGGGCGCGGCGCCCATCGACGAAGCACCCACGTCGGCCTTCCCGCTCGCGTCCCTTCCGGCCTGACCTTCCGCTACCGGAGCCCTCTGCCCGGCCCCTCGCCCGCCTGGGCGCCCACGGGACTGACGGCGATCCCTCACCCGGGGCGGTTGATCTCCCGCGCGTGCACGGTGTCGCGCTTCGTCCGGCACCGCCGGAAGCCCCGACCCTGCCCGACCTCCGGTACGTCGACGGGGCCGGCCGTTGCCACGACGACGTGACACGCAGCCGCGTCCAGGTGGAGCGTTCAGCCGGCTCGCCGTGCAGAATCCGGACGATGCGGTCCACGCGGGCGGACTCCGGTGCCTTCCACCGGTCGTCACCGGACCGACGGCTAACCTCGTGAACCATGACCAGCACCATGCCGCCCGACCAGACCACCCAGCGGACGCACCCCGCCCTGGCGCGCCGGCGACTGCTCGCCATGTCGATCTGGGTGGCGGCGTTCGTGGCGGGCGCCCTGCTGCTCGGTGTGCCGACCAGCGACCCGCTGCTGCCGCTGGCCTGGCTGTGGCTGGCGACGGTCGCGTGGAACAGCCACCTGTCGTGGCGGCACCACCTGACGTTCCTGCGGGACTGGGCTCCGGTCGTACTCCTGCTGCTGGTCTACAACATCTCCCGCGGCTACGCGGACGGGCTGTCGGCGCCGCACGCCCGGGAACTGGTCGCGGCCGACCGGTGGATGTTCGGGTGGCTGCTGGGCGGTGACGTGCCGACGGTCTGGTTGCAGCGCCACCTGTGGCAGCCGGGCACGGTGCAGTGGTGGGAGGTGCCGGTGTCGCTGGTCTACTTCTCCCACTTCCTGGCGGTCCCGGCCACGGCGGTGGTGCTGTGGATGCGGTCGCGGCAGCGGTGGGCGCGGTACATGCGGCGCTGGGTGGTGCTGACCCTGGCGGGGCTGGTCACCTACTTCGCGTTTCCGGCGGCGCCGCCGTGGTGGGCGGCGCTGCCGGAGCACGGCAGCCTGATCGGCCCGGTGCACCGGATCTCCACCAACGGGTGGGAGGCGATGGGGCTGCACGGCGCCGGCAACGTGCTCAACGCGTTGCAGGTCGAGGCGTCGAACCCGGTGGCCGCGATGCCGTCGCTGCACACGGCGTACGCGCTGCTGGTGGTGGCGTTCTTCCTGCCGGGCGTACGGCGCCGGTGGTGGCCGTTGCTGCTGGCGTACCCGCTGGCCATGACGTTCACGCTGGTCTACTCCGGCGAGCACTACGTGATCGACGTGCTGGTCGGCTGGGCGTACGTGGGGATGACGTTCCTGGTCGTCGGCCTGGTCGAGCGGTGGTGGGCCGAGCGGCGCCGGGAAGGGGCGCCGCTCGCGCCGTCGACGGAGCCGGCGGCGCACGACCGGGAGCCCGAGACGGTCCCGGGGCCGCCGGCCCCACGCTGAGAGCCGGCGGTCAGACCACGACCATGCAGTTGTCGGAGCTGCTGCTGCTTCCTCGGACGCTGACGATCCCGGCCGTGCCGTCGCCGAAGAAGCGGCAGAAGACACCGGCCGGGCGGCCACCGAACAGCAGCGGCCCGAGCACCGGCGCGACGTCCACCTCGTGGGGTTCGTCGGCGCCGTCGGCGAGCAGCGCGACCCGGCAGGTCTGCGGCGCCACGAAGTCCTGCACGATGCTGGTGCCGTCCTTGACGGCCTCGGCGACGGCGGACTCCCAGGTCGCCTGGTCGACCTCGCGGCCGAGGACCACCTGCTTGCCGCTCTCCCCCAGCCCCGCCTTGAGCACCAGCCGGTCCCGGTTGTCGACCACGAACGGCAGCAGGTCGACGTCCCGGCCGTCGCGGTGGGTCTTCCGGTCGGTCAGCACCCGCGTCCACGGCAGGTAGCGGTCGACGAAGCCGCGCTCGGCGGCGCTCATCCACGGCCGTCCCTCCGACAGCAGGCCGAGGGTCAGCTTGCTGTGCATGAACGTCGACGTCTGGGTGCCGACCAGCAGGACCCCGTTGTCCAGCGCGTCCTGCACGGGGGTGAGGTCGAGGCCGACCTCCAGCCAGTCGGGGATGGTGAAGTTCCGCAGCCCGATCGGGTACCGCAGGTGCGGCGGGCAGTCCCACGCCTCGGGCAGCTCCTCCGGCTCGAAGAACCGCGCGGTCAGGCCGTGGCTGTTGAAGTGGTCGGCCTCCAGCTCGAAGTAGCGCCGCTCCGGGCCGATGACCCGGGCGCTGCCGACGATCGCCACCCGGGGCGCGACGCCCCGCTCGGCGGCGAGCGACCGGAACATCTCGGCGCGTACCGCGAACGGGCTGGGCGAGCCGAACGGTGTGCGGCCCTGCTCGTCGGCGTGCAGCTGGCGCCACACCTCCAGCCGGGAGTGCGTCTCCACCACGCCGCCGAGCGCGCCGCTGACGTTGAACTCCAGGAACTGCGGCCCGTCCGGCCCGATCACCACGTCGGGCCGCACCACGCTGTCCGGGTAGCGTTCCTCGACGTACGGGTCGGCCAGGAAGAGCTGGTGCTCGCTCTCCGGCATCCGGTAGGCCGCCAGCCGGGCCGCCGTGGTGGGCGCGGTCTCCAGGGCCGTGCGGCGCACCAGGTCGAGCAGGCCCGCGGCCGCGCGGAACAGCTCGGCGTACGACGTGCGCGGCACCGCGATCGGCGCCGCCGGCAGGAACTCCTGGTACGGCCAGCCGGTGCCCCGCAGTTCGTGGCGCAGCATCCGGCGGATCGTCTCGGCCGGCGCGGCCGGCGTCAGCCGCTGCTGGCCGAACCACGGATGGGGTCCGGCGCGGTCAGGGGTGGCCATTCTGGCGCTCCTCAGAAGTGGATCACAACGCTAGCATCGGATAGGCGTGGACCGATTCCACGCGGGATGGGAGTTGGGTCGATGACGCTGCGGCACGTCCAGGGCAACGAGTACCGCGAGGAGCACGGCGGGGACTACGAGGACTTCGAGCCCGGCATGGTGATCCGGCACTGGCCGGGGCGCACCATCTCCGAGACGGACAACACCTGGCTGACCCTGCTCACCATGAACCAGCACCCGCTGCACTTCGACGAGCACTACGGCCAGGGCAGCGAGTACGGCCGGGTGCTGGTCAACAGCGGGATCACGCTGTGCCTGGTGGGCGGCATGACCGTGCAGGCGTTGTCGGCGCGGGCGGTGGCGAACCTCGGCTGGGACAAGGTCCGCCTGCGCGAGCCGGTCTTCGTCGGCGACACCCTCTACGCGACCAGCCGGATCCTCGACAAGCGGCTGAGCCGGTCCCGCCCGGGGCAGGGCATCGTCACCGTGGAGACCACGGGCGAGAAGTCCACCGGGGAGACGGTCATCGTCTTCGAACGCTCCTTCATGGTCCGCTGCCGCGGCGACGCCTGAGGGTTCACGTCACGGCCGCCGCCTGCTCGCGCAAAGCCAGCGCGGCGGCCGTGTCCTCGATCGACATGCCGACGGTCCGCAGCACCGACGTCCGCCCGTCGACGCGCGTCTCGCCGTCGAGCAGCGCGCCCAGCTCGTGCAGGTCGTCGACGGTGAGCACCCCGGCGGCCAGGGCGGCCCGGATCTCGCCGGCGCCGTCCAGCGCGGCGGTCCGGTCCTCCACCACCGCGACGGCGTCCGCCAGGACGGCGGGGTCCAGCTCGATGGCGTCCGGGTGGGTGCCGCCGATGACGTTGACGTGCGCGCCGGGCGCCACCCAGTCCGCCTCGATCAGCGGCCGGTTGTCGCTGGTGGAGGTGGCCGTGCAGATGATCGCCGCGTCGGCGACGGCGGCCTTGGCGCTGTCGCAGACCGTCACCCGGAGCCCGTGGGTGTCCCGCACCCGGTCGGCGAACTGCTCGGCCCGCCCCCGGGTGCGGGAGAAGACCCGTACGGTGCGGATCGGCCGCACGGCCGTCATGGCGCGGACCAGGGCGCGGGCCTGCACGCCGGCGCCGAGGACGGCGAGGTCGTCGGCGTCGTCGGCGGTGCAGCAGCGGGTCGCCACGGCGGCCACCGCCCCGGTCCGGACGGCGGTGAGTTCCGCGCCGTCGAGCAGGGCGGTGATCTGCCCAGTGTCCAGGTCGGTCAGCGCGACGATCCCGTGGATCAGCGGCAGGCCCCGCCCGGGATTGTCCGGGGTCAGCGTGGTGATTTTCACGCTGCCCACCCCGCGCCGCTCCCAGACGGCGGGGCTGACCAGCAGCACCCGCTCGTCGCCGTGCTCGATGACGGTCCGCGCCGGGGACCGGGTCCGGCCGGCGGCGAGGTCCACGAACATCTCGGTCAGGGTGTCGACGACCCGCAGCATCGGCCGGGGACCCGCCATGTCGGCGGCGCCGATCATCGTCGGCCCGGTCACCGGTCACCGCCGCTGAACCGGGCGGCCCAGGCGTCCTCGCGGGCCACCGTGTCGCGGGCCAGCCGGGCGAACGGCGGGCCGACCATGTTGCCGTCCAGCACGGCGATCCCCCCGTCGGCGGCGCGTACGGCGTCGGCGACCCGGCGGGCCAGCCGCAGGTCGTCGGGGTGTGGACGCAGCGCCCGGTTGATCACGTCGAGCTCGCCCGGGTGCACCGTCGCCTTGCCATGGAAGCCGAGGGCCCGCACCCGGGCGGTCTCCTCGGCCAGCACCGCCGGCTCGGCGAGCCGGAAGTTGGCGGTGTCGATGCAGGCGGTGCCGTACCGGGCGCAGGCGAGGGCCATCGCCTGCCGGGCGGCGAGCATCGCCTCCCAGGTGATCTCGACGCCGAGGGTGGCGGCCAGGTCGGCGGAGCCGAGCACCAGCCCGTCGGCCGCCCGGGCGATCGCGTCGATGCCGGTGATCGCCTCGACGGTCTCGACCGTCACGTAGATCTCCGGGTGGGCGCCCGCCGAGGCGAGGATGCGGCGCAGCAGCTCCACCTCGTCGGCGGAGGTCACCATCGTCATCATCACGATGCCGGGCCGGGCCGGGCACTCGGTGAGCAGCAGCAGGTCGTGCACGGCGGCGACGCTGCCCAGCTCGTTGATGCGTACCGCGACGTTGGCCGGTCGGGGTGCCTTCTCCAGGGCGTCCCGGCACACCACGCGGGCCGCCGGCTTCTCCGCCGGCGGCACCGAGTCCTCCAGGTCGATCAGGTGCACGTCGGCGTCGTACGACCAGGCCTTGACGACCCGGTCCAGGGAGAGCGCGGGCGTGTAGAGGATGCTGCGCGGGAACGCGCGGACCCCGGTCACGGCGCGACCGGCTCGGGCAGCGCGGCGGCCGGTCGGGCCCCCGCCTCGACGAGCACCGCGCAGAGCCGGCGGATCTGCTCCTCGGTCTGCCCGGCGCGCAGCATGACGCGCAGGCCGGCGGTGCCGCGGGCGACGATCGGGAAGAACACCGGCGAGGTGTAGAACCCGGCCGCGAAGACCCGCTGCGCGGCGTCGACGACGGTCTCGTCGGTCATCGGCACGACCCGGATCGGGTACGTGCTGCCGGACTGCTCGGTCGCCAGCAGCGAGTCGAAGAGCGCGATGTTGGACCGCAGCCGCCCCTGGAGCTGGGTGAGCTCGTCGGTGCGGTGGATCTCCGCGGAGGCGAGGGCCGCGCCGACGGCGGCGGCGTTCATCTTCTGCGAGTAGCCGAGCGGGCCGGCGAAGCGTTCGATGAGCCGCCGCGTCGCGAGGGGGTAGCCGTCGAGCAGGATGGCGGTGCCGCCGGCCCCGAAGCCCTTGCTGAGGGTGGCGACGGTGATGGTCCGCTCGTCCAGCACCGGGGAGTGCGAGCGGACGTACCCGATGCCCCGCTCGCCGTAGGCGGAGAGCGAGTGCGAGTCGTCGTAGAAGACGAGCATGTTGTAGCGGTCCTGCAGCTCGGCCAGCTCCTTGACGGGGGCGTACCCGCCGAGGCTGTCGGAGCCGTCGACGACGTAGCAGACCCGCTCGTAGGTGCGGCACATGTCCTCGAGGAAGTCGAGGTCGTGGTGGCGGCAGGTGACCACCTCGGACTCGTCGGCGCAGCTCGGTTTGGCGTTGGCCAGCGACACGTGGGCGTTCTTGTCGAAGACCATCAACGGCCGGGTGCCGTTGCCGAGGTGACCCGAGGCGATGATCGGCAGCAGCCCGGTGCTGGCCGCCGCCGTCGAGATCGCGCTGATCACCATCGCGCCGAACAGCTCGCCCAGCGACTCCTCCAGCTCCAGCAGCACCGGCGTCTGCACCCGCGTACGCGGGATGCAGTGGTCCAGCACCCCGAAGCGGCGCAGCGCGTCGACCGCCCCGTCGATGACCTTCGGGTGGGTGTCGAGGTCCAGGTAGGAGCAGACGGTGAAGTTGACGAACCGGTGCCCCTCGGGCGTGGTGAGCACGCCGTCGGCGAGGTCACCGACGATGCCGGCGACCCCGTGCTCCTCCGACATGTTCCAGAAGGTGTTGCCGATGCCGATGAGCTTGTCGTTGTTGCGGTAGCGGTGGGTCGGGGTGATGGTCTTGCGCTCGCTCATCAGGAGTTCACCTCGGTGGGCTGGTAGCTGTAGACGCCCTTCACCCGCCGGTAGGCGTACGTGTAGAGGGCGACGCCGAGCACGTGCGGCCGGCGGAGGATCTTCTTGGACTTCAGCCAGAAGTTGACGTTGATGTTCATGTCGTCCAGCGACTCGGCCTGGTGCCACCAGCCCAGCGGCAGATAGAGCATGTGGCCGGGTTCGAGGATGAAGTCGCGGCGCTGGGCGAGTTTGGGCCCGACCCGCGGGAAGCGGTCCAGGTCGACGTTGTCGAGGTCGAACACCTGGGACTTGTCGCCGAAGCCCTGCCACACCGACCGGGGATAGTAGTCCCGGGAGCCGGGCGGGGCGATGATGAACCGCTTGCGCCCCTCCAGGGCGATGTTGAAGTTCTCGAACTCGTCGAAGTGGTTCTTGGTGAAGACGCCCTGGTGGCTGATCCACAGGTTGGCCGCGTACAGGGTGCTGCCGTAGCCGAAGAACTTCTCCGCGTCGAAGCCGATGACGGCGTTCACGTCGGCCGGGCTGTTGCGGATGTTCGACACGACCCGGTGCCAGGTGCCGGGGGTGTTCAGGTGCCGCTCGTCGGCGAAGAACTCGCGGAGTCTGATGTCGCGGGTCTCCCAGCGGCCCGGGTGGTTCTTGTCGCCCGGCTCGCTGAAGAGGGTGACCGTCATGTCGGCCAGCCGCTCCGCGACGCCGTCCCGGCCGAGGCCCTGCACGGTGCTCGGCAAGGAGATCACCACGGGCACGTCGGCCTTGAAGAGACCGCCGGGACCGACGGCCGTGAACTCGTCGAACGTCATGCGGGCCACCGGCACGCCCGCGGCTGCGTCAACTCCCATGTCCCCTGTCCTCACTGCTGGATTCCGACTGGTTCGGCCACCCGTTGCCGGGCGCTCAGTTCCGCCACCACGTCCACGATCAGGTCCTCCTGACCGGCGATGGCCTGTCGCCGGCCGAGTTCGAAGAAGACGTCCCGCGGGTCGACGCCGGCGCGGGTGGACAGGTCCAGCACCCGGTGCTTGAACCCCGAGAACACCCCGGCCAGGCCACTGACGATGCTCATCGACTCGGTCACCGGCGGCGCGGGCATCAGTTCCCGCTCGGCGAGGTCGGCGGCGTCGAGGAGGGCGTACAGGTCGATGCCGGTGGCGAATCCGCTGCGTTCCAGCACCGGCACCAGCACCTCGAGCTGGGTGTTGCCCGCTCCGGCGCCGAAGCCCCGCGCGCAGCCGTCGATGATCGACGCACCGGCCTGCGCCGCGGCGACCGAGTTGGCGACGGCCATGCCGAGGTTGTCGTGACCGTGGAAGATCACCGGGGTGTCGACCGCCGCGACGATCGCACCGATCCGGGCGGTGACGTCCGGCGGCAGGAAGTGCCCCGCCGAGTCCATGATCCCGACGGCCTGGGCGCCGTACCCGACGGCCTGCGCGGCCTGCGCCGCCAGCTCCGCGGGGGACGCCATGTGGCTCATCATCAGTACGCAGTGCGCCTCGACGCCCGCGTCGCGCAGCACTCCCAGGTGACGCTCGGCCAGCGACGTCTCGGTGGCGTGCACCCCGATGCGGAACACGTCGGCGCCGTGGCCGATCGCCCGCCGCAGGTCGTCGGAGGTGCCCCAGCCGGGCAGCATGAAGACCCCCATCCGGCTGTGCCGCAGCGCCTCCCGGACCGTCGAGAGCATCACGTCGTCGGTCACCGCAGCCCGGCCCACCTGCAGCGAGGAGGCACCGAGGCCGTTGCCGTGACCGACCTCCACCACCGGGATCCGCGCCGCGTCCGCCGCTTCCGCGTAGCGACGCAGGGCCGTGGCGCCGAGCTGGTGCCGGACGGCGTGCTGGCCGTCGCGCAGCGTCGGGTCGTGGATGACGACGTTCCTCATCGGCCCACCACCTCCACCGGCACGTCGCGTCCCAGCCGGGCCGCGTGCTGCTCGGCGACCATGACGGCGGCCGAGTTGATGATGTCGAGGTTGCCGGCGTACGCGGGCAGGACGTCACTGTCGGCCGTCACCTGCACCGCGACCGTGACCCGGTCGTCGGCGACCGTGCAGGCGGTCACCGCGTAGCCGGGGGCGAAGCTGCGGACCCGCTCGGCCGCGCCGTCGACCGCGGCGCGCACCGCCGCCGGGTCGGCGCCGGGAATCCGCGCGTGCACCGCCGTCCGGAAGGTGGCCGGCGGCACCGCCGGGCTGATGTTGAGGATCGCCTTCACGTCGGAGACGCCGGAGAAGGCGGTGAGGGCGTGCCCGGTGGTGGCCACGTACTCGTCGAGGTTGAGCCGGGTCGCCCGGCCGGCGATGTCGCTGGCCACCGTCGAGACCACCTCCAGGTACGCCACCGGGAAGCGGGTGGCGAGGGCGTGCACGATCGGCACGGACGCCTGCCCGCCGCAGCTGATCAGGTTGACGTTGCGCCCGGTCGCCGCTGACACCCCGGTGACGGTGGGCACCACCATCTCCCCCACCCGGCTGGGCGTCAGGTCGATCACCAGCGTGCCGAGCGGCTCCAGCAGCCGCCAGTGCTCCCGGTGCGACGCCGCGCTGGTGGCGTCGAGGACGACATCGAACGGCCGGGACGCCGCGAGCACGGCGTCGATACCGGCGGCGGTGGTCGGATAGCCGAGCTGCGCGGCGTGGCGAAGGCCCGCCGAGTCGGGGTTACGGCCGGCCACCAGCCGCAGGTCCAGCAGCCGGGACCGGTGGACCTTGCTGATCAGGTCCCGGCCGATCGCCCCGGTGCCGATGACGGCGACGGTGGCGGGCCGGACCAGGTCCGCCCCGGTGCCGGTCGCGCCGCTCACGGCGACCGGATCGTGGGTTCTCATGTACGTCGTTCCTCACCTTCGCGGTGTGCGCGGTGGTCTCGTCGGCGACCGTGGACAAGGGGCGGGCCGGCATCAGCACGGGCGCTGCCCGGGCGCGTGGCACCGCCCGGGGCGGGCGAACCGATCGGTTCGCGCCACGTCGGCGGCCACACTCGGGGCTGTCACCGGCGCACGGTGGACCCCGGAGTCGGCGGTCAGCGTCGTCACCGGAAACCACACGACGGGCCCGTTCGGGCCCGTCCCGCACACCTGACAGAAATAGAAAGTTCCGTACCTCAGTCTGATCTGAGAAGTCTCGACGCCGTAATCGAAAGCGCTCCTGATGATGCACGTACGCCTATACCGGCGTTGCCATTCCCAGCGGCGGCCACCGCCTGCCGCCATCGAAGGTACCAGATGCTCGTGTGACAGGGACCGTCCAGAGCGGTCACACTCCTGACAGTCCTCGTCGGACGGCGTGGACCGGTCGGTTCCGTCGGCGTGCGTCCCGATTCGCCTGCTCTCAAAGGCTTTTGTCGGTGCTCCGCCCGCCGGCCGGGTGCTTCCCGCACGCTCCCGGACGGCCCGGACACGGGCACCCGCCACTGGCCGGTCGGCAGGCGACCGACGGGCCCGGCGGGACACCGTCGACAACGTCGTCACCATTTCGACTATCCTCAGCAGGCTCCCGCGTCCTACCCCCGCGTCACTTTCCGGTGCGGGGTCGTGATCGACTGTGGAAGACGGCGGGATCGGCCACCGAAAAGGGGACGGAATGGATTGTCGGCACCGCGACAGGCGTCTTTACGCCAGTCGTACGCCATGAGCGCCGTGCTGGACGCGTTGCCGCCGCGCGGCCGGCACCGGATGCTCAGCCGCGACTTCTCCCGGCTCTGGACGGCCGCCGCGGTCTCCGCGATCGGCGACGGGGTCACCATCGCCGCCGCTCCCCTGCTGGCCGCCCAACTCACCGACGACCCGCGCCTGATCGGCGGCGCCTCGGTCGCCTTCACCGTGCCGTTCGTGCTCTTCGGCATCCCGGCCGGACTCCTGGTCGACCGCCTCGACATCCGGGCGGCGATGGTCCGCGTCGACCTGGCCCGCGTCGCCCTGCTCGCGCTCCTCGCCGCCGGGATCGCCGGCGGCTGGGGCGGACTGCCGCTGCTCTACGTCTGCCTGTTCCTGCTCGGCGTCGGTGAGGTCTTCTTCCGCAACGCCTCCCAGGTGCTCGTCCCGTTCATCACCGCCGATTCCGGGCTGGCCACCGCCAACGCCCGCGTCATGGCCGCCCAGGAGGCCGGCAGCGGCTTCCTCGGCCCGCTCGTCGGCGCGCTGCTGTTCGGGGTGGCGGTCGCGCTGCCGTTCGGCGTCGACGCGGCCACCTTCCTCTGCTCCGCGCTGCTGGTCACCCGGATCCGCGGCGGCCGGCCACCCGCCGCCCGGCCGGAGCGCACCGGCGTGCTGCCGGAGATGCTGGCCGGCGCGCGCTGGCTGTGGCGGCACCACCTGCTGCGCAGCCTCGCCCTGCTCTCCTGCCTGATCAACATCGCCGGCAACGCGATGCTCGCCGTGCTCGTGGTGCACAGCAGGCAGGTGCTGCACCTGAGCCCGTTCGGCTACGGCGTGATGCTCTCCTGCCAGGCCGTCGGCGCTGTCCTCGCCTCCCGCTTCGCCCCCGCCCTGACCGGTCGGCTCGGCCGGGAAAGGGCCCTCGTCGCCACCGCCACGCTGATCGCCGCCAGCGAGGCGGTGCTGGCCGCCGTGCCGTCCCCGTACGCGGCGGGCGCCGCCCTCGCGCTCTTCGCCTGCGGGACGGTGACCTGGAACGTCGTGGTGGTGGTGCTCCGGCAGACGCTGGTGCCCCGGCACCTGCTCGGCCGGGCCAACAGCGTCTACCGGCTCGTCGCCTGGGGCGGCCTGCCCGTCGGCGCGGCGGCCGGTGGCCTCCTCGCCGCCGCGGCGGGCACCCCCACCGTCTTCGCCGTGGGCGCCGCCGTCATGGCGGTCGTCGCGGTGGCCCTCCTGCGCGGCGCCCGCCGGCAGTGGATCACCAGAGAGGACCCGGCATGAGGACCACCCCCCGCCAGGCACGCCGGTCACCGCTGGGTCGGGCGTACGGCGAGCAGCTCGCCGCCCACCCGGCGGTGGGCGACCCGACGGCCGCCGCGCGGGACTCCGCCGCGCTGACCCTGGCCTACCGGGGCCGGTTCCTGCCCGGTCCCGCCTTCCTCAGCGACACCGAGCGCCGCTCCGTCGCGCAGGACCTGCACACCCTCCACGGCCTGCTGCGCTCCCTGCCGGAGCGGGTCTTCGGCGGCAGCCTCACCGCCCTCGCCGACGCCGTCGGCCTCAACCCCCACCAGGCGGCGCTGATCACCCGCAGCGCCCGCACCGGCTCGCTGCTGCCCCTCGGACGCGCCGACCTCTACCACGACGGCACCGCGTTCCAGCTCCTGGAATTCAACATCACCAGCGCGCTCGGCGGCTTCGAGAACGCCGACCTCAACCGGGCGATGCTGGCGTACCCGCCGCTGCGGGAGTTCGTGGCGCGGCACGGGCTGCGCTACCGGGACACCCTCGGCTGCATGGTGCGGACCATGTCCGCCGAGTGCGCCGCCGCGCTCCCCGCCGACCGCCCACCCGTGGTCGCCGTGGTGGACACCGAGGAGAACTTCTCCGTCGTGGGGCCACGCCTGGCGGTGCTCGCCGAGGGACTGGCCGACCACGGCATCGAGGGCATCGCCTGCCACCTGGGCCAGTTCACCTACCCGCAGGGCCGGCCGACCGTCGCGGGACGGGCCGTCGACGTGGTCTTCCGCTACTTCCTCGTCGAGGACCTCACCGACCCGGCGGCGACCGCCCCGCTGGAGCCGCTGCTCGTGGCGGCCGAGCAGGGCCGGGTGGGTCTGTTCAGCCGCCTCGACGCCGAGCTCTACGGCAACAAGGGCACCCTCGCCATGCTCTCCGACGACCGGCACCGCGACCTGTTCGACGCCGACGAGCGGGCCTGCGTCGAGCGGCTCCTGCCGTGGACCCGGTACGTCCGCGCCCGCGGCACCGATCCCGGCGGCTCCGACGTCGACCTGCCCGCGTACGCCCGGGCCCGGCAGACCGAGCTGATCCTGAAGCCGACGCTGCTGCACGGCGGCAGCGGCATCGTCGCCGGCTGGGAGGTCGACGCGGCCGAGTGGGCGGC
Source organism: Micromonospora sp. CCTCC AA 2012012 (assembly GCF_040499845.1). Lineage (NCBI taxonomy): Bacteria > Bacillati > Actinomycetota > Actinomycetes > Micromonosporales > Micromonosporaceae > Micromonospora > Micromonospora mangrovi. Next base: position 2,268,784 of record NZ_CP159342.1, read on the forward strand.
CCGGCTCGCCTCGGCGGTGGACGGCCCGTACGTGCTGCAGCGTCGGGTCCGCCCGGCCGCCGAACCCTTCCCCGACGGCGCCGGTGGCCTGCTCGACCTCTACCTCAACTGGGGCATCTACCTGGCCGACCCGGACGTCGTCGGCGAGGACGGGTACGCGGGCTGCTTCGTCCGCGCCAGCACCGACCCGGCGGTCGGCGTGGTCAGCATGGCGGGCGGCGCGCGGGTCGGCTGCGCCTTCCACGGCTGACCACGGCCCGCCGCCCCGAGGTAGCCTCGCCCGGTGCGGCGACTCCGTTGGCCCGACCTGCGCAACGCTCGCGACCTCGGGGGGATCCCGACCATCGACGGTGGACGGATCCGCGAGCGTGCCCTGATCCGCACCGACAACCACAGCCGACTCGGCACGGCCGGTGTGGCCGCCATCGGGGCGTACGGCGTGACCCGCGTGATCGACCTGCGGTGGGAGTGGGAGGCGGCGAAGTATCCGAGCCCGTTGGCCGGTGACGAGCGCTACCGACTCGTGCCGGCGTGCTTCGACCCCACCGGGGACGAGGAGATCCCGCCGGACAGCTATCGGCTGATGGTCGACGCCAGCCGGGACCGGCTGGCCGCCGCGCTCAGTGCGATCGCGGAGGCTCCGCCGGGCGGCGTCGTCCTGCACTGCCATGCCGGCCGGGACCGCACCGGGGTGGTGGTGGCGCTCGCGCTGCACGTCGCCGGTGTCTCCACGGAGTCGATCGCCGTGGACTACGCGCTGACCGACAGCTCTCCACCGGCCATGATCGCCAACACGTTCGCTCATCTGGAGGCGCGCTACGGCGGCGTCGCGGAGTACCTGGTCGGTTCCGGCGTACCGCCCGGACACCTGGCCGCGATCCGCGCCCGGCTGACCTGACCAGCGACGTCACACCGGGCAGCCGGGCACATGGGAACGGCGAGGTGATCAAGAATGTGCCTCATGACTGTTCCTGGATCGACCGGCAGGCCGGTGCGGCAGCCGGCCCGTGTCTGGCTCCTCGTCGCAGGGTTGATCGCGGCCGGCGGCGTACTGGCCGGGATCCTGCTGCTTCTCGCTCCTGGCGGAAGCCTTGGTCAAGGCTTCACGCCGGGCGAGCCGGTCACCGTGCGGCTGCATCCCTCGTCGCCGCAGATGGTGTGGGCGAAGGAAGGCCCGGACGGTGTGCCGGGTGTGCAGTGTGAGGCGGAGACGCCGGTCGTGCCTTCCTCAACGGCCCTGGAGAACCCACTGTTCGACGTGTACGAACTCACGGTCGACGGCGAGCGATGGCGAGGAGTCCTGGCAATTCTGGGAGATCCTGCGGGCACGTACCAGCTTGCCTGCCAGGCTTCCGGCGCATCCACCTCGGCACTGTCGATTGGTGACGCCCCGTGGTCCTACGGTCTCCGACACAGTGGCCTCTTCCGTATGGCGACCTTCGGTGCTCCGGTCTCCGACACCACCGTTGCTTCGACGCTGTTGGTCCTGGGCAGCGTCGTCGGCCTACCCACCGCAGTCACGGCTGCCCGCCTGCGGCGGAGGATCCGCCCATCACCAACGGCCGGATGACACCGGTGGCACCTTCCCCAGCGTGCGCACCGCGGTCGAAGACACCGCCGCCAGTTCGGGCTGCGCCGGCAGGAACACCGTCGGAACACCCAGCGACTGGTTCATCGCGGCGAGCCGGGACTCGTTCTGCAGGTCCGTGGTGTTGCGGACGCCGCGGACGATCACTCCCACGTCATGTCGACGGCACCAGGTGGCGGTCAACCCGCTCCAGGCCACCACGGTGACCGAGGTCCACTCGACCGGCAGCACGGCCCGCACGGCGGCGGCCCGCTCCTCCTCGTCGGCGCCCGGCTGCTTGTTGCTGTTGACCGCCACGAGGACGACCACCTCGTCGAAGAGGTGACGTGCCCTCTCCACCACGTCCATGTGCCCGGGAGTGACGGGATCGAAGGTGCCGGGGTAGACGGCTCGCACGCGTACGCGATCGGAGGTGGATGCGGTCGGACGCGGCCCTGCCGCTGGCTCGGTCGTCACGGCCGCAGGACCCGCTGCGCCTCGCCGATGACCTGCTCGGAGGCGAGAGGCACCCACGAGGTGAACAGGTCCCGGAAATAGCTGCCGTGCCGGTCCGCCACCGCGGGATCGTGCGCCATGACATCCAGTTCGTTGACGATGCTCAGGTCCACCAGCGACCGGAGTCGCGCCGCCTCCGGCGTGCTCACCTCGCCGGTGAAGCGGTCGAACACCTGGCCGGTCCTGGCCAGCTCCCGCCAGGTGCGGCTGCGGTCGCAGGCGCCGTACAGGTACACCAGCGCCTCCGCGTCGGCACCGACGAGATCCCGCAGCACGGCACGGTCCGCCCGGTCGAGCAGGGCGACATCGAACCCGTCGGTGCCGTAGGCGGCGTGGGTGAGGCCGGCGGCCTGCACGTCACTGCCGCAGCCGAGCACGGCGAGCCGTTCACTGACCCGACACAGGTGGGCGTAGAGGGTGCCCCCGGGATGCGCGATCTGCTCAGCCCCGTGTCGGCGGAGCCAGACCCGCACGCCCTCGTCGGTGCTCATGGACCGACTGTAGGTAGCGACGCCCGGATCCGGTGGCCCTTGGCCGTGGGCAATGTGTCACAGCCACTCACCCGGCGGACGGGTGCTCATGACACCGGTCCCCGACGGCGTCCGGCAGCAGGACGCACCCGCACACCCGGCACGTTCCCCAGCGGCCGTACCACGATCCCGTGCGCCGGAACCGGGCTAGGGCAGCCCGCCAGGCATCGACATCGGCCTCGTCGGTCTCGCCGTCGACGTCCATGGGGCACCCGGGCTCGCTACCGGCCAGGAACCCGGCGACGAAGTAGCGGGCCTCCTCAGACATGACCACCAGGTCGGCGCGCGAGACGTTGTAGCTCACGCCCTCGTGGGGACACCACGCCGCGATCCGCCCGGTGAACGTGTGGCCGTTACCGACCAGGACGTCACGCCCGCAGGGGGCCTCGAACCACAGCCGCTCGTCGCGCGTGGGCTCATCGAGCGGAGCCCGCTCCCACCGCAGCGGCAGGCTCACCTTCGCCACCACGCACGAGGGGACGACCTCACCAGCCGAATACCAGGCGACGAGATTGGCCCCCCGCTCGTGGGCGTACGCGATCGCCTCGTCCCGGGCCGTCAACTCCAACTCTGTCCCGGTGTCGAGGTACACCTCGGCAGCCTCGATGGCCTCGTCGAAGCGGAACTCGGCCAGCGACCGCATCCTGTCGGGCATGGGCGACGATTCTAGGTCCACCGCGCGGGCCCCGAAGATCCGCAGTCGCCGAATCTCGCCCGACCTCCGGCCAGGAGGTGTGCTCGCACCGCCGCGTCCCGCAGCGATGGCGCGGTCACTCGCTCACCCCGACGACGTGATGTCTCCCCCACTGCCTGCGGTCGACGCCCTGCTGTTCGCATAGTTCCACACGGTCCTGGTGGGGACGGAGTCATGCGTGTGCGCCGGTCGCTCCACGAACAGCAGGTGCCTCAACTCCTCGGTCGGGCCGTGCTCCGCGAGCAGCCAGGCGCGGAGCAGCCAGGCTCCCGGCCCGAGGATCTGCGGCGTCCCGTCGCGTACGACGGTGCGATCGAGCAGGGGCAGGAGGGTCGGCACGATCTCGTCCAGGTGCCGCCGCACCCGGTCGGACACTTCGGCCGCCGTGCTCTCGTCCGAGATCCGCCACTGGTCGTCGCCCGACAGGCCGGCGGAGCCCAGCCGTCTGCGCCACAGCCCGTTGTAGTGCCGAGGCAGCTCCGACGCCGGTCGTCCGGTTCGCTGGCGGTCCCAGTCCCACTTCGGCGCGAGCACCAGGGCGAGGTTGAGGTAGAACACCGTCTCCGATGGGCTGGAGTGGTCGGAGATCTGCACCTCGACGATGAGCGCATCGCCCTCGGGCGAGAACCGGCGGAAGACCCGCCCACCCTCGTCGGGCTCGAAGCCGTACCCGATGAGCTGGCGCCCGACGGCGCGGATGCAGGTGTGGAACCACCGGTCCAGGGTCACCTGGCTGCCTCCTCGACGGGCATGAAGGGTACGAGCCGGCGGGGCGTCGGACCGGAACGGAGGTGAGGATCAGACGGCGGGGTGCCGCGTCACGTCGTAGGGGTTCCAGTCGAGGTCCCAGAAGGGCTCGACTCCGTGGTCGAGGATGTAGTGCCGCTCCGCCGCGTGGATCGGGTACATGCCGACCAGCTGGACGATGTCGTGACCCTCGTGTCCGGGTCCGCCGACGTCGACGCGGCGGTCTGCGGTCTCGATGACGCTCGGCGGGCCGACCACGAACGCCGTCATGTCGGACTCCGGGGCGATCCGCTCGCCGAAGTCGATGGTGTTGCCGTAGCGGAAGGGACACCTTCCGCGGAGGCTCTCCCCGAGGTGACCGACGGCCCAGGCCCACCGGTCGTCCCCCGAGCGGACACTGACGCACAGCTCCGGGCCGGCCGTCGTCCAGTCCGGGTGTTCCGCCAGCGAGACGCCGTAGGTGAGGGCGGTCGTCAGGTCAGCGGGCAGGTGCCGGTAGGCGATGACGGTCACGCCCTTCATGCCCTCCCGGGTGGAGGCGACGGGCAGGAATCTGGGTTCGACGCCTCCGCTGAGGCGGTCGAGATGGGCGAGGTAGTTCTCCACGCGGCTGGCCACGCGCCCGATCATGCCGGAGCGAACGTCGCCGATGCCCGACCGGCCTCAGTGTTTCCGCGTCTCGTAGCGGGCTTCGGCTTCGGGCGAGTGGACCCAGGAGATGATGACCCCGTCGACGTCGTCGCTCGGCCCCTGCCCGGTGCCCAGGTCGATGTCCCACTCCTGCACGGACGCGCCGCAGTCGGCGATGCCCATGATGGAGACGGGCGAGCGCGGATTCTGCTGCGACAACCACTCCTGGAGCTCCGCCACGATCACGGGCGGGATGCTACGCCTGTGTCGCACGTCCGGCCCGCCGGTTCGGTGCGGCGGGCTCTCCGGCGCAGGGCACGGCAACCGTCACCGGCCCGACCTGCGTTCCCGCAGACCAGGCCGGTGACGGTACGGCTCGCCGCGAAGGACCGACTACGCGTCCGCGCCGGACCGGATCCGGTCGAACCACGCCTCGACGTCGGCGACGGTACGCGGCATCGCCGCCGACAGGTTCTCGTGACCGTCCTGCGTGACCAGCACGTTGTCCTCGATCCGGACGCCGATGCCGCGGAACTCGGCCGGCGCCAGCAGGTCGTCCGCCTTGAAGTAGAGGCCCGGCTCCACGGTGAGGATCATGCCGGGCTTCAGCTCGCCGTCCATGTAGTCCTGGCGCAGCAGCATCTGGCAGTCGTGCACGTCCATGCCCAGGTGGTGGGAGGTGCCGTGGACCATCCACCGGCGGTGCCAGCCGCCGCGCTCCCGGTCGAGCGTCTGCTCCAGGGTCACCCCCTCCGGCAGCAGCCCCCACTCGTGCAGCCGCTCGGCGATCACCCGGTTCGCGGCGGCGTGGATGTCGCTGAACTTGTTGCCCGGCCGCACCGCCGCCAGACCGGCCTCCTGCGCCTCCAGGACCGCCTCGTAGATCTTCCGCTGCACGTCGGTGAAGCGACCCGTCACCGGCAGGGTCCGGGTGATGTCGGCGGTGTACAGGGAGTCGACCTCGACACCCGCGTCGACCAGGATCAGGTCACCCTCGCGGACCGGACCGGTGTTCTTCGTCCAGTGGATCGTGTTGGCGTGGTCCCCGGACGCGCAGATCGACTCGTACCCGACGCCGTTGCCGTCGTGCCGGGCGTAGAGGCCGAAGAGGCCCTCGACCCACCGCTCGCCGCGACCCTTGCCGACCGCCTCGGGCAGGCCGGCGATGATCGCGTCGAAGCCGCGGTGGGTGGCCTCGATCGCGCGCCGCATCTCGCCGGTCTCCCACTCGTCCTTGACGATCCGCATGCCGGACAGGTGGCGGGCGAACTCCTCGTCCGCCTCCTGCTGCGCCGACGCGGACGGGGCGTCCTGCGCCCGGCTGCGGGTCTGGTCGACGAGCTCGGCGAGGTGGGCGTCGGCCGCGCGGACGACGCGTACGGCGACGGCGCCGGCGTCCTTGGCCAGCACGTCGGGGAGCGTGTCGATGTGCCGGGTGGCGATGCCGAGCTGCTGTTCGAGCTGCTGCACGGTGGGGCGCGGCCCGACCCAGAACTCGCCGAAGCGGGAGTCGGCGAAGAACTCCTCGCTGTCGCGCGGCGCGAGCGGCCGGAAGAAGAGCAGCGCCTCGTGGCGACCGTCGGAGGTCGGGTCCAGCACCAGCACGCTGTCCGGCTCGCTGTGCGCGCCCAGACCGGTCAGGTAGGCGAAGGCGGTGTGCGGCCGGAAGGTGTAGTCGGTGTCGTTGCTGCGGACCTTGAGGCCACCGGCGGGCACGATCAGACGCTCGCCCGGGAACTGCCGTGACAAGGCCGCCCGGCGGCGGGCCGCGTGGTCGGCGACCTCGGCGCGCGGGACAGGTGCGGCATCCGGCTCGGCCCAGCCGGAGGCGATGAAAGCGCGAAATTCTTCGCTCGTCGGGGTGTTGCGGTGGCTGGCTTTCACCTGCTCGTCGCTTGTCATGGTCGATATCCTGCCACGCGGTCGAAAGCCTCGGCAAAGCCGCGCGGGCACCCGCCTGCGGGCCTACAGTGTGGGGATGTGGGAGTCCGTTGCCGGGTCCGTGGTGGGCCTGCTGGCCGCCGTGATGGGCGCGGCCCCGACCCCCACACCCGCCGTCACCGGGGCGCCGGTCGACGCGGCGCCCGTGCTGACCTCGACGCCGTTCGGCGCGCTGCCCGGCCAGCGGGTCACCCACACGGTCACGATCGCCGGCAACGGCGCGCTCACCGGCGCCCGGGTCACCTTCACCACCACGGCCGACCTCGACGCGGTCACCGCCCGGGTGACGCCGGGGCGGTGCGCCGTCTCCCCGCGTACGGTCGTCTGCGAGCTGGGTGACCTGCAACTCGGTGGCCCGCAGGGCGCGCCTCGGATCACCATCGTCGGGCTGGTCCGGCCGGGCTCCCCGCCCGGCACGCTGGTCCGCAACCGGGTCACTGTCACCTCGGTGGAGACGACGGCGGGCAGCGCCCTGGTCGCCAGCAACGCGTATCTGCTGCCCGGGCCGACGGCCACACCCACCGACCCGTCGTTGGAGTCGTCGGCCGCCACCGCGGCCACCTCGCCCGGCGGCCGGTCCGGATGGCTGCCGGTCGGCGCAGCGGTCGTGCTGGCCGGCGCGCTGGGGGCGATCACCCTGCTGGCGCGGCGGCGACGTCGTCCGGACCCTCCCGGGCCGGGTCTGTAACGGTTCCGGCTCCGGTGGCGATGTAACCACGGGACGGTGCACGGGGTCGGCGGCGGGAGCGCGGCATGAACCGACGGTGGATACGAACGACGCTGGTGTCGGTGGCCGCGACGACGGCGCTGGTGACACCCGTGTGCCTGGCCGCCGGGTCGGGCACCGCCACGGCGCGCGCGACGGGACCGCTGCCGAGCCTGTCCCCGCCGTTACCCCTGCCGTCGGTGTCCGTCCCGCTGCCGGTGACTCCGCCGCAGGTCAGCCTCTCGCCGCTGCCGTCACTGCGGCCACCGACCCATACGTCATCGTCCGCGCCGTCGACGGTTTCCCCGACCGGGCGGCCGACCCCGACCCCCCGCAGGTCGCCGACGCCCGTCCGACCCGGCGGTGCGGTCACGCCCGGGGCGGGTGGGCCGACGGTGCAGCCGGGATCCGCCGCGTCGCTCATCACCGCCGATCCCGGCACGGACCTGTATCCGCAGCCGCCGGTCGACGCCGCCGACACGCCCGGTGCCCGCCGGATCGCCGCGCTCACCGACGTCCAGCACCGGATCCAATACCTGCAGAACGTGCTCGCCCGCACCCGCGCCGACCTGGCCCGGGTGGACCGTACGCCGGATCCGGTGCTGCGCCTGCTGACCGCGCTGACCAGCGGCACCGCACCGGACGGAGACCCGGCGTCGCCGCTGGCCGCGGCGGACTCACCCGAGGTGGTGGACAGCCCCGCCGGGCGCGCGGTGGCGCTGTCCGGCGCGATCACCTCCGGCCAGGCGGAACTCACCCGCCGCCAGCGGGAGGAGGCACGACTCCGGGCAGCGATCGACCACGACGTACGCCGAGGGCCCGGCCCGGCGGTCGTGGCCGAGCCGGCCGACGGCCGGGCCACCCGCCTGCGCCGCCCGCTCGCCGGCCGGCTCACCAGCCGGTACGGCACCCGGCTCGACCCGTACTACCACGTGTGGCAGGTGCATCCCGGGGTGGATCTCGCCGCCCCCGTCGGTACCCCGATCGTCGCGGCGGCGGACGGTCGGGTGTCGCGCGCCGGCTGGTACGGCGGGTACGGCAACTACACCTGCGTCGACCACGGGCGGGCGGACGGGCAGCGGCTGTCCACCTGCTACGGCCACCAGTCCCGCCTGCTGGTCGTGCCCGGTCAGCGGGTACGCGCCGGGCAGGTGATCGGGCTGGTCGGGTCGACCGGCGCGTCGACCGGCCCGCATCTGCACTTCGAGGTCCGCCTCGGCGGCCGAGCCGTCGACCCCCTCCCCTGGATCTGAACCGCCTCGCCCGTCGGAGCGGACCGGGAGCGCGCCCAACACCGTCGTCACGATCAACAGGCAAAAAATTTCCGGTGTGTTTCGGCGCTGCGACGGCCTCCATAATGGATCATGAGATCGACCGTCGTCCCTGCTCCGAGGCCGAATCGGCGGCGCGTCGAAGGCTGGGGCACGCGCCCGAGAGAGCGCTCTCTTCCGTCACGAGCCATTGACGCGCTCGTAACCGAAACCTAACCTCGCACCTCAAGAGAGCGCTCTCTCGGCGCTCCTCGATCCGCTCACCACCTACCCCGATCCCTGACAGTGAAGGGGAACCCCCCATGACACCTCCCCTCCGGGACCACTCCCCCGGTGGCAGTCCGCTGACCACACCCGTAGAGCCCACCCACCGCGGCCGGGGCATCCGCGCCCTGGCCCTCGCCACCGCCTCGTTCCTCGCCGCCGGCGTGCTCGGCGTCGTGGTCGCCGGCGGCGGTACCGCCGAGGCCGGCACCGTCGGCGCCGGCAGCTACACCGAGACCCTGCCGCCCGGCGGCGCGCTGCCCAAGGGCTGCGGCACCATCAGCACCAACCCGCGCCTCTTCGTCACCGCGGACGCGCCGAAGGGTGCGATCCCCACCAACGACTGGTGGTCGTCGCTGCTGTGGAAGCGCAACAACTGCGCCACCAGCGAGAACATGATGGCGCACCCGCTGGCGTACCACGCGGAGAACAACGGGTTGGGGGTGTCGTACACGACCACGCCGGCGATCAGCGGCACCGCCACCGGCACCGGCGAGTACCACTACCCGTACACCGAGGACATCCGGGTCGGGGTCGCGGGGCTCGGCGCGCCGATCGTCAAGGCCGCCGACTGGACCGACTGGACGGTCACCGCCGACTGGAACGACGGCGCGCGCACCATGCGGGCCACCATCGGCCACGGCCTGCCGTTCAGCTACTACCAGATCACCGGCGGCAACGCGCAGATCACCGCCGCCGCCGCGCCGACCGTCTGGGCCAACTCCGGTTCGATGATCGGCTTCACGGTCAACGGCCACGACTACGTCGCGTACGCGCCGACCGGCGCCGGCTGGACCGTGGGCGGGGCGGGCATCAGCTCCACCCTCGGCGGCAAGGGCTACTTCTCCGTCGCCGTGCTGCCGGGCGGTGCCACCGACAAGGCCGCCCTGGCGGCCGAGTACGGCAAGTACGCCCACGCGCACGTCACCGGCACCAAGATGACCTACTCGTACGACCCGGCGACCAGCACGGTCCGCACGACGTACGCCTTCACCACCACCCCGCGCGAGGGCACCGAGACCAGGACGGTGGTGTCGCTCTACCCGCACCAGTGGCGCAGCCTCGTCGGGGCCACCCCGATCACCCCCACGTACGTCTCGCCACGCGGCGCGATGCGGACCCTGACCGGCGTCGCCTCCTTCACCACCAGCATGAAGTACACCGGCGTGCTGCCGGAGGTGCCGGCGGTGGGCGACTCGTCCGGCGCCGACCTCAGCACCATCACCAACTACCTCAACGCCGAACTGGCCAACCCGGAGGGGATCAGCGGCCAGGACACCTACTGGGCGGGCAAGGGCCTCGGCCGGGCCGCCCGGGTCGCCGAGATCGCCGACCAGCTCGGCCTGACCGCCGTCCGCGACGCGGCGGTGACCGCCATGAAGACCCGGCTCACCAACTGGCTGACCGCCGGCTCCGGCGAGACCAGCCAGCTGTTCTACTACGACAAGAACTGGGGCACGCTGATCGGCTACCCCGCCTCGTACTTCTCCGACGAGGACCTGAACGACCACCACTTCCACTACGGCTACTTCATCGCCGCGGCGGCCACGGTGGCCAAGTTCGACCCGACCTGGGCCTCCACCACCAAGTACGGCGGCATGGTCGACATGCTGATCCGGGACGCCAACAACTACGACCGCTCCGACGCCCGCTTCCCCTACCTGCGGGACTTCGACATCTACGCCGGCCACGACTGGGCCTCCGGCCTGGCCTGCTTCTTCGCCGGCAACAACCAGGAGTCCTCCTCCGAGGGGATGAACTTCGCCAACGCCCTGATCCAGTGGGGTCAGGCGACCGGCAACACCGCCGTCCGGGACGCCGGGGTCTTCATCTGGACCACCCAGTCCGCGGCGATCTCCGAGTACTGGTTCGACGTGCACGACGAGAACTTCCCCGCCGCCTTCGGCCACAAGACCGTCGGCATGGTGTGGGGTGACGGCGGCGCGTACGCCACCTGGTTCTCCTCGGCCCCGGAGATGATCCAGGGCATCAACATGCTGCCGATCACCGGCGGGCACTTCTACCTCGGCAACGACCCGGCGTACGTGCTGACCAACTACAACGAGCTGGTCACCAACAAGGGCGGGCCGCCGAGCGTGTGGCAGGACATCATCTGGGAGTTCCAGGCCCTCGGCGACGGGGACAAGGCGCTGGCCAACTTCCGGGCGAACAGCACCTTCGCCAGCGAGGAGGGCGAGAGCAAGGCGCACACCTTCCACTGGATCCGCAACCTCGCCGCCCTGGGCAACGTGGACACCTCCGTCACCGCGAACCACCCGCTGGCCAAGGTGTTCAAGAAGGGCACGGCCCGCACCTACGTCGCGTCGAACATCACCGCCGAGCCGCTGACGGTGACCTTCTCCGACGGTACGAAGCTGGCCGTGCCGGCCGGTAAGACGGTCGCCTCCGGGGCGCAGACCTGGAGCGGTGGCAACGCCACCGGTGGCGTGGTCGTCCCGACCACCCCGCCGACCACGCCGACCGACTCCCCGTCGCCCACCCCGACCAGCCCGACCCCGAGCCCGACGACCACCACCTTCCCGCCGCCGCCCACCCCGACCCCGACCCCGACGACCAGCACGCCGCCGGCGACCCCGCTCAGCCCGACCCAGTACCTGCTCACCGGTGGTGCCCTCGGCGGCACGGCGGGCACCACCGGGACGGTCTCGGTGGCCGCCGCCAACGGCACCCACGACGGCACGCCGACCAACCCGCAGGTGTTCACCGCCACCGGGCTGACCGGCGCCTACAACGGCGGGACCACCGCGTTCGACCTGGCCGTCGACTCGGGCACCTCGGTCGGCAACGGCGTGCAGGCCCGGGTGTCGTACGACCTGACCGGCGACGGCACCTTCGACCGGGTGGAGACGTACAACTACTACGCCACCGACCCGGTCACGGGGGTGGAGCACTACAAGCAGACCCAGGGCCTGAAGTCGGCCACCGGCACCCTCGGTGACCTGGCCAACGGCACCGTCAAGGTGGAGGTCTGGAGCGCCCTCGGCAACGGCGCGACGAACCTGGGCGTCGGCAACGCGTCCCAGCTCGTCCTGCCGTACACCGGGAGCGCGCCGACCACCACGCCGCCGCCCACCGGCGACCCGACCGCCTTCGCCGCCGACCTGTACCTGCAGGGCAGCAGCCAGCTCTCCGGCGCGGCCGGTGCCGCCGGCACGGCGACGGTCACCGCCGCCAACGGCAACTGGGTGGGTACGCCGCACAACCCGCTGGTCTACACCAGCACCGGGGTCACCGCGACGTACAACGGGGGGCAGACCCGGTTCGACCTGTTCCTCGACGCCGGCACCGGCGTCGGCGACGGCACCCACGTCCGGGTGTCGTACGACCTGACCGGCGACGGCACCTTCGACCGGGTGGAGACGTACAACTACTACGCCACCGACCCGGTCACCGGGATGGAGCACTACACCGAGGCCAAGGGCCTGTACTCGGGCGTGGGCACGCTCGGGAACCTGGCCGGCGGCACGGTGAAGGTCGAGGTGTGGAACGCCATCGGCAGCACCCCGACCACGCTCGGCACCGGCAACCAGTCGAAGGTGACCCTCCCGTACACCGGGTGACCTGACGCAGGAGGACGCCCCGGCCGCCGGACCGGCGGTCGGGGCGTCGCGCGTCGCGGGGTCAGTCCCAGCGGCGGGCGGTCGCCGCGAACGACGCCGGGTCGCCGGCCACCGGGATGACGCAGAGCAGGTGCCCGCTCGGGGCACGCAGCACGTGACACTCCTGCCACTGGGACACCCGGGTGGCACCGAGCGCGAGCAGCCGGTCCACCTCGGCGTGGACGTCGTCCGTCTCGATGTCGAGGTGGTAGCGCGGCGCGTCGTCGACCGCCTGGAGGGCGGTGACCAGGTCGGGCACCACGTCGGCCAGCTCGGTGAACTCCGGCTCGGTGGGCACCCGCTGTGCCGGGGCGCCGAGGGCGGCGGACCAGAAGTCGCTCGCCGCCTGCTCGCCGTCGATCGGCACGTCGATGATCAGGGCGTGCAGTCGGGATCGATGCATCCCGGCACCCTACCGACATCGACGCCGTCCGGTGACCCCTTGCCGACGGCATAGATCCAGGTAGATACTCGCCGCTACAGCGTTCGCCGTGGTCACCACCCCGACGCGATACCCGGTGACGTGTCATGGGCGCCGCCGCAACCGGCAGCCCGCTCCGTCCGAGGAGGAGCCCATGCGAGTCCGCCGATCAACGTCCCTGCTCGCCGCCGCCGTCGGCCTGGTGGCCGCCACCGCGCTCACCGGTGTCGCGTCGGCCGCGCCCCGCACGTACAGCGCCGACCAGCTCGCCCGGGTCGACCGGGCCGTCGCCGCCTCCGGCGTCGGGGGCATCGCCTGGCGGGTGGACGCCGCATCCCGCCGGGTCGTGGTGACCGCCGACCGGACCGTCTCCACCGCCGACCTCGCCGCCGTCAGCCGCAGCGCCGGCCGCGACGCCGGCGCGATCCGGGTCGACCGGGCCGCCGGCGTCTTCCGCCCCCTGCTGTCGGCCGGCAACGCCATCTACGGCGGCGGCTACCGCTGCTCGCTCGGCTTCAACGTGGTCTCCGGCGGGGTCTACTACTTCCTGACCGCCGGACACTGCGGGAACGTGGCGAAGACCTGGTACACCGACTCCGGCCTGAAGACCCTGATCGGCCCCACCATCAGCTCCAGCTTCCCGGGCAACGACTACGCCCTGGTCCGCTACGACAACACCGGGCTGAGCCACCCGGGCGGCTACGCCGCCGCGAACGCGTACGTCGGGGAGGCGGTGAAGCGGACCGGGTCGACCAGCGGCACCCACGGCGGCACCGTCACCGCGCTGAACGTCACCGTCCGCTACTCCGGCGGCGGCACCGTCAAGGGCATGATCCAGACCACCGTCTGCGCCGAGCCCGGCGACTCCGGCGGCCCGCTCTATGACGGCTCCAAGGCGCTCGGCATCACCTCCGGCGGCAGCGGTGACTGCAAGACCGGCGGCACCACGTTCTACCAGCCGGTCACCGAGGCGGCCGGCGCCTACGGCGTGACCGTCTACTGAGTCACCGTCGGTTCGTCCACCGGGGACCCGCGCCACCGGGGTGCGGGTCCCCGGCCGGTCAGCTCTGGCGCAGCGCCGGCATCGGCACCGGCACCCCGAGGGCCGTCGCGCCGGCCCCCGCACCACCCTCGCAGGTGTACGGCGGGACGGTGCCGATGCCCCGGGTGGACGGGCGCTCGGCGGCCCAGAACATGAATCCGAGCAGCCCGGCGGTGACGCCCGCGCCGTGCGGGGCGGCGGTCTGCACGTACGGGGCGGCGGCCCGCTGCACCGAGGTGGCGTAGTCGACGCACTCGGGCAGCGGCTTGCCGCCGTAGGCGAGGTAGACGCCGCCGGTGAGCTTGGCCGGGGCGAGCGGCGGCACCGGCGGACTGTACTGCGCCTTGCCGTCGAGGTGCTCCTGCCAGCTCGCCTGCGAGGTGCTGGCCGACGCGGGCCGGGCCGGCACCATGGCGTTGGCGTAGTCCAGCACCGGGGCGTCGGTGCGCAGCCAGTCGGCGGTGGCCCGGCGGTTGAGGTCGATCAGCCAGCGGTCGCCGGCGGCCACGTCGATGGTGAGCCGGGCCTCGGGACGGGCACCGCTGCCGTCGTACGGGTGGACGGCGCGGTAGGCGTCGATGAACGCCTGGACGCCGGCGAGGTTCGGGCCGGTGTTCTGCTCGTAGTCGATCTCGATGCCGACGCCGAGCCGGGTGGCGACGGCGGCGGCCCGCTGGCCGAGCAGGGTGGGGTTCTCGGCGAGCGCGGCGTCCCAGTCGTCGGTGTAGGTGATACCGCCGACGGAGAGCATGACCCGGACCCCGTGCGCGGTGAAGTAGTCGACGATCTGCGAGGTCATCCCCCGGGGCACCCCGTCGAGGGTGGTCGCGTCGGTGGTGGCGTGCAGCAGCGCGAGCGGGTTGACGAAGCTCAGCACCACCAGGTTGACCGAGGGACGACCGTCGCCCCGGTCAACCAGCCAGTGGTTGCGGCTGTCGAACTCGGCAGGGTCGCGGAGGGTGCCCCAGGTGCAGTAGTCGTCGCCGCAGTGCCAGGCGCCGTAGACCTGGATCGGGGTGGCCGCGGCGGTCGCGCCGCCGGTCGGGGGTGGGGCGGCGGTCGCCGGGGTGGCGGTCGCCAGCGTGAGCAGGAGCGTGGCCAGCAGGGCGGAGCGTCGCACGGGGCCTCCCGACTTATCGGTACGCCTTGTTTACAGTAAAGCCGTCAACTCCGTCAATGCGTACCGTCCAGCTCGGCGAGGACCCGGCGCTGGAACGCCCGCGCCTCGTCGGCGGTGGGCGGCGGGCCGCCGTGCCGGGCCGCGACACAGCGGCCGAGCAGGTCGGCGTCCTCGCCCCGGTCGGCCAGGCGCCGGCCGGCGTCCGGCTTGGACAACCACACCCCGTCGCGGACCCGCACCAGCGCGCGGCAGGCGCCCAGCACCGCGTCCTCCGCGCCCGGCGCCGGCCCGTCGCCCTCGGGCAGCGGCAGCGCCAGCCACCAGCGCAGCGCCGTCGACAGCAGGCGGCGCAGGTCGGCCGGGGCGGGTTCGGCGAAGACGTCGGCGGCGGGCGGGCCCAGCAGGCGCAGGCCGCCCGAGCGCAGGATGGCCCGGTCGAGCGCGTACCAGAACCGCCCGTCGGCCGCCGGCCGGTCCGCCGGGTCGTACGTGGCCCGGAAGGGCATCGCCGGGCCGCTGTTGAGCTCCACCTCGAAGCCGGGCTCCGGGCTGCCCGAGCGCGCCACGTCGCGGCGGTAGACGACCAGCTCCAGCCCTCGCGCCGGGCAGGGCAGCGCCTCGTGCCGCAGCCGCGCCACCAGCGTGCGCTTCGCCGCGCCGGCCACCGGGTGGGCCACCACCAGCGCCACGTCCACGTCGCTGCGCCCCGGCTGGTACGCGCCCAGGCCGACCGAGCCGGCCGCGTACGCGCCGACGAGGTCGGCGCCGAGCACCGCGCGGGCCCGGTCCACCAGCTCGGCGAGATAGTGCCGCAGGTCGGAGTCCATGCCCGGCATCCTGCCCGGGAGGACGGTGCAAGGGTCAGGCCGGGGTGTCCGGGCAGCAGACCGTCAGCGCCCGCGGCACCACCTTGACCTTCAGCCGCTTCGCCGTGCCGCGCGCCCCACCGTCCAGCTCGTACGTCTTCGGCTGCGCGAAGCGTACGGTCACCTTCCGGCCCCGGGTGATCCGTACGAACGGCGACTCCGCCGACCGGCCGGCCGCCATCCGGCCCAACGTACGGGCCCAGTCGATCGCGCCGTCGGCGGTGGAGACGCCGATCTCCAGCGCGCCGTCGTCGGGGCGGGCGTCGTCGAAGGCGGGGATGCCACCGGTGATCGTGCCGACGTTGCCGAAGAGCACGCAGCTCGCCTCGCCGTCGAACCAGTCGGCGCCGTCGACCCGTACCCGGGTGCGCACCAGCTCACCACGGACGTGCCGCAGCCCGGTCCAGACGTACGCGACGCGACCGAGCTTCCCCTTGAGCTTCCGGTCGGCCTCACGGATCAGGTCCCCGTCGAAGCCGGCACCCGCCATCACCGCGAAGTGCTCGCCGTTGATCCGGCCCAGGTCCAGCTCCCGGCGACGCCCGTGCAGCCCGATCCGGACCGCCTCGGGCAGGTCGACGGGGATGCCGAGGTTGGTGGCGAAGAGGTTCGCCGTGCCGGCGGGCAGGATGCCCATCGGCACGCCGGAGCCGGCGAGGGTGTCGGCACAGCGTTGCACCATCCCGTCGCCGCCCCAGACCAGCAGCAGCTCGGCACCCTTCTCCAGGGCCTTGCGGACCTTCTTCGGCGCCTTGCGGCTCTTCGGCACCTCGTACCAGAGCAGGCGCCCGACCCCGGCGGCGACCAGCGTGGCGCGCAGCTCGTCGAGGCCGCCGCCGAAGGTCTTCTTCCGGTGCGCGACGACCGCGACGGTGCCCAGGGTCCGGGTGTCGGCGTGGGTCGCGGGGCGGGTGGCGGCGCTCGTGCTCATGGGTCGGGTGGTACCCCGCCGGCCGTTCCGCCACGCCTGCCACCCACCGGCCGGGCCGTCGCCGCACCGCTGCTCGCCTCCCGGGTGCCCGACGGATCGGCGCGCCACGCCGTGTGCGGGCAGTGAGCAGACGGCAGCCGTGGGTAGAGTGTCGGCGACGATCTCCGGCGTGGGCCGGGCTCGGGAAGGTGCTGTCGATGGGCCGACGGAGCGGGCGGGTGGCGCGGCTGGCGCTGCGGGCCGGGCTCGTGCTCGGCGGCGTCCTCTGCGCCTGGAGCGCCTACGACACGCTCACCGTCGATGCCGCGTACGCGGCGGACGCTCCGCCCGCCGGGGTCGTCGTCGACGTTCCCGGGCTGCTGCGCACCACCCTCTCCCCCGTTCTCGGCGCGGTCACCGCGACGAGTCCACCGAGCGACTCCCCGCCCCCCGGTGCCGGGGTCAGCCCCGCCGGGGCGGGGGGCACACCGGCCACCGACACCCGCAGCTCGCACGCCGCCGCGTCCACCGGCGGGGCCCGACCGTCCGCGGGTCCGCCGGGCCGCCCGTCGGGCCGGCGGGCCGGGGCCGGCGCTGACCGGCGTGCCGCCGACCCGCTCCGAAGGGGGGCGCAGGCGCCACGGCCGGCCGGGCTCGGGAAACCGGCCCGCTCGTCGACCTCGCCCACCGGAGACGGTCTGCCGCTGGTCACCGGCGCGGCACAGGTGCTCAGCCCGGTGACCGAACCGATCCGGGCGCGGCTCGTCGCGCCGGTGGCGGCGATCGTCGCACCGGTGGCCGCGCCGCTCGTCGGCGCGGTGCGCCCCGTTCTCGACCCGGCACTGGCCGCGCTCAGCCCGGTGCGCGACCCGCTCGCCCCCGTCCTGCGGCCACTCGACCCGGTGCTGGCGATCCTCCAGCCGGTCGACCCGGCTCCTCCGCCTGCGGAGGGTCCGGCGGGCACTCCACCGGCGCCGCAGCCCGCTCCGCCGGCCGGTCCCCCGCCGACCGCCGCCGCGCCGGCCGCTGTCCCGCCGACCGCCGCTCGGCCGGTCCGCACCGTCGGGCCCGACGAGCGGTCCACGCCGCGGGTGCGAAACGCGGGGGCGGGGACGGCGACCGCTGCCCCCGGGACGGCGGGCCGGTCCGCCCCGCGCGACGCCGTCCCCCAGCAGACCCCGGCCCCCGGACCGGCCGCCCCGCCGCCGGGCGCCGGCGGCACCGGCTCCCTTCACGACGGTGGGCCCGCCGACGCGACGGCGGACACCTGGTCACCCGGCACCGGGCCGGGAGGTCCGCGGCGCCGGGAGCCCGGCGCCGGGCTGCACTCCCGGTCGCCCCGGCCGGGGACCAGACCCGCCTGACCGCCCGCACCGGCAGGTCGCGACCACCCGGCCGCGACCGCCGCGGCGTCGTGCCGCGCCCTCTCACCGACCGACGGCCCGTCACGGGCCCCCGTCACCGCGCCGCCCGCCGAGGTGTGGCCGCCGGTGACCGCAGACCTTTTCCGACCCTGACCGATCAGGAGTTCCCCATGAGTTCCCTGACGCCCGTGGTGCGCGCCCGATGGCGCGACATCGACCGGCTCGTCAACCTCGTCACCGCCACCGTCTCCGCCACCCCGCTCGCCGCCTGGCTGGTGCCCGACGAGGGCCGGCGGGCCGCCGTGCTCGCCGGGACGACCCGGATCTGGACCGAGCACGCGCTGCTCTTCGGTGACGCCTTCCTCCTGCGCGACGGCAGCGCCGCCACCGTCTGGTTCCACCGCTACCGGCCGATCCCGCTGCCGGTCCGCTACGCCGACCGGCTCACCGAGACGTGCGGCGACGACCGAGACCGGTTCCTGCTGCTCGACCGGGCACTGGCCGCCCGACGGCCCACCGTGCCACACCACCACCTGGCGGTGCTGGCGGTGGCACCCGGCCCGGAACGCGACGCGCGGGCCGGGGCGGCGCTCGCCGGTGCGCAGCGCTGGATGGACACGCTCGGCCTGCCGACGTACGCCGAGGCCGGCACGAAGGCCCAGCGGGACCTGTACCGCCGGCACGGCTACGCCGACGGGGAGGAGTTCGCGCTGCCCGACGGCACGACCACCCGCCCGATGTGGCGGCTGGCGCCGTTCGGGACGGGACGGGCCGGCGCCACCGTCATCCCGTACCGGCGACCGGCCGGAGGGCGGTGGACGAACCGGCGCAACGCCCGGGTGACCGGCTGGGCCAGCCGGTGACCCGACGCGCACCACGATGAGAGGTCCGGTCCGGGGTGGTCGTCGACCGCCCCGGACCGGACCCCGGTCAGCGCAGCGGCGGGTTGGCGTACCGGACGAGTTCGAGGGCCTGCGCGTCGAACCAGGCCCCGGCGGCCGGGTCCGCGATCCCGCCCCGCGCCGGGTCGTGGCCGGTGCCGGTGCCCCGGTCGCACTGACCGTCCGACTGACCCGGGGTCTTGATCCACAGGAACGCGTCGGCGAGCGGGTCGCCGGTCTGCGTGGTGGGGCGCAGGCCGAGGCCCCGTCCCGGCGGGTTGCACCAGGTCTGCGGGTCGGGCCAGCTCACCCCGGCCGGCGGCGTCCACGGGCCCTGGCCGTTGCGGCTGGTGTCGACCACGAAGTGGGCGAGCCGGTCGGCCGGTACGGCCCCGACGTTGCTGTCGTACCAGGCGTCGGTGCGGCCCCACGTGCTGAAGTCGGTCGGATCGGCCGGGTAGTACTGGCTGGCGCACCAGTCGAAGTGGCCGCGCGCCCACTCCGGGCCTTCGGTGCCGTAGTACACGCACCGGGAGATCCAGTCGCCGTACTTGAGCTGCCGCTCGGTGGTCTCGTAGTTGGAGACGTTGAGGAAGAAGCCGTCGGCGTCGCGTACGCCGGCCTTGACCAGGCGGTCGGCGATGTCGCCGACGCCGAGCCAGGCGCTGTGCGTGCCGTCTAGGTAGACGCTGGTGCGCGGGAGTGCCTTGAGCCGGTCGACCGCGTAGCGGAGCATCGCGAAGCGCTCGGTCGCCGCGGTGGCCGCGTCGGCCTCGGCCGGCCGGCACCAGTCCTGGCTGCCGCTGATGGTGGTGTACCAGGGGATGATGCCGAGCCCGTCCGGCTCCAGCATGACGGCCACCTCGTGGTCGCCGATGCCGGCGGCGAAGGCGTCGATCCACGCCTCGTACTCGGCGACGGAGGTGGCGCCACCGGCGGAGTACTGCGCGCAGTCCCGGAACGGGATGTTGTAGGCCACGAGGACCGGCACGCTCTTCTTGCCGGCGGCCCGCTGCACCTCGGCCTTCACCGACTGGGTGAGGGTGTGCCCGGAGCCGCCGGTCACCCAGACGGCCTGCGGGGTACGGATCATCGCGCGCAGCCCGGCCGCCTGCTGGTACTGCCCGGCGACGGTCAGCTCGGCGATCTGCGTCAGGGCCCCGTGGTCGGGGCGGGGGGTGTAGAAGGTGGTCCCGTCGGGGATGACCGCGCCGGCCGGGGCGGCCGAGAAGGGTACGGCCGCGGCGAGGGTCGCGGCGACCGCGGCGAGACCGGTGACGGCACGTCGCCGGAAGGGTGTCAGAGCCACGTCGTTTGCTCCTGATCGGACAGGGGAACGCCCTATTGGGAGCGTTCCCGCAGCTCGTCCGAGGGTGCACCGGCCGTCCGCCGGTGTCAATGTTTCGCGGTCGTGACGGCGTGGCGGGCACCCGGCCGGGCGGGCCCCCGCGCAGCGCCGTGGTCGGCCTGGACTCGGCGGGGTCCACTGTCGGGGGAACGAGGTGCTCGCCGACCCGGTGGTCAGCGACCTGCTGGACCTGACGCGCCCGGTGGCGGTCCTCCTCGTCGCCGCCCCGCACCTCGTCCCGCCGGGTACGGGCTGGTCGCCCGCCTGCCGCACGTCGACCGACCATGTGACCGGCACCACCAGACCGGCCCAAACGATCCCTCAGGGGCGCATTTCCTGCATTCGCCTCTTGGCGTTCGTCAATGGTCTATAAATCCATCTGTCCGAAACGCAGCAACTGACGGAAAGAGGACCGCTGCGGCATTTATCTGTCCCTTTTCCGACGGCTCACGCAGATAGTGGAAAATGCTCAGGGCGCGGGCTTGAATTCGACACAGTTAAATGTTGTGAACCGAATTCGGGACTGCTCTAATGATGGCGACGCGGGCGCACCGGCCGCGTCGTCCCCGCTGATCCGTTGGAGGAAGCATGGACCAGAAGCTCGACACCAAGCGCAAGGCGACCAAGGTCGTCGTCCGCAAGCTGGAGAAGCTCGAGACCACCGCCGCGATCATCGACCCGGGCTGCCGCAACGACGTCTGCGGCTGATCAAGGAACTTCGGCCGGGGCGCGCTCGTCGCGCCCCGGCCGTCCCGTCCCACGAGGAGGTCACGCGGGTATGCGGCAACCACGCGTCAAGGGCATTCACAAACCGGTCCGGCTCAGTCCCACGCTCATCAACATCGGTGGTCGACAGGTCGGCATCGGCGCGGAGATCGACGACGAGGACGGCAGCCTCTGGTCCCTGCTGGGGCTGATGGACGGCAGCCGTACCCGCACCGAGATCGTCGCGGAGCTGACCGCCGCGCATCCCGACGTGACGCACGAGGAGGCGGCCGACGCGCTGCAGACGATCATCGACGCCGGTTACGTCGAGGACGCCGCCGCACCACCGCCGCCCAACCTGAGCCCCGCCGAGCTGGACCGCTACGACCGGGCGCTGACCTATCAGGCGTGGGTCGACCTCACCCCCCGCAGCTCCCGCTACGAGGTGCAGAGCCGGCTCAAGGACAGCAGCGTCGTCGTGCTCGGGCTCGGCGGCACCGGCTCGGCGGTCGCCGCCGCGCTGGTCGCCGCCGGCGTCGGCGCGGTGCACTGCGTCGACTTCGACCTCGTCGAGGCCGGCAACCTGACCCGCCAGCTGCTCTACACCGAGGACGACATCGGCGCCCCGAAGGTGCCCGTCGCGGTGGACCGCCTCCGCCGGCTCAACTCCCACGTGACCGTCACCGGGGAGGAGACCCGGGTCGACTCCACCGCCTCCGTCGCCGCGCTGATGCGCGGCCGGGACCTGCTCGTCCTCTGCGCCGACCAGCCCCGGGAGGCGATCCGCGAGTGGACCAACGCGGCCGCGCTGGAGACCGGCACCGCGTGGATGATCGCCCAGTACGCCGGGCCGATGGCCGTGGTGGGCCTCTTCGAACCCGGCCGCACCTGCTGCCAGGCCTGCCTGCCGAGCGTCGCCGACCGGCTGCGCGACCAGTACGGCACCGACCCGGAGGAGCTGTTCACCTTCACCGGGCACGCGGTGATAGCGCCGTCGGCCAACCTCACCGGCCACCTCGCCGCCCTGGACGCGGTGCACCACCTCGCCGGCATCCCGACCAGCACCCGGGGTCGGATGTTCCACCTCAGCCTCACCGACCTGACCTACCACTACGCGGTGACCCCGCCGCCCGGGCGCACCTGCGCGACCTGCGGCTGGCGCGAGGAGGAGCCGCGGTGATCGACCTCAACCCCGACAGCCGGCCCGGCGTCGGCCATGTCGTCGTCCGCCGCGAGGACGAGGACGAGTACGTCGTCGGCGATCCGGCCAGCGGCAACTTCGTCGTCGTCCCCGAGGTCGGAGCCCGGCTGGTCGAGCTGCTGGCCACCGGCCGCACCGTCGGCGAGGCCGCCGACCAGGTGGAACGCGAGACCGGTGAGCCGGTCGACGCGGTCGACTTCGTGGCGGCGCTGGTCGACGCGGGCATCATCGACGGGCGCGACGCCGACACCGCCCCGCCGGGCGGCGCACGGCACTGGTCGGTCTCCCGGATCCCCGCCCGCTACGTCCGTCCGCTCTTCGGCCGCACCGCGTGGACCGGGTACGTCGGCTGCCTGCTGGCGACCCTCGCGATGTTCGCCGCCGAACCGTCGCTGCTGCCCACCTACGAGGACACCTTCATCTTCCCCGACGTGGTGCTCAGCCTGCTGGTCACCAACGTGGTGGTGATCGCGCTGACCGTGCTGCACGAGGTGTGGCACGCCCTGGCGGGCGCCGCCGTGGGCGTACCGTCGCGGTTGCGCCTGGAGCGGCGCGGCATCTTCCCGGTGCTGGAGACCGACCTGTCGGGGCTCTGGGCGCTGCCGGCCGCCCGCCGGTACGGGCCGTTCCTCGCCGGCATGGCCATCGACGCGGTGCTGCTCTTCGCCGCCGTCGCGCCCCGCTTCGCCTGGTCGCGGGGCTGGGTCGACCTGCCGCCGGAGCTGATCCGCTTCCTCGCCATGGTGGTGTTCAGCCAGGTGGTCAAGCTGGCCTTCCAGACGCTGGCCTACCTGCGGACCGACATGTACCTGGTGATGGCCACCGCCACGGGCTGCCGCAACCTGCACGAGGTGACCCGGCTCTCGCTCAAGCGGCTGGTCCGCCCGCTGCGCCCGCAGGAGGCGGCCGTGCTGCGCGACGCGCACGCCCGCGACCTGCGGGTGTCCCGCTGGTACCGGCTGCTCTACCTCGCGGGCGCGCTCTGGATGGCCTGGTTCGCCCTGCACTTCCTCTGGCCCAGCGCCAAGGTCACCTTCGGCTGGGCGGGCGGCGTGCTGCTCGGTGCACCCGTCGCCAGCGCCTACTGGTGGGAGGGGATCGCCCTGCTGCTGTTCATGTCCCTGAACGTGCTGCTGCCGCTGTGGGTGGTGGTACGCAACCGGTTCCAGGCCCGGAGGGCGGTCGCGTGAGCCGCAACTGGTTCGGCACCCTGGTCAGCGTCGTGGTCACCACGCTCAGCGTGGCGACGATGTCGAGCCTCGGCGTGGGGGTGCTCGTCGGGCTCACCACCGATGCCGGCGCGCTCCCGTGCGACCAGCTCCCCGGCACCGCACAACCGTTCGAGGGGAACCGGCACATCCCGTACGAGGGCGCGCCGCACCAGCCGTACCGGACCATGCCGCCGACCTCCGGGCCGCACTCGCCGCGGGTGGTCATCCCCGGCGTCTACCGGGCGCCGATCCGCGAGGAGCTGCAGGTGCACGTCCTGGAGCACGGCCACGTCCTGGTCCAGTACGCCCCGGACGTCCCGCCGGCCGACGTCCGGGCCCTGGAGCGGCTCGGTCGCCGGCACCTGCGCGACGTGGTGGTCGCCCCCTACCCGGCGCTCGGCCACGGCATCGGATTGAGCGGCTGGCAGCGACTGCAACGGCTGGACACCCTCGACGAGCGGACGGTCGAGGAGTTCATCACGACGGTGGCAGGCCGCTACGATCACGACTGGCAGCACGGCGCGACCGACTGCCTGACCGGCTGACCTGCGACTCGGCGGCCGGTCGTGATGATTCGGCGGACCGGCCGGAGGGTAACGCGTGCCAGTGCTTCCTCACGGTGACAACGACAGCGTCGACGGCCGGCCCGGAGCCCGGGTCGCCCCGACCGGGCGGAAACGACGGCGGAACCGCGTCCTGATCTTCCTGGCGGTGTTCGCGCTGCTCGCCGGCTCCGGCCTGGTGGCGGGCGGCTACTACGTCGACAGCGTGCCCACGCCCACCGATCTGAAACTGCCGGAGTCCACGACCGTCTACTACGCCGACGGCCGGACGAAGATGGCGACGCTGGGCACCGAGAACCGGACGATCGTCCCGTACGGGGAGATGAACGACTCCGCCAAGCAGGCGATCGTGGCGGCCGAGGACCGCACGTTCTGGAAGAACCGGGGCATCGACTTCAGCGGGGTGCTCCGCGCCGCCTGGTCGAACGTCACCGGCGGCCAGCGGCAGGGCGCGTCGACGATCACCCAGCAGTACGCGCGGGTGGCCGCGGACCTGAAGGGGGTCACGTACTCCCGCAAGCTCCGCGAGGCCGTGATCGCGTGGAAGCTCGACGACAAGTACTCCAAGGACGAGATCCTCGGCTTCTATCTGAACACCGTGCCCTTCGGTCGCGGCGCGTACGGGATCGAGGCGGCGGCGCAGACGTACTTCGGCAAGACGGTGCGCCGGGACGCCCCGGCGGCGCAGCAGCTCACCGTGGCGGAGGCGATGGTGCTCTGCGCCATGGTGAAGCAGCCCGAGGCGGACCCGAACGACCCGGAGGGCCAGCCCGGCTACGACCCGGCGCGCAACGCGACGGCGAAGCAGAACTCGATCGACCGGTGGAACTACATCCGCGACGGGATGGTCAAGCTCGGCTACCTGACGGCCGACCAGGCCGCGAACCTGGCGTACCCGGACTCGGTCAAGCCGATCGACCGCAACGCCGGCCGGTCGGGCCTGGACCGGCCGACCGGGCTGGTGGTCAACCACGTGCTCAGCGAGCTGCGGCAGACCGAACAGTTCCGGGGCAAGCCCGCCGACTACCTGCGCGACGGCGGCTTCAAGATCGTGACGACGATCGACAAGCGGGTGCAGGACGCCGCCGAGGCCGCGGCGGACATCCGCCGCGACACCGCACCGGAGGCGGTCCGCGGCCAGCCGAAGAACTGGCAGGCCGCACTGGTCGCGGTGGAGCCCGGCACCGGCCGGGTGCTCGGCTACTACGGCGGCAACAACGGCTCCGGCGCCGACTACGCCGGCTGGTACTACGACGAGAACGGCGAGGCCCGCGGCTTCGGCCAGCACCCGCCGGGCTCCTCCTTCAAGGTGTACGACCTGGCGGCCGCCGTGAAGGACAAGATCTCGGTGAAGCAGCACTTCGACTCGCCGGACACCAAGGAGTTCCCCGAGTCCGGACGCACCAAGGACAGCCCCGCCGGCCCGATCCGGAACGCGGAACGCGCACCCTGCCAGCCGGACTGCGCGCTCTGGGAGGCCACCGTCGCCTCCCTCAACGTCACCTACTTCGAGCTGACCGAGAAGCTCGGCACCGCCAAGGTGATCGACATGGCCAGCCGGGCCGGCGTCGACTCGATGTGGGCGGTGGAGAAGGGCAGCCCTCAGCCGAAGCGGGTGGACCTGCGCGGCAAGGACCCCGACGAGGTGGCCCGCCAGTTCTCCACCGAGGTCGGCATCGGCCAGTACGGCATCACCGTGCAGGACCACGCCAACGGGATGGCCACCTTCGCCGCCGGCGGCAAGCGCGCCGAGTCGCACTTCGTCCGCTGGGTGGCCAAGGGCGAGGACCGCGTCTATGAGGAGGCGCTGAAGCAGACCGACCTCGGGCTGGACTCCGAGGCCGTCGACCAGCTCGACTGGGCGCTGCGCCGGGTCAAGGCGGCCAAGCTGGACAACGGCTGGGACTCGGCGGGCAAGACCGGCACCTGGCAGGCCGGGCAGAGCACCACGCAGAACGTGCACACCTGGATGGTCGGTTACACCAGGGCGCTCGCCGCGTCGGTCTGGCTCGGCACCGTCGACGGCAAGCCGCTGCGCACGAAGGACGGCAGCTACCAGGTGTTCGGCGCCACCGGCGCCGGGCCGATCTGGCGGCAGTTCATGGAGCAGGCCACCGCGGCGCTCAAGCTCGACCCGGACAAGTACCGCTTCGGTGATCCCCGCTTCCCCGACGACGCCCCGGAGCCGACCGCCACCCCGCCGACTGCGGAGCCGACCACGGCCGCGCCGAGCCCGAGCAGCAGCTCACCGAGCCCGAGCCCGAGCACGGTCCGGCCGACCTGCGACCGGCGGATCTGCATCACGACGAGCCCGACCGGCAGGCCGCTGCCGACGCCGGACCTCTCCCCCACGCTGAGCCCGACGCCGAGCCTGTCGCCGTCGCGCAGCAGGGGACCGAAGTGAGCCGCCCGGCGCGTACGACGGCGGTCCGGTGACCGACGCGATCCGGGCCGCCTGGGCCGCGCTCGACGGCGACCCGGCGGACGTCGGGCAGGTGGACGTGCGGGGGCCGGACGGGGTGCTGCCGGCCCGGCTGCCCGTGGCGGACCTCGCCGTCGCCACGGTCGCCGCCGCCGGGTTGGCGGCTGTGGAGTTGGCGCGTGCCCGGGGCGCTCCGGTCTTCGGACAGGTGCCGGTGGAGACCGCGGCGGTGGCCACCGCGTTCACCAGCGAACGGCACCTGCGACGGGACGGGGTGGCGTTCGACGGGTTCGCGCCACTGTCCCGGTTCTGGCGCACCACGGACGGCTGGGTCCGTACCCACGCGAACTATCCGCACCACCGGCAGCGGCTGTTGACCGCGCTGGGCGCGGACCCGGGCCGTACCGACGACGACCGCCTCGCCACCGAGCTGGCCGACCGGATCGGCGGCCTCCCGGCGGCGGAGGTCGAGCGGCGGGTCACCGCTGCCGACGGGCTCGCCGTCGCGGCCCGTACGCCCCCGGAGTGGAGTGCGCACCCGCAGGGGGCGGCGGTGGCGGGTGAGCCGCTGGTCGACCTGCGCCTCGACGCCCCGGCCCCCGCCCGGCGGCTGCCCCCGGCGCCGGAACACCCGCTGCTGCCCGCCGCCGGGCTGCGGGTGCTCGACCTGACCCGGGTCATCGCCGGACCGGTGGCGACCCGCGTCCTCGCGCTCCTCGGCGCGGACGTGCTCCGGGTCGACGACCCCCGGCTGCCCGAGATCACCGGCCAGCACCTGGACACCGGCAGCGGGAAACGCTCCACCCTGCTGGACCTGCGGGACCCCGCCGACCGGTCCCGCTTCACCGCGCTGCTCGCCGACGCCGACGTGCTGGTCACCGGCTACCGGCCGGCCGCCCTGGAGCGGTTCGGCCTCACCCCGGACGCCCTCCGGCGGCACCGGCCCGACCTGGTGCTGGCCCGGCTCTCGGCCTGGGGGCGCAGCGGGCCGTGGGCGGGCCGGCGCGGCTTCGACAGCCTGGTGCAGGCGGCCACCGGCATCGCCGACGTCGAACACCGGCCGGACGGCACCCCCGGGGTGCTGCCGGCGCAGGCCCTGGACCACGGCACCGGCTACCTGCTCGCCGCGGCGGTGCTGCGCGCCGTGACGCGACGCGGCCGGCAGGGCGGCGCCTGGAGCGTCGAGGTGTCGTTGGCGCGTACCGCCCGCTGGCTGCTGCACGAGCTGACCGCCGACGCGCCGGGCGCCCCGGCGGTCGGCGTGGACCCCGACCCCTGGTGCGACGAGCGGGACTCGGCGGTGGGCCGGCTCCGGTACGCCCGGCCGCCGGTCACCCTGCCGGACGGGGCGTCCACCTGGGCCACTCCCCCGACCCCGTGGGGCAGCGACCCGCCGGCCTGGCGACCGGCCTGACCCGACGGTGCCACCGTCCGCCGGCGGCGGACCACCCGAGGTCACCGAGGCGCGTGGCACGCGAGGTAGGCTGTGGTCCTCGGCGGCCACGCCCGCCCGACTCCGAGCCGCACGGCACCCACGCCGCCGGCGGCGATGAGGACAAGGGTCCACGACTCGCGTGCTGCTCCACCGCTGTGGACGTTGAGCCTGTGGCGCAGGGGCGTGGGACCTTCGCCCGATCGGACTCCGTCATGACCAGCGACAAGCAGCGCAAGACCGAGGCTCGCGCCCTGGCCGCGGCCGAGGGCATCTCCTACACCGCCGCCCTGCGCCGGACGGCGGTCGCCGGCGACGCCGTGGCGGACGCCGTGCGCCGCGCCCTGGCCGAGGACCGCGCGGAGGACGACATCACCACCCGTTGGTCGGTGCCGGACGGCACCCGCGCCCACGCGCGCGTCGTCGCCCGCCAGGACGGCGTGATCGCCGGCACGGCGATCCCCGCAGAGGTGTACCGGCAGCTCGGCAGCGATGTCGTCGTCACCGCGCACGTTCAGGACGGCGACCGCGTCCGCACCGGGCAGGACCTGCTCACGCTGGCAGGACCCGCACGAGAGATCATCACCGGCGAGCGGACAGCCCTGAACTTCCTGCAACGGATGTCCGGCATCGCCACCACCGCCGCGGCCTTCGCGGAGGCGGTGAGTGGGCTTCCGGCACGGATCCTGGACACCCGCAAGACAGCGCCCGGGCTTCGCGCGCTCGACAAGGCCGCGGTCGCCGCCGGCGGAGTGAGCAACCACCGGCTCGATCTCGCGGCGATGGTCCTGCTCAAGGAGAACCACATCGCCGCGGCGGGCGGCGTGGCGGCCGCGATCGCGGCAGTGCACGCCTGCAACACGCAGGGCATCGCCGTCGAGGTGGAGGTCGAGTCGACAGCCCAGGCCATCGAGGCGCTCCGCGCGGGAGTTGAGTGGATCATGCTGGACAACATGTCCGTCGAGGACATGCGGTACATCGTGACGCTGCGCGGGCCGGAAGGGCCCCGACTCGAGGCGTCCGGATCCATCACGCTGGACACGGTGCGGGCCGTCGCGGAGACCGGGGTCGACGCGATATCCGTCGGCTCCATCACCCACAGCGCGCCGGCCTTCGACCTCAGTCTGCTGTTGACGCCGACGGCAGCGCCGGGTGGCGTACCCCCGGCGAGGGTCGGATGAGGCGGCATCTCCACTGCGAGCGGGCGGGAACGCCCACCACACCCACCCGCCGAACACCGGAGGTTTCCATGGCCAAGGGCTACTGGGTCAGTGTCTACCCCGTCATCTCCGACGCTGAGCGGCTGACCGCCTACGGCGAGCTGGCCCGTGCGGCTGTCCAGGCCGGAGGCGGGCGGACCCTGTCCCGTGGCGGTCGAGTCGTCGCCCACGAAGCCGGAATCACGCAACGCGTCGTGCTGGTCGAGTTCGACAGCTTCGAGCAGGCCGTCGCGGCATACGAGAGCGAGGCGTACCAGAAGGCGCTGGTGGCCCTCCCCGACGGCCTCGAGCGCGACTTCCGCATCATCGAAGGCATCGACTGACCGGCGGGCCGGTCATCGCCGGGCCGTTGCGGCCAGGCCCGACCAGCGATGGCCGCCGTTCCCGGTCGCCGGTGCGTCGAGCGTCAGGGGTGAGCCCATGTCCTGGCCGGATGTCACGGTCGTTGACGCGTGCGTGCGACGCGACGGCCGGGGCGGCAGCCCCACGGCCGTCACCGACGACGACCCGGCGGCGACGGACGCGGACCGGTGTACGGTCGCTGCCGCGGCCGGCACCTCGCACGCGGCGTTCCTCGGCCCGGGGCGGACGCCGGACGGAGGCTGGCCGGTCCGGTTCTTCACCGCCACCGCCGAACTGTCCGGCTGCGGCCACGGCACCGTCGCCGCGCAGGCCGTCCGGTTGACCCGCACCGCGCTGGGCGAGCTGCCCGACCGCCAACACACCGGCGGGCGCACGTTCGACACCGTCGCGATCCGCCGTCCCGCCGGCATCGAGGTGTGGTTCGACCAGGGCCTCGTCGCGCTGCGCCACCCGGCGCCGGACGAGCACGTCGCGATCGTCGCCGCGCTCGGGCTCACCGCGGGCGACCGGCATCCGACCGACGCGTCACGCATCGCCTCGCCCGGCGCACCCCGCATGCTGGTACCGGTCCCCGACCGGTCGACGCTGCTCCGCGTCCGCCCACACCTCGGCAGGCTGACCGCGGCGTGCCGGCGGTA
Organism: Micromonospora sp. CCTCC AA 2012012; assembly: GCF_040499845.1. Lineage (NCBI taxonomy): Bacteria > Bacillati > Actinomycetota > Actinomycetes > Micromonosporales > Micromonosporaceae > Micromonospora > Micromonospora mangrovi. The sequence goes on from NZ_CP159342.1 coordinate 2,298,977, forward strand.
CGGGCTCCTCGGCTGTTTCGTGTACGTGGCGCCGGTGGGCGACCGACCGGGTGCGGCGCGGATGTTCGCGCCGGCGATCGGTGTCGACGAGGACGTCGCCAACGCCAACAGCACCGGCTGCCTGGCCGCCCACCTGCTCGACACGACAGGGACACAGGCCGTCGCGATCGAGGTGGAGCAGGGTGACACCCTCGGTCGACCGGCCAGCGTGCTCGCGTCGGCCCGACGCGGGCCGGCGGGCATCACGACCCGGGTCGGCGGGTTGGCGGTGGTCCGCGACGGACACCGGGGCGACGACCGGACCGTCCGCCCGGACGGCGCGTGCGCCGCTGTCGACACCCGACGGCGTCCCGGCCCACGATGATCCACCCCGCCGGGAACGGGTGCCCGTCAGCCGGCGACGTCCGCACCGGGCCGGACCCGGCCGGCGGTCTGCTGGCGTACGGCGAAGAAGAGCGCGGCGGCCTCGCGGACCACCCTCGGGCGCTGCGGATCCGTGCCGATCCGGCGCAGCAGCTCCCGGGTGGACCGGACGGCCGCCAGGGTGATGAGCAGCGACAGGCACTCCCGGGCCGGGTCCGCGTCCGGGTCGGTCCCGGGGTCGGTCGTCGTGGGGTGGGCGGACCAGTGGGTGAGCAGAGCCGCCAGCACCTCCGCGCGGACGGCGTCCGCGACGGGTTGACCGGCGGCGAGGGCGTACCCGGCGGAGACGGCGCCGGCCGGCCCCTGCGCCGCCATCCGCTGGAGGAAGTCCGGTGCGGTGGCCACCCGGGTCAGCGCGTACAGCCCGAGGCCACGGTCGCCGGTGGTGGTCATCGCCGCGATCCAGCGGTCCTCCCGCCAGTCGTCGGCGAGCGGCCCGGCCGCCAGATAGTCCAGCAGCCCCGCTCCGGCGGGCAGCAGCGCCGCCGGGTCGCCGGAGCCGCTCCGCTCGTCCGCCCGCGGCTCGCGGAACAGGCCGGTGGCCAGCAGCACGGCGCGGACCTGCCCGGCCCAGTCCGGCTCGATTCCGGCCGGCGGGCCGGGCGCGTGCCGGGCCGACCAGGCGACGGCGGCGTCGACCGGGTCGTGGCCGTCGCGGGCGGCGATCGCGGCGACCTCGACCAGCTCCGGCTGGTGGGTGGTCAGCCAGGCGGCCAGCGGCTCCCCGCCGGGCGTGGCCCGCAGCCGCCCCGCCACCGCCTCCAGGGTGGCCCGCCCGCCGGCCAGCAGCGCCGCCACGAACCCCTCCAGCAGGGCGGCGGGACCGGTCCCCGGGATCGACCCGGCCCACTCGTTGTCCCAGACCAGGGCGGCGATGGTGGCGGTCAGCGGGTTGCGTACCGGCTCGTCGATCCGCTGGTCGCGCAGCCACCGCAGGAACGCCGCCGCGGTGCCACCGGTTGGGAACCAGCGCGACGCGAGCAGCGCCACGTCCGCGTCGGTGAAGGGCACCAGGTGGTGGGCCTGGTAGTCGCGCAGCACGGCCAGCTCGGTCCCGGCGAGCTGCCGGGTGGTCACCAGCACCCGCCAGGGCCGGGGCCCGGTGGTCTCCGGCCCGCCGGTGCGGGCCGCGTCGGCGAGCCGGTTGAGCACCCGGCCGCGGTCGTCCGGGTCGGTGACCGCGTCGACCCCGTCCACGCAGACCAGCCAGACCCGGCCGCGCGCCGGCGGCCGGGTGACGTCCAACCCCGGGCAGACCTCCCGGTACGCCGCCCGCAGCGCGGCCGGCAACGCCTGGTCCACCAGGGCGGCCGCCGGCAGGCTCAGCACCACCGGCCCCGCACCGGTACGCCGCAGCCGCCCCCGCCCGGCCAGCCAGCGTCGCGCCGAGTCGGTGCACGCCTGCCGGACCAGCGCCGACTTGCCGCTGCCCAGCTCGCCGAGGAGCAGCACGTGCCCGGTGCCGGTGAGCAGCCGCGCGACGTCGACCTCGCCGCCGGCCGGGTCGAGCCGGGGCACCGCCCGGCGTGGGACGTACACCTGCGCCAGCGGCCGGACCGGGCCGCGACCGAAGCGGTGCGGGTGCAGCATCCGCTCGGCGTGCTGGTGCTGCCACAGCGGGCGCAGCGCGGTCCACCAGCCGCGTTCGGCGCGGCCCCGCTGGTGGCGGCGGACGGCGGCGACCCCGCCGACCAGCGCCAGCACACCGCTGACCACGCCGGCCACCTGGTTCCAGGAGTCGAGGCTCATCCGCGCTCAGGCGTCGACGCCGGAGGCGTGCCGCCCGACCCCGCAGTCCCCGCAGAACGCGCTGGTGCGCTCCTGGCCACAGTGCCGCCACGGTCCGGCCGCGACGGCCGGTGCCGGGACGGCGGCCGGCTCGGCCGCGCGCCAGCGGGACGTCTGCGAGGCGTGCACCACGGACGGCTGCCGCTTGCGCGGGTCCACGCCCCGCCTGAGCCGGACCCGACCGGCGGGGGCGTCCAGCACCTCGACGATCCGGGCCAGCAACGCCAGCTTGTCGCGGTTGCCGCCGGCGTGCGCGAGCGCCACGGCCCGACCGAAGTGCTCTTCGGCCTCGTCGAGCCGCCCCGCCTCGGCCGCCCGCAGACCGCGCCGGAAGGCGTCCGCGTAGTCCTGCTGGCCGGTGTAGTGGGCGACCGTGTCGTGCACGGTGCTGAACAGGTCCACCTCGTCGGTGAACTCCACGGTCAGCGGCTCCTCGTCCCCCTGCGCCCCGGAGCCGGTGTGCAGGCTCAACCAGCCGATCCGCCGGGTCGCCCCCGCCGGCATCGGGTCGACCTCCAGGGCGACCTGGTAGTCACGCTGGTCGGTCGGGCTCCACGCGCCGATCGGGAAGTCGGTGCCGAGCGCGCCCACCGCCACCCCGCGCGGCGTCAGGTCCACGATGGTCGGAAAGACCTGCTTGACGAAGCGGATCCGGGCGATCTCGGGGGTCCGGACCCGCAGCCGTGCGTCGCCCACCCGGCGGGTCATCGCCTGGGTCAGCACGACCGCGAAGTCGGCGGCCAGCGCGGCCAGGTCCTCCACCGGTACGACCGGGTTGCCGCCGAGCGTCTCGGCGATGCCCAGCAGCTCGGTGCCGTCCCAGTCGTGCACCCCGTCCGCCGAGCCGACGGCCCGGCAGTCCACCGTGAACCGGTCGGTGCAGGCCGCCACCGCCGCGCGCAGCTCGTCGGGGTGCTGCGACTCGTTACGGCCGTCGGTGAGCAGGATGACGTGCCCGATGGCGTCGGGCCGACCGGCGAGGAGATCCCGGGCGAGCAGCAGCCACCGGCCGATGGCCGTACCGCCGTGCGGCTGCATCCGGCGGACCACCTGCCGCGCCTCGGCGCGGGTCCGCTCGCCCGCGACCGCCAGCCCGGGCTCGGCCGGATAGCACATCGTGGCCCGGTCGGTCCCCTCCACCACCGCGAACGCCACCCCGTCGGGGAGCGCGTCCAGCGCGGCCAGGGTGGCCGCCCGGGCGGCCCGCATCTTGGCCTGCGGGGCACCCATCGAGCCGGAGCAGTCGAGCAGGATCACCTCGGCCAGCCCGTCGTGGGACGTCTCCCCGCCGCCCGGCGCGCCGCCCCGCACGGAGGCGACGACGTCCACCACGCCCCCCTCGGCGGGCAGGTACGCGCTGTGGTGCGCGGTCAGGGTCAGCTCGGCACCGTCGGACACCGGCGCGCTCCTCTCCTCGGGGTCGGCGGTCACCACCAGGTCACCGGGCGGTGGGTGTTGGCCAGGTCGACCAGCTCGGTCCGCTCCGCCCGGTCGCCGGTCCGACGGGCCAGGCGCAGGCAGCGGCGTTCGAAGGCGCGGCGGACGTGCCGCTCGTCGAGGGGGCGGCCGAAGAGACGCCGGCCGGCGTGCCGGGGGTCGGCGAGGTCGTACTCCAGCAGGATCCGCAGCAGGTACGCCTCGACCAGGTCCCGTTCCGCGAACCGGGACAGCCCCTCGACCACCCGCGCCGCGTCGAGCGTGGCGTCCAGCCGGTGGCCGTCGTCCGGCGCCTCCAGCAGGATGCGGACCGCGCAGGTCACCGCCAGCGCGGTGGCCCGGGACGCCTCCGGCATGGTGAGCAGCACGTCCGCCGCCCGGCGCGGGTCCGCGGTGACGCGCAGGCAGCGGGCCAGCCCGAAGGCCGCCGCCACCACTCCCCGGTCGGCCGTCCACACGCCCCGGTAGTGGGCGGCGGCGGTGGCCAGGTCGTCGTCCAGCTCGCACGCCACCGCGTACGCCAGGCGGGCGGAGACCTCCCCCGGCAGCCAGCCGTAGACCCGGTCGAACCAGTCCCGCGCAGCGGTGGTCTCGCCGCCGACCAGCGCCACCAGAGCCCGGTGCCACCACAGCGACCAGTCCCCCGGCTCGTCGGGGACGTCGGCGAGCAGGGCACGCGCGGGCTCGACCCGGTCGGCCGCCAGGTGGGCGCGGACCATCCGGTAGACGACCTGGGCGGTGCGTTCCGGGGCCTTCTCCAGCAGGACGATCAGCTCGTCGGGCTCGGCGGGCCCCAGGGAGGCGAGGAAGCCGGCGGCCGGGTCGGCGCCGTCCACCAGCGGCATGGGCAGGCCGAGCAGGATCTCCCGCACGTCCAGGTCCCCCACGTCGGTGTGCAGCGCGAAGGCGCACGCGGCCGGGCTGAACAGCGTCGAGCGGGTCGGTCGCGGCTCGCCGTCGGCGGCGGAGCGGACCTGCCGGCGTACGCCCCGGACCTGCTCGCGCATCTGCGCGGCGGAGGCGAAGCGGTCCTGCGGCGCGGTGGCGGTGGCCCGGGCCAGCAGCCGCACGAACGGGTCGTGCGTCGCCGGGAGGCCGAGCCGGTGCAGGTCCGGCCCGGCCGGCAGTGCCCGCAGGTCGGCCGAGCTGGTGGCCAGGGTCAGCGCGGCGAGGGTACGACCCACGGTGTAGATGTCCGACCGGACGCTGGGCCCGGCCGGGCCGAGCGGCGCCACCTCGGGCGCCTCGAAGCCGGCGGTGCCCCACGGTGGGCTGACCCGGTTGTCGATCCGGCGGGCCGCCCCGAAGTCGACCAGCTTGAGCGGGCCGTCCACGCCCTGCCCGGCGATCAGCATGACGTTGTCGGGCTTCAGGTCGCAGTAGAGCCAGCCCTGGTCGTGCAGGTACTCGAAGGCGTCGAGGATCTGCACCCCGTACCCGAGCGCCTGGCCGACGTCGACGGCCGCCGGCCCGCCGTCGGCGCCGAGGTCGCGCCGGGCGTCCTCCAGGGTGCCGCCGTCGACGTACTGCATGACCAGGTAGCCGGCGTCGGTGTCGGACTCGCGCAGCGCGTCGGTGATGGTGACGATCCGGGGGTGGTTGAGCGCGATCAACGCCTGCCGTTCGGCGACGAAGGCGGCGGCCGCCTCCTGGTCGTCCGGGTTGCGCTGTCCCTTCAGGACCCGCCAGATGCCGTCCATCGCCTCGTCGCGGGCGAGGAACACCCAGCCCACGCCGCCGTGGCCGAGGCAGCCGACGATCCGGTACCGGCCGGCGCGCAGCTCCCCGTCGGACAGTGGCGGGGTCAACGAGAGGCGGGTGCCGCAATCCGGGCAGAACTCGCTCACCTTCTCCAGCCGACTGCGGCAGCCGCTCTACGGGCAGAACAGGGGGTGGGCGGAGACGACCGACCGGGGCAGCACGGCGGTCTGCGGGTCCCGGGGGGCGACCGGCGGGATGACGGCCGGGTGCAGCCACGGCCTGGACGTCGGCCGGAGCCGCACCGGGGCCGGTCGGGCCGGTACGGCGGCGGCCGGCGCGACACCCGCGCACTCGTGCCCCCACAGTCGGCAGAAACCGTCCCGGTCCACCTCTCCGGGGCAGTTGCGGTCGGCGCAGGTGCGGTGGGTCATCGCGTCCCCTCGTTCACGGCCTGCTGGTAGGCGCGTACCGCCCGGCTGGCGGCGGTGACCGCGAAGCCGTCCGGACGCAACCGGTCCCGCGCCTCGCGGTAGTGCCGGTCCAGCTCGGGGTGCTCGGCCCGCCCCTCGTCGGCGGCCCGCTGCCGGTACGCCTCCAGCCGGCCGCCGAGTTCGGCGTGGCAGCGGCGGCGCAGCCGGCGGCGGGCGGCGTCGACCCGTTCGGTGGTCCGGTCCAGCTCCTCGCCGAGGACGGCCTGCGCGTCCGGGCCGCTCGGGACGCCGTGGCCGACCCGGTCCAGCAGCGCGTCGACGGGGAGCCCGACGACCGGGTCGGTGCCGTCGCCCAGCCCTTCGCGGGTCGCCTCGGTCACCAGGTGTCGCCACCGTCGTACCGCCGTGCGCAGCCGCTCGGCCCGGGCGGTGAGGTCCTGCTCGGCCGCCGCCGCCCGGGCGCGACGCAGCACGGCGACCTCGTCGGCGGCCCGGTTCACGGCGTCGCGCCACGGGCCGGGCCGGGCGCAGCCCAGCGGATCGGCCGCGGCCTGCCGCTGCAGCGCGGCCAGTCGACCGGCCGGCCCGTCGCCCGGGCCCGTGCCGTCGTCGCCGGTCCGATCCCCGTCAGCCCGGCCGGGGCCGGTTCGGGCGGCGAGTTCCTCGAAGTCGGTACGGAGCCGGGCGAGTCGCGCCGCCACGCTCGACGCGGCCGACCGGTGGCCGGCCACCAGGTCACCGATGCGGTCGGACTGCTCGCGGGCCGCCGCGACGATCCCGACGACGGTCAACGCCTCGTCGTGGGCCGGTTCGCCGGTGTTTGCGGTGAACCGGACCACGCAGGGCTCGGCGAGCAGCCGGGCCAGGGCGGGTCGGCCGCCCGGCGACTGCTCCCGCTCGTCGATCCGCTCCATCAGCGCGTCCAGGGCCAAGGAGAGGCAGCCGAGTCGGTGCAGCCGCTCCCGGGCGTCCCGCTCGGCCGCCGCGCTGGCACCGGTCCAGGAGCGCTGCCGACCGAACTCCTCGTCGACCAGCTTCCGGGCGTCCAGCAGGCACCGGGACACCCGGGCGTGACTCTCCCGGGCCTCGGCGATCAGCCGCGCGTCGATCGTCACGGCGCGCCCCTCACGCCGGCGGCCAGGAGGTGACGGGGGTGCCCGGCGAGGGCATTCCCCGGTCCGGGTGGTCGGGGAGCCAGCGCTGATGGGCCTGCTGCCAGACGCGCTGCCCCGCCGGGCCGTCGGCGGCCAGGACGTGGTTGACGAAGGCGACCAGCTCGACCTCGCCCTTGGCGAAGGCGAACGCGTGCGGTTCGTCGGTCAGCCAGGTGCACGGTTGCCGCGCCGAGGTGACGTGGTAGGCGCAGAACGCCGCGTTGTCCGCCGGTGGAGCGGTGACCAGGACGGTGTCCGGGGCCATCTGGGCGAAGCCGAGGAGGATGTTCTCGTCGGTGCTCACCGCGTCGACCTGGTGTTGACGCAGCATCACCAGGCAGTCGATGACGTTCTCGGCCTGCACCGGCACCAGGCGTCCGCCGTCCCTGGTCCGATAGCTGGCGACGGTCTCCAGCGAGGTCGTCCCCGCCGCCGCGCAGACCCGACGCCCGGCCAGGTCGTCGATGCCGGCGTACTCCGGTGCCGTTCCGACCCGCCGCACCAGGGCGGTCTGCCCGGAGTCGAGGTAGTCGTTGGAGAAGACGACATCCTGCGCGCGCCGGCACGAGGCGGTGAGGGAGGTGGCGATCACGTCCACCGGGTCGTCGCCGACGAGCGCGTCGAAGGCGCCCTGACCCGGTCGGACGGCCCGGAACTCGGTCATGCTGCGCGGGTCGCGGTCCGGCCAGATCGCCTTCGCCACGGCCAGCACCAGGTCGATGTTGAAGCCCTCGAAGCGCTGCGCGGTCGCGTCCCAGTGGCTCATCGTCGCGTCCGACGGGTCGACCCCGGCGACCAGCCTGCCCCGGGTCAGCACCCGCCCGGGCGGTACCGCACTGGGCGGGTAGCTGTGCCGGACGGTGCACAGGCCGCCCGTACGCGCAGCGGCGGTGGGGGTGCTGGTCACCTCGGCGGGCAGGGCGGGCGGGGCGGCCGTCGACCCGGACGTCGCCGAGCAGCCGGCCGCCGCCAGCAGCACGACGGCCGCCAGCCACCCCACCGTCGGGCGGATCCTCACCCCACGCTCCCCTTCCTGCCGGCTCACCGGTAGTCGACCAGGCGTCGCCGCAGCCCGAGGAGCATGGCGACCCCGGCGAGCAGGGTCACCCAGGCGGCTGACCCGCCGAGCTGTCGCGGTGCCCGGGGCAGCCGCGCCACCGCCGCGTCGACGGCCCGGTCGCCGTCGTTGAGTTCGCCGGTGAGTCGGTCGGTCACCTGGTCGAAGGAGCGCGCCGCCGCTCCCGTCCGGCCCGACCCGTCCTTCAGCACGGTGTCGACGGCGGCCCCGAACGCCCCCGGCGGGTAGCCCTGCCGGGCCGACCAGACCGGATTGAGCGTGCCGCAGTCGACGGCGTCGGGCGGGACGCCGCAGACGCCCCGGCTGAGGAAGTCCTGCCGGTGGCCTGCCGGGTCGACGCTCGACCCGAGGGCCAGGTAGACGTCCGCGCGCCCCCGCAGCAGGTCACCGAGGCGCTGCTGGGTGCCGCTCTGCGTCCCGATGGCCTGCTCCAGCACCGGGAACCGGTCGTCCGCCGCGGGCCAGTGCCACCACGACGCCACCAGCATCCCGAGTACGGCGGCGACGCCCACGGTGGCGGCCAGCAACCCGGCGTTCAGCCGGCGGCGGGTGCGCCGCCACAGCCACCACTGCACGGCCACGAGTGCCACCAGCGCGGCGAGCGGCACCAGCAGGGAGGCGAGCAGCCACCACCGGCCCGTCGACCGGGCCTCGCGCAGTTGCCGGGTGTCGTAGTTCCACAGGTCCTGAGCGGTCCGCAGCAGTTCGGCGGACATGTAGTGGGAGGCCTCCCGGGCGTACGCCGAGGCGAGCACGCCCCGGTTCTTCGCCGTCGCGACCGTCTCGTCGTCGGCCTTGGCGCAGATCGCCGGGCCTTCCGGGCTGGTCCGGTCGTCGCAGCGGCGGCCCAGACCGTCGTCGATGATCCGCTGATAGACCTGCAACCGGGCGGCGATGGTGGCCAGCCGGGCCAGCCGGTCGGGGTCGTCGACGGCGGCGCCCATCGAGGCGCTGAGCGCGGCCCGGACCTGGCGGATCCGGTCGTCGTACCCGTCGATCAGGCCGCGTCGGCGGCGGTCGCCCGGGGAGAGCAGGAAGACGGCGCTGGCGGCGGCGTCCGCGTCGGCGAGGGTGCGGTAGATCTGCCGAGCGCTGGTGCTGGTGCCGGCGGCGAGGTCGGCGGAGCGGCGGCCGAGCGTGCGGGCCGGACCGCTCGATCCGGCGGCGACCACCGCAGTGGCCAACAGCAACGCGGTGAGCAGGGCGCCGTGCACGACGATCAGGACGGGTGTGCTCCGCATCGGGTGCCGGGGCGGGCGCGGGACGCCCCGGTCGGTCCGGGTGCCGGCGGCGGTCAGGGCCGCGGTCGACAGGGCGGAGCGCCGGTCGGCTCCGGTCCGAGTGGCCATCCGTTCCCCCGTTCACGCCTGTCGCGGGTCGTACCTCCGCTCGCCGGGATGCCCCGGCGGTCAGCGGGGTGCCGGCGGGGAAAGCTCAGGATGGCAGGCCGGAGCGTGATGATCCGCTCGCTGTCCGGTATCCGACCACCCTCGACCGACCGGGATCCGGGCCGGGGCTTCCGGGGCCGGCGTGACCATTTTCGGACATCCACCGAACGGTGCCCGGCGCCACCGGTCGGTCGGCCGCACCCGGGCCGTCCGATGGGGCCGATGAACCGGAAGGCGGGAGGGATTGGCATCTCGGATGAGACCGAATGTGCGTCACCAGCACAACGCGGCAATAGCCATCAATCCGGTCAAGATCGCGCTGGCACCGAATGGCAAATGCGCTGGCCAGGGGCTATTGAAGATCATGGCTTCGTGAACGACAGAGGCGCTTCCGGTAACCCAAACGAAACAGTTGCCCTGGTCACCCATTGATCTGTGACACCTGGCCGTGTGATTGTGCTCCCGCGAGTCATCGACCCCCGGTGACTCCGAGATGGTCGGTCGGTTTGTTCCGGGCACGCCGGCAGCTCCGGAGACCGCCCATCGCCCCACTCGCGTCACGGTGCGACGCGCGACCCCACCGGGCTCCGCGCGTCGCCGAGGAACAGGAGCACACCCCCTTGAAGCTCTCACCCCGCCTGGTCGCGCTCTCCGGCGCGGCCGCGGCCGGCCTGATCGCCGCAGGCACCGCCGCGGCCGTGCAGGCCGCGCCCCCCGCCCCCGCCCCCAACGCCGCGCAGGCCCGTACGCTCGCCGCCAACACGGCCAGCTCGCTGGTCGCCAGCCGGCCGTCCTATCTGCACGCCAGCGCCGACGACGCGTTCGTGCAGAAGTCGGTCATCTCCTCCGAGGGCACCCAGTACGTGCCCTACGAGCGCACCTACAAGGGCCTGCCGGTCGTCGGGGGTGACTTCGTCCTGGCGACCGACTCGGCCGGCCAGGTCAAGTACGCCTCCGTCGCGCAGCAGCAGACCATCGGCAACCTCGCCACCTCGCCGAAGCTCACCTCCGCCGCGGCGGTGAAGACCTCCCGCGCCCAGCTCAAGACGGTCTCCTCCGTCGAGAGCACCAAGCTGGTCGTCTTCACCCTCGACAGCGCCCCCACGCTGGCGTGGGAGACCACCGTGCGCGGCACCACCGCGGACGGCCCGAGCCGCCTCACCGTCGACGTGGACGCGGCCACCGGCAAGGTGCTGCGCAAGCAGGAGCACGTCGTCCGCGGCAGCGGCTCCGGCATCTGGAACGGCCCGGTCACCCTGGGCACCACGCTGTCGGGCGGCACGTACTCGATGAAGGACCCGGGCAAGCCCACGCTGGTCTGCCAGGACGCCGCGACCAACACGACCTTCACCGGCTCGGACGACTCGTGGGGCAACGGCGTCGGCACCAACCGGGAGACCGGCTGCGTCGACGCGCTCTTCGGCGCGCAGACCGAGGACAAGATGCTCTCGGCGTGGCTGGGCCGCAACGGCGCCGACGGCAACGGCGGCTACTGGCCGATCCGGGTGGGCCTGAACGACCAGAACGCCTACTACGACGGCTCGCAGGTGCAGATCGGCAAGAACACCGCCGGCCAGTGGATCGGCTCGATGGACGTGGTGGCGCACGAGATCGGCCACGGCATCGACGACCACACCCCGGGTGGCATCTCCGGCAACGGCACCCAGGAGTTCGTGGCCGACACCTTCGGCGCGGCGACCGAGTGGTACGCCAACGAGCCGTCCACCTACGACGCTCCCGACTTCCTGGTCGGCGAGAAGATCAACCTGGTGGGCAGCGGCCCGATCCGCAACATGTACAACCCGTCGGCGCTGGGTGACGCGAACTGCTACTCCAGCAGCATCCCGACCACCGAGGTGCACGCCGCCGCCGGTCCGGGCAACCACTGGTTCTACCTGCTGGCCATGGGCACCAACCCGACCAACGGGCAGCCGACCAGCCCGACCTGCAACAGCAGCACGGTGACCGGTCTGGGCATCCAGAAGGCCATCAAGATCATGTACAACGCGATGCTGCTGAAGACCACCGGCTCGTCGTACCTCAAGTACCGCACCTGGACGCTGCAGGCGGCGAAGAACCTGTACCCGACCAGCTGCACCGAGTTCAACACGGTCAAGGCCGCCTGGGACGCCGTCAGCGTTCCGGCGCAGGCGGGCGACCCGACCTGCTCCGGCACCACCACCCCGCCGCCCACCGGCTCCTGCTCCGGCCAGAAGCTGGCCAACCCGGGCTTCGAGTCCGGCAACGTCAGCTGGACCGCCTCCTCCGGCGTCATCGACAGCTCCACCGGCCAGGCCGCGCGCAGCGGTTCCTGGAAGGCGTGGATGAACGGCTACGGATCGGCCCACACCGACACCCTGTCGCAGTCGGTGAGCATCCCGGCCGGTTGCCGGGCGACGCTCTCCTTCTACCTGCACATCGACACCGCCGAGTCGGGTACCACCGCCTACGACAAGCTGACCGTCAAGGCCGGCAGCACCACCCTGGCGACGTACTCGAACGTGAACGCGGCGGCCGGCTACGTGCTCAAGTCCTTCGACGTCTCGTCGCTGGCCGGCACCACCGCCACCATCTCGTTCAGCGGCGTGGAGGACAGCTCCCTGCAGACCTCCTTCGTCGTCGATGACACCGCGCTCAACCTGAGCTGATCACCAACGAAGCGGCCGGTCGTCGTCCTCCCGACGGCCGGCCGCTTCGTCGTGTCCGGACCAGCGACGGAGCGGGCCGACGGGCGGCCTCAGCGGTCCCGGTGGAGCCGGGCGGCCACGTCATCCATGGCCTGGCTGAACATCGCCATCCGCCGCGCGGACGGCTCCCGTACCCCGCCCAACCGCGCCGCCAGGGCGTCGACGTCGGCCCGCGCGGACTCACTGACCCGCTCGTCGAGCTCGGCGAGGGCGGCGTTGACGGCGCCCACCACGTGGTCGCAGACCGCCTCGCTGCCCTGCCGCAGCAGCTCCGGGTCGACGGTGAGCGAGGCCAACCGGCCACCCTGGACGACGGTGGCCGTCACCCGCCCGTCGGCGGCGGTCCCCTCCGCCCGCAGCAGGGCCACGGCGTCGCCGTCGGCCGGCTCCACCGCCTGCGACCGCAGCATCGCGAGCATCTGCTGTGTGCTGGTGAGCAGGTCGTCGAGGGTCGCGGCAGGGGTGATCGGTTCGTTGGTCATAGCCGCGCTTTCTTCACGTCCGGGCCGAGCAGGCTGACGATAGCAACCGGGGCGACGCGGCTCAGAAGGTGCGCCGGTAGAGCGAGCAGCCGCGGCACACCGAGGGGGGCGTCTCGCCGGCGAGGCGGCGCCGGAACCGGCGGTACTCCTCGCCGTGCCAGATCTCCGGGAACGACCGCTCGTCCAGCGAGCCCAGCCGCACCCGGTCGTCGCCCATCACCATGCAGCACGGTTGCACCACGCCGGCGCTGGTCACGTACGCCGCGTCCCAGGGCCACGAGCAGCCCGGGCCGGCGGTGCGCGGGGCGGCCGGCGCCGCACCGGGGTGCGGCAGCCGCAGGCGTACGCCGGTCTCCCGCGCCACCGCGGCGGCCTCGCCGAACAGCGCGGCGGCCCGGTCGGTGTCCACCCCGGCCCAGAGCGCCTGGTCGGCGGTGAACTCGCGGATCTCGGCGTAGCGGCCGGCCGGGTCGGCGTCGGAGAAGCTGTGCGACAGGTTCTGCACGTGCAGCTCGTCCACCCCGATCCGGCCGAGCAGGCGGACCAGCTCGGGCAGCTCCGCGACGGTGTCGCGCATGGCGACGAAGACCACCCGGATCCAGGGGGTGGCGCTGCCCGCCGCCCGCTTCGCCTCGACCAGGCCGGCGAGGTTGGCCACCACGACGTCGAAGTTCGCGCCGTCGCGGACCCGCTCGTACGCCGCCGCCCGGGCGCCGTCGAGCGAGACGTGCAGCCAGTCGACCCCGCTGGCGACCAGTTCCTCGGCGCGGCGCCGGTGCAGCAGGGTGGCGTTGGTGTTGAAGCCGACCGTGATGCCCCGGCCCACCGCCGTGTCGATCATGTCGGCCAGGTACGGCGACAGCAGCGGCTCGCCGAGCCCCTGGAGGGTCAGCCGGCGCAGCCCCGGCACGTCGGCCACGATGCGGTCGAAGAGTTCCGGGGCCATCGCCCCGGCCAGCTTGTTCACCGGCGGTCGGTAGCGGACCAGGCACATCAGGCAGCGCAGGTTGCACGCCGAGGTGATCTCCAACTGGAGGTGCGTCGGCAGCGGCGGATCCTCGACGACGGTCGACATGCCCCCGAATGCCCTGATCCGGCCCCCGCAAACCCGACGTCACCCTCCGGGCCGGCTACGACGGAACGCCCGGCCGGTGGACCCGGCCGGGCGTTCGTGGTCGATCGGCACCGGGCGGACCCGGTACGCCGATCAGCGCAGGCGCAGCTGCTGACCCGGGAAGATCAGGCCCGGGTCGGCGCCGACGACGCGCTTGTTGCGCTCGTACAGGGCGTGCCAACCGCCGGCGAGGTCCTTCGCGTCGGCGATCATCGACAGCGTGTCGCCCGACTTCACCACATAGGTGGAGCCGCCCGAGGCCGGCGCGGTACGCCGGTGGTCACGGGTCGCGGGCTTCTCGTCCCGCGAGGAGCGGTGCTCCGCCTTCGACTTGGTGCCGGAGTGGGAGCGGTGCTTGGTGCCGGAGTCCTTCTTGGCCGACGAGCCGGAGTCCTTGCTGGAGTAGTGCTTGGTGGAGCCGCCCTTCTTGCCGCAGACCGGCCAGGCGCCGATGCCCTGCCCGTCGAGGACCTTCTCGGCGATCGCGATCTGCTCACCGCGGCTGGCCAGGTCGGCGCGGCTGGCGTACTTCTGGCCGCCGTAACCGTTCCAGGTGCCCTTGGTGAACTGGAGGCCACCGTAGAAGCCGTTGCCGGTGTTGATGTGCCAGTTGCCGCCGGACTCGCACTGGGCGATGGCGTCCCAGTTGACGCTGGCCGCGCTGGCCGGCGCGACCGGGCCGAGGATCGCGGCGGCACCGGTGGCGGCGCCGGCGACGAGCGCCCCGACGGCGACCCGACGGGCGCTGGTCCGACGGTGGCGAGCGATGTGTGCAGTAGCCATTGTGTGGTTTCCTCCACGCCGACGAGGTGAGCTGTCGGGTTCGGGCCGAGGAGCCCGGCCGCCGGATGGCGGCTTCACCCCGAGGTGTCGAGCACCGAGGAACGTGTGGGTCCCCCGCTCCCGCCTGAGGTCCAGGTACCACCGGACCGGCGGCGGGATTAGGCGTTGCCGGTCCGTGGTGTCCGCGATCGCGAACGCATACGACGTTAGGGACGGTTTCGGGCGATCGCCCACTTCTTGTGAAGTTCTTCACCCGGCTGAGCGACGGCACGACATCTCGAGTTGCGGGGTGCGGAAGCGTGCCTTACAAGCTCCCGCTCGGACAGTCCACGCGTGTCGTCAGTAGGTCAGGCCGAAGCCCTGAGGGAAGAGTGGGACCTGGCCGTCGCCGGCGTTGATGGGCTGCTGGCTGACCGAGTTCATCCAGGTCATCGGCAGTTTTCCGGTCGGCGCGGCACCGAAGAGCACGTCGGCCACCCCGGCGCCCTCGGTGCCGGGCAACCAGGACGCCAGCAGCGCGTCCCAGCGGGGCAGCTCGGTGGCGACGTCCAGTGGACGGCCGGACACCAGCACCACGACAACCGGCACGCCCGCGTTGCGCAGCGTCGAGATCGTCCGCAGGTCGTCCCGGTCCAGGCTCATACTGCCGGTCCGGTCGCCCCGCCCCTCGGCGTACGGCGTCTCGCCGACCACCGCGATCGCGGCCCGGTAGCTGCGGTCGATGCCGGTGCCGCGCTGGTTGTAGGTGACGGTCGTGGTCGGACCGACCGCCGCGCGAATGCCCTGCAGGATGGTGGTGCCGGGGGTGATCGCGCCGGACGAGCCCTGCCAGGAGATGGTCCAGCCGCCGCTGGAGTTGCCGATGTCGTCGGCGTTCTTGCCGGCCACGAAGATCTTGTTGTTGTCCCGGGCCAGCGGCAGCACACCGCCGGCGTTCTTCAGCAGCACCTGGGACTCCCGCACGGCCTGCCGGGCCAGCGCCCGATGGGCGGCGTCGCCCACCGTCGCGGTCCAGCTCCGGTCGGTGTACGGCCGCTCGAAGAGGCCCAGCTCGAACTTCTTGGTGAGGATGCGCCGGTTCGCGTCGTCGATCCGGCTCAGCGGGACGTGGCCGTTCTGCACCTCGGCGCGGAGCGTGCTGAGGAACGTCTTCCAGGCGGTCGGCACCATCACCATGTCGATGCCGGCGTTGATCGCGACGGTGACCTCGGCGGCGGTGAAGCCGGCGGCGCCGTCGATCTGGTCGATGCCGTTCCAGTCCGAGACGACGAAGCCGGAGAAGCCGAGTTCGCCCTTGAGGACGCTGGTGATCAGGTACTGGTTGCCGTGCATCCTGACGCCGTTCCAGCTGCTGTAGGAGATCATCACCGAGCCGACCCCGCGCTGCACGGCGGCCTGGAACGGCGGCAGGTGGACGGCCCGCAGGTCGGCCTCGCTGAGCCGGGTGTCGCCCTGGTCGACACCGCCAGTGGTGCCACCGTCGCCGACGTAGTGCTTGGCGGTGGCGAGCACCGAGGTCGGCCCGCCGAGGGTGCTGCCCTGCAGGCCGGTGACCAGTGTGGACATGCTCGACGGCAGGTCCGGGGTCTCCCCGAACGACTCGTAGGTGCGGCCCCACCGGTCGTTGCGGGCCACGCAGAGGCAGGGGGCGAAGTCCCAGTCGACGCCGGTGCCGCTGACCTCCTCGGCCACCGCCTGCCCGATCTGCTGCACCAGGGCGGGGTCGCGGGTCGCGCCGAGGCCGATGTTGTGCGGGAAGATCGTCGCGCCGTGGACGTTGTTGTGCCCGTGCACGGCGTCCACTCCGTAGATCATCGGGATGGCCAGGGGCGTGGCGAGGGCGGCGCGCTGGAAGCCGTCGTACATGTCGGCCCAGGCGGTGGCGGTGTTGGGCGTGGGCGCGGAGCCGCCGCCGGAGAGCAGCGAGCCGAGCCGGTAGGTGGTGAGGTCGGCGGCGGTCACCGAGCCGCGCTCGGCCTGGGTCATCTGGCCGAGCTTCTCGTCCAGGGTCATCCGGGAGAGCAGGTCGGCGACGCGGGTCGCGACGGGCAGGGTCGGATCCTGGTAGGGCAGCCCGGCGGCGGTGGCCGGCGCGGGCGCGACCAGGGCGGTGACCGCGACGAGGAGGCCGACGATTGCGAGGGGGCGGTGGCGACGGATCACGGATCGCTCCTTCCGGAGGAACGCTGAGGCCGTTCACCGGCACCCTATGCCAGCTTGCATCGACTGGGAACGATGCGCCGGTTCCGGAACCGCCGGGCGGTTCGGCGACCGCCGGCGGTCACACCCCCGTCAGGTCCAGGTCGGACAGCTCGGCGCGGGACACCACGCCGAGCTTCGGGTACGCCTTGTAGAGGTGATAGCCGACCGTGCGGGCGGAGAGGAACAGCCGCGTCGCGATGTCCTTGTTGGACAGGCCGCTGGCGGCGAGCGTGACGATCTGCAGCTCCTGCGGGGTGAGCCGGGCGGCGAGACCGGTCGGGCGGCTCGGCGCCGGGGTGCCGGCGGCAGCCAGCTCGGTACGGGTCCGCGCCGCCCACGGCGTCGCCCCCACCTTCTCGAAGCCGTCCAGCGCGGCGGCCAGATACGTCCGTGCCTCCGCCCGACGGCGACCCCGGCGCAGCCACTCCCCGTACAGCAGCGCCGTGCGGGCCTCGTCGAACGGCCGGTTGAGCCGGCGGTACGCCGACAGCGCCGCGGCGTACGACTCGCCGGCCGTCTCGTCCGGGCCGAGCAGCGCCCGACAGCGCAGCACGACCGCGTCGATCCACGGCTGTCGCGCGTGCGCGGCCCAGCGCTCGTACTGGCGGAACGCCTCGACCGCCGCCTCCGGCCGGCCGGTCCGGACCGCCGCCTCGACCAGGTCCGGGGTGCTGCGGGTGGCCGAGACGTGGAACCGGGCCCGGCCGTCGGCCAGCGGTGTCAGCCAGGTCAACGCCGACCCGGCGCGCCCCTGACCGAGTTCCAGCAGGCCGAGCGCCGCGTACACCCAGGGCACCTGCCAGGCCGGATCGCCGCCCGCGACGCGGGCGAGCGCCTCGTCGGTGATCCGCCGGCACTCGTCCTCGTCACCGGCCACCGCGCTCAGGTACGCCAGCGGCTCACCGAGCCGGTCGATCCACTGGCGCTGGTCGGTGTCCCGGGCGATCGCCAGGGCCTCCTGCGTCGCCGCGGTCGCCTGGGCCGGCCAGCCCGCGAACTGCCAACCGCACGCCAGGTAGAACAACGCCTGCGGCAGCCAACCCACCCGGCCCTGGCGGCGGGCCCGGTCCACCTGCTCCTCGGCCAACTCGACGGTGACCGTCTCCTGCCCGAGGATCAGCCCGAGCCCCGCGACGAGGATCGCGACACCCGGCTCGTCCGCCGCCGTCCGGGCCACCTCGATCATCGCCCCGGGTGCCGCCCAGTCGACGCCGTCGCCGTCGTCGGTCACGCCGACGATCGGGGTGACGGCGTGCATCGACAGCCGGGCCAGCGGGGTCAGCGGATCGTCGGGCACCAGCGCCGCCCGTAACCGCGCCACCGACTCCGACAGCTCCCGCTCCCCCGCGTACCAGCCGACGTGCAGCGCCTCCACGAGCAGGCTCAGCGCCAGGTGCCGGTCGGTGGCGGCCACCCGGGTGGCGCCGCGCAGCAGCCGCCCGTGCGCCGACGGCAGCGCCCCGCGCCAGAAGTCCGCTGCGGCCCGCACCGCGGTCAGCCGGGCCGCCAGCACCGGATCGTCGGCGCCGGGGCGCTCGGCTCGGGCGGCGAGGGCGTCGGAGCGGTCTAGGTCGCCCGCCTCGGCGGCGGCCTCGGCGGCGAGCGTGAGCCGCCGCAGGTGGGCGGCGGGGTCCGCGGAGAGCTGCGCGGCCCGCTCGTACGCGGCGGCCGCGGCGGCGTGCCCGCTGCGCTCACCGGCCCACGCCGCGGTGCGCTCCAGCTCGGCGGCGACCCGCTCGTCGGTGCCGGTGGTCGCCGACGCCAGGTGCCAGGCGCGACGATCGGCGTCGCCCGGCCGGTCCAGCGCGGCGGCCAGCGCGTCGTGAACGGCGATCCGCCGCCCGGGGGGCGTCCCGTGCCACACCGCGGCGCGGACCAGGGGATGCCGGAACGTCACCGTGCCGTCCGCGGTCACCAGCCCGGCCCGGACCGCGACGTCCAGGTCGGTGCCGTCGGCGCCCAGCTTGCCGGCCGCGCGCAGCAGCACACCCAGGTCGCCGGTGTCGTCGGCGGCGACCACCTCCAGCATGGCGCGCACACCGTCGGGCAACGTGCGCACCCGGGCCTGGAACGCGTCCCGCAGCCGGTCGGGCAGCGCCGCCCCGGCGGACGCCGCCACCGCCGGCAGCTCGATCAGCGCCAACGGATTACCGACGGCGTCGGCGAGCACCCGGTAGCGCGTGCCGGCGTCCAGGTCGGCGGCGTGCGCGGCCAGCAGCGCCGCCGCGGCGGACGGGTCCAGCCCGCCCAGCGGCAGCTCGGGCACGCCGGGCGCCGGAAAGCCGTCCGGACGGGCGGCGAAGAGCAGGCCGACCGGCTCGGCGCCGAGCCGGCGCGCCGCGAACAGCAGGGCGTCGGCGGACGCGCGGTCCAGCCACTGGGCGTCGTCCACGACGGCCAGCAGCGGACCGTCGTCGGCCAGCTCGGACAGCAGCGACAGCACCGCGAGGCCGACCAGGAACCGGTCCGGCGCACCCGCCTCGGCCAGCCCCAACGCCCCGCGTAACGCCTCGGCCTGCACCGGTGGCACCGCGTCGAGCCGGTCCAGCACCGGGTGCAGCAGCAGGTGCAGGCCCGCGAACGGCAGCTCGGCCTCGGACTCGACGCCGACCCCGCCCAGCACCCGCAGCCCGGACGTGTCGGCGTGCGCGAGCAACGCCGTCTTGCCGATGCCCGGTTCACCGCGGACCACCAGCGCGGCGCTGCCACCGGACCGGACGGTGTCCAGCACCCTGCTCAGCACCGCCGACTCCGCGTCCCGCCCGTACAGCATGGCGAGAGGTTACCGACGCGCGCCGACAGAAGTACTGATGCGCGACAGATTTCGGGACCGGCGCCGCGCCATAGCGTTTCCGGCATCGGAGAAACGAGCGGGAGGAACCCCCATGAAGGTCATCGACCGGTACATCGAGAGCTGGAACGAGACGGAGCCGGCGCAGCGGCGGCTGCTGATCGACGAGGTGTGGGCCGAGGACGGCCGCTACACCGACCCGCTGGCGGTCGTCGAGGGCCGGGACGCGATCGCCGCGCTGATCGGTGCCGTGCAGGGGCAGTTCCCGGGCCTGCGGTTCAGCCTCGGCCCGGTGGACGCCCACCACGACATCGCCCGGTTCACCTGGGCCCTCGGCGCGCCCGGCGCGGAGCCGCTCGTCGTCGGCTTCGACGTCGCGGTCTTCGCCGAGGACGGCCGGATCGCCCGGGTGCACGGCTTCCTCGACAAGGTCCCGGCATGACGACCCTGCAGGAGCGGGCCACCGGCACCATCGCCGCGCCGCCCGCCACCCCGGTACGGGCCGAGACCGGCTGGGGCGCCCTGCTGGTGCTGCTGACCGGCACGTTCGTCACGCTGCTGGACTTCTTCATCGTCAACGTGGCCATCCCGTCGATCCAGGTGGACCTGCGGGCCGGTCCCTCGGCGGTGCAGTGGGTGGTCGCCGCGTTCGGGCTGGCGCTGGCCGCCGGACTGATCACCGGTGGCCGGCTGGGCGACCTGTACGGCCGACGCCGGCTGTACGCGTCCGGCCTCGGCCTGTTCACCCTCGCCTCGGCGGCGTGCGGGCTGGCGCCGACCGCGGGCGTGCTGGTCGCCGGCCGGGTCGTGCAGGGTGTCGGCGCCGCGCTGCTGATGCCGCAGGTGCTGGCCATCATCACCACCGTCTACACCGGTCCCCGGCGGGCCCGCGCGTTCAGCGCGTACGGCGTGGCGGTGGGGCTGGGCGCGGTGTTCGGGCAGCTCATCGGCGGCCTGCTGATCAGGATGGACATCGCGGGTCTCGGCTGGCGGAGCATCTTCCTGATCAACCTGCCGATCGGCGTGGCGGCCGTCGCGGCCAGCCGGCGCCTGCTGCCCGAGTCGCGCTCCGCCACCGGCGCCCGCCTCGATCTGCCCGGCACCGTGCTGGTCACGCTCGGCCTGGTCGCCGTCGTGCACCCGCTGGTGGCCGGCGAGCCGGCCGGCTGGTGCCTGGCGGCCCTGCTGCCGCTCACCGTGTTCGCGCTGCACCAGCGGCGGCTGGCGGCACGCGGTGGCGCACCCCTGGTGCACCCGGGCCTGTTCGCCGACCGCGCGTACACCGTGGGCGTGCTGGTGAGCCTGGCCTTCCAGCTCACCATGGCGTCGTTCTTCCTGGTGCTGGCGGTCTATCTGCAGGACGGGCGCGGCCTGTCGGCGCTCGCGTCCGGGGTGCTCTTCGTGCCGCTCGGCGTCGGCTACCTGGTCACGTCGGTGCTGTCGGGCCGGTTGGCCGCCGGGCGGGGCCGCCGGACGCTGACCGTCGGCACGCTGGTGGTCGCCGCCGGGTACGCCCTGCTCGCGCTCGCCGCACACGACCCGGTCGGCTGGCTGGTGCCGGGCCTCACGGTGGCCGGCGTCGGGATGGGCCTGGTGGTCGCGCCGCTGCCGTCGATCGTGCTGGCCGGGGTGGCGGCCCGGCACGCGGCGGCGGCCTCCGGGGTGCTCTCCGCGGCGCAGCAGGCCGGCAACGCGATCGGGGTGGCCCTGATCGGCAGCGTGTTCTTTTCCGCGCTCGGCACCGGCGGCTTCCCGCACGCGTTCACGCTCGGCCTGGACGTGCTGGTGGCGCTGGGCGTCGCGGTGGCGCTGCTGGTCCGGCTGCTGCCGCGACACACCGCCTGACCTGGTCACGCCAACCGGCCCGGCATCCGCCGGGCCGGTTGGCGTGCCGGCGCAGGAGCTACAGGGTACGGGCGAGCCGGTCGGCGAGGATCCGGGTGAACCGGGCCGGGTCGGCCAGTTCACCGCCCTCGGCGAGCAGGGCCATGCCGTACAGCAGCTCGGCGGTCTCGGTCAGCGCCGCGCCCTCGGCGTTCTGCTCGTGGGCCTTGCGCAGGCCGGTGACGAGCGGGTGGCCGGGGTTGAGTTCGAGGATCCGCTTGACCCGCGGCACCTCCTGCCCCATCGCCCGGTACATCTTCTCCAGGGTGGGCGTCATGTCGTGGGCGTCGCCGACCACGCAGGCCGGCGAGGTGGTGAGCCGGGAGGAGAGCCGGACCTCCTTGACACTGTCGGCGAGCGCCTCGCTCATCCAGGTGAGCAGGTCGGCGTACTCCTTCCGCTCCTGGTCGGTCTTCGCCTTCTCCTCGTCGGTCTCCAGGTCCACCTGGCCCTTGGCGACCGAGCGGAGGGTCTTCCCGTCGTACGCACCGACCCGCTCGACCCAGACCTCGTCGACCGGGTCGGTGAGGATGAGCACCTCGTAGCCCTTGGCGCGGAACGCCTCCAGGTGCGGGGAGTTCTCGATGGTGCCGCGGGAGTCGCCGGTGGCGTAGTAGATCTCGGTCTGGCCGTCCTTCATCCGCCCGACGTAGTCGGCCAGGGTGGTCGGCTCGTCGGCGTCCCGGGTGGACGCCAGCCGCAGCAGGTTCAGCAGCGTCTCGCTGTTGTCGGTGTCCTCGAGCAGGCCCTCCTTGAGCACCGCCCCGAACTCGCCCCAGAAGGTCCGGTACGCCTCGGCCCGCTCGGCCTTCATCTCGGTGAGGGTGGCGAGGACCTTCTTGACCAGGCGGCGGCGTACGGCGCGGATCTGCCGGTCCTGCTGGAGGATCTCCCGGGAGATGTTCAGCGACAGGTCGTGGGCGTCCACGACGCCCTTGACGAAGCGCAGGTAGTTGGGCATCAGCGCGTCGCAGTCGTCCATGATGAAGACGCGCTTGACATAGAGCTGCACGCCGCGGTGGCCCTGCGGGGAGAAGAGGTCCAGCGGGGCGTGCGAGGGCAGGAAGAGCAGCGCCTCGTACTCGAAGGTGCCCTCGCCGCGCATGTGGATGGTTTCGAGCGGGTCGGCCCAGTCGCGGGCGACGTGCTTGTAGAACTCGTGGTACTCGGCCTCGTCGACCTCGTCCCGGGAGCGGGCCCAGAGCGCCTTCATCGAGTTGAGGGTCTGCGTCTCGGTCGTGGTGGCGCCCTCCTCGCCGGGGCGTTCCACGGTCATCCGGATCGGCCAGGCGATGAAGTCGGAGTAGCGCTTGACGATCTCCCGGACGGTCCACTCGGCGGTGTAGTCGTGCAGGTTGTCCTCGGTGTCGGCCGGCTTGAGGTGCAGCGTGACCGAGGTGCCCTGCGGGGCGTCGTCGACGGACTCGACGGAGTAGGTGCCCTCGCCGGCGGACTCCCAGCGGGTGCCGCCGGACTGCCCGGCGCGCCGGGTCACCAGGGTCACCGTGTCGGCGACCATGAAGGTGGCGTAGAAGCCGACGCCGAACTGGCCGATCAGCTCCTGCGAGGCGGCGGCGTCCTGCGACTCGCGCAGCTTGCGCAGCAGCTCGGCGGTGCCGGACTTGGCGATGGTGCCGATCAGGCCGACCACCTCGTCGCGGGACATGCCGATGCCGTTGTCCCGCACGGTGAGCGTACGGGCGTCCTTGTCGATCTCCAGCTCGATGTGCAGGTCCGCGGTGTCGACGTCCAGGTCCTTGTCGACCAGGGACTCCAGCCGCAGCTTGTCCAGCGCGTCGGACGCGTTCGAGATGAGTTCGCGCAGGAAGACGTCCTTGTTCGAATAGATCGAGTGCACCATCAGCTGGAGCAGCTGACGAGCCTCGGCCTGGAACTCCAACGTCTCGACCCGGTCGCTCACACCGACTCCCTTCCACCTCTTGCGGGGCCTTCCGGCGGACAGGATACGAGGTGTGCGCACCCGGGCAGCAGAGGGTGGCGGATCGAACTGGTCCAACCAGTTGACGAGTTGATGTGCGCGGGCTCACACTGCTGCGCATGGTGTTCCTCCCCGTGCCCCGCGCCTCGGTCTCCGACCACGTCTTCGGCCAGCTCCGCGACGCCATCGTCAGCGGCCGCTACCGGCCGGAGGAGACCCTGCCCGGCGAGCGCGAGCTGGCCGCCGCGTTCGCGGTCAACCGGCACGCCGTCCGCGAGGCGCTGCGCCGGTTGCAGCAGCTCGGCCTGGTCCGGGTCAGCCAGGGCGGCGCCACCCGGGTGCTCGACTGGCGGGTGCACGCCGGGCTGGACCTCGCGCTGTCACTGACCCAGTCGGGAGACGTACTCCCGGTGGAGACGCTGGTCCGCGACATGCTGGAGATGCGGGCCTGCATCGGCGTCGACGCGGCCCGGCTCTGCGCCGAGCGCGGCGACCCGGACGTCACGGCCGCCCTGGTCCGGGCCGCCGAGGAGTACGGCGCCCTCGCGCCCGACCTCGACCGGATGGCGGCGGCCAACATCGCCATCTGGCGGCTGGTCGTGCACGGCAGCGGCAACACCGCCTATCTGCTGGCGTTCAACAGCCTGGTGGCCGGCACCCTCGCCGTGGGCGACGTGCCGCCCGCCGGCCGGGCCGCCGAACTGCTCGACGTCGCCGGCCACCGCCGGCTCGCCGCCGCCATCGCCGCCGGCCAGGGTACGGCCGCCGCCCGGCACGCCCGGGCCCTGCTGACCGCTCCGGTCACCACCCCCACCACCACCCCGTCCGAAAGGGAAGCGCGCGCATGATCCCCGCCGTGCTCTACGCCGTCCCGGCTTTCCTGCTGCTCGTCGTCATCGAGGCCGTCTCCTACCGGTTCCTGCCCGACGACGACGAACGCGGCTACGAGCTGCGCGACACCACCACCAGCCTCTCCATGGGCCTGGGCAGCCAGCTCATCGGCGTGCCCTGGAAGCTGCTCACCGCCGGCCTCTACGCCGGGCTGTGGCTCGTCGCGCCGGTCCACCTCTCCCCCGCCCACTGGTGGACCTGGGTGATCGTCTTCTTCGCCGACGACCTCGCCTACTACTGGTTCCACCGCCTGCACCACGAGGTACGCGTGCTCTGGGCCAGCCACGTGGTGCACCACTCCAGCGTCTACTACAACCTCTCCACCGCGCTGCGGCAGAGCTGGACGCCGATGACGTCGCTGCCGTTCTGGCTGCCCCTCGCGCTGCTCGGCATCCCCCCGTGGATGATCTTCCTCCAGCAGTCGATCAGCCTGCTCTACCAGTTCTTCCTGCACACCGAGCGGATCACCGTGCTGCCCCGGCCGATCGAGTGGGTCTTCAACACCCCGTCGCACCATCGCGTCCACCACGGCTCCAACGCCGAATACCTGGACCGCAACTACGGCGGCATCCTGATCGTCTGGGACCGGCTCTTCGGCAGCTTCGAGCCGGAACGCGCCGCCGTCCGGTACGGGCTGACCACGAACATCGCCACCTACAACCCGCTGCGGGTGGCCACCCACGAGTTCGCCGCGATCTGGGCCGACGCCCGGTCGGCCACCTCCTGGCGGCACCGGCTCGGCTACGTGTTCGGCCGCCCCGGCTGGCAGCCAGCCCGGTGAGCCGCCACTGGTGGCGCCTGTTCGGGGTCGTCGCCGTCGTCGAGCTGGTCGGCGTCGGGTTCGGGTGGACGGCGGTGCAGTGGGTGGCCAAGCCGCTGCTGGCGCCGCTGCTGCTGGCATACCTGGTCGGGGTGCGGCGACGGGTGGACCCGGTGGCGGTCGGGCTGGTCGCCGCCACCGCCGGGGACGTGGCCCTGCTGGTGCCGGGGCGGACCGCGTTCCTGGTCGGGATGGGCTGCTTCCTGGTCACCCAGCTCGCCTTCGGCACCGCGTTCGTCCGGCACCGTCGGCCGCCGGTCGTGGCGGTGGCGGCGTACCTGGTGCTCTGGGCGGGGGCCAACACGCTGCTGTGGGGCACGCTGGGGCCGCTGCGGCTGCCGGTGCTCGGCTACAGCCTGGCCCTGTCGTTGATGGCCGCCGCCGCGACCGGGGTCTCCCGGCGCACGGCGGTCGGCGGGGCGCTCTTCCTCGGCTCGGACCTGCTGATCGGGCTGGGCGCGGCCGGGGTGCGACTGCCGGCGCAGGGGCTGCTGGTGATGACCACGTACGCCGCCGCGCTGCTGCTGATCACCACCGGCTGGGTCGGCGCCCACGCCACCGACCCCGCCACCCGACCGGCCGACCCGACCACCCGGGCCGCCGACCCCGCCGGTGCTCACTCGCCGCGCCGGCCGTGATCGTGCTCGATCCAGGAAACAGTGGCATCCGGGGCCCGGCGAGGCCACTACTTCCTGAATCGAGGGTGATCTCCGATCAGCCGCGCCAAGGCGACGTCCCAGAGTGCGAACGCGTCGTCGTGGCGCGCCGCAGGCCAGCGGCCCGGCGTTCACTTTCGCAAGATGCCGGAAATTCTTTCTTCTCATGACTGTCTACTTGCAAGTCTTGAAAGGTCTTACATGGACACCTAGCGTGGACCCGGCTCCGCGGTGCGCGGGGCCGCGTCCGAGTGCGAAGGAAGACCCGTGTCCATCCGTACCCCGATGCACCTGGTGGTGGCGGTCGTCGCCGCCACCCTGCTGCCGGCGGTCCCCGCCGCGGCCGCCCCGGCCCCGCCCCCCGGGACCACCGGCACCAGCTCTTTCCTGATCGGTCCGGCGAGCCCGGCGGCGCGACGCGGCGTCGCCCCCGACCCCGGCCGGCTCGCCGACGACCTGGCCGCCGTGGGCCGGGCCACCGGCCAGCGGCTCACCGTCGCCCGGGTGCTCGCCACCGGCGACCTGCTGGTCCGCGCCGACCGGTCGCTGGCCCCGGCCACCACCGCCGCGGTGCTCGACCGGTTGCGCCGCCGCGCCGACGTCGGCTGGGCGGCGCCCGAGGCGCGGTTGCGCGCCGACGCCACCCCCGACGACACCCGCTGGACCGACCAGTGGGACCTGCACGACCCGCTGGGCGGCGTCTACGCCGAGCCGGCCTGGGACACCGGTGCGGACGGCGCCGGCGTCACGGTCGCCGTGCTCGACACCGGCGTCACCCGCCACCGGGACCTGGCCGCCCACCTGGTCCCCGGCTACGACTTCGTCAGCTCCGCCGCCGACGCCCGGGACGGCGACGGGCGCGACCCCGACGCCACCGACCAGGGCGACTGGACCGAACCCGGCGACTGCGGCGACCGGTTCCGGCCCAGCAGCTGGCACGGCACCCACGT
The DNA here is from genome assembly GCF_040499845.1 of Micromonospora sp. CCTCC AA 2012012. Classification (NCBI taxonomy): domain Bacteria; kingdom Bacillati; phylum Actinomycetota; class Actinomycetes; order Micromonosporales; family Micromonosporaceae; genus Micromonospora; species Micromonospora mangrovi. The sequence continues at coordinate 2,325,576 of NZ_CP159342.1, forward strand.
CGCCGGCACCATCGCCGCCGGCCGGGACAACGGCACCGGCATCGCCGGGCTCGCCCCCGGCGCGCGGATCCAGCCGGTCCGCGTCCTCGGCCGCTGCGGCGGCAGCACCGCCGACCTGGTCGACGCCATCGCCTGGGCCTCCGGCGGCAACGTGCCCGGCGTGCCGGAGAACCCCACCCCGGCCCGGGTGCTCAACCTCAGCCTCGGCGCGCCGGGCGCCTGCGACCCGGCCACCCAGGCCGCCGTCGACGGCGCGGTCGCCCGCGGCGTCACCGTCGTGGTGTCGGCCGGCAACGCCGGTGCCGACGCCGCCGACTACACCCCGGCGAGCTGCGCGGGCGTGGTCACCGTGGCCGCCAGCACGCTGACCGGCGAGCGGGCCGGCTACTCCAACCGGGGTACGGACGTCGACCTCGCCGCCCCCGGCGGCGACCAGGAGCACGGCGTGCTCTCCACCGTCGACACCGGCACCACCGTGGCCGAGGGCGACGGCTACGCCGCGTACGCCGGCACCAGCATGGCGGCCCCGCACGTGGCCGCCGCCGCGGCGCTGCTGCTCTCCCGACGGCCCGACCTCACCCCCGCCGAGCTGACCGGGCTGCTCACCCGTACCGCCCGGCCCACCGCCCGGCCCGACGAGTGCCGGTGCGGCGCCGGGGTGCTCGACGTCGACCTCGCGCTGCGCGCCGCCACCGGCGACGCCGGCGACACCACCCGGCTGCTCCTCCAGGTCGGTGTTCGACCCGGCGACCCGACCGTCGACCGCGCCGGGGTGCACCTCGCCGGCACGCTCGGCCGACTCGGCACCGGGCTGCCGGACTGGGACCCGGCCGCCCTGCCGATGCGGCGGGTCGACCCGACCGGGCCGTACCGGACGGTGCTGACCGTGCCGAGCGGCACCGAGCTGGAGTACAAGTACGCCCTCGGCGACTGGGCGCACGTCGAGCAGGACTACACCGACAGCGACGCCGGCTGCTTCGACATCGCCAACCGTCGGCTCACCGCCGACGCCGCCGGCACCGTGCAGGTCGTCCGCGACCTGACCGGCAGCTTCCGCGGCGTCTGGCCCTGCGACCGCTGACCACCACCGTCCCCACCCGCGACCCCGCAACCGGAAGGATCACCATGCGAAGGACGCTGCGCGCCCTGACCACCGCCCTGACCCTGCTCGTCGCCGTGCTCGCCGCACCGGCCGCCGGACACGCCTCCCCACCGCCGCCGCAGGAGCTGGGCGGACTGGACCTGTCCGCGTACTGCCGGTCGGTCGGCGCGGCCGAGGCGACGCTGACCGGCGGCACCGCGTACGACTGGCACTGCCGGAGCGCCGACGGGCGGCAGACCGACCTGGCCTTCGACGCGGCCTGCCGGTGGACGTACCGGACCGACGCGGCCGTCGACCGGATCGGCAACTTCTACGACCCGACGTCGGTGCGCTGCTGGCGGGTCCGCGCCGACGTGGTCGCGCCGGACTTCAGCCGCTGGTGCCAGGCCACCGGGCACTCCGACGCGCTGCTGACCGGCGGCACCGTCTATGACTGGCGGTGCGTCTCCTACAGCCGGGCCGGGGTGATGTACTCCGACGTCGACGTGCTGGCCACCTGCCGGGAGACCACCTTCGGGTACGCCACCGTCGAGCGCTTCGTCAGCTTCCGCGACGCGTACTCCTGGCAGTGCCGGATCTGAACCGGCGACCACCCGTCGGTGCCGGTCCCGGCCGGCACCGACGGGTATCCTGCTCCCGGTCGAGCAACGGGGAGGTGGGCGTGGCCAGGGAGACCGGGCGCAAGGTCATCGCCACCAACAAGAAGGCGCGGCACGACTACACCGTGCTCAAGACCTACGAGGCGGGGCTGGTGCTGGCCGGCACCGAGGTGAAGTCGCTGCGCGAGGGGCGGGTGTCGCTGGTCGACGCGTTCGCCCAGGAACGCGACGGCGAGCTGCTGCTGTACGGCCTGCACATCGCCGAGTACGGCTACGGCACCTGGACCAACCACGCGCCCCGCCGCACCCGCAAGCTGCTGCTCAACAAGATCGAGATCGTCCGGATCCTGGACAAGCTGCGCGACGCCGGTGGTGGATACACCCTGGTCCCGCTCTCGATGTACTTCTCGAACGGCTGGGCCAAGGTCGAGCTGGGCCTGGCCCGGGGCAGGAAGTCGTACGACAAACGGCAGGCCCTCGCCGAGCGGGACGCCAACCGGGAGATCGCCCGCGAACTCGGCCGCCGCCTCAAGGGCCGCACCCCCCGCTGACGACCGCTCAGCGCGGGGGCGCCACGGCGAGCGCACCCGTCGGCACCCGCCAACCGGTCTCCCGCGGCGGACGCCGCCGGCCGGCCCGCCACTCCAGCAGCAGCCAGCCGATGCCGATCAGCGACACCAGCGCCAGCCCACCCCACTCGATCACGGGCAGCAGCCGCACCTGCGCCGCGGTGGGCGAGACCAGCCAGCCGTTCGGGGTGGAGCGGTACGACTCACCCTCGGTGAGGAGCAGGGTGAGCGTCAGCGCGATGTTGTGCATGGAGTCCCAGAGAGCGTGCAGCAGCGACACCCCGAGGAAGGTCAACAGCAGCCGCAGCCCGACGCGGAAGTGCGCCCGGGTGCTCGGGGCGAAGAGCACGCCACCGAGGATCGCGGTCCACAGCCCGTGCCCGACCGGGGCGAGCAGGCCGCGCAGGATCTCGGTCTGCACCACCTGCATCAGCGACAGGCCGTTGACGGTGAACAGGGCGGTGAAGGCGTACCCGGCGGACTCGAAGGCGGCGAAGCCGAAGCCGACGGCCGCGCCGAGGATCATGCCGTCCCGGATCGACTTGTGCGCCAGGTGCCGGGTGAGCAGGGCCAGCGCGGCGAGCTTCGCGGCCTCCTCGATCAGTCCCACGCCGACGAAGAGCGCCGCCGAGGGCCGCAGCAGGTACGCCTCCAGCACCGAGGAGGCGAGCACGCCGAGCACCCCACCGGTGACGAAGGTGCTGAACACCAGGCCGGCGGTGACCTCACCGGTGTCGCGGTGCGCGAACGCCCACGCCACGAAGGTCACCGGCACCAGGAAGCTGCCCAGCAGCACCAGCGTGGGCACCAGGTTCGGGTTCCCGGTGACCAGGATGATCACCACGGTGGCCAGCCAGAGCGCCAACCCGACGACGAACATCCGCAGCCACTGCCGCCGCCCACGGCGACCGACGGGCGCCTCGACGGGCACCGTCATCCGATCCATGCGGCCCTCCCCGGGAATCCGGTCCTGACTCGGCCGGTACCCCGGGCGCTGGACCCGAACCGTCTTCGCGGGCTTCCGATGCGGAAGGGCCCCACCCGGTCGTCGGGCGGGGCCCTTCCGCATCCCTCAGCGGACGACGCGGACGAGCAGGGTGAACGCGCGCAGCGGGTCGCCGGTGAGCTGCGCGTGCTCCGCGTCGGCGATCAGCGCCGCCCAGTCCGCGGGTGCCGTGCCGCGCACGACGGCCGCCTGGGCCGCGTCCCGGACCACGGCGAGGATCGCGTCGACCAGCGCCGGGTCACCGCCGCGCAGCTGCCGCCCGAGCAGCGGCAGCACCTCGGGGGCGTTGCGCAGCGAGCCGTCGGCGTTCCACGTCGCCGCCGCGAGCGCCGCCCGCACCTGCGGCCGGTCCGCGGCGACCGCGGCCAACCGAGACCGCGCCGGGTCGGTCCGCAGCCCCCAGCCGAACGGGTACAGCGGCCGGTAGTCCGCGTCACCGACGTTGATCGGCACCTGCGCCTCGGCGCGCGGCCAGCTCACCGGGAGCCGGCCGGTGAACGGACGCCGACCGAAGAGCACGTCGGCCACCCCGGCGCCCTCGCTGCCCGGCAGCCAGGACGCGACCAGCGCGTCGATCTCGCCGAGCTGGTCGGTGACGACCTGCGGACGGCCGGAGACGACCAGCACCACGCAGGTGGGCAGCGCGGCGCAGACCTTGTCGACCACGGCCCGGTCGGCGGGTTGCAGGCGCAGCGACTTCTCCTCCTGCTGCGGCACGGTGCACCAGCCGCACTCCGGGCCGCCGACGTCGCCGTAGCCCTCCGCGTACGGGGTCTCGCCGACCACCACCACGCCGACCTGCGCGTCGCCGGTGGGCGCGGAGGCGTCCGCGCTGTACGTCACCCGGGCCTGCGGCGCGACCTCGCGGATGCCGTCCAGGATCGAGGTGCCGGGGATCGTGTCGGCGCCGGAGACGCCCTGCCAGGCGATGGTCCAGCCGCCGGCCTGGTTGCCCAGGTCGTCGGCGTTGCGGCCGGCCACGTAGAGCTTCGTGTCGGGGCGCAGCGGGAGGGCCTGCCCACTGTTCTTCAGCAGCACCTGCGACTTGGCCGCCGCCTCCCGGCCGATCGCCCGGTGCGCGGCGCTGCCGACCTGGTCGACGTTCGCGGCCGAGGCGTACGGCTGCTCGAAGAGGCCGAGGGCGAACTTCTGGCGCAGGATCCGGCGGACCGCGTCGTCGATGCGGGCCTGGCTGACCCGGCCGGCGGTGGCCTCGGCGAGCAGCAGCTGCTCGAACTGCTCGGCGGTGTTGGGCTCCATGAACATGTCGCTGCCGGCGTTGACACCGACCCGGACCTTGTAGCCGGTCAGCCCGCCGTTGGTGGGGTCGGCGGGGTCGGGGATCTGGTGGATGCCCTCCCAGTCGGTGATCACGAAGCCGTCGAAGCCCAGCCGGCCCTTCAGCTCGCCGGTGATCAGGTCGGGGTTGGCGTGCATCTTGGTCGGGTTGCCGAGGCCGTCCTCGGTCCAGTCCACGCTGGAGAACGAGGGCATCACGCTGCCGACCCGGTGCCGACGCACCGCCGGGCCGTACGGGGCGAGGTCGACGCGGGCGAAGTGGTCCCGGTCGGTGACGGTGACGCCCTGGTCGATCGGGTACTTCTGCTCCCACCACGGTCTGCCCTCGTTGGCGGCGGCGGTGGCCTCGTCGTAGTCGGTGTCGCCGTCGCCGGCGAAGTGCTTGGCGGTGGCGAGCACCCGGTCGTCGTCGGCGAGCCGGCCCGGGCGCCCCTGGAGGCCGTCGATGACGGTCTCCATCGACACCACCAGGGCCGGGTCCTCGCCGAAGCTCTCGTAGCTGCGGCCCCACCGCTCGTCCCGGGAGACGCAGACGCAGGGGGCGAAGTTCCACGGGATGCCGGTGGCGCGCACCTCGGCGGCGGTGGCGTGGCCGACCCGTTCGACCAGCGCGGGGTCGCGGGTGGCGCCGAGGCCGACGTTGTGCGGGAAGACCGTGGCGCCGTACACGTTGCCGTGGCCGTGCACGGCGTCGACGCCGTAGATCAGCGGGATCTGCAACCGGGTGGTCATCGCCTGCGCCTGGAGGCCGTTGACCATCTCGACCCAGGCGGCGGGGGTGTTGCTGGCCGGCGTGGAGCCGCCGCCGGAGAGCACCGAGCCGAGCTGCCACCGGGCGACCCGGCCGGGGTCGTCGGCGACGGCGGCCCGCTCCGCCTGGGTCATCTGGCCGATCTTCTCGGCGAGGGTCATCCGGGCGAGCAGGTCGTCGACCCGCCGCCGCACCGGCAGCCGCCGGTCGAGGTACGGCAGGCCGTGCGCGTCGATCACGACGGTCGGCGCGGTGCCGACGGTGGCGTCGGCGGAGTCCAGGGTCAGCGGGACGGTCTCGGCGGTCTCGGCGGCCCGGTCGCGGTGCAGCGTGACGGTGACCGGCCGGGCGGTGCCGGAGGGGCTGCCGGCCGGGAAGGTGAGCACGCCGGACGCCGTCGCGTAGTCCACGCCCGGGGTGGCGGTGCCGGCGCCGGTGGCCCAGCGCACGGTGACCGCGGCGGCCAGCGGTCGACCGTCGGAGGTGGACACCGCCACGTCCACCGGCACCCGGCTGCCCTCGGTGGCCGGTTGGACGGGCCGGACGGCGCCGACGGTGACCGTCTGGGCGTCGGCTGCCGCCGCGGGTAAGGCGGGTGAGAGGGCCACGGCCAGGGCACCGGCCCCGACGAGCGCGGCGTACCTGTGCGGTCTCATGTGGTGCCTCCTCACGGGACCGGTCACCGGTCTCCCCGTCGGCCGGGGCGGGCCGGGTCCGCTTCGGCATCCTTTCCGACTCGATCGGGTGACGTCAATGTTTTCGGCTGGTTCCGGAACAGCTCGGGGAGCGCTCCCTTGACAGCTCCCCGCTTAATTCATAGCTTCATTGAAGTCTATCTTTATGGTGTGTTCACCGTTCGTCCGGTGCGCAACGGCGGGGCGGGGACGACCGCGACCCGAACGGAGCAACCGTGCGCAGCATCCGCACCCTCGCGGCCCTGGCCCTGGTCGGCCTGGGGCTGACGGCGGCACTGACCGCCACCACCGGCAGCCCCGCCCAGGCCGCTCCCGGCGCCGTCACCTGGTCCGACGACTTCACCGGCGCCGCCGGCACCGCCCCCGACCCCGGCAGGTGGCGCTATGACACCGGCGGTGGCGGCTGGGGCAACAGCGAGCTGGAGTACTACACCTCCAGCACCCGCAACGCCGCCCTCGACGGCAACGGCAACCTGGTCATCACCGCCCGCCGGGAGAACCCCGCCGGCTACACCTGCTGGTACGGCAGCTGCCAGTACACCTCCGCCCGGCTGCTCACCAACGGCACCTTCAGCCAGGCGTACGGCCGGTTCGAGGCGCGCATCAAGATCCCCCGGGGCCAGGGGATGTGGCCCGCGTTCTGGATGCTCGGCAGCGACATCGCCAGCAACCCGTGGCCCAACAGCGGCGAGATCGACATCATGGAGAACGTCGGCTCCCAGCCGTCCACCGTGTACGGCACCATCCACGGCCCCGGCTACTCCGGCGGCGGCGGGCTGGGCGGCTCCACCTCGCTCCCCGGCGGGCAGGCCCTCGCCGACGCCTTCCACACCTACACCGTCGACTGGGCGCCGGACTCCATCACCTGGTACCTCGACGGGGTCGCGTACTCCCGGAAGACCCCGGCCGACGCGGGCGGCAACAAGTGGGTCTTCGACCACCCGTTCTTCATGATCATGAACGTCGCGGTCGGCGGTGGCTGGCCCGGCTCCCCCGACGGCAGCACGGTCTTCCCGCAGCAGATGGTCGTCGACTACGTCCGGGTCCAGGCCTGGGACAGCGGCGGCGGCAGCACCGCCGGGCCGATCGTCGGATACGGCAGCAAGTGCGTCGACGTGGCCGGCGCCAACCCCGCCAACGGCACCCGAATCCAGCTCTGGACCTGCAACGGCACCCCCGCCCAGCAGTGGACCTGGGCCGCCGACGGCTCCGTCCGCGCCCTCGGCAAGTGCCTCGACGTGGCCGCCGGATCGACCGCCAACGGCGCCAAGGTGCAGCTCTACGACTGCAACGGCACCGGCGCGCAGCGGTGGGTGTTCAGCGCCGCCGGTGACATCGTCAACCCGCAGTCCAACAGGTGCCTCGACGCCACCGGCGTCAGCTCCGCCGACGGCACCCCGTTGCAGCTCTGGGACTGCACCGGCGGCGCCAACCAGAAGTGGCGCCGCTGAACCCGGCGACCAGGTGCCCGGCCGGCGGTCAGAACGGCGCGTCGACCGCCAGCCGGCGCACCTGCGTCAGATAGGGGTCCAGCTCCCCCACCTCGAACCGGCAGGTGCCGATGACGTGCCAGAACTGGCCGCCCGGGTCACCGTCCAGCTTGTAGCGACCGTCCGGACTGACCGCCGCCCAGCCCTCCGGCAGCCCGATCAGCGTGGTCCGCAACTGGGCGTGCTCCGGGTCGGCCACGTCCCACAACCGGACGGTGCCGTCGTCCCCCGCACTGGCCAGGAGGCTGCTGTCCGGGCTGAACGCCACCGACCAGATCCGCCGGGTGTGCGCGGCGAGACTGCCGTGCAGCCGCCCGGTGCCCGGATCCCACAACCGGATCGACAGGTCGTCCCCGGCGGTGGCGAGCAGGTTGCCGTTCGGGCTGAACGCACAGCCCCAGAGCCGACCGGTGTGCTCCGTCAGCACCACCCGCCGCTGTCCGGTCACCGCGTCCCAGACCACCGCCGTACCGTCGTTGCTGACGCTGGCCAGCAGCGTCCCCTCGGCGTTGAACGCCACCGCGTACACCCGGTCGGTGTGCTGCTCCAGGGTGAGCCGGCAGGTGGCGGTCGCGGCGTCCCAGAGCCGGACCAGCTGGTCGTCGCAGCCGGTGGCGATGGTCTCGCCGTCCGGGCTGAACGCGACCGCCCGGACCCGGCCCCGGTGCGGGGTCAGGGTGGCGAAGTGCCGGCCGGTACGCCGGTACCACAGCCGCACCGTGTCGTCGTCGTTCGCGGTGGCCAGCGCGTCCCCGTCCGGGCTGAACGCGGTCGCCCAGACGTGGTCGGTGTCCACGTTGAGTTCCCGCTCGTCGGCGCCGGTGTCGGTGTTCCACAGGTGCACCCCGCCGTCCCCGCTCGGCGCGGCGACCAGCGACTCACCCGGGCAGAACACCGCCGACAGCAGCCGGTCCGCCGGGCTGGCGAGCTGCCGCACCAGCCGCCCGGTACGCGGCTCCCACAGCCGCACCACCCCGTCGTTGCCGCAGGTCGCCAGCACCGCCCCGTCGTCGCGGAAGGAGAGCGCGGTGACCCGCCGCCCGTGCCCCCGCAGGGTGTGCTGACACTGCCCGGTGCGGACGTCCCACATCCGGGTGGTGCCGTCGTTGCTGCTGGTCGCCACCTGCTGGTCGTCGGGGCGCCAGACCACCGGCCAGACCGAGCCCCGATGCCGGGTCAGCTCGTGCCGCGGCTGACCGTCGGCGGTGTCCCAGAGCGCGATCGCGCCGTCGCTGGCCGAGGAGGCCAGCAGCGAGCCGTCGCCGTTGAACCGGACGCTGTAGATCGCGCCGCGCTGCCGCCCGAGGACCCGTACCGGCCGGCCCGTCGCCACCTCCCAGAGGCGCAGCGCGCCGTGGGTGTCCCCGGTGGCCATCAGCTGCCCGTCCGGGTGCACGTCGAGCGCGTACACGTCGGCCTCGTGACCGCGCGGCCGGCGCAGCAGCTCCCCGTCGACCGCCCGGCGGATCCAGACCCGACCGTGCTGTCCGACGGCGACGAGCGACTGCCCGTCGGGGGTGTGCACCACCCGGTAGACCACCTCCGGCTCGCGGACGGCGAAGACCAGCTCGCCGGAGGCGACGTCCCAGCCGCGGACCACGCCGGCGCTGTCCACCACGACCACCCGCCGGCCGTCCGGGCTGAACGAGGTGCCCCAGATCGGGGCGGCGTGCCCCGGCCACTCGTGCCGCAGCCGGGCGGTCCGGGTGTCATAGAGGCGGACCGTGCCGGCGGCGTCACCGACCACCAGCCGGCCGCGCGTCCCGTCGGTCAGCACCGGCCACACCCAGCCGGCGAAGACGTCCTCGATGACGTGCCGCACGTCGCCGTGGTCGGCGTCCCACAGCCGTACGGTGAGATCCGCCGCGCCCGTGACGAGCTGGTGCGAGGCGGCGTCGAAGCGCACCGCGTAGACCCGCCCCCGGTGGCCCTGGAGGGTCCGCACCGGCAGCCCGGTGACCGTGTCGCAGATCAGCACGCCACCGTCGTCGCTGCCGACGGCGAGCACCGCCCCGTCCGGGCTGTACGACACCGGCACCGGCAGCCGGCCCACCTCGAAGCCGTACGAGACGCCCACCGCGGGCGGGGCCAGCCCGGGCACCACCGGGCGGCCCGGTGCCACCACCGCGCCGCGCAGCTCCGGCGCCCGCAGCAGCGCGGCGTCGGCGGCGACGTCGATCAGCGCCGCCCGCCGCCAGCGGCTGCCGGTGACCCGCACGCCCCGCAAATCGGCGCGGAACAGCCGGGCCCCGGCCAGGTCGGCGTCGCGCAGGTCGGCGCGGGCCAGCCGGGTCTGGTCCAGGCGCGCCCCGCGCAGCCGGGCCGCCTCCAGCCGCGCCTCGGTCAGGTTCGTCGCCACGAGCCGGGTGGCGCTCAGGTCCGCCCCGGTCAGGTCGGCCCGGGCCAGCTCCCGGTGCGACAGGTCCTCACCGCGCAGTGAGGCGCCCCGCAGGTCGGCCCGGTCGGGCAGCCGCAGCCGGGCGCTGAGCCGCAGCGCGTTGGCCCGGACCGTCTCCCCGGCGTCCTCGTCGCCGAGCACCCGGGCGGTCCACGCGGTGCACCGGCGCGCGTCGGCCAGGTCACCGAGGAACTCCACGGTCAGCGCGGAGAGCGGCCGCACCGCCAGGGCGGACGGCTCCTCACCCCGGTTGAACTGCGCGGCGATCCCCTCCGCGACCAGCCACTCCATCACCGAGGTGTGGATGAAGCCGAACAGGCCGTCCTCGGTGCGCACCAGCAGGCTGCCCGCCCCCACCGCGTGCACCGCCTGCCCGGCGGACAACCGGGACTCGGCGAGCCCGGCCAACTGCCCGGCGGCCTCCGCCAGCTCGGCCAGGCGCAGGTAGGACTCGCCGCTCTCCCAGAGCTGGAACGCCAGCCGGCTGACCGCCGCCCACAGCTCGGGCCGGCGCAGCGTCACCGGTGACCCCGGCACACCCTGCGTACGCCGCTCCTCGAAGTCCAGCCAGGACTCCAGGATCTCCCGGTAGAGGGCGGCGGCGCTGAACGTGCCGCCCGCCCCGGCGACCGCGGTCAGGCGGCCGGGGTCGAGGTTGGCGATGAAGCCGAGCATCCGCGGGTTGCGGGAGAGGCCGAGCAGGTCCTTCACCCCGGCCAGCAGCTGCATCCGCTCCCGCGCGGCGGTCTCGTCCCCGCCGTACCGGTGGCGCAGGAAGACCTCGATCTGGCCGGGGGTGAAGTCCTCGACGGCCAGCACCCGCCGGTGCGGCAGCAGGCCGACCCGCTCGCCGAGCGCGGTCAGCACCTGCGAGTTGGTCTTGAAGTGCTGGGTCCGGCTGCTGACCACGATCTTCGCGTTGCCCTCGGCGGCCTGCAGCAGCGTCTCCAGGTGGTCGGCCGCCCGGTCGTAGGTGACCCGGGCGACCAGCTCGTCGAAGCCGTCGAAGAGCAGCACGATCCGGCCCTGCCGGAGCATGTAGCGGAACGCCTTGAGGTCGATCACCTGCTCGCCGTGGTTGGCCAGGTGCGCGGCGACCAGCCCGTCGACCGAGTGCGCCTTGTCCAGCGCGCGCAGCTCCACCAGGATCGGGATCAGGTCCGGCGCGGCGGTGGGCAGCCGCCGGGCCACCTCGCGCAGCGCGAAGGTCTTGCCCCGGCCGAAGTCGCCGAGCACCAGCGCGAACCGGCCGTCCGGCGCGGAGACCAGCTCCAGCAGCTCCTCCACCACGTCCTCGCGGACCCGCTGGTCGGCGCCGACCAGGTGGCGGTAGCGCTGCGGCACGTACTGCGCGGGCGGATAGAGCCGGTCGGCCTGGAGCCGGGCGGTCTGCGCGGCGACGTACCCGCGCAGGTCGAGCAGGCCCTGGAACTCGGTCAGGTGCAGCACCCGTACGCCCCGCCGCTGCGCGTCCTCGGCCAGCGCGCGCGGGATCCGGTCCCCGTCATAGACCAGCTCCGACGGGATGTCCGGGTCGGTGGCGTGCACCCGGCGGGCGAACCGGTCCACGTCGGCGGCGGTGGGGGTGCCGACGTGCGCGGCCACCCGCTGCTGCCGGACCACCCCGTCGGCGCGGTAGGTCACGAAGAGGTGCGGCGGGTCGGCCGCCACCCGACGCACCAGCACCCGGTCGTGGCGCGCCTCGCAGACCTCGCCGAGGCGCTCCAGCAGCCGCTCCAGCGGGGTCGTCGCGGCCACGGCCGGCGCGACGGCGGGCGGGTCGGCCGGGGTGCCCTGGGTCGGGCCCTCCGCCGCCGTGGGCAGCCGCGGGTCGGGCACCTGGGCCGGGCCGGTCGCCCCGAAGGTGGCCTCCGACCGGGGCCAGGCCACCGGGACCCGCTCCCCCACGTCGTGCCGGTCGTCGCGGCCCAGCACCCAGCGGGTCATCCCGTCGGCGGCCAGCCGCAGCACCTGCGCCCGGCCGTCCCGCGACGGCCACGCCAGCGGCACCACCGCGTCGACCGGGCCGCCCGCCGGGGCCGCGCCGGTGTGCAGCAGGTTGAGCATCGGGGCGACCAGCCGGTGGAACGACGCCCGATCGCGCACCGTCACCCCGTCGTCGGCCGGCCCCTCCCCGGCGTACGGGGTGCGCGGGCCGGGGGCGTGCGCCATCGCGCCCAGCCGCAACCAGCCCGACTGCTGGTAGTGCCGCAGCCGCTGGGCGAACCAGGCGGCCTGCGCCTCACCGAGCCAGCCGTACCGGTCCTCCTCGCGGTGGGTGACCGCGACGGTGGAGTTCAGCCCAGCCACCACCACCCGCAGGTCGGGCACGGGGAAGAGGGTCCACGGCTGCTCGCTGTCGAAGATCCGGTCCTCGAGCCCCTGATAGAGCTCGTCGAAGAGCCGCGCGTAGTGCCGCCACTTGGGCCAGTACGGCGGCTGCGGGTCCACGTCGTCGGCCTCACAGGTGGCGAAGTACGCCCGGCTGGCCGCCATCGTCACGTCGCGCGGCCCGGGCACCACGACGAGGCGGTGCGGCTCCAACCCGAGCAGCACCCGCAGCCCGGTGAGGAAGCTCAGCGCGTCGGAGAACTCCCGGGGACTGCCGGACTCGGTGAGGTTGCCGGCCACCACCAGCAGGTCCGGCCGGGGCACCCCGTCGTTCATCAGCAGGGTCAGGTCACCCATCAGGTGTTCCTGGAGCTCACCCGGGGTGACCGGCGCGCCGGGGTCGATCACGCCCCGGCCGAAACGCGGGCCGGCCACCTGGAGCACAGTCACCGCGCCGCGGGTCTGCGGCACCGCCGCGGCGGCCGGCGGGAACGGCGGCGGGTTGATCGGCGTACGCCGGGCGCGGCGCGGTGCGGGCGGCGCCGGCGCGGTCGTCGTGCTGAGCGCCCCGGCCGGCCGGCTCGGGTGGTGCGGGAAGGCCGGTTGCAGCACCGGCTTGGCCCGGCCGTCGAGCGCCTCCCGGATCCGGTCGAGCACCCGGGCGCGGGCCTGCGCCGCGTCGGTCACCCCGACCAGGTCGACGTAGGTGATGGTGGCCAGCAGCCCGTCGATCGGGCAGTCCTCCACCCGGACCGTGACCAGCTTATTGCCGGTGCCGTCCGGGTCGGCCCGCAGCGCCGCCTGCCACTCCAGCTTCCCGTAGGTGGAGTGCAGGTAACGCTCGGAGAGGACGGCGACCACGACCGCGGCCTCCCGGACCCCCCGGTCCATGAAGTCGATGAAGTTGGTGCCGGCGACGAAGTCCCACGCCTGCAGCAGCGTGCGGTAGCCGGCCGCCTCGAACTCCCACGCGAGCCACGTCGCCCAGCGCTCGTCGGCCGGCGAGTAGCTGATGAAGAAGTCGATCGGGCGGTCGGACCGGGTGGGATGCGCGCCTGGGGACACCTGGTCATTATGGCCACTCATCGTCAAGTCGTCGCCACCCTCGGCAGCCGCCGGGGTCGCGTCGGGCCGCGCCGGCCGGCCGCGGGTGTGCGAGGATCGTCTCCCGTGAAGACCGTCGGCGAGCCGCCGTCCGCCGTACCGGACCGATCGCGCTGGGGCCGGCTGCACGTCCTCGACTGGATCGCCGTCGGGCTCGCCGTGGCCGGGCTGCTCTGCGTCCTCACCGGACTGCTGCCCCGCGTCGACGCCGAGGCCACCGTACGCCGGATCGTGCCCATCCTGATCTTCCTGGGCACGGTGGTGGTGCTGGCCGAGCTGACCGCGGTGGCCGGGGTCTTCGACGCGCTCGCCGCGCGGGTCGCGATCACCGCCCGGGGCAGCTACCCGGCGCTGTTCTGGCTTTGCGTCGGATTCGCCTCGGTCACCACCGTCGCACTCAACCTGGACACCACCGCGGTCCTGCTCACCCCGGTGATGATCGCGCTGGCCCGCAAGCTCGGCGTGTCACCCACCCCGCTGGCGATGACCACGGTCTGGCTCGCGAACACGGCGAGCCTGCTGCTGCCGGTGTCCAACCTGACCAACATCCTCGCCAGCGACCGGATCGGGCTGGACCCGCTGCCCTGGGCGGCCCGGATGTGGTGGCCGCAGCTGGTGGCGATCGCCATCACGATGCTGCTGCTGTGGTGGTGGTACTGGCGGCCGGCCCGGACCGGAGCCGACCCCTTCGTGCCACCGCCGCCGCACGTGCCCCCCGACCCGGTGCTGTACCGCACCGCGCTCGGCGCCTGCCTGCTCTTCGTCGCCGGCATCCTGGCCGGAGTGCAGATCGGGCTGGCCTCCGGGGTGGCCGCCGCGATCCTGGTCGCGGGATTCGCCGTCCGGTCCCGCGGCGCGCTGCGCGCCGCGCTGGTGCCGTGGCGGCTGCTGGTCTTCGTCACCGGCCTGTTCCTGGTCGTGCAGACCATCGGCCGGCACGGCCTGGACGAGGTGATGGGCGCGCTGATCGGCGGCGACCCCGGCGCCGAGGGCGCGCTACGGGCCGGCGCGGTCGGCGCGCTCTTCGCGAACGTGGTGAACAACCTGCCGGCGTACGTGGCCGGGGAGGCGGTCATCGCCACCGGGCACCACACCCAGCTGCTGGCGCTGCTGGTCGGCACCAACGTCGGCCCGCTCGCCACGCCGTGGGCGTCCCTGGCCACGCTGATCTGGTACGAGCGCGTCCGCGCCGCCGGGGTGGCCGTGCCGCTGGGCCGCTTCGTCGCCACCAGTGCGGCCCTCGCGGCGCTGGCCACCACCGCCACCGTCGCCGCCCTGCTGCTCAGCCCGTAGCCGGCCGTTCCGCCCGCGATCCGGGTCGCCGCCGCCGCACGAGCGTCCCGCCGAGGCCTGCCAGCGCCACCAGGACCAGCACCGTCAGCAGGACCCGCACCACCGTCGGCACCACGTACGCGCGCCCCGGGACGGCGACGACCACCGGGTGGCGCGCCGCGGTCGGCACGTCCACCTCCCACTCGAAGTTCGCGTCCGGGTCGAGCGTGCGGGCCTGCCACCGTGGGCTGACCCGCACGCCGTGGACCGGCCCGGAGGCGACGTGACCCAGCCGGGTCCAGTGGCCCACGCAGCGGCTGTGCTGCCGCTCCTGCCGGTCGTACGTGACGTGGCAGTGGTCCACCGCGGCGCGCGCCGAGTCACCCGGCACCAAACCGGCGAGGTAGCCCGCCACGGCCACCGCCGCCACCAGCACCACCGTCACCACTCTCCGGCCCCGTGACATCGGTCCCCCTCCCGATCCGGCCGCGCCACGCACGGCGCGGCCGGACGGCGACGGATCGACACCCACGGTAGGGGTTCGACGCGCGCCGGTGGGGGCAGGTCAGCGCACGATCGCGGCCAGCTCCTCGACCTGCCCCGGATCCTCGGCGTAGCAGTAGAGCACCAGCTCGTCGGCGCCGAACTCGCGGTACGCGGCGACCGTGTCGGCGAGCTGCGCCGGATCGCTCACCGGCGCGCCCCAACCCGGCCGCCCGATGAACGCGTAGTAGTCGGCGACCGCCCGCCGGGCCCGTTCCACGGTCTCCGGTGGGCCGGCCGCGACGGTGAGCTGACAGACCAGCCGCCGGACATCCGGTCGAGGGTGGCGACCTGCTTGGCCAGCAGCGCGGTGCCGCGCAACGGGCCGAGCAGCACCTCCGTCTGCAACCGGACGCGGGTGGTGACACCGGCGAGGACGGCGAGCGCGACGAGCGGCTCCGGATTGTCGTACGCGAGCCGGTCGAGCAGCGCCAGCGAGGCGAAGCCGGCGGCTTCCGCCCGACGGGCCCAGTCGGGCAGGCAGCCGGGGTTGCCGATGGGGAGGCCGAGGCCGAGGTCCATGGTGATCTCCTGAAGGTGGGCAGCAGACAGTGCTGTCGCCACCTCCTCCCCGCCCGTGCGGGGTCCCGGGTCCATCTGCGACGTCATTCCCGGACCGGAGATTCGGAGTTCCGCACCGATCCTAGGGCACCTCGGCGGGGCGCGTGGTCCCCCCGACGATGGCCGGCGCCAGCCGCGCCAGCTGGCGGTCGTGCACCCGGCTGAGCAGGACCAGCGAGGTGACCGCGCCGACCAGCGCCAGGAACATGTCCCACTGGGTGTCCCAGACGTCGCCCTGGGTGGCGAGGAAGTCGTCGGCGGCGGACCCACCGGCCAGCGCCGCCCACCACTCGATCAGCTCGAAGAACGCGCTGAACGCCAGGCAGGCGCAGACCACCAGCGGGGCGAGCCAGCGACTGCCCCGCAGCGGCGAGCGGCGGACCAGGATCTCGCGGACCAGCACGGCCGGCACGAAGCCCTGCGCGAAGTGCCCCAGCCGGTCGTACGGGTTGCGGGACAGGTCGAACAGGTCCCGCACCCAGTCACCGAGCGGCGTCCGCGCATAGCTCCAGTGCCCGCCGGCGATGAGGATCAGCGCGTGCCCGGCCAGCAGGCAGCACAGCAGCGTGGTCAGCGGGAAACGCCGCCAGGTGAGCAGCACCACCGGCACGCCGACGATCACCCAGACCGTCTCCAGCAGCCAGGTGAGCCGGTCGTACGGCCGGATGCCGGAGGCGACCAGCGCGACGAGGACGACGCCGAGCAGCACCCGGGGAAGGACCTTGCGCACCGATGACCCTGCTTCCGCTCGTGGCGACGACCCCTCGGTCGGCCGGTCCGCCGATCCTGCCCGACGGGTGACCGGCGGCGCGAAACGGGGGTCACCAGCCGACGGTGGTGAGGGTGACCGGGGTGAGCCGGCGGATCTGCGGTTCGATCCACTGTGCCGCGGTGACCAGCTTGACCAGCCGGTCGATGGTCTCCGGCGGACCGGCCACGAAGCTGCGCCGCTCGGCGGGGCAGCCGTACCGGTCGTCGAAGCAGCCGCCGTCGAGCGCCCGGACCGTCATGCCGGCCTCCACGGCGAGGAGCACCCCGGCGGGCAGGTCCACCGACTCCGGGTGGTAGCCGATGATGCCGTCGATGTCGCCCCGGGCCAGCATCACCCAGGACAGCAGCGGCGCCCACAGTTGCAGCACCCGGCGGGCGGTGGAGTCCAGCACCACCTTCAGCGCCCGGGCGGTGCTGTCGTCCCGGCGTACCCCGTGGCCCTGGGTCCAGGCCAGCACCGGCGCGGCCGGCACCGGCCGGTGGCGGGCCCGCAGCGCCCGCCCGGCCGCGCCACCCGCGCCCACGAACGCCCCCTGCCCCCGGACCGCCGACCAGGTCCGCCCGGCCACCGGGTCGTGCACCACGCCGACGACCGGCGAGCCCCGGTCGCAGAGCGCGATGCCGACCACGTACGCCGACAGCCCGATGGCGACGTTGTTGGTGCCGTCGAGCGGGTCGACCAACCAGGCCCACCGGGTGTCGGGGGCGTACTCGCCGCCCTCCTCGGCGATCACCCCGTGCTCCGGCCAGCGGGCCCGGATCCGGTCGACGATCAGCCGCTCGGCGGCCAGATCCAGGTCGGTGACCAGGTCACCCGAGGCGCTCTTGGCGCGGGTGTGCAGCTCGCCCCGCACCCCCCGGCGCAGCAGCCCGCCGGCCGCGCGGGCGACCTCCAGCGCGAACCGGTGCGCGTCGCGCAGGTCGGGTCCGGGTCCGCCCGGCTCCTCGTCCATGGCCCCTCCAGCCAGTCAGCCCCGTGCCACCAGCCGGGCGATCGCCCGGGCCAGTCGTGCCGTCTCCCCCGCACCGCAGCGCTCCCGCCGGACCCGGTGGCTGCGCCCGTCCACCGCGCCGAGGCTGAGGTCGCAGGCGCCGGGGGTGGTCCGGCCCAGCGCCACCGTCACCGCCGGCTCTCCCCGCCGCACCTCGGAGGTGTGGAACCCGCCGGCCCGCAGCGCGTACGACCGGCCGGCGGCGTGGGTCTCCACCGTGGCGGTCACCGCGGTGACCAGCCGGTCGGTCGCGGCCATCTCGTCGACGTCACCGCGACTGCGCACCTCGTACACCCGCCAGGAGGGGTCGGCGGGGGCGTCGGTGACCTCGACCAGCTCGTTGCGGACCTCGCCGTGCAGCACATGGCTGAGCAGGTCCCAGCTGTGCGAGTGCATGGTCGAGGTGGTCGGTGCGACCGGCGGCGGATCGGCCGGCCAGGCGTGTACGCAGACCCCGTCGAGGCCGGCGCGCTCCACCGGCAGGCAGGTGAAGCCGAGCGGGTGCCGCACCGCGGCGAGCGGACGGCGTCCCTCGGCGATGTCGTCGAGCACGTCGAGCACCCACCGGCGCAGCCGGTCCGGGCGGGTGCCCCGGTCGATCTCCCGTTCCAGTTCCGCGTAGCTCGTCATGCGTACGGGTTCCTCGCCTGGATGGCCTTGCTGACGATGTCGGCCACGTCGCGGTCGCCGAAGGCCCGCGGCAGCGGCAGCCCGAGGGCGGTGAACAACCGGCGTACCTGCTCCACGGAGGGTTCGTCGTCGAGCCGGACCTGGCCGGCGGCCTCGATCGGCACCCGCCGGCTCTGCTCGCGGCTGTACTGCAGTTCGATGTTGTAGCGGTTGTAGTAGAGCTCCTTGCGGTCGATGCGCAGGGCGGGGGTCTGCGGGTTCTCCTGGGTGATGACCACGCAGGACGACGAGAGGTCGTAGCGGAAGGTGGTCATCCGGGTGGCCAGGCGGACGTCGATGGTGAGCAGCCCGGAGCGTTGCAGGTGCCAGCAGGCGGCCAGCACGGTGGCGAAGGACTCCTTGCGGGTGCGGTCCACGGTCCACCGCTCGCCCGGCGCGTCGGGGGCGAGGCTGCGCCGGAACCGCGCGTACCGCTCGCAGACCTCCTCGTCGGTCGGGTCGATGATCTCGATGTCGAAGCGCAGGGTGGCGTTGCGCCGGCGGGCCTGCTCCAGGCACTCCGGCAGGGTGACCGCGCGGGTGAAGGTGCCGGTGCCGCCCTTGAACGCCCACCGGTCGGTGTGCCGGCGCGCGTCGGCCAGGGCCTGCCCGACCTCGGTGCCGCTGAGCACCCGCACCATGGAGACGCTGTCGATGGCCTCGCGGGCCCGGTTCAACGCGCCCCGGTCCCCGGTGATCTCCTCCAGCTGCGGCACCAGCTCGGTGAGCCGGTCCCGGGTGTCGGCGAGCACGTGCTGCACCCGGTGCTGGGCGTTCTCCCGGCGCAGCCGGTCGCGCAGCATCGCCTGCGCGAGCAGCGCCAGGATCAGCAGGATGGCGCTGTTGACGACCTCCTGGCTGACCGTGCTGGTCAGGCCGAGCACCGAGACGGTCAGGGCGAGCACCAGCCCGATGAAGGCGTCGAGATTGTTGACGACCCAGGTGAACAGGCGCGCCATGACATCCCCCGCTCGACGACGGTCCACCCATGATAGCCCTATGTCAATATCACGATCACGCGCTGTTCCGGGGCCGCGGTCCGTCCGGCGTCACCCGGCGGGCGGCGCAGATCAGGGAACCGCCGAGTCCCGGCGCGAGGCGGGCGAGCAGCCGGGAGGTGACCCACCGGCCGGACGGCAGCCGCCAGCCGACGTGGTTGGAGCGGATCGCCAGCGGGACGAACCCGGCCCGCCACAGCACCCGGCGCAGCAGCGACGCGGTGAACGGCCGGATGTGCAGCCACAGGTAGGGGTGCAGCGGGTCCACCTGGCGCGGCGCGCGGCCGGCGAGGAAGGCCAGCCGGTCCTGCACGGTGGCCAGGTTCGGCGTGGTGAGCACGAGCAGTCCGTCCGGGGCGAGCACCCGGTGACACTCGCGCAGCAGCGCCACCGGGTCGTAGACGTGCTCGATCAGCTCGCCGGTGACCAGGCCGGCGAAGCTGCCGGCCCGGAACGGCAGGCCCCGGGTGGCGTCCAGACAGACCGGCAGGGCGGCCGGCCCGGCGGCCCGCCGGGCGTCGCGCAGCGCGGTCTCCGCCAGGTCCGCCAGCACCAGCGGCACCGGCAGGTCCGCCGGGTCGAGCATGCCGCGCGGGCCGCAGCCCAGTTCCAGCACCGGCAGTCGCCCGGTGAGGCCGTCGGCCACCATCCGGGCCGCGACGCTTCGGCGGGTCCGGTGGTACGGGTCGTCGACGTACCCGTTCACCTGGACGCCGTCGTGGTAGCTGCGCCGGTTGGCCCGGCGGCCGTGCGCCTGCGCGCCGCGCGACGCGGCCCCGGTCGGTTGCTCCACCATGGCGCCTCCCCTCCTCGGCCGTACTGGCGTCCAGCCTCGCACCGTGCGGCGGCGCGGGCGGCGATCGGCGCGACGGACAGACGCCGACGCGGCGGCCGGGAGCCGGCCGCCGCGGCGGAGGGTCGATCAGGTCAGAGGGCGCGGGCCCAGTCGATCCGGCTGCTGTCGTCGTACTCGTCGCCGGGGATCCACCACGAATCGCCGAAGCCGCTGGTGGTGACGATGATGTTGCCGCCGTCCGGGTACTCGTTGGTGCGCGGCACGGACATCGCCGCGCAGTAGCGGCCGTCCGGGGAGAAGACCGGCGAGGAGTACATCCACTGGCCGTCGGTGAGCCGCTTGAAGCCGGTGCCGTCGATCCGGACGGAGGCCAGCGACTGGGCGGTGTACGGGTCGCCGGCCACGGCCCAGCGACTGGTGCTGAACACCACCCGCTCCGAGTTCGGCATGAAGACCGGGTCGCTGAAGTACTCGCCCTCGACCCCGGGCGAGTAGATCCGTCGCAGCTTCCCGGTGGCCAGGGTCAGCGTGCGCAGCTGCGGGCCCTCGGAGCGGCTGTACCACCACATGGTGATCATGGAGCCGTCCCGGGACCAGTGGGGCTTGCTCATGGTGTGCCCCTGCACCAGGATCCGGGTGCCCCCGGTGGCGACGTCGACCGCCAGCAGGGTGTCCCGCTCGCGGAGCAGGGCGATCTCGGTGCCGTCCGGCGACCAGACCGGCCACTCCCAGTGGACCCCGTCCTCGGCGGCCAGCAGCGGCCGGAGCTGCCCGGTGACCCGGTCGAAGACCGACAGGGCGGCCGGGCGCGGCTCGCCGGGACGCCAGCCGCCGGAGAGGACGGCCACGTACCGGCCGTCGGGTGAGGCGACGCCGTCACGGCAGTTGTCGATCAGCAGCCGCGGCGTGGTGCGGCCCGGCTCGACGGTGAACACGCCGTAGGTGCTGACCAGCCACGGCCCGTTGACCACCCCGGTGGTGTCGGCGGCGCTCGCCGGGAGCGCCCGGGTCAGGCCGCCGGCCAGGCCGGTCACCGCCGCGGCTCCGGCCAGGGCGGCGCCGCGCAGCATCGTCCGTCGGTTCAGGTTCATTCGTTACCCCCGTGTGAAGAGACCTCGGTCCACCCTCCAGAAGCGACGGACGCCGCCGTATCGGATGACCGGCCCGACCCGGGTGGGCCGGTCGGTCAGCCCGCCGTCGACGGAGCGAATGGTCGTACGCCCCGGTCGGGTGTTTCACGGCCGCCCGACCGATCGATTTCACCGTCCTCCTTTTCGGTGTTCCGGGAACCGCTCGGCCTGACCGGTAGACGACTGAGATGTCGGTCACCAAGGGCCTGCAAAACGGTTGAAGAAGGCCCCCGAGCAGGTCTTTCACCTTCACTCGCCGGTCGGCCAACAGGTCGGTAATACCGCCGGGGAATGGTCTGTCAATTAGCCGTCCGGCAATTCGCTTCCGCCGCCACACCGTCGTGCCGCTCACTGGGGACACCACTTGTGCAGAAACGGAGTCCACCGTGTCCACCACCACTGAGACCGGGACGGCGATCGTCCTCGGCGGCAGCATCGGCGGCCTGCTCGCCGCCCGGGTGCTGAGCGACGCGTACGCGAAGGTGACCGTCTTCGACCGCGACCTGCTGCCCACCGCGGACGCCGACCGTCGGGGCGTGCCGCAGAGCATCCACTCGCACGGCCTGCTCGCCCGAGGGCTCCAGGTCCTCGAGGAGCTCTTCCCCGGCCTGATCGCCGACCTGACCGCCCGGGGCGCCGTCCCCGTCGACGTGCAGCGGGACTGCCTCTGGGTCAACGACGGCCACCGGGTCCCCCGGGTCACCTCCGGGATGGCGGGGCTCTGCGTGAGCCGGCGCGCCCTGGAGGGTTACGTCCGGGAACGGGTCCGGGCGCTGCCGAACGTCGACCTCCGCGACGGTTGCGAGGCGGTGGGGCTGATCGCCGACGCCGACGGCGGCAGGGTCGTCGGCGCGCGGATCCTCCCCCGCGGCGGCGTGCCCGAGCACCACGACGCCGACCTGGTGGTGGACGCCACCGGGCGCGGCAACCGGGGCAGCACCTGGCTCGCCGAACTCGGCTACCAGCCGCCCGTCTCCGACCGGGTCGACCCCGGCACCGTGTACGTCTCCCGCGAGTACCGCCGCACCCCCGGCGAGACCGACTTCGCCGCCTTCATCAGCGGCCCGTCCCCCGAGACCCCGTACGGCGGGGTGGCCATCTCGGCCGAGGGCGACCGGTGGATGGTCACCCTGCTCGGCGTCGGCCCGGGCCAGGACCCGCCGGTCGACCCGGACGGCTACCTGGCCTTCGCCGGCCGGCTGCCCGCCCCGGAGCTGCACGCGCTGCTGAGCCGGGCCGAGCCGCTCGGCCCGCCCCGCCGGCTGCGGCTGCCCACCAGCGTGCGGCGCCGCTACGAGCACCTCACCCGCCTGCCGGAGGGCTTCCTCGCCGTCGCCGACGCGCTGTGCAGCTTCAACCCCGCGTACGGGCAGGGCATGACGGTCGCGGCGGCGGAGGCGATGGTGCTGCGGGACTGCCTGCGGCAGGGCCGGACCGGGCTGCCCCGACGCTTCTTCGCCGCGGCGGCGAAGGTGGTGGACGTGCCGTGGGACATGGCGGTCGGCGCGGACCTGCGGTACCCGACGGTGGTCGGGCCGCGCAGTCGACGGACCCGCTTCCTCAACGCGTACGTGGCCCGGCTGCACGTCGCCGCCGCGCGGCACGCCGTCGTCGGGCGGCGCTTCCTCGGCGTCGCCAACCTGATGACGCCGCCGCCCGCGCTCTTCGCGCCGGGGATCGTCGCGCGGGTGCTCTGGTCCGGTCGGCGTACCGCCCCGACGGTCGCCCCGGCGGAGGCGCGGGTGGAGGAGTTGTCGGTCCGGTGAGGTGCCGGCACGCTCACCGGCGCGGGGGCGGCCCGTCGGTGAGCAGCTGCTCGATGGCGGCCCGGATGACCGGGTCGACCGGGTACCGGTCCACCAGCCAGGCCAGGGTGAACGCGGCGGCCCGCCGGTTGTCCGCATAGCCGGGAACCATCTCGGCCAGCGGCAGGACCTCCGGCGGGTACGCCGCCTCGACCCGTCGGGACAGGTCGAACGGGTCCCGACGGTGGCCCGGCCCGGCCGCCAGGTGCAGCAGTGCGATCACCCGGTCCACGGCGTACGACTGGATGAACCGCGACGCGGTCAGCCGCTCCCCGCGCAGCTCCCGGTGCAGGCCGACGTAGAGGTTGGTCAACGCCTCGTTGAGGTGGAACTCGACGGTGTCGAAGGGCGGGCCGGCCGGCGCCGGGCCGCAGCTCGTCAGGTCGGCGGGCGCGTCGGCGCGCCGCCACACCACCCGCGCCCCGGCGATGGGCAGGGCGCGCAGTTCGTCGACGGTGAAGACCGCGTACTCGACGAAGACGCCGTCGGCGTAGCGCGCCTTGCGGCCGTTGCGGTCGTTGGCGAAGCTGTACGCGACCGGGCAGGGTGCCGCCAGCCAGTCGGTCGACGCCAGGTAGCGGGGCTTGGCACCGTCGTCGACAATGACGAAGAAGTCCAGGTCGGAGTGGTCGTCCAGCCGGTCGTGCTCGGCCCCGGCGGAACCCAGGCCGAGCAGGGCCAGAACGTCTCCCCGGGTGGCCAGGTGGGCGCCGAGGTCGTCCAGTCGTCGCAGCAGGGGATGCACGCGCGTCGTCCCTTCGTGAAGAGTCGACGTTTCAGCCCGCACGGCCCATGAGGGCCGCCGAGGTCGCGACATCCGATGCGTCGATCCTCGGACGGCGACCCGCCCGCGTCAAGCCGCGACCGCCGGGACGGCGTCAGTCGGCCAGGGCCGCGCTGATCGCCCGCACCTGGGCCGGTGCCACGGAGACCCAGTAGTCGGTGTCGTGGCAGCCGGTGCCGATCTCCACCATCGCCGGGTCGGGCAGCCGCTCGCGCAGCCGCCGGACGGCGGGGGCGAACGGGTCGGCCGCGCCGATCGCGATCCGCACCGGCCGGCCGGCCAACTCGCGGGCCCGGGCGGTGAGGTCGTAGCGGGCCCACTCGTCGGCGCTGTCGAACGCGCCGGCGTTGACCCGCTCGGCGTCGGCGTAGGAGTGGAACACCGCCGGGGAGGTGGCCACCACGGCCCGGAACCGGTCGGGGTACGTGACGGCGGCCAGCAGAGCGCCGTACCCGCCCATCGACCAGCCGGCCACGGCCACCCGGTCGGCGCTCAGGCCACGGGCGGCGAGCAGCGGCAGGAACTCGTCGACGAGCATGCCGAGCGGATCGTCACCGGCGTGCGGGTGCCAGTAGCCGTCGCCGCCGTCGGGCGCGGCGAGGGCGAACGGCGCCGCGCCGGCGGGGAGCGCCCCGGCGAGGAACTCCGGATAGCGGGCGGCGGTGACGGCGCTGCGGGCGTCCGCCGCGTACCCGTGCAGCGCCAGGCAGACCGGGAGCGGGGAGCCCGGGGCGTACCCGGGCGGGTAGGAGATGGCGAAGGCGACCTCCCGGCGGCGCGCCGCGGAGCGGAAGCTGCCGGTGACCGGCGGGGGCGCGGTGGCCTGCGGCGCGTGCGGCGGCGGGGCGTCGCACCGGCCCAGCGCGTGGTCGAGCACCGAGCGGCCCGGCAGCACCTCCGCGTCGACCAGGGCGAGCCCGCCCGCGCCGAGGCCGGCCACGCCGACGACGGTGCCGAGAGAGGTCAGGAGTCGACGGCGGGTGACCGGCATGCGATCACCGTAGCGGCGGGCGGCGCCGGCGGATGCCCCTACCGGGAGCCGGGGTCGGGCGCCTCGTAGATCCAGGTCCCGTCCGCGCCCTCGGGCGCCCGCTCGACCCGGCGGTACGCGAACGTCTCCGCCCCCTCGTGCGGCCCGTGGAGCCTCAGCTCGTACGACATCGGCGGATCGTCCGGATCCGGCACGTCCCAGCCCACGGTCTGTCCGTCGTACGGCCCGCCACGCAGGCGCAGGTTCACCTCGGCCACGCCCCGACGGTAGCGAAGTCGGGGGCCGAGCAGGTCCGGGATGCCCGCATCGCCCTCGCCGGTGAACCGCCCGTGAACCCCGGCGGAACGGATTCGTTTCGCTGTCCGCTGCGACGTCGCTCATATTTCACTCGCACACGGGTCCGGGCCGACTAGCCTCAGTACGACATCGTTTCGCTGGAGGTGGGGATGCGGGCAGAACAGCGGGGCGGCCTCGACCAGGCCACCGCCGCCGACCGCAATCCGGAGCTGATGACCACCGTCATCGACCTGCTCCGCGAAGTCGGCTACGACCGGATGACCATCGACGCGGTCGCCACCCGTGCCCGGGTCAGCAAGGCCACCATCTACCGCCACTGGCCGGGCAAGGCCGAGCTGGTCGCCGCCGCGCTGCGGCACCGGCACGTCGCCGTGCACACCCCCGCCGACACCGGCTCGCTCCGCGGCGACCTGATCGAACTGCTCCGCACCACGGCCGCCATCTGCATCGCCGACGGCGACCTCATGCAGGCGCTGACCTTCGCCATGCGCAGCAGCCCCGAGCTGGCCCACCTGATCCGGCAGCAGGTGATGCCCGCCGGTCAGGTCGGCAGTGTCGCCGTCGTGGTCCGCGCGGCGGCCCGAGGCGAGATCCCCGCCGAGGCCGGCGAGCGGCACCTCTTCCACGACCTCGCCCCGGCCATGGTGATGTCCCGCCTCCTGGCCCACGGCCTGCCCGTCGACGACGCGTTCCTCGTGCAGCTCGTCGACCAGGTCCTCCTCCCGGTGCTCCGCTACCGGTCCGACTGACCACCCCGGCGCCCGTCACGACGCGGGTGTCCCACCCGTCCACTGCAACACCCCGGCTCTCGTCACCACGGAAGGCCCCTCCATGTCCGGAACCACCTCGACCCTGCCCGGCGCGTCCGACGCCCCGGCCCCGACGACGCCACACCCGCGCCGCTGGCTGGCGCTCGCCGTGATCGCCATCTCCCAGCTGATGGTCGTCCTCGACGCGACCATCGTGAACATCGCCCTGCCGCAGGCCCAGGCCGACCTGGGCATCTCCGACGCCGACCGGCAGTGGGTGGTCACCGCCTACACGCTCACCTTCGGCGGTCTCCTCCTGCTCGGCGGCCGGATCGCCGACTACTGGGGGCGCAAGCGCACCTTCGGGGTCGGCATCGTCGGCTTCGCCCTCGCCTCCGCCATCGGCGGCCTCGCCCAGACCGGCGGCCTGCTCTTCGCCGCCCGGGCCCTGCAGGGCGCGTTCGGCGCGCTGCTCGCCCCGGCGGCGCTGGCCCTGCTCACCGTGCTGTTCACCGAGGCCCGGGAGCGGGCCAAGGCGTTCGCCGTCTACGGCGCCATCGCCGGTGGCGGCTCCGCCGTCGGGCTCGTCCTCGGCGGCGTGCTCACCGAGTACGCCGACTGGCGCTGGTGCCTGCTGGTGAACATCCCCATCGCCGCCGTCGCGCTCGTCGCCGCCATCCCGCTGGTGCCGGAGAGCCGCGCCCACGGCGACACCCGCTACGACATCCCCGGCGCCGTCGTCGTCACCGCCGGCCTGGTCTCCCTCGTGTACGGCTTCACCAAGGCGGCCGAGGACGGCTGGGACGCCGCCGCCACCATCGGTTTCATCGCCGCCGGGCTGGTGCTGCTCGCCGTCTTCGTGCTGATCGAGCTGCGCTCCAGCCACCCGCTGCTGCCGCTGCGTATCCTGCTGGACCGCAACCGGGGTGGCGCGTACCTCGCCTCGATGCTGATCGGCGCGGGTCTCTTCGGCGCCTTCCTCTTCCTGACGTTCTACTTCCAGGTGGTGCTGCGCTACACGCCGGTCAAGGCCGGCCTGGCCTCGCTGCCGGTCACCCTGGGTGTCCTCGTCGCCGCCGGCGTGGCCAGTCAGCTGCTGCCCCGCATCGGCGCGAAGCCGCTGATGCTGGCCGGTGCGGTGCTCGCCGCCGGGGCGATGCTCTCGCTGACCCGGATCGGCCTGGACACCTCCTTCGTCGCGCACCTGCTGCCCGCCCAGGTCGTCCTGGGCCTGGGGCTGGGCTTCACCTTCGTGCCGCTGTCCAGCCTGGCCCTGGTCGGGGTGCCGGAGCACGACGCCGGGGCGGCCAGTGCCACCCTCAACGCCACCCAGCAGGTCGGCGGCTCGCTCGGCACCGCGCTGCTCAACACCATGTACACCAGCGCGGTCGCCGCGTACCTGGTCGGCAGGATGCCCGATCCGCTCACCCAGGCCAAGGCGCTGGTGCACGGCTACACGGTGGCGTTCGCCTGGGGCGCGGGGCTCATCCTGCTCTCCGGCCTGGCCACCCTGCTGCTGATCAAGGTCCGCAAGGAGGACCTCGCCACGACCAACGCCGTACACCTGGGCTGAGGCCCGCACCGCACGCCCGATCGCCGGCCTCCCGTCACGGGGGGCCGGCGATCGCGTACGGGTCGGCGGCTAACCGTGGTCCGGCCCTGGCGCCGGGCGGTCTCGACGAGCTGGTCGTTGGCGCGGGCGCTGGCGATCGTCGCCTGGTAGAAGAGTTCGTCGTCGACGACGTAGCGGTCGCGGCGGAGTTCGTCGCGTTCCCGACGGACTGGGCTCTGGCTCTCCAGGAAGGCGATCGCCTTGCCGGACCGCCGACAGGTACCGGAGTCGTGACCTGATGAGGTGCCCCGACCAGGATTCGAACCTGGGCTCTTCGGCTTCGTAGGCCGACGCTCTCTCCACTGAGCCACCGGGGCGTACGGTCGGCGCCCCCTCGGGCGCCGACCGGCCTAACCCTTCACGCAGACCACCTGCTTGAGGTGTGCGACCACCTCGACCAGGTCGTCCTGCTGCGCCATCACCTCGGTGATGTCCTTGTACGCGCCGGGGATCTCGTCGACCACCCCGGCGTCCTTGCGGCACTCCACCCCGGCGGTCTGCGCGACCAGGTCGGCGGTGCTGTACGTCCGCTTCGCCTGCCCCCGCGACATCCGCCGCCCCGCCCCGTGCGACGCCGAGCAGTACGCGTCCGCGTTGCCCTTCCCGCGCACGATGTACGAGCCGGTGCCCATCGAACCGGGGATGATCCCCAGATCTCCCCGGCCGGCCCGGATCGCGCCCTTGCGGGTCACCAGCACGTCCACCCCGTCGTACGTCTCCTCCGCCACGTAGTTGTGGTGGCACGAGATCGGCTCGCCGTACGCGACCTGCGGGAACGCGTCGCGGACCACGGTGCAGAGCAGGGCGAGCATGACGGCCCGGTTGCGCCGCGCGTACTCCTGGGCCCACCAGAGGTCCCGACGGTAGGCGTCCATCTCCGGGGTGCCGGCGAGGAAGACCGCGAGGTCCCGGTCGGGCAGGTCGACGTTGTGCGGCAGGTGCCGGGCGACCGCCATGTGCCGCTCGGCCAGCTCCTTGCCGATGTTGCGGGAGCCGGAGTGCAGCATCAGCCAGACCTGCCCGTCGTCGGGGCCGCCCTGCTCCAGGCAGACCTCGATGAAGTGGTTGCCGCCGCCGAGGGTGCCCAGCTGCCGCTGCGCCCGGTGCTCCAGCTGGGCCACCTTCCGGTCCAGCTCACCGAAGCGCTGCCAGAAGGCGTCCCAGCCGGCCTGCTCCAGGCCCCGGACCCGGCGCGGGTCGACCGGGTCGTCCCGCTTGGCGAAGCCGACCGGGATGGCCGCCTCGATCGCCGAGCGCAGCGGGGCGAGGTCGTCGGGCAGGTCCGCCGCGGTGAGCGAGGTCCGGACCGCGGACATGCCGCAGCCGATGTCCACGCCGACGGCGGCCGGCGAGACGGCCTGCCGCATGGCGATCACCGAGCCGACGGTGGCGCCCTTGCCGAAGTGCACGTCCGGCATGACGGCGACGCCCTGCACCCAGGGCAGCGCGCCGATGTTGCGCAGCTGCTTCGCCGCCTGCGCCTCGATCGTGTACGGGTCGGTCCAGACCCGTACCGGGGCACGGGTGCCGGCGAGCGGGGTGAAGCCCATCGTGGTCTCCTCGCAGATGGTGGGTGATGTCGAGCAGGGGCGGCAGGATTCGAACCTGCGACCGTCGGGTTTGGAATCCGGTGCTCTGCCGGGCTGAGCTACGCCCCTCCGGGATGACGAAAAAGCCGCCCGGACCCGGGTACGGGGCGGGCGGCTGCGCGTGTCGCGCTGGCGCTAGTCGCGCCGCCACCCGTCCTGCCAGCGCTGCCACCGATAGCGGGCCCGGTTTCGCTCGCCGGTGGGCAGCGTGGCACCACCGCGCGGCATGGGCCGCGGGGCTTCGGTGCGCAGGTGCTGCTGCACGGCGTACTCCCCTGGGTTGATCCGGTCGGCGGTGCTCCATGAAGGTAGGTCGACCGCGCAACCACCGCAATGGATATTCGGCCGCCCGGTCGGACCGGCCGCGATCGCAATCCGGTTGTCCGACCAGGGTACGCGGGCGGATCATGGTCGGCATGGCGCAGGAGCGGGCGTGAGGTCGCCGCTGCAGGGCGGGCTGCCGCCGACGGAGGCGCCGGTCGGCGCGGTGGTGGAGATCGCCTGCGACGAGTCCGGCTTCTCGGGCACCAACCTGCTGCACTCGACCGCCCCGGTGATCACCCACGCGAGCGTCGACCTGGACCGGGACGAGGCCGCCGCGCTGATCACCGCCCTGCGCGCCACGTTCCGGTTCGCCCCGGACGAGCTGAAGTCCGGGCAGTTCCTGCGCCGCCCCGACGCGGGGGCGGCGGTGCGGTGGTTCCGCACGGCGCTGACCGGTCGCGCCCACGTCCACCTGGTCGACAAGGAGTTCTTCCTCGTCACCCGGATCGTCGACCTGCTGCTGACCGAGCCGTCGTACGCGGCCGGCACCCGGCTGGCGCACCGGCACCGGCCGGCCGCGCTCGCCCTGCACCGGGCCGGACGGGCCGTCGGCAGCGACTGGGACGCCTTCCTGACCGCCTTCGTCGACCTCGTCCGGACGAAGCGCCGGCAGCCGGGCCGCCAGAACGTGCAGCGGTTCTTCCACGCACGGGACGCCCTGCTGCGACACGACCTCGACGCGCCGGCCGTCGCCCTCCTCGACGGGCTCGACCCGGCCCGCGTACGAGCCGTGGTGACCCGGCTCGACAACGAGGACCGGTCGATCCCGCCACCGCTGGAACCGCTGCTGCCGGCGCTGGCGGAGACGGTGCTGTCCTGGAGCGACGGCCGGCGGCAGGTGCTGGTGACGCACGACGAGCAGAGTGCCCTCACGGCCGACCGGCTGACCCGCCTCCAGCGGGTGCTGGCCGACCGGTCCGGCGGCCTGCCGGCCGGCGTGTCACCCCTGGCCGGGTTGGTGATGGTCGACTCCCGTGACGATCCGCGCGTCCAGGTCGCGGACCTCCTCGCCGGGGTGGCCCGGCGGCTGCCCGGCATCGTCGACGACACGCTGCTCCCGCCGCACCGCGCGTGACCGACCCGACGGGTGACGGGGCTCCCGCCGTACGATCGCCCCGTGCTGGAGGAGTTGATCACCAGGGCGGTCGCCGACGACGGTGACGCGATCGAGGAGCTGGGTCTGATCGCGGACCGCGACCCGGAGCGGCTGACCCCGTCGGCGAGGGTGCCTATTACCTGCACCTGCCGTGCGGGTTCGCGGCGGTCAACTATCAGCAGAGCTGACCTAGCGCGCCTCGGCCACCCGCAGCTGCTTCATGAAGCAGAACAGCGCGCTGATCTCGTCGAGCGTCGCGCCACCGCGCCACGCGTCGGCGACCTGCGCGACCTGGAGCAGGTCGGTGGCGTCGCCGCGCGCCTGGACCTCGCCGTCGACCCGGAGGTCGAGCATGAAATAGCGGGCCTGGGCACCCAGCCCGACGCAGACCGTCCCACGCTCGGAGCTCAGCTCGGCGCAGGTGAAGCGACTGCGCCCCTGCTCGGGAGCGGTGACCCGGCCGACGTCGAGGCCGTTGCGGGCGGCAGTCTCGGCGAGCGCGGGCGCGAGCCCACCCCGTTCGACCAGGTCCGGGTAGAGACGCACACCCAGCGCGGCGGACACGTCGCTCATGACTGACTCCCACTTCTTCGTGACAGAACCAGCAACGCGCTGGTTACGGGGACGTAACCGGGGCGCGCCTGGTCATCCTGTCCCTCCTGGACGCCGGAGGCAATAGGAACCGTCGATCGGGTGTGCCGGTCGCCCGTCCGGGGGACGCCCTGGTCGGCGGGTCGGGGCGGGTAGCATCCACGCCCATGGCGCGGATCCGCTGTGACTTCTTCTCCGAGGCGCTGGGCATGGGCACGTCGATGACGGTGCTGCTGCCGGACCGGACGCCGGCCGGGATCGGCATGGCCGGTGGCGCCGTCGACGGCGACCCGCCGGTGCTCTACCTGCTGCACGGCCTCACCGACGACGACACCGCCTGGACCCGGCGCACCGCGATCGAGCGGTACGTGGCGCCGCTCGGGCTGGCCGTGGTGATGCCGCAGGGCGGCCGGAGCTTCTACAGCGACGAGGCGCACGGCAACCGGTACTGGACCTTCCTCAGCGAGGAGCTGCCCGAGGTCTGCCGGACCTTCTTCCGGCTCTCCCCGCGGCGCGAGGACACCTTCGTGGCCGGCCTCTCGATGGGTGGCTACGGCGCGATGAAGTGGGCGCTGCGCGACCCGGGCCGGTTCGCCGCGGCGGCCAGTCTCTCCGGCGCGCTGGACATGGCCCGTCGACGGGAGCACCCGACCCGCCCGACGGACCCGGCCGTCATGCACACCGTCTGGGGCGACCGGCCGGTGTCGGGCACCGACGACGACACGATCGCACTGCTGGAACGCGCCGGCGACGACCTGCCCGCCCTGCACGTCGCCTGCGGCACCGAGGACCACCTGTACGAGGACAACACCCGCTTCGTGGCGACCGCCCGGGAGCGGGGCGTCCCGCTGACCGTGGACTTCTCCCCGGGCGACCACGACTGGGCGTACTGGGACGCGAAGATCCAGGACGTGCTGGCCTGGTTGCCGCTGCGCCGGGGCGACGCCGGCTGACGCCGCCCCGACGCCCGACCCGGTCAGCCGCGGGTCAGCACGACCTTGAGGGCACCCGTCTCCGCCGGCCGGGCGAAGACGTCGTACGCCTCGACGATGCGGTCGAGGGTGAACCGGTGGGTCACCATCTGCGCCGTGTCGAGCTGGCCGGCGACCAGCATGTCCAGCAGCTTCGGCGTGGTCCGGGTGTCGACCAGGCCGGTGGTGATGGTGACGTCGCGGATCCACAGCTGCTCCAGGTGCAGGGTGGCCGGCTTGCCGTGCACGCCGATGTTGGCCACCCGGCCGCCGGGACGGACCAGCGCCGCGCAGAGTTCGAAGGTCGCCGGGGTGCCGACCGCCTCGATCACCACGTCCGCGCCGAGCCCGTCGGTCAGCTCCCGGACGACCCCCTCGGGGTTGCCGTCGGCCAGCACCGTCACGTCGGCGCCGAACTGCTTCGCCGCGTCCAGCCGGCGCTGCGCCATGTCGACGGCGACGACGTGGGTCGGCGAGTAGAGCTTCGCGGTCAGGATCGCGGCCAGCCCGATCGGGCCGGCGCCGACCACCACCACGGTGTCACCGGGGCGGACCTGGCCGGCCAGCACGCCGACCTCGTACGAGGTGGGCAGGATGTCGGCCAGCAGCACGGCCGACTCGTCGGTGACCGACTCCGGCAGCCGGTACGTCGACAGGTCGGCGAACGGGATGCGGGCGTACTCGGCCTGGACGCCGTCGACGGTGTGGCCGAGGATCCAGCCACCGCCGCCGAGGCACTGCCCGTAGACGCCCTCCCGGCAGTAGCGGCAGACGCCGCACGCGGAGATGCAGGAGGCGAGGACCCGGTCGCCCACCTTGAGGTTCGCCACCCCGTCGCCGACGGCGGTCACGGTGCCGACCGCCTCGTGGCCCAGCACCCGACCGGCCTGGACCTCGGGCACGTCGCCGCCGAGGATGTGCAGGTCGGTGCCGCAGATGGTCACCGCGTCGACCCGGATCACCGCGTCCCGGGGGTGGTTGATCGTCGGATCGGGGATCTCGGTCCAGGTCTTCTGGCCGGGGCCGCCGTACACGAGTGCCTTCATGGCTCCTCCTCACGCCGTTCTCCCCGCCCACGTTTCTCGGCGGAAGGGACGGCGGTCAGGGCCGCAAGCCCCGTCCCCGGGGACCGAGGTCCCGCCGCTCAGTCGCGCGGGGTGAGTGCCAGCGCGGCCAGGGCGGCGACCCCGGTGGTCAGCGCTGCCTCGTCGAGTCGCATCCCGGCGGAGTGCACGGGCGCGACGGGCCCGTCCGTCGGCCGGGTGCCCAGCAGCAGCATCGCGCCGGGCATCCGGTGCAGCAGGTAGGCGAAGTCCTCGCTGGCCGGCACCGGCGTGGGCAGCTCGTGCACCCGGTCGGCGCCGAGCACCCCGGCGACCGTCTCCCGCGCCCAGCGGGCCTCGGCCGGGTCGTTGACGGTCGGCGGGTAGCCGGGGTCGATCCGGACCTCGGCGGTGCACCCGTGGGCGGTGGCGACCCCGGTGGCGACCGTCGTGAGCGCCTCCGCGACCCGGCCGCGGACCGGGTCGCTGAAGGTGCGGATGGTGCCCTCCGCGGTCGCCGTGTCCGGGATGAGGCCCGCGCCGGGGGTTCCCGCGTCGAGCCGGTTGACGGTCACCACGACCGGGTCGAAGACGTCGAACTGGCGGGTGACCATCTGCTGCACGGCCAGCACCACGGCGCAGAGCACCGGCACCGGGTCGACGCCCAGGTGCGGCAGGCCCACGTGGCCGCCCCTGCCCCGGACGGTCACGGTGAGCCGGTCGGCGCCGGCCAGCAGGGCGCCGGGCCGGGTGGCGACCGTCCCGGACGGCAGCGCCGGCAGTTGGTGCAGGGCGTACGCGCGGGACGCGGCGAACGCGCCGTCGAGCAGGCCGTCGGCCAGCACCGTACGACAGCCGTCGTGCCCCTCCTCGCCGGGCTGGAACATGAGGATCACGTCGCCGGGTGGGCCCGGTGGGGCGTCGGCGATCAGGTGGGCGGCCTCCACCAGCATGGCGGTGTGCGCGTCGTGACCGCAGGCGTGCATCACGCCGTCGACCTCGGAGGCGTACGGCAGGCCGGTGCGCTCGGTCAGCGGCAGCGCGTCCATGTCGGCGCGGAGCAGCACCGGCGGTGCCTCCCCGCGTCCGGGCAGCCGGGCGACCACGGCGGTGGAGGTGGTGCCGGTACGCAGCTCCAGGCCGAGTGGACGCAGGGCGTCGAGCACGGCCTGCTGGGTGCGCGGCAGCCGCAGCCCCAGCTCGGGATGCCGGTGCAGTCGCCGGTACAGCTCGGTCAGCGGGGCCCGGCGGCGCTCCGCGCGGCCGAGCAGCCCGGAGTGTTCCGTGGTCGGCTGCGCCATCCCCCGAGGATCGACCGGACCACCGGTCCGGTCAACCCGCCGGGGCGGTGCCGCGGCGTCGTCCTTCCGACACCCGCCGGTCAGACGCCGACGGTGCCGTCGATCGCCTCGCGGAGGAAGTCGGCGTGGCCGTTGTGCCGGGCGTACTCGTGCATCATGTGCAGCATCACCAGGCGCAGTGAGACGTCCTCGCCCCAGCGGACCTGGTGGCCGGTGACGTCCAGCGACTCGGCCTCCCGTTCGATGCGGCGGGCGTGCGCCACCTCCCGCTGCCACGCCTCGAACGCCTCGGCGCGGCTCGCACCGGTGGCGTCGTACGCCTCCTGGTAGTCGTCGGTCGCCGACCAGACCAGCGGGACGTCCTCACCGGCGATGACCCGGCGGAACCAGGCGCGTTCCACCTCGGCCATGTGCCGGACCAGGCCGAGCAGGGAGAGCGTCGACGGCGGCGACGCCCGCAGGCGCAGCTCCTCGTCGGTGAGGCCCGCGCACTTCTGAGCCAGGGTGGCGCGGTGGTAGTCGAGGAACGCGCGCAGCGTCTCGCGCTCTCCGGCGCGCAGGGGCGGTCCGATCCGTCCGGTCTCCACGGTGGGCTCCTCACGGGCGACGACGGGAGGCGGCTGGCCTGCCCGTCGAGGGTTGGCAGGGGGTCGGGCGAAGCCTAGTCTCAGCGCATCGATCCACCCGTGAAGGGATCATGAATGCACCTCCACCTCCGACGTTCCGCGCTGGTCGCCACGGCGGCCACCGCGGCGCTGGTCGCCGGCGGCACGACCGTCCAGGCGGCCGGCGACCCGTACGGCAACACCGCCGCCGCGACGGTCTTCGCCCCCAACCCGGTGCAGCAGCTCGGCGACCAGAGCCTGACCGACCAGAAGGACGCCGACTACCCGGCGCTGGCCGGGGCGTACCGGTCGGTGCTGCTGACCAACCTGGACGGCTCCGGCACCCTCACCGGCCGGTACGTGGTGGTCAAGAGCAAGACCGGCACGCCGGCCCGGGCGGTCGACGGCAACTTCCCCGCCTGGCACCGGGACGCCGACCAGTTCGAGCAGGTCATGGGCTACCACTGGGTGAACACCGCCCAGGCCTACCTCCAGTCACTCGGCTTCGGCAGCACCCTGCGCCCGGTCAACCAGCGGCAGATCGAGCTGCGCATCGACCAGTACGGCGGCGACAACTCGTTCTTCCGCGACGACAAGGCCAACATCACCCTGGGCAAGGGCGGGGTGGACGACGCCGAGGACGCCGAGGTGATCGTCCACGAGTACGGCCACTCGGTGCAGGACGGTCAGGTGCCCGGCTTCGGCACCAACGCCGAGTCCGGCGCCATCGGCGAGGCGTTCGGCGACTACCTGGCGGTCGCGGTGACCAGCTGGGCCACCGGCACGCCGACGAAGACCCCGGAGGCCTGCGTGGCCGACTGGGACTCGGTCGCCTACACGCGTACCGCCCCGCACTGCCTGCGCCGGCTCGACGGCACCAAGGTCTACCCGGCCGACGTGGTGGGCGAGGTGCACGCCGACGGGGAGATCTGGTCGCGGGCGCTGTGGGACATCCGGGGCAGCCTCGGCGACCGCAGGGCGAGCACCCTGATCGTGGAGGCGCAGTTCGACTTCGCCCCGGACACCTCGTTCCGGGACGCCGCGCTGGCCACCGTGGCCGCCGCGCAGCGGCTCTACGGGTCGTCCGCCGCCGACGCGACCCGCGCCGCGTTCGCCGCCCGCGGCATCCTCTGACCGCGCGACGCCGTCCCGGCCGGTCGACCGGCCGGGACGGCGTTCAGCGCAGCGACGACCGGGCCACCGGGAAGTCGAACCACGTCGCCGGGTACGGCTCGGCGGTGAACCGGTAGTGCCACCACTCCCGGGGATAGTTCTCGAAGCCCTGCGCGGTCATCAGCCGCTTCAGCAGCTCCCGGTTCTCCCGGGCGTCCGCGGTGACCCGGGGGTCGGCGGTGTGGGCGCGCGGGTCGAAGCAGTCGAAGCCGGTTCCCATGTCGACGGAGTTGTCGCCGAAGCGCCGACCGGCGGGTGCGGTGCAGGCGACCAGCGGCTGTCCGGGCACGTACGCGGCCTGGTCGGGGGGCGCGGCGGGCACCAGGGTGAGGTCGACGGTGCTGCCCCGGCTGTGCGCGGTCGGCGCGCCCAGGTAGCCGTCGGCGAAGAGCCTCGACTTGGGCTCGTCGGGATAGAACTCGGCCTTCATCTGCTGCTGGTCGGGCAGCTTGCCCCAGGCGACGAAGTCGTCGACGGCCCGCTGGGGGCGGTAGCAGTCGTACACCTTGAGGCCGTGACCGGTCGCGAGCGCGGCGGACTGCACCCGGCGCAGCGCCTCGGCCGCCGCCCGGGTGAGCAGGCAGAGCGGCTCGGGATAGCCGGCGACGGGGCGGCCGACGAAGTTGTGCGCGCCCGCGTACCGGATGTCGGCGCGGATGCGCGGGTCGACGTCGGTGAGCACGACGACGTCCGCCGGGGCGCGCGGCCCGGTCGCGGAAGGCGACGGCGGCGGGGGTGCCGGCGGGGGCCGCTGGCAGCCGGCGACCGCGACGGCCACCGTGACCAGCGCCGCCAGGCCCCGACCGACGGTACGCCGGGCGACGTCCGACGGTCCGCCCCGGCTGCTCACGCTGCCTGTCTACCGGACGGAGCCGGGCGGCGGTGGACCTTCGCGCACACCGGCCCGGCGGCTACCGGCCTCGACCGGTGCCACTGGTGTGGGCCCGGACGGCGTGCCGCCGTCGGCGGGCCAGCAGCACCGCTCCCCCGGCCACCAGCAGCGCACCCACCCCGAGCGCGGGCGCGGGCCCGGACCACGGGGTCGGGTCGGTGGTCGGCGCACCGCGCAGCCGCTCCCCACCGGCGAGGGCCGACGCCGGCCCGGACGGCGACGGGCTGGCACCGGTCAGCTCGCCGGGGCGCACCAGCCGGCCGACGGCGGCGTCGCCGGGCAGCGAGAACCCCCAGTCGAGCAGGGCCGCGCCCTGCTCCCAGCCGCGCTGGGTGGGGATCTCCGCGCCGAGCAGGGTCACCAGCAGCCGCCGGCCGTTGCGCTGCGCCGCGCCCACGTAGGTGTGCCGGGCCAGGTCGGTGAAGCCGGTCTTGCCGCCCAGCGCGCCCGGGTACCGGTAGAGCAGCTGGTTGTCGTTCTGGATCTGGAAGGGCTTCTCCCGCAGCGCCGGCTGGCCGGGGATCTCGGCCGTCCGGGTCGCGGTCCAGCGGCGGAAGTTCGGGTCGGCGAAGCAGGCCCGGGCGATCAGCGCGAGGTCGTACGCGCTGGTGAACTGGCCGGGCCCGTCCAGTCCGGAGGGGGTCACCGCGTGGGTCTGGAGGGCGCCGAGCTGCCGGGCCTCCTCGTTCATCGCGCGGATCCCGCCGGCCTGGCCGTCCGGGCCACCGCCCAGCCGGGCCAGCGCGTTGGCCGCCTCGTTGCCGGACTTGAGCAGCAGGCCCAGCCAGATCGTCTCGATCCGGTAGTGGCCGCCCTCGGCGAGCCCCACGGCGGAGCTGCCCGGCTCGATGGCCAGGTCCTCCGCCGTCACGGTGACCTCCCGCTGCGGGTCCAGCCGGGGCAGCATGGTGGCCGCCAGCAGCAGCTTCTGCACGCTGGCCGGCACGCCGTACTCGTGCGGGCCGCAGCCGCCCAGCACCGCGCCGCTGTCCAGGTCGGCGACCACCCAGGAGGTGGCGGTGACGGCCGGCGGCGCGGCGACCGCGGGCGGCACCGCCAGGCCGGCGGTGGCCAGCGCGGCCCCGCCGACGGCCCGGGCCGCCGCGTCGTCCGGCGGCGGGGGCTGCGGCGGGCGGGTCGCCGGCGCGGGCACGTTCGGGCACGGCGGCGCAGCGGCCGGCAGACCGGCCCGGCCGCCGCGCACCGTCGTCCGACCGACCGCGACGGCCGCCGTGGGCAGGTTCAGCGCGGGTACGAGCAGGGCGGTGGCCAGCGCGGCGGGCAGGACTCTCATGCCCCCGGACGGTAGCCACGCCGCCACGATCGGGTCGCCTGCTCCGCCATTCGCGTCCGGCGAACCGGCCGGGCCGGTACGCTGGCCGGTCGACTGCGCAGTCGTGCGTCCGGTGCCGGTGCGCCGCCGTCGGACAGGTCCCCGAACGCGCCGTCGGTCGCGTCCCGGGAGCGATCCGGGTCAGGGTCCGGCCCGTACGCCCCCGCTGACGGCCAACCCGTCGGGCGTCCCCGCCGGCTCGTCGGGACCGTCGTGCGGGTCGCCGCCGGACGCGCGGCCCGGTGTCGGTCCGGCGGCGCTGGTCCGACGACGCCACCGCCAGCCGGCCAGCGCCGCGACGGCCACGCCGATCATGGTCAGCAGCAGCGCCGCCCGGTCGAGCACCGGTCGCAGCGGCGCGGCCGGGCCCCGGACGGCGGGACCGGTCGACCCGGCGGCGGGCACCAGCCACGGGTGGGTGTCGGTGACCGGGGGCAACCCGTCGCGCAGCACCGTCACCCCCACCCGCCAGTCGCCCGGCGTACGGATGTCGTCGACCGTGGCCACCCAGCCGTCGGCGGTGCGGGTCACCGGGTGTACGGCATGCTCCCCGTTCGGGCCGGTGAGCAGCAGCGACACCCCGGTCACCGGGCCGGGCGCCGGCCGGCGGGTGTCGCCGACGGTGACGCTGACGATGTTGCGGCCCGGCCGGTTGGGGCGTACGGCGACGGTGTCGACGAGGTCGGCGACCTGGCCGCTGACCAGCGGTTCGCTCCGGCCGGCGGCGGCCGTCGGGAAGGCCGGACCGCGACCGGGGCCGGCGGCGGCGAGCGCCCCGGCCAGGCCCAGCGCGACGGCCAGCAGGCCGGCCTCGACGAGCAGCCCCCGGCGGGGCAGGTCGGCGCGACGCAGCCGACGGGCGGTCCGCAGGCCGAGCAGCCCGGCCACCCCGGCCACCGCCACCTTCCCGAGCAGCAGCAGCCCGTACGGCGAGCCGCGCAGCGCGTCCACGGTGGCCACCTGGGGGCCGGTGAGCAGCAGCCCGGTGAGCACGAGCAGGGTGAGGCAGCCGGCGGCGAGGACGGCGAAGGCGCGCAGCAGGGCGCGTACCTGGGCGGCGCGGTCGGGGGTGCGGCGCAGCAGCGGCAGCAGGGCGACGGCCGCGGCGAGGACCGCGCCGGCCCAGCCGCCGGCGGCCAGCACATGGATCCCGCCGATCAGGGCGGTCCGGGTCGCGCCGCCCATCGGGTGACCGAGCAGGGCGGTGCCGGCGGCGGCGGCGAGCGCACCGAGCACCCCGACGGTCACGGACCCGCGTCCGGCCGGGCTGTCGACGGGCGGACCGGCCGGGGCCGTCACGCCGTCGGTGGGCGGGGCGGTCGGGCCGGCGACCGGCCGGCAGCGGCGGGCGGCGAGGGCCACCACCGTGAGCAGCGTGGCCGTGCCGACCTCGCGCAGCAGCCAGCGCCCGCTGGTGAGCTGGTCGGCGAGCAGTCGCCCGCGCGCACCCTCCGCCCCCGCGAGCTGGATCGCCAGTTGCAGCGGCGCCGCCAGCAACGCCACCGCCCCCGCGTACCCGGCGACCACGAGCAACCGCCGGCGGACCGTCGGGTCCGCACCGGACGGCACCTCGCGGCGGCGGGCGGGGAGGGCGGTGTGCAGGAGGGCGAGGGCGGCGCCGCCGACGAGGACGGCGAGGCCGAGCAGGCCGAGGGCCCGGGCGACGGTCTCCCGGGGGCCGGGGCCGACCGGGCCGGCGGTGCCGGTGGCGGTGACCTGCCGGCCCACCCCGAAGACCAGGGTGCCGTTGGTGGTGTGCAGGTCGTCGGTGGAGAGCGTCCGCCAGGTGACGTGGTAGGTGTTCGGCGGCAGGGCGGGCAGGCCGGCGACCAGGGTCACCGGCTCCTCGCTGTCGGCGTCCGGCGCGGCCGGTGCGCCGTCCGCGTCGCGCAGCGCCAGCCCGGTGACCGCCCAGTGCCGGCCGTCGCCGTCGACCAGGGCGATCCGGGCGGCGGCGAGTTCCACGTGCTCGGTGAAGGAGAGGCTGAGGGTCTCCGGCGCCGCGTCCAGCACCGCCCCGTCGGCGGGCGCGCTGCGGGCCAGATAGGCGTGGGCCTGGGCGGGCGTCGACCCGACCGGCACGGTCAGCCCGGCGAGGGCGACGACGGCGAGGACGCGGAGCAGCCGGCGCACCCCGCTCACCGCACCGGTACGTGGGCCAGCCGGCGCGGCCCCGAGGTGATCTCGATCCGGTCGCCCCGCTTGATGGCGCTCTCGGCGTTCAGATAGAGCAGGTAGTAGCTCTGCCCGGGGCGCAGCTCGTGCCCCTGCTTCATCAGCGCCGCGCGCCAGGCCAGCTTCCCGGACCGCTCGTTGCGCAGCCGCGGTGGATGCTTCGTGTCGTTCTGGAAGGCCGACGCCTTCTGGGTGTCCAGCACGACGTAGCGCAGCTCCACCAGGCCGCCGTCGCCGACCACGGCGGCCTGGGTGAAGCGGACACCGAGGGTGGCCTCCAGTTGACCGTCGTGCGGGACGGTGTAGCCCTGCCGCGCCGAGGCGTCGCCGCCGAAGCGGACGATCGACACCGCGACCAGCGCCAGGACGAGCAGCAGGAGCACGGCCCGGCCGACGTGGCGGCGCGGGATGCGGGACGGGATCGCGACCATCGTCTGGACTCCTCGTGGACGGTGGGGCCGGGCCGACGCCCGGCCCCACGTGCGGCGTCAGGGTGCGGTGTAGCGGGTGGAGGCGTAGGTGTCGAAGCTCAGCGAGCCGCTGGTGGTGGCGGTCCGGGCCACCAGGCCCAGCGCCGCCGACTCCACCAGGTAGCCGCTGGTGTCGCCGGTCAGCGTCCCCACCGTGACCGTGCCGACCTTCAGGGTCGCGGCGCCCGCGGTGGCCGAGGACCAGTCGACCCGCACGGTCCCGCCGGAGGCCGCCACCCACCCGGTGTACGCCCACCCGGCCGGCCGCAGCAGGCCCAGCCGGAACTGGTTGACCCCGTTGCTGCGCCGGTACTGGACCACCGCGAGCGGGTTGCCGGCGGCGTTGCGCA
Organism: Micromonospora sp. CCTCC AA 2012012; assembly: GCF_040499845.1. Lineage (NCBI taxonomy): Bacteria > Bacillati > Actinomycetota > Actinomycetes > Micromonosporales > Micromonosporaceae > Micromonospora > Micromonospora mangrovi. The sequence continues at coordinate 2,366,803 of NZ_CP159342.1, forward strand.
GTTGATGGACGGTGACCGTGGCGGTCTGCGGGTTGATCGTGCCGAGGGTGAGGTCGAACGCCGTGTGGACGCTCGGTTCGGCGGCCGGGGTGGCGTCCACGACGTAGCCGACCGTGCCGGCGACCAGTTGACCGGAGCCCGCCGACACCGTGCCGACCACCTGCGACCAGGCGCTGGTGCCGGCGGTGAAGGCGTCGGCGAAGATGGCGTTCGGCGGGTCCACGCCGACCGTCACCGCGCCGGGGGCGCCCCAGGTGCCGAGGGCGTCGCGGGCCCGCACCCGCAGGGTGTGGTTGCCCCGGCTGAACCCGTTGAGGGCGACCGTGGCCGAGACGGCCGTCCCGCTGACCGTCATCGGGTGGCCGTGGCCGACGCCCGGGTCGGTGCCCTCGTACCACTCGGCGGCGGTGACCGCCGAGAGCGCGTCGGTGGCGGTGGCGGTCAGGGCGAGGGTGGCCGCCCGGGCCGTCGGGTTCGGGGTGGCGGTGACGGCGCTGGTCACCGGGCCGGTGCGGTCCAGGGTGAAGGTGACCGCGGCGAGCGGCCCCCAGTTGCCGGCGGAGTCCCGGGCGTGCACCAGCACCTGGTGGACGCCGTCGGCGAGCCCGGTCAGCTCGCTCAGCGGCAGCAGGCCGTAGGTGTTCTCGGTAGCGCCGTTGAAGGCACCGTCGAGCGCCACGAAGGTGAACCCGGTGCCGTCGGCCCCGCCGGTGTCGAGGAAGCCCTCGGCGGCGGCCACCACCGAGTGCACCCCGCCGCCGGTGGGGTCGGTGAACGCGGCGTTGATCCGCAGGTCCGTCGGGTCGGACGCCGATCCGGTGCTGCCGTTGGTGGCGGCGGGCTGCACCGCGCCGGAGAGCAGGGTCGGCACGGTCCGGTCGACCACCAGGTCGGCGGACGCGTACGGGCCCCAGAGGTCGAACGAGTCCCGGGTGTGCACGAGGACGGTGTGCCGCCCCTCGGCGAGCGCGGCGACCACCACGGCGGGCAGGGTGCCGGACTCGGCGGTGGCCGCCGTACCGGGGTTGGCCAGGGTGAGCGGGGTGCCCGTGCCGGTGACGCCGGTGCTGTCCACAAAGTACTCCGCGCCGGTGACGGTGCCGCCGAGGCCGCTGTCGTCGCCGGAGGCGGAGAGGGCGACGTCGCCGGTGCCGGCGGTCGGGTTCGGGGTGAGGGTCACCGCGGTGGTGACCGCGCCGGTGACCGCGAGGGTGAGGGTGGTGCTGCCGACGACGCCCCAGTTGCCGGCGACGTCGTGGCCCCGGACGTAGATGGTGTGCCGACCCTGGCTGAGGGTGGTGAGCAGCTCGGCGGGGAGCGCGGCGGTGGCCCCGGTGACCGTCGCCCCGGCGCCGAACGCGGCGGCGCTGAACGGCACCCCGGTGCCCTCGGCGATCCGCAGGTCGTCGACGACCGCCTCGGCCCGGTCGACCACCGAGTTGCCGTTGCGGGCGTCGGTGAAGTCGGCGGTGACGGTCACCGCGTCCCGCACGCTGGCCGGATCCGGGGCGGCCCGGACGTTCGCCGCGGTCGGGCCGACGTGGTCGCCGCTGACCGGCGGCGGGTTGGTGTCGAGGAAGGTCAGCATGCCGCCGAACGCCTGCTGCGGGCTGACCCCGGTGACGGTGGTGCCGTAGCGCTGGCCGACGTTGTTGAGCTGCCCGCCGGACTCCAGCAGCGCGAACCGCCGCCCGTCCGGGCCGGCCGGCACGCTCACCACCGCGTCGACGGCCTGCCCCGGTTGCAGCGGCACGGTGACCGCCGCCTCCGGGTACGCGGCCGGCCGGGCGTCCTGGCCGACCACGGACTGGTCGAGCCCGAGCAGGGTCATCGGGTGCGGCTGCACCCCGGCGGCCACGTACCGCAGCAGCACCTTCCGGCCGACGTCGGTGGCGACCACGTCGGTCTCCGGGAACGCCTTGCCGTTGATCAGGCGGTACTTCGGGGCGTACCGGCGCAGGTCGAAGGTGAGCGGGGCCGCGTTGAGCGCCGGGTCGACCTCGGTGAGCACCAGCAGCGCCTCGTCGTCGTAGACCGAGGCGGCGTCGCCGTACGCGCTGGGCCGGCCCGCGACGGCGGGGGCGCGGACGACCAGCGCGCCGACCAGGCCCATGGCGACCTGCCGGGCGCCCTGGGCGGTGTGACCGGCCTCGTAGAGGTAGGTGCCGGGGCGGGACGCGGTGAAGGTGTAGGCGCGGGTGCCGCCGGGGGCCGCGCCGACCCGGTCCGGGGCCAGCCCGGTGACGGCCGGGAACGCCAGCGCCAGGGCGTCGGCGAGTCCGTTGTGCACGGTCACGGTGACCCGGGCGCCCTGGTCGACGACCAGCACCGGACCGGGCACGGTGGCCGGGGCGGCGTCGGTCGACGCGAAGCCCCAGATCGGCACCGGGGTGGCGGCGCCGGGCAGCACCACCGAGCCGGGCTTCGCCCACAGCTCGCAGGTGGCCGTACCGTCGGCGAGCTGGCAGCCGGTCTGCGGCAGCGGGCCCTGCGGCGGGCCCGGCGGGCCGGCGAAGGTGGCCGCCGCCGGGCCGGCCGGCGCCGCGGCGACCGGGGCCGCGGCCCGCGCCGGGGCCGGGCCGAGCGCCAGCAGCGCCGCCGCGAACCCGGCGACGAGCCGGGGTGTACGGGTCAGAATCATCGTCGCCCTCCCCTGCCTGGTCATGCCGGGCACCCGGCGGGCGGGTCGATGCGGATCAGCGTCATCATGCCGCCGAAGCTCGCCCCGTAGTTGGTGGCCTGTTCCAGCGCGTGGCTGTGCGCCACGTGGTAGTACTCGCCGCACTCGTTGTTCTGCACCACGCCCGGCGGCAGCTCGCCGGGGGCGCCGCCGAGGTACGGGTTCTCCGCGAACCAGGTCTCCGGGCCGGGCCCGACGATCTGGTCCTGCAACGACGGCAGCGGCACCGGGATCGGGTTGGCGTCCGCGTCCCAGTGCTCGGCGTCCTTCCAGATCATCAGCGTGTCCACGGTCTGCCCGGGCGCGACGTCGATGAGGAAGTTGGAGAAGGAGAGATCCTGCCCGCCGGGGCCCTGCGCGGGCCGCCCGTCCCGGGCGATCAGCTGCTCGTCGCTGCCGTGCGGGTGGAACGGGTAGGCGACCGAGCCGGCGTTGAGATAGCGGATCAGCGCCGGTTTCGCGTTCCCCACCGGGTCGTACGGGCGGATGTGGATCAGCGCCCCGTACGGCTGGGCGGGCAGCCAGTCGGCGTGGTTCGGCGCGATGGTGTCCGGCATGCTGCGCCCGTTGATGGTGAAGTACCGGGCCCGGTACTTCGTGAAGTCGTACGCCCGTTTCCGCTCGACGGCCAGGTGCAGGTCAGGGTCGATCTCACCGAGCAGGTAGAGGTACTCGTGATCCGGGTCGAACGCGGAGTCCGCCCGGTCGTTCTCCCGGTCGGGGTGCCCGGCCGGGCGGACCACGAGCGCCCCGTACAGCCCCATCTGCACCTGCTTCTGCACGTCGGTGCCGGACTGGTAGAGGTAGGTGCCGGGCGGCCCGGCGGTGAACGTGTACGTCACCGAGCCGGTGCCGGCCGCCGCGGTGGTGGTCAGCGAGGTCAGGTTGCCGGCGTCGTCCGCCTCCGGCTGGGCGGGCTGCCCACCGGCGAGCACCTGCGCCTGGCCGGGAAAGGTGATCGAGGTGGGCTCCGGCAGGGTGTTGTGCAGCACGACGGTGACCTTCACCCCGCTGTCGACGCAGAGGGTGGGGCCGGGGAGCTGGAACGCCCCGCCGCGGGCGGCGTAGCTCCACATGTAGATGGTGTTCCCGTCCGGCATGGCCGCGTAGCCGCCGGTGGCGGTGAGGTCGAAGGCGTTGTCGCCGGAGCTGAGGCACTCCAGGCCGGCCGGCGGGCTGGCCGCCACCTCGTGCGGGTCGGGCACGACGAGCACGGCGACGATGGCGGCGACGAGCGGCACCGCGCTCAGCCGCCGCCACCGGCCACGGTCTCCACGAAGCATCGTTACCCCCATCTCAGGCGTTCGCCCTGGTCTGCCGCGCGAGCGTGCCCGGCGGCGAGACGCGGATCTCGGTCAACTGGCCGCCCCGTCCGGCGCCGGCGTTGGCCAGCGACGTCAGGTCACGGTCGTAGAGCAGGTAGGTGCCGGCGTCCGGCGCGGTGAAGATGACGTCCCGGCTCTCGCCCGGTCCGATCTCGACGCTGTTGGTCACCTGGTACTCGGCGCTGCCGTCCCGGCCGCGCAGCAGCGCGGCGTCCTTGCCGACCACCAGCAGGTCGATGCCGTCCACGGTGAGGGTGTGGTTCTGGTAGCCGAGGTTCGCCAGCCGCAGCAGCACCCGCTCCCCCGCGTTGGCGGTGATCAGCGAGGAGATCGGCTGGTAGCGCAGCCGGCCGGCGGTGGCGCTGAGCGGGTCGCCGCCGGGGGCGAGGGTGTCCGGGTAGCAGCGGCCGTTGAAGGCGAAGAAGGACGGCTGGTAGTCGGTCCAGTCGGTGGTCTGGATGTGCGCGTCCCGGTAGTGCGCCTCCGCCCACACCTCGGTGAGCATGAGGGCGAACTCCCGGTCGTAGCGGGTGGAACCGTCACCGTCGTTGTAGACGTACCGGCCCGGGGGGACGTCGGGGGTGCCGGCGTTCTGGACGGGGCGGACGTAGACGATGCCGGTCATCCCCATCTGCACGTGTTCGACGTCCTCGAAGTGGCAGTGGTACATGTAGGTGCCGGCGTCGTGCGGCCGGAAGAAGTAGGTGAAGTCCCGGCCGATCGGCACCGACATGGACAGCTCCGGCACCCCGTCGAAGAGCGGGATGGCGTTGCGGAAGCCGTGCCAGTGCACGGTGTGCCCGTCGGTGAGGTCGGGGCGGACCGACAGCCCGAGGTTGGTCAGGGTGATCCGGATGTCGGTCTCCTGGTCGAACCCGAGCAGCGGGGCGCTGACCTGCGCCTTGCCCCGCTGGGCGGTGACCTCGGTGGCGGAGAGCCCGGTGACGTCGCGGAAGCCGAAGACGTAGAGGTCGGCGTCGGGCGGGGCGAGCGGGTCGGGCCAGAACGGGCTGATCGGCGGCGCGCCCTGCGGCATGGAGACCCAGCCGTCGGTGGCGGCCAGGTGCACGTTCGCCGTCGGGTTCGCCACCGCCCGGGGCAGCACCGCGGCCGGGCGGCGCGGCTGCGCGTCGGAGCCGCTCTCCGGCAGGACCGCCCAGGCGCCCAGGCCGGTGACACCGGCCAGCAGGGCGCGCCGGCTGATGCTCCGCCGCCGTACGGGATCGGTCACGATCTCCTCCTGGGTTGATCGGGGTGGGCGGAGGCCCGGGCGGCCGGTGTGGGCCGGCCGCCCGGACGCATCAGGACAGTTCGTCGGCGCCCGCGTCGGGGCGGGTGGTGCTGCGCGGCTGGCCGTCGACGTCGTCGGTCGGGGCGGTCACGGTGAAGGTGCCGTAGGTGCGGGAGGTGACCCCGAGGTCGTTCGCCGGGGAGCCGGCGCCGGCCAGGTGGTAGTCGCCCATGGCGGTCAGCGGGGCCGGTTGGAGCACGATCACCGCCTGCCGGAACGACGGGAACGTCCGGGAGGTGAGGATCGAGACCGACACCGGGAACGGGGTACGGAACTGCGGGTCCACGCCCACCCGGTTGGTGCCGCTGAGCGTGGTGCCGGTGGTGTCCTGGAGCACCGAGTTCGTCGGGGTCAGCGGACCCACCCCGTCGGCGGAGCCCATGTCCCAGTGCCGCAGCGCCTCACCGGCCGGCGCGTCGACGGCGCCGATGCCGTTGACCCGTACGCCGTCCCACTCGCCGGCCCGGTTGTCCCAGAAGACGTTGTTGAACAGCTTCGGCTTGCTGAAGGTCGGCGCGCCGGCCGGCAGCGTGGCCTGGAGCTGCTCGCTGTTGGCCGCGGTGGAGAGGCCGGCGGGGGCGGCCCGGCCGGTGCTGGTGGCGGCGGTCGCGGTGGTGATGTTCCCGGTCACCGTGTTGTTGACGAACCGCACGTCGGTGGCGTCGTCGAGCGCCACCCCGCCGCCCTCGTGCGTGGAGATGTTGTCCACCACCATGTTGTCGGTGACCGAGATCGGCACGTCACCGGCCTGGAGCAGCCGGAGGCCACCGCCGTCGTCGTTGGCCAGGTTCGCCTCGATCACGTTGGAGTCGATCTCCACCGCGCCGGAGCCCGGCGAGAGCTTCGTCGGGTCGGCGGGCAGCTCCCCGGCGACCATCACACCGCCGGCCTCGTCGTACGACTGGTTGAGCCAGATCCGGTTGTCGGCGATCCGGCCGTTGTAGGACAGGCCGTAGTGGCTGACCCCGCCGCCGTACTCGGCGGAGAAGTTGCCGCAGATGGCGTTGTGGTCGACCGAGTAGGCGTTGCTGCCGGCGAAGATGCCGATGCCACCGGCGAGGTTGGTGCCGCCGTTGTCCCGGATCTGGTTGCGGGAGATGGTGACATGGTCGTTGCCGGTGTTCAGGTAGGGCGTGCCGACCCGGACCGCGCCGCCGTACGAGCCGCTGTTGCCGACGATGACGTTGTCGGTGAGCTGGGCGTACCGGGCGGCGCCGTGCAGGTAGATCCCGCCGCCCTGGGTGACCACCGCGCCCGGCGCGCCGTACGGGGTGGTGACCCCGCCGGTCACGTCGTTGACGTTGCCGGCGAAGTCGGACTGGTTGCCGCCGGTGATCCGGAACCCGTCGACGGTGACGGCGTTGCCGGCGGTGAACTGGTTGGCGCGGGCCAGCACGGTGACCACCGCGCCGTCGGGCACCGACGCGGGGCCGGCGTGCGGGACGGAGGCGACCAGGTTGAGCCAGGCCAGGCCGGTCGGGTTGTCGATGCCGAAGCCGCGCCCGTCGAGGATCGACCCGGCGACCACCGTGCCGTCGGCGTACCGGCCGCCGGGGCCGACGCCCTGCAACCGCACGGAGGAGTGCACGACCACGTTCTCGAAGTACGCGCCGGCCGGGTTGTCCGGTCCGGGGGTGTTCGGCCAGACCGCCACGACCGCGATGCCACCGGCCGTGGCCGCCGCCTCCAGCGCCGCCTGGACGGAGGCGTACGTGGTCTCCCCGGTGCGGACCGCCCACGCGGGCGGCTTCACCTGGAACAGCCGCGGGTTGGCCGCACCCCCGATGCCGGTGCCGGTCGTGGCGCCCAGCAGTTGGAAGGTGAGCCCGTTGGTGGTCTGCCGACCGTTGTCGGCGGTGACGCTCACCTCGGCCGGGCCGACCGAGCCGCCGCTGACGGTCACCTCGATCCGCTGGTCCGACCAGGAGGTGACGGTGACCGTCGGGTCGGTGCCGGCGCTGTCGAAGCGGACCGCGCTGCGCGGGCCGCGGGCACCGAACCCGGTGCCGGTGAGGGTGACCCGCCGGTCGGTGTCGGTGCTGCGCAGGAAGGGCCGGGACGCCGAGAAGAGCTGCGGGGTGTCCCCGGCCGGGTCGCACTGCACCGCGCCGAGTTGCCCGGACCCGGGGCCGATGCCGATCGCGGCGACCTGGGTCGGCGCCGTGTCGGTCACCGTGTAGAGCCCCGGCCAGGCCTGGAAGTTGGTGGCGATGGTGCGGTAGCGCGGGTTCCAGTTGCCGTTGAGGTGGCCGGGCTGGCCGGGGTCGTTGCCGACGAAGCGGTACATGTTCGGGCACGGCCCGGCCGGCAGCGGGCAGTTGTACGTGCTGGTGGAGGGCTCGATCGCCTCGTACATGCCGTTGAAGTCGGTGTCCACGGTGTCCACCAGGCGGCCGGCCCAGTCGTAGAGGCCGACCGGGACGTTCGGGATGCCCTCGGCCTCACCGAAGTTGCTGCTGCGCTTGTCCCGGGTCAGGCCCAGGTCGTTGATCACGAGGCCCCAGAAGTGGGTGGGCAGCGGGACCGGGGTGAAGAGGTTGAAGTTCGGCGCGCTGGCCTGGCCGGCGCGGACCTCGACCAGCTTGGTGTCGCAGAGCGGGCGCTGCTGGCCCTCGAAGGGGCTGCCACCGCCGTCGAGGAAGCCGGGGTCGGTGACGTGCACGGTGTGCAACTTGCCGGCGCAGGACGAGTTGATGCCGGTGCCCTGCGACGGCGGCTGACCGGGGTCGGGCTGCGGGGCGGGCGGGGCGGGCTGGTCACCGGCCTGCTCGGCCGAGGGCGGGAAGTTCTCCTGAGGCAGGAAGCCGTCGCCGTCGAAGACGTTGACGTCCTCCTCCCGGGTGGGTTGATAGATCGCGCCGCCGCCGACCGGGTTGGTCGGGCTCTCCACGCTGACCAGGTAGTCGTCCGGCGGGAGCGGCTGGGTGCCGCCGTCCGGCAGCGGCGCGTACAGCGGCAGGTCGTGGTCGGCGCCCGGGTTGGTCGGGTCACCCGGCGGGATCAGGTTGAGCTTGGAGTCGGCGAACGCGTAGTTGCCGTTCACGGTCTGCCCGAAGTTCGCCGGGTCGTTGTCGGTCGGCGCGGCCTGGAAGCCCATCATCGGGGCCTCCACGCACAGCTGGTTCGCGCCGGTGCCGAAGTCGGGCAGGGCGAGCTGGTCGGTGAGCGGTCGGCCGTCGAACATCCGGGCGGTGCAGCCGCGCCCGGGCGCCCAGGTCTCCGAGGTGTACGCGTCGTTGAGTTCCGGGCCGCGCTTGAGCGAGCCGTCCGCCTCGCGCACCGGCTCGCCGTTGTCGTCGCGCACCACCGCGTACAGGTGCACCTTGATGCCGGGGATGCCCGGCTGGTACGGCTCGGTGACCGCGTACTGCGGGTCGAGTTCGTTGCGGGTGGTGTCGTAGGTGACGGTGCCGGCGATGCCGCCGTTCTCGGCCCCCTGGTAGGGCTTCACCCCCCAGTCCACCCGGCCGGTGAGCCCGATGATGGGCAGCACGTCCACGTCGACGGCCGCGCCGAGCAGCGTCGTCGGGGTCGGCTCGTTCGCCGCCTGGTAGGTGATGCCGGTGGTCCGGTAGCGGGTGTTGAACGCCTCCAGCACCAGCCACTTCGTCAGCGGGTACGCCTCCTTGATGGCGTAGTGCCCGGCGCTGTCGGTGACCACGCTGTTGGTGCCCTGGTCCATCAGGGAGTTGTCGCGTTCCTTGAGCACCACCGGGAAGCGCGGCACGCCGCTCTCGCCGGTGTCCCGCCGGCCGTTGCCGTTGGTGTCGACGAAGACCGTGCCGGTGATCTCGGTGAACCAGCCCACGAGGGGCTTCGCGCCGATGTCGACGGTCTTCCCGCCGCTGACCGTGACGTTGAACGAGTCGAGCAGCATCTCCTGCGGGCCGTCCCAGAGGGTCAGCTGGTAGTCGCCGTCGGGGACGTGCGGAATGGTGAAGGAGCCGTCGGCGGCGCCCCGGTCCAGATAGACCATCCGGTCGCCGTCGCCGAGGTCGGACAGGGCCACCCAGGGGCGGGCGACCGGTCCGGCGATCTTCGCGCCGGCCACCCCGTCGGCCGGCAGCGTGACGCCGCCCTGGCCGCCGACATAGGTGTACGCCTGCACCACGGTCCCGGTGACCGCGCCGGTGGCGGTACCGGTCAGCGCCTTCGGGGAGACGAAGCCGAAGTCGACGTACGGCACCGGCTCGCCGCCGAGGCTCTGCTCGGTGTCGTACCCGGTGTCGCCCTCCTGCACCCAGACGTCCCAGTCGTGGCCGCCCTCGAGGGTGGTGGTCTGCACCCAGCTCTGCCCGCCGGGGGCGACGACCTGGGCGGCGTACCGGTCGGGGCCGAGGTTGGGGATGACGATGTCACCGTTCGCGTCGCTGCGGCAGCCGGTGGACTCGGTCTCGATCACCGGCTTGCCGTCGGCGAAGACGATCTGCCCGGCCGGGTGGCTCGCGTCGGGCGCGCTGTGCTTGTACTTGGTGCAGAGCGGGTTGCCGTAGTAGTCGACGGTCACCTCGCCCATCACGTCGGCCAGGTGCGCGGTGAAGCCCGCGAGCCCCTTCTCCGCGCCCACCTCGTAGGTGCCGTCGACCGGGACGCTGTCCTCGAAGATCCGCAGCCGGACGGTGCCGAGCGGCAACGGGTAGGGCTGCATGCCGACGGTGACGGCGGTGGTCTGCCCGGCGGTGACGGTGAAGTGCTCCCCGTCGATCTTGTAGCCGTCGGCGGTCACCGAGATCAGGTAGCGGCCGGCGGGCAGGCCCTGCAACGGCGTACCCGAGGAGAGGGCGGCCTGGTCGCCCTGCGCGACCACCGGGACCGCGCCCGGGGTGTTGCGGATCGACGGCCACCGGCAGTGGTCGGCGAAGTCCGCCGCGCTCGCCACGCCGGCGCGGGCCGGCAGGCAGTGCGCGAGGTCGTCGTGCGGGTCGCCGGCGTCGTCGGCGGTGATCATCCAGTGGTAGTCGGCCACCGGGTCGCCCTGCTGGACCTGCGGCGCCGGGCCGACGCTGCGGGCGCTGGCGACCTGGAGGGTGACCGCGCCGGTGGTCGGCTCGGCCGCCGCCGCCCCGGGCGGGACGACGAACCCGACGATCAGCAGGCAACTGGCGGACACGAACCAGCGCGGCCAGACGGAACGGCGCGACATGCCCTCACCCCCTCGTTCAGCGGAGAACGGCCGCGACGGACGCGGCCGGGCTGGTCTGTGGAGCATGGGCGGCGGCGGGCCGCCGACGAGCTTTTATGACGACGCCGTCATGTGAGCGTCATTCGGCCCCCCGCCTGCTGTCGGAACGGCGACAGGAATCCGCGCCGTTCGGGCGGTGGCGGGCCGAACGTGAGGCGGGCTTCATGGAACTACCAGAGAGTCGCCGAGGTCTGTGGGGGCACGGTGGGACGAGTACTGGTGATCGAGGACGACGACCGGATCGGGCGCCTGGTCACCCGGGCGCTGGAGGGCGGCGGGCTGCTCACCGAGCGGGCCGCGAGCGGGCCGGCCGGCTTGGACGCCGCGCTGCACCGCGACTTCGACCTGGTGGTGCTGGACCTGATGCTGCCCGGCCTGGACGGCCGGCAGGTGCTCGACCGGCTGCTGCGCCGCCGACCGGAGCAACCGGTGCTGGTGCTCTCCGCCGTGCCGGAGATCAGCACCCGGGTGGCCGTGCTGGAGGCGGGCGCCGCCGACTTCCTCGGCAAGCCGTTCGCGGTGGCCGAGCTGCTGGCCCGGGTACGCGCCCGGATGCGGGGCACGCCGGGCGGCGACGCGGCCCGGTGGCTCAGCGTCGGACCCGTCCGACTGGACCTGCACCGGCGACGGGCCACCGTGGACGGCGTCGACGTGGACCTGCCGCTGCGGGAGTTCCTGCTGCTGCAGCACCTGATGACCCGGGCCGGCCGACCGTGCAGCCGGGACGAGCTGCTGGCCGACGTCTGGGGCCTGCACTTCGATCCCGGCAGCAACGTCGTCGACGTCTCCGTCCGCCGGCTGCGCGGCCGGCTGGACCGTCCGGACCGGATCGAGACGGTACGCGGCGTGGGTTATGCGTACGCCGTCGACTGACCGGCTGCTCGGCCGGGTCTGGATCCTCTTCGCCGCGGTCAACGTGGTGCTGATGTGGCTGCTGCCCGGCCAGGAGACCGTGCCGTTCCACCTGGTCTGGATCAGCCTGGCGCTGGTCTACGGCTTCACCACCTGGCCGCTGTCCTGGATGGTGGCGGCGCTGGCGGCGGTGACCACCAGCACCGGGGCGATCCTCGCCCACCATGCCGCGGTCGGCGAGATCCGCTGGGAGGAGACCGCCGAGGAGCCGCTGATGGCGGTGATCTTCATCGTGATGGCCTGGCACGTGCACCGCCGGCACGTGCTGCTGCACGAGATGCGGCGGATCGGTGCCGCGGAGCGCGACCGCGCCCACCGCCAGGAGCTGCTGGTCCGGCTCGCCTCCCACGAGCTGCGCACCCCGCTGACCATCGCCCGTGGCTACACCGAGCTGCTGCGCGGCACCCACGACGACGCCGCGACCCTGGAGGACACCGCGGTCATGCTGGACGAGCTGGACAAGGCCACCCGGATCGCGCACCGGCTGGTCACCCTGATGCAGCTCGAACAGCCCGACCTCGTACGCCCGGTCGACCTGGACTCCGAGCTGTCCCGGATCGTGCGGCGCTGGTCACCGACGGCCGCCCGGGACTGGTCGGCACACTCGACGATCGGGCTGAGCCGGGTCAACCCCGAACGGCTGGAGGCGGCGCTCGACTGCCTGATCGAGAACGCGGTCAAGTTCACCCGGCCCGGCGACCGGATCGCGCTGGTCGGCCGGCGCGACGCGACCGGCTGGACGGTGGAGGTGTGCGACTCGGGCACCGGCATCGCCGCCGAGGCGGTGCCGGAGCTGCTGTCCGGGCCGACCGGTCGCCCCACCGCGACCGGCACCGGGCTGGGCCTGGCGATCGTCCGCGCGGTCGCCGGCTCGCTGGGCGGGCGGCTCACCGTCCGGCCGGAGCCCTCCGGCGGCGCCCGGGTCGGCCTGCGGGTGCCCGAGCGGCTGCCGGCCGGCCCGGTGCCCGCCCCCGGCGGCCCGACCCGGATCGTCGACGGCCTGCGCCGCCTGCCCGACCCCGACCCGGCCCGCTGAGCGCCCGGCGCGACCGGCCCGCCGCAGCGGGCGGGTCCGGTGTCGGCGGGCGGGTCCGGTGTCGACGGGCGGGTCCGGTGTCGACGGGCAGGTCCGGTGTCGGCGGACGCGTCCGGTGTCGGCGGGACGCGTCCGGGGTAGCCCAGGGGGTGCAGGCCGTCGAAGGAGGAGAGACCATGACCGATCCCAGGTACGCCCCGCTGGGCCTGGCCGCCGCCGGTGACCTCACCGAGGAGACCGGCCCCGGCTCCGACCGCCCGGTGGTGGGCGCGGACGACGCCCGGGCCGACGCGGCCCGCGCCGGGGCCGACACCGACCTGACCGACGCCACCCGCGACTCCGACGGCACCCCCGTCGGAGCGGACGACGCCGAGGCGGACCGGATCCGCGCCGGCGGGGACGTCGAGCCGCGACCCTGACCGCCCCGCCGGTCAGGCGCGGGCACCCCGCCCGGGCCTGACCGGCGGCTCACCGGCCCGAGTCCCGGGCGGCGGCTTCCCGGTCGGCGCGCGGGGCCGTGCCGCCCAGCCAGATGCCGACCACGATGGCCACCACGGCGAGCACGACCAGCGGGATCCGGAGGCCGGACAGGGAGAGCGCCTCCCGGAAGGCGGTCAACCCGATCACGACGCCGGTGACCGGCTCGGTCAGGGTCAGCGCGGTCAACGGGGCGGCGATCCGCCCACTCTGGAAGGCGCTCTGGTTGACCTGGACGCCGACCAGGCCCACCAGCACCAGCGCCGCGAGCCTCGGGTCCAGGACCAGCGCCGCCAGGTCGCCGTGGAAGCGGGTCGCCACCGACTTGAGCAGGGCCGAGGCGACGCCGTAGAGGACGCCGGTGGCCACGCCGAGCAACGCGCCCCGGGCGGCACCCCGGGTCCGCCGGGCGGCCAGCAGACAGGCGGCCACCACCCCACCGGTGCCCGTCGCCACCCACCACCACGCGGTCGCGCCCGGATCCGCGACCCCGGCCCGCGGGTCGACGGTGACCACGAACGCCACCAGCCCGACCACGCCGACGACGGTCGCGGCCAGGTCCCGGTGCTGCACCGGCCGCCGGTTCCAGGCGGCCTCGATCAGGATGGCCATGAAGAGCCCGCTGGCCAGCAGGGGCTGCACGACGGCCAACGGGCCGTAGCGCAGGGCCACCGTCTGGGACACCACCCCGGCCACGTCCGGCGCCCAGCCGAGCTGCCAGAGCCGGGTGCGCACGAGCCGGAACAGCAGCCGGGGATCCAGCGCCCGGCTCTCCGGCTGCCGCTTCGCGGCCCGCTGGTGCATCGTCGTGGAGAGGGCGAAGGAGAAGGCCGCGACGAGCGCGGCCAGCACCGCGAGGATCACCGCGCCGCGCTGCCGTGCTCGGCCAGCGGGCCCACCGTCCAGCCCCGCCGCCGGCACTCGTCGAGCAGCCGGGGCAGCGCGGCCAGGCCGGCCCGCCAGGCCCCCGGGGCCGCCGTGCCGCAGGAGGCGTCGTGCAGCAGCACCGTGCCCCCACCGGTCAGGCCGGAACGGAGGGTGCGCAGCACCGACTCCGGAGTGGCCGAGCCCGTCCAGTCCCGCCCCCAGCAGGTCCAGAGCACCGGCCGCAACGCCAACCGGTGGGCGGCGAGCAGCGCCGCGCCGGTCAGCACCCCGTACGGCGGGCGGAAGAAGCGCGGGGGGCGGCCGGTGACGGCGGCGATCAGCGCCCGGCCGCCGGCCAGGTCACGCCACGTGCCGACCGGTCCGCGCCGCAGCAGGTTCCGGTGGTCCCAGCCGTGCAGGGCCACCTCGTGACCGGCCGCCACGATCTCCCGGCCGAGGGCGGGCGAGCGGAGCAGCCGGGAGCCGAGCAGGAAGAAGGTGGCCCGCACCCGGTGCGCGGCCAGCACCTCCAGGAACCGGGGCGTGGACTCGGGGTCGGGACCGTCGTCGAAGGTCAACGCCACCCGGTCCGGCGGGCCCAGCCCGGCGAGCCCGGGCAGCAGCCGCCCGGACCGTCCCGGCAGCGCGGTGACCGCCGGGGCGAGGTGCAGCGCGGCGGCCGTGCCCGCCCCGGCCAGCAGCCGCCCGGCCGCACCGGTCACCGCGGCCCGCCCGGCGACTGGAGCAGCGCCACGACCACCGCCACCGCGTCGCCGAGCGAGTCGGTGCGGAAGCGTCCGCGCCGCCCGTCGTACGCCCCGGCGCCGCCGGGCACGGTGGCCGCGTCGGCGACCACGCCGGCCGGGTCGACCCGGGAACCCGGTCCGGGAGCGGGCCGGTGATCCCCGTCGGCGAGCGCGGCCAGCGCCGGGCGCAGGTGTGCGGCGGTCGGCACCCACCGGGTGAGGCCGGCCCGGTCCAGGATCGAGGCGTTCGCCCGGCCGTGCCCGGGGATCGGCCGGTACGTCAGCACCGGCACCCCGCACGCCAGCGCCTCCTGACAGGTCAGCCCGCCCGCGTTCTCCACCACGACGTCCACCGCCCGCATCAGCGCCGGCATGTCGTCGACCCAGCCGAAGACGTGCTCCCGTTCCTGCCGCAGCCGCTCGTACAGCGCCTCGTTGCGACCGCAGACCACCACCGGTCGGACGATCCCGGCGGCGGCGATCTCGGCCACCGTGGTCTCCACCTCCCCGGCGCCCCACGCCCCGGCCACGATCAGTGCCAGGCGCTCTCCGTCGGGCAGCCCGAACCGCCGCCTGGCCTGCCGTCGGTCGATCGGCGACGGACCGGCGAACGCGGCGGAGATCAGCGGCTGCACGACCGCCACGTCGATCCCGTCGGCGGCCCCGGAGGGCTGCACCTCGGCGTGCCGGACGGTGCAGTAGACGTCCACGCCGGGGCTGAGCCAGGTGGGGTGGACCACGAAGTCCGTGACGTACGAGATGACCGGGACGACCAGCTGCCCCTGCCGACGCAGCGGCCCGAGGAGCTGGTTGGCGAACGGATAGGTGGTCACCACCGCCCGGGTGTCCGGCGGGATCACCCGACCCAGTCGGTGCCGGACGGGACGCAGCAGGGCACGGACCACCGAAACGGTCAGCCGGGACCGGCTGGTCAGGGTGAACAGCGCCTCGTAGCCCCACGGGAGCCAGCGCAGGATGCCCCGGTACGCCTCCCGGAAGGCCCAGCGGGCCGGTCGGGGCAGCACGTCGAGGAGGTTGCGCCGGTCCACCGTGAAGCCCCGGTCGCGCAGTCGGCGCGCCAGTTCGGCCGCGGCGGTGTCGTGGCCGGCGCCCACGTCCGCCGACACCACCACGATGCGACCCCGGCCCTTCATGCGGGCGCGCTTACCCGTCACCGGCCCGTCCAGTCCCTCGGACCACCCGTCGCTCCCTCAGATCACCTGCCGGCGGACCAGCACCCGCAACGCCAGGTAACCCGGCAGGACGGGGAGCCAGAAGGTGGCGAGCCGGTAGACCAGGACCCCGGCCACGGCGGTGTCCACCGGGACGCCGTAGAGCAGCAGCCCGGAGACCAGGGCCGCCTCGGTGGCGCCGAGGCCGCCGGGCGTCGGTGCGGCGGAGGCCACGCCCTCCCCCACCACGGAGACCAGCACCACCGGCGCGAGCAGGGCCGCTTCGGCCTGGAGCCCCACCGCGAGCAGGCTCAGCCAGAGCGCTCCCGCGTAGGTGAGGGTGAGCGCCGCGCTGGCGCCCAGCAGCCGCAGGACCCGGCCGCTGCGGGCCAGCGAGCGCAGCGCGGTGACCGCCTGCCGGCGGGCGGTCCGCACCCGGGCCCGCAGCCGGGGCACCGCGAGCAGCACCGCCACCACCAGCAGCGTGACCGCCGCGGCGAGCAGCAGGGTGGGGCCCCGGCGGACGGTGGCGGCCAGCAGGTGGTGTCCGGAGCCGCGGGCGAACGGCAGCAGGACGGGCAGCAGCAGGGCCACCGCCAGCACCCCGGTGATCCGGTCGACGGCGACGGTGGTGGCGGCGACCGGCATCGGCAGACCCTGTCGGCGCAGGTAGCGGAGGCTGAGCGCCACCCCGCCGACGGCACCGGGCGCGAGCCGGTTGACGAAGGCCGACGCCAGTTGCACCGCGACGGTGGTGCCGAACGGGATCCGGTCGGCCGCCGCGAGCCGCAGTCCCCAGGCGGCGAGCGGGATGGTGGCCGCCGAGGCGAGCAGGGCGGCGGTCACCGTCGCCGGGTCGGCGTCCCGCAGGGCGTGCAGCGCGGCGGTCACCTGGGCGCGCCGGGTCAGCACGAAGACGCCCAGCAGCACGAGCATCATCAGCAGGAACACGGTCCGGGGGCTGATCGGCGCGCGGCGGGCCCGCATGCTCCGACCCTATGGCCGCACCCACCCGGATCGGGCGGCAACGCGACGGATGCGACCGGCGCGGGACGGGTGGCCCGGTGGGGCCGGCGGTCAGCCGCGGCGGCGGGGGCGGCGGCGGGCGGCCAGCAGCGCCGCCACCCCACCCACCAGCACGGCGGCGACACCGGCCACCGGGAGGATGACCCGCCAGTCGCCGTCGGCGATCCGCTGGCCGGCGGTGGCGGCCGGGCCGCGCCACGGTGGCGGCGGGGTCGGCGCGGCCGGGGCGGGGCTGGGCGCCGCCTCGGCCGCCCGGTCGAGTTCGCCGGGCGCGACCAGGCGGCCGACCGAGGCGTCCCGGGGCAGGGCGAAGCCCCAGTCGAGCAGTTGGGCGCCCTGCTGCCAGCCCCGGACCGGCCGGGCCTCGGCGCCGAGCAGGGTGACGACGAGTCGTCGACCGTTGCGCTGGGCGGCGCCGACGTAGCTGTGCCGGGCCAGCTCGGTGAAGCCGGTCTTGCCGCCGAGGGCGCCGGGGTACCGGTAGATGAGCTGGTTCTCGTTCTGGATCTGGAAGCCGCCCTTCTTCAGGGCGGGCTGCGCCGGGATCTGCGTGCGCTCGGTGAGGGTGTAGCGCTGGAACAGCGGGTCGGCGAAGCAGACCCGGGCGATCAGCGCCAGGTCGTAGGCGCTGGTGAACTGCCCCTGGCCGTCCAGCCCGGAGGCGGTGACGGCGTGGGTCTGCCGGGCACCGAGGTGGCGGGCCTCCTCGTTCATCGCGCGGATCCCACCGGCGACGCCCTCGGTGCCGCCACCGAGCCGGGCCAGCACGTTGGCGGCCTCGTTGCCGGAGTTCAGCAGCAGCCCCAACCAGATCGTGCCGACGGTGTACCGGCCGCCGGGCAGCAGACCGACGGCGGAGCTGCCCGGGGTGATGGCCAGGTCGGCGGGGGTCACCGTGACCTGCTGGTTCGGGTCCAGCTTCGGCATCATCGTCGCGGCGAGCAGCAGCTTCTGCACGCTGGCCGGGGTGCCGTACTCGTGCGGGCCGCAGGCACCGAGCACCGCGCCGGTGTCCAGGTCCGCGACCAGCCAGCTGGTGGCGGTGACGGCCGGCGGCGCGGGCGCGCCGGCCGGCGTCACCAGGCCGGGCGTGTCGAGCGCGGGGCCGCCGACGGTCCGGTCCGCGGGCACGGCGGGCGGCGGCACCGGGCGGGGCGGTCGGGTCACCCTCGGCGCGGGCGCCTTCGGGCAGGGCAACGGCGCCGCGGCGGCGGCCCGCGCGGCGGGCGCGGCCGACGCCGGGACCGGCGTGCCGACGGTGACGAGTACGGCGGCGACTGCGGCGCCCAGGAGCCGAGCTCTCATGACCAGGGAGACTAACCCGCAAGATCGCCCGGCTGCCGCCGACCCGGCGTCACTCCCGTCGGGGCGGCCCGTCGGGCGGCCGAGCACCCGCTGAGCGTGGGAGCGCACACATCCACGTCCGCCACCGTTGAACGATCTCCGGCCGCGCGCCGTATCCCTCCCCGACAGGACGGATCATCCTTGTCCGCCATGCCGGGTCGGACCGGGACGATCCGTACGCGCGCCGCCCGCGCCGACGCTCCCGCACCGCGCGCCCGCGGCCGACCAGAGGAGAGGTGCATGGCCGGACGTACCCGGAACAACGCGGTCCTGAAGCTCGGCGGGGTGGGTGCCTTCACGGCGCTCGTGCTGGGCGCGGGACTTCACCTGGCCTCCGCCGACGAGAACGCGGGCACGAGCACCGTCTCGGTGAGCTGCCCGGGCGTCGCGGAGCGGATCGGCGCGGTGCCGGCAGCCGCGCGGGCCGGCGTCGACCAGGAGCTGCGCAACCTGGAGACCCAGATCGCCAACGTCAACGCCCGACTGGCCCGCGAGCCCAAGGCGGCCCAGGGGCAGCTCGCCGACATCGCCGGCAAGCGGCGCGCGGTGGTGGACCGGATCCGGCTGGACATCACCCGGGTCGGCGGCGTCGCACCGGCCGGACTGGACCAGCTCGCCGCGTGCTCGCTGAGCACCGCGACCGGCGCGGGCAACGGCAACGCCGGCCAGGGCAACCCGGGCCAGGGCAACGCCGGCCAGGGCAATGCCGGACAGGGCAACGCCGGTAACGGCAACGGCGGGAACGCGGCGGCCGGTGCGCAGACGGTGAACTGCCCGGCCGTACGCGACAAGCTGCCGGCCGTGCCGGCCGCGGCCGCCGCCGGGGTGAAGAAGGAACTCGGCAACCTCGACCGCGAGATCGCCGAGGCGAACGCCCGCCTGGCCCGCCTCGCGGTGAAGCCGGAGGGCGGCCCGAACTTCGTCCGCAACGCCATCCTCGGCCCGCTGCGGAACAAGCGGGTCGCCGTGCTCGACCGGATCGCCATCGACATCGCCCGGGCCGGCGGCCAGCGCCCCGCCCTGGGCGACCTCGCCGCCTGCTCCCTCAACGCCGCCGGCACGGGTGCCGCGGGCAACGCCGGTGGGAACGGCAACGCCGGTGGGAACGGCAACGCCGGTGGGAACGGCAACGGGAACGGCAGTGCCGGCGGGAATGCGGGGAACGGGACCGTCGGGGCCGTCCGCACGGTGAACTGCCCGAGCGTCGCCGACCGGTTGCCCGCCGTCCCGGCCCAGGCCGCTGCCGGCGTACGGACCGAACTGGCCAACCTGGACCAGCAGATCGCCGAGGCGAACGCCCGCCTGGCCCGCCTCGCGGTGAAGCCCGAGGGCGGCCCGAACTTCGTCCGCAACGCCATCCTCGGCCCGCTGGAGGACAAGCGGGTGGCCGTGCTGAACCGGATCGCCACCGACATCGGGCGGGTCACCGGTGACCGCCCCGCCGACCTGGTCGCCCTGGCCCCCTGCACGCTGAACTGACACCCGCCGTACGCGCGGCCCGGCCGGGACTCCGGCGGGGCCGCGCCGGTCAGCCGGCGTCGACGACCGGTGCGGGACGGGCCGCCCGGGCCGCGGCCCGCTGCACCGCCGGCAGCCAGGAGGCGGCGGCGATCAACGTCCGCGCCTGGGTCGGGGTGAACAGGTACGTCCGCTCGCCCCCGCACTTCCCGTCCGACTCCCCCGGGTCCTTGATCCAGAGCAGCGCGGCGAGTCCGGGCCGGTCGGTGACGGGCCGGGGCGGCGGCCCCAGGGCCTGCCGGGCCGGGTTGCACCACTCGTCGTCGCGGGCCGGGTCGTCCGGCGGGGGGCCGACGCCGTTGCGGGAGGTGTCGATCACGAACTCCCGGCCGCCGACGAGGTCGGACAGCTCCCGCCCCCAGCGGTAGCTCTCGTCGGTGGTCTGCCGGTTGGCCACGTTCACCGCGAACCCCTCGGCGGCGGTGATGCCGGCGGTGAGCAGCCGCTGCGCGGTCTCCCCCGTCGAGCGCCACCGCGCGTGCCCCGCGTCCAGATAGACGGCGTGGCCCGCTTTCGCCAGCCGGGCCGTCGCGTCGGCGATCAGCTTGCCCCGGGCGGCGTCGAAGCAGTCGGCGGCGATCGCGTCCGGCTCCATCACCACCACCGACCGGGTACGCCCCAACGCCCGGATCAGCTTCGTCACGTACTCCCGGTAGGCGGCGGCGTCCGGCGCGCCCTCGCGGAAGTTCCCGCACCCCCGGTTCGGGATCCAGTACGCGACCAGGACCGGCAGCTCGCCGCGCTGCCGGGCCCGCTGGGCGAGGGTGGCCACCGCGGGAATGTCCCGCGGGTCGTTTACCCAGCGGGCCTGCGGTCGCCCGGTGACCGGGTCCAGCCAGCTCCCGCCGTGCGCGGCCTGCCACCGGGCCGCCGCGGTCTCCCGGTCGACGTGCAGGGTGGCGCCGCGGAACGGGTGCAGCGGCGGGGCGTAGCGGACCGCCGGCGGCTCGGGACGCAGCGTGGTGTCGGGTACGTGTACGCACCCCACGGCCAGCAGGGCGACGAGGGCGAGAACGAGGGCCGGTACGGTCCGGCGGGCCCGGGTCACGGCAGCATCCAGTGTTCGCTGACCCGCAGCACCTGCACCCGGTCGTCGCCGGAACCGAAGCTCGCCACCGGCACCGCGTGCTTGCGGGCCTCCATCAGCGTCGGGTACTTCTCGGCGGCGTCGGCGGTGCGGTAGTACCAGTCGGGCACCACCAGGTAGTCGACCCGCCGTACCTCCCGCCGGACCGCCGGGTCGGTGTCGAGCTTGTAGACGATCACCGGTCGGGGGTTGAAGCCGTAGTGGTGCACCAGGTCCGTCCAGATGGCGTCGTGCACGACGAGGGTCTTGTCGCGGGGCACGTTGCGGGCCACCCAGGTGGTCGCCGACCGGAGCGGCTGCTCCTGGCTGACCGTCGCCATCTGGTGCAGCCGCGGCGTCCAGGCGACGGTGGTGACGCCGGCCAGCCCGATCAGCAGCAACGCGGCGGTGGCGACGCGGAAGCCGTACCCGAAGCCCTGCCTCGCCCGGCGGCGGAGCCAGCCGGTCGGGACCAGGCCCGGGGTGCCGGCGATCGCGCTGCCCACCCCGGCGATCAGCAGGGCGCTCCACGGCAGCAGGTTGATCACGTGCATGAACGGCACGTAGCCGCCGCGCACCAGCACCAGCCAGCCGATCGCGAGGGCGAGCGCGGCGGGTCGCAGCCGGCGCACCAGCAGGGCCACCGGCAGCGCGGCGAGACCGAGCAGGGGCAGCCAGTGGTCGTACTGGAACCAGTTGAGCACCTGCTGGTGGGTGGCGCTGCCGGCGTCGAGGACCGAACCGCTGGAGGACCGACCGTCGAGCTGCCACTGCGCGGTGCCGAGCAGGCTGTTGTGCCCGGGCCCCTCGAACAGTTCGCCCTTGAAGAGGGCGAACAGCGGGTACATCGCCATCAGCAGGGCACCGGCGAAGCCGGCGGTCACCAGCACCTGCGGCCGGTTGCGACGGTCCAGGTTCTGCACCATGGCCCAGCCGAAGGCCGGTAGCAGCAACAGCGACGTCTCCTTGGTGAGCGCCGCCATGGCGAAGGCGAGCGCCGCGCCGATGCCGGCGGCGATGCTGCGGCGTGGCGAGTACGCCAGCACGAACGCCAGCAGCAGCCACGGGGTGACCAGGTTGTCGAGGAACGTCCAGCGGCCGTAGACGACGGCCAGCGGCGACAGGCCGAACAGCAGCACGGCCACCGCGGCGGCGACCCGGCCCAGCCCGAGGCGGCGGGCCAGCACGAAGAGCAGACCGGCGGCGGCCACCTTGGCGATCAGCATGCACTCGTTGCCGAAGGCGATCGCCGACTCGTACCGGTCGAAACCGTCGGTCAGCGCCGCCCAGGCGGCGAGCTGGATCCAGCCGCCGGGCGCGTGGTCGTAGAAGTACGAGTAGGGCGAGAGCTGTCCCTCGTAGCGCAGGGACCAGGCCTGGGACAGGTAGGTGCCGGGGTCGTCGACGTACCCGGGGAAGGTCGACATGCCGACCGCGTGGATCGTGCCGACGAGGGCGAGCAGCGGCACCAGCAGCGCGATGCTGCGGCCGTGCCGGGCGGCCCACACCTGGAGCCCGACGCGGGCCCGGCGGTGGGCGGGCAGCGCCCGGTCGATGTCGGCGACGGTGCGCAGGTCGATGGTGGGTGGCTCGATCGTGCTGGTCACGCGACCACCCCCACCGGCACCCGGGCCTCGTCGGCCGCGGGCGGCGCACCGAGGTGCGCGCCGCTGTGCGCGGTCTTCACCCAGTCGGTACGCCCGGTCAGGTGCCGCAGCAGCGCCCACACCCCGGCCACCGAGAGCACCACCTGGTACGGGTAGCCGCCGAGCACCACGCCGAGGTGGTCGCGCAGCCGGACCCGCTGGCCGAAGGTGCGTCCGAACTGGTGCAGCATCAGCACGTCGAGGGCGATGGTGAGCAGGCTGATCCCGAGCGGGACGCTGGCCAGCAGCGCGACCACCACCGGCGACTTGTGCGCCAGCGCGAGGGCCAGCGCCACCGGGGCGAGGACGACGGAGAAGGCCTGGAAGAACTGGAAGCCGAGCACGTAGACGGCGAGGACCTTCTGCCAGGGCCGGGGCAGCGCCAGCCACTCCCGCTCGGTGAAGACCTGGATGAAGCCCTGCATCCAGCGCACCCGCTGGCGGACCAGGCCGCGCAGCGTGTCGGGAGTCTCCTCCCGGGTCACCAGTTCGTCGACGTAGACGACGTCGACGTCGTAGCCGAGCACCGAGGCCACCATGCCGATCTTGCAGTCCTCGGTGAGGCAGTCCTCGTCCCAGTACGCCCCGTAACGGCGGCGCAGCGCGTCGAGGAACTCGCGCCGGAAGAAGACGGTGTTGCCGCCGAGCGGCATCACCTTCGTGACGGCCTGGAGCTTCAGCCGGGACTGGAACCACTTGTAGTACTCCAGCACGTTGGCCGCCCGCCACCAGCCGGAGGCGTTGGCGCGCAGCCACCGGCGCAGCCGGGGCAGCCGCCCGGCGGGCAGCGGCTGCGTACGCGGGTCGGCGCTGAAGTTCATCAGCTGCACCCCGCACTGCACGATGCCCGCCCCGGTGCGGCGGAACCGGTAGTCGACCATGCGCAGCAGGTCCGGGTGGAACAGGTCCTCGGCGTCGGCGATGCCGATCCACTCGTAGTGGACACCCAACCGGTCCAGTTCGCGGACCGCGGCGTTCAGGCCGATCGGCTTGTTGTGCACCTCGGTGTCCTCCGGGTAGGCCGCGACGAGCACCCGGCCCGGATAGCGGGCGGCCTTGGCGTGCGCGATGGCCGCCGTCCCCGGGTCGTCCGGGTGGTCGATGATCGGCACCACCCAGTAGTCCGGGTGGTCGAGGTTGGCCAGCCGTTCCAGGGTGTGACCGGCGACGGCCTCCTCGTGCCGCATCGGCACCAGGATCACGCCGGGCAGTTGCGGGGCGTCCGGCTCGCCGTACCGGTCCGGGTCGTTGTGCTCCGGCAGCCACCACTTGTAGAGCTGGAACGCCAGGGTGGTGATCGCGACGGCCAGCATGAAGAGCGACACCGTGGTCAGGAAGACGTCGAGGAAGAGCACAGCCGACACGGTCAGGGCGGCCAGGGCGGCGGCCAGCCGACCGATCCGCCACCCGGCCGGGGTGGGCCGCCGGTGGGTGCCCCGCCGCCGTGGCGGGTCGGGGCGGTGCGCGAAGGACCAGAAGCGGTCCGAGCAGTAGTTGATCGCCGTCCCGGCCACGACCAGCGCCCAGTAGGCGACCGAGGCGCCGACCACCGGCACGAGCAGCGGGAACGCGACGAGGCTCAGCAGGGCGCTGCCGCCCCGCGCGGTCTGGAACCGCCACCAACGGCCGGCCGCTCGTCCGGTGCCGCGTCCCCAGGTCAGCCGGTCGTGGGCGACGAAGCTGAGCTGGAGGGTGACGACCAGTTGCACCGCGTTCGCGAGCGCGGGGCTGGCGCCGGCCGCGATCAGCGCCACCAGCAGGGCGTGGCCGATCACCGCCACGGCACCGCCGACGGTCAGGAAGATCCAGGTTTCGCGCTGCCGGAGCAGCTTGAGGACGGGACGCACACGGGCCTCTCGATCGGCGTCGGGGGTTCACGCCGATGGCCGGCGAACGGCCGTCACGGCGACGCGTCCACCGGTCGGGGCGGGAGCCGGGACGCGGCACGGCCCGGTTCGGGCCCCGCCAGCCGGTGCGGACGCAGGCCCCTCCTACCCGTGTTGAGCTGCGGAAACCGTGACGTGCCCAGCGCCACAGCGCCGGGTCAGCGGATCCGGCGCAGCCAGCGCCGCTGCCACGGTGTCTCCACCGCGCGCGGGTGGTGGTGCTCACGCACCCAGGCGAGCGCCCGCTCGGGCGGCAGCCCGTCGAGGACGGCGAGGGCAGCCAGCGCCGTGCCGGTCCGGCCGATGCCGCCCCGGCAGGCCACCTCCACCCGCTCCCCGGCGTACGCCCGGCGCCGCGCCTCGCGCAGCGCGTCCCAGGCGTCGGCGGGGTCCAGGGGAACGAGGAAGTCGGGCCAGCGGACCCGGCGGTGCGGCCAGGCCGGGATCGGGCCGGGGGCGAGCAGCAGGGCGAAGTCGGCGGGCGACACGGTGGCGGCGATCCGGCGTCCCCGCACCACGGCGCCGCCGGGCAGCACCACCAGCCCGGTCCGGTCCGTCCACGCCGTCGCCGTGCTCATCCGCTCATTGTGCCCGGTCGTACGCACGCGCGGGTGCCCGCCGGACGAGAGTCCGACGGGCACCCGCGGTGGTCCGGGCCGGGCCCGGTGCGCCGCTCAGGTCAGCGCGCACCGATGCCGAAGCGGCTCCGGCGACGCCACGCCAGCGACAGCAGCACCAGGACGGCGCCCGCCCCGACGAGGCCGCCACCGAGCTTCATCGGCGTGCTGAGGCTGGACCCGGTGACGGGCAGACCCCCGTGGTGCGGCGGGCGCGGCGGGTGGGTCGGCCGGACCGGCAGGACGGTGCCGGTGACGCTGGCGGTCAGGCCGGTCACCTCGTCCCGCGCGGTGAAGGTGTACCGCCCGGGCCGGTTCGGCCGGTAGGTGACGGTGAAGTTGCCGCTGGCGTCGACCCGCACCGTGAAGTGCAGCGGCGCCGGCTGCGGCTGCTCGAACGCCACCGCCGCGATGGCGACGTTGCTGCCGTCGCTGAGCCGGGCCGTCCCGGGAGCGGGTGCGGCGACGGGCAGCGCGGTGATGGACACGTCGATGGTCGCCGTGGTGTTGGGCGTGAAGCCGCTGCCGCGCAGCACGAAGCTCTGGCCCAGGGTGATGGTCGGGTCGTCGAGCGTCAGGACGGGCGGCTGGGGCACGTACACCGGTGGCTGGGGCGTGCCGACCGTCGGTGAGGGCTGCGGCTGGGCCGCGCTCGCCGCGGTCGGCACGGCCACAGCGGCCAGGCCGACCGTGAGCGCCATGATGATGCGGGATAGCCGCATGGTGAGTTCCTCCTACTGGTCACAGCTTGGTGCGGAAACAACTTGGGTGGTCCATGGGGTGACGGTGGGGGTGAGCACCAGGTCGGCGGTGCCGGCGCTGGTTCGCCCGGTCACCAGGGTGAAATCGAGGGTCCGGGTCGCCCCGGGTCGGACGTCGACGGTCGCGAGGGTGACCTGGCGGCGACGGTCGGTCCCGCCGCCCATCGCCGTCGTCTTCCCGTCGAGCCGGCCGCCGAGCACCGCCCCGCCGGTCGGGCTGTACACCGTCACGAAGGTGCGGGCGGTGTACGGTTCGCCGGCGAGGGCGAGGCCGGTGACCGATTCGGTCAGGCCCGAACGCGGTGCGGTGGAGTGCACGGTCACCCGCAGCCGCAGCTCCCGGCGCCCCTCGGCCTGACAGTCACCGACCGTCAGGCTCGCCGAGAACCTCAGGTAGTAGCCGAGCTTCGCGCCGGTGCCGTCGTTGAGGAACACGCCGACCGTCGGCACGGTGTCCTTCTCGGGGAGCGTCCCGGTCAACCGGCTGTCGCCGAGGATGTCCTGCTCTCCCTGATGGGCACTCCAGAACAATATCCGACGTTCCGCCACAGAACGGTTAAAAGCCCCTAAAAGAACCCGCGCGTCCACCCGTTTGGTGAGGAAGGCGTCGAAGACGGCAGAGGCAGCGGAGGCGAAGTAGCCGTCCTGGGCGGACTGGTCCAGGTCCCGGTAGGCATCGCTGAGCAGGGTGCGGACCACCGTCTCGGCGGTCAACGGCGCACCACCCGCGACGGGCACCGGTCCGGTCGCCCTGAGCAGGTACGACAGCACCACCGGATCCACCGCCAGCACCCCGTCCGCGGCGACGCCGGTCCGCCGCCGGACCATCTCCCGGTAGAGGGCGGCGGCCGTCGGGAACTGCGGGCCGAGGTTGACGTCGGCGGGATACATGCCGGGCAGGTCCGTCCAGAGCCGCCGGAGCTCCGGCTCGACCCGCAACGGCGGGTCGGCCCGGTGCAACGAGGCGCTGCTGCCCTGCTCACCGAGGCTGACCCGGCCGTTCTCGGCGCGGATCACCGCATAGGCACCGAACATGCCGCCGGTCGCGCGCAGCTCGGCGGGATTCTGCGACACCAGCAGGTAGCGCCGGGGTCCGTCGGCGCCGAGCAGCGGCGGCATCACCCGGGCGGCCTGGGCGGCGGCACCGGTCAGGTCGGCGAGCCGGTCGATCTCCGCGCGCAGGGCGGAGAGCGCGTCGCGGATCTGGGCGACGAGGTTCCCGGTGGGCACCGCCGCCAACCTGCTCCGCGTGTCGCGTACGGCGCGGTCGGCCCCGGCGAGTTCGCCGGAGGCGGTACGCAGCCGGCCCAGGTCGAGCCGCCCCTGCCGGGGCACCAGGGTGGACAGGTCGACCCGCAGGAGGGCCGGGAACGCCTGCCGCGACAGGTCGTCGATGGCGCTGGCGATCAGGTGCACGGTCGCCAGGTCGTCACCGGCGTACGGGGTCCGCTGGCCGAGCCACCAGCCCGGGTCGGTGGTCGCGTCCCGGGCGGAGCGGGCCTGCTCCTGCAGCGCCGCCAGGGTCCGCTGGGCCCGGGCGGTGTCACCTCCGACGACGTCGGCGCTGAGCTGCTGGGCCAGGCCGGCCGCGTTGAGCAGGTGGGCCCGGGCCTGCCAGCCGCGGAACGCGACCCAGCCGCCGCCGAGCAGCAGCAGCGAGACGACGACCAGGCCGGACAGCAGCGCACGGCGAACCCGCACTCTGCTGCGGCGCCGCGACCGCCTCCGTCGACGTCGCGACTCACCGCTCTCGGTCACCGCACTCCTCACTCCGGAAAAACGGACAAAAATGCCCATTGACCGTTTTCTAGCATGAAATCTCGACCAGATGCGTCGTTTCACGTTATTCAGGCGTGGAATCACTTTTGCGAACTCCGCGCCACCGGTCCCCCGGTCCGGGCGGCGCCGGCCGCGACCTCGTAGAGCATCTGTTCGATCTGGTCGACGCCGGCCCGCAGGGACATCTCCCGCAGGTAGGCGTCGCGCCCCCGCTGTCCCATCTCCGCCCGGGCCGCCGCCGGGATCGCCGAGGCCAGCCACAGCCGATCGGCCAACGCGGCCCAGTCCTCCGGAGGGCAGGACAGCCCGGCCCGGGCGCGCTCGACCAGCGCCACCGTGTCACCGGCGGCGGACGCGACCACCGGCGAGGCGCAGGCCAGGGCGGCCTGGAGCTTGCCGGGCACCGTGCCCCGCAGCTCCGGCAGGTCCCGGAGCATCACCAGCTGATAGTCGGCCGCCGCGTAGAGCTGCGGCATGTCGGCCGGCGACCGCCGTTCCACGAAGCGCACGTTCTCCGCCCGCAGCTCGGCGGCGAGCCCCCGCACCCGCCGCTCCTGCGCGCCCGAGCCGACCAGCACGAGGTCCAGTCGGTCCTCCAGCGCCGCCGCCGCGCGGACCGCGGTCTCCAGCCCCTGCCGCATCCCGATCGTCCCGGCGTGCATCACCACGCACCGGCCGTCCCGGCGGACCAGCCGGCGGGCGGCGGCACCCGGCCGCGCCGGGTGGAAGATCCGCTCGTCGGTCCAGTTCAGCACCACCCGCACCCGGCGCGGGTCGGCGCCGCCGTCGACCACCAGCCCGCGCATCGACGGTGCGCTGACCGCGATGCCGTCGACCTCCCGGTAGAGCCGGCGCAGGGTCGCGCCCAGCCGGCCCGACCAGCCGCGCGGATCGCCGTCGCCGACCGCGCTCTCCTCCGACCAGACGTCCTGCACGTGCAGCACCGTCGGCACCCGACCGAGCAGCCGCAGCAGGCCCGCACTGGCGAAGGTGAGCGGCGGCAGCTGGAAGACGTACAGCGCGTCGACGTCGCGCAGATAGCGGCGGCCGGCCAGCGCCACGCTGCCGGCGAAGGAGAGCCAGCTCGCCATCCGGGCACCGGTCGAGCCGTCACCTCCCGCGTAGCGGGGCACCCGGCGGACGGTCAGCCGCTCGCTGCGCGTCTGGTGTCGCCAGCGCTGCCGCCAACCCGGATAGACCTGGCCGCCCGGATAGTCCGGGAAGCCGGTGAGGACGCGTACCTCGTGGCCCCGGGCGGCCAGCTCCTCGGCCAGGCTGCCGGGGATGAAGGCCGGCTCCGGCGGGAAGTGGTAGGAGAGAATCCCGATCTTCATGACCGGCCTCCCGGCGCGGCATGCGGCCGGCCGGGCCCGGCCGCCCCGTACGATGCCGGCACCCCCTCCGCGTCCGGCCGCGACCGCCGGCATGCCGCCGCCACGGGCGTCCGTCCCGCGGTCGCGCCGACGAGAGGGATCCAGATGGACGCCGGGGTGCTCTTCGTGTGCCACGCCAACATGTGCCGGTCGCCGATGGCCGAGTTCATCGCCCGCCGGCTCCTCGCCGACCATTCGGTCCCCGTGGCCAGCGCCGGCACCAACGCGCTCGACGGTCGGCCGATGCACCCGTACGCGGCGGAGGTGGCGGCCGGGACGGGCGCCGACCCGACCGGCTTCCGCACCCGCGAGCTGCGGCCGGAGCACCTGACCGGCGCGACCCTGGTGCTCACCGCGACCCGGCGGCAGCGGTCGCACTGCACGGCGTTGGCCCCGACCGTGCTGCACCGGACCTTCACCGTGCGCCAGTTCGGCCGGCTCGCCGCGGCGGCCGAGGCCCCGAAGGACCACGACGGCGCCGTGCTGCGCGCCGCGGTCGAGGCGGCGGCCCGGGCCCGGGGGCGGCTGCAACCCGCCCCCGGGGAGGCGGACGACCTGCGCGACCCGATCGGCGGTTCGCCGGCGGACTTCCGGCGCTGCGCCGAGGAGATCGAGCGGTCGATCGGAGCCCTGGTCGCGCTCATCGCGGCAGCCGGCTGAGTTCCCGGGTCCGGTCGTCGCCGTCGTTCGCGGCGGCGCCGTGCCGGGCCGCACGGGCCCGATCGGCGGGTACGGCGGCCGGCGCCGCCGGCACCGTGACGCGGTAGCTCTCGTACTGGTAGGCGTCCGCCTTCGGCACCTTGGCCATGTTCAGCACGCAGCCGAGCAGCCGCACCGAGACCGAGTGCAGCGACCGGGCCGCCGCGGCCACCTGGCTGCGCGAGGTACGACCCTGCTGGGTGACCAGGAGCGCACCGTCGGCCTGCACGGCGACCACCACCCCGTCGGTGACGGCCAGCAGCGGCGCGGTGTCGATGATGACGATGTCCGCGGACTCCCGCAGGGCGAGCAGCAGGTCCGCCATGGCCTTGGAGCCCAGCAGCTCGCTCGGGTTGGGCGGGGCCGCGCCGCTGGGCAGCACCAGCAGGGACTTGTCCCCCCACCGCTGCACCACGTCACCGACCTGGACGTCGCCGACCAGCACGTCGGTGAGGCCGACGCCACCGTCGAGGCCGAGGTATTCGGCGACCTTGGGACGGCGCAGGTCGGCGTCGATGAGCAGCACCCGCCAGCCCGCCTCGGCCAGCGCGATGGCCACGTTGCAGGAGAGCGTCGTCTTCCCCTCGCCCTGCAGGGCGCTGGTGACGGCGATGACCCGGGCCGGCTCGTGCACGTCCACGAAGCGCAGGTTGGTGCGCAGCTTGCGGACCGCCTCGGCGCGTACCGAGTTGGCCGCCTCGCCGACGATGAGCGGGGCGGACCGGGCGCCGGACTCGAAGGGGATCTCGCCGAGCAGCGGACTGCCGGTGACCCGTTGCAGGGCGGCGGCGTCGCGCATCCGGACGTCGGCCAGCCCGCGCAGCACCGCCAGGGCCATGCCGAGCAGCAGGCCGAGCAGGCCACCGACGACGAGGTTCCGCGCCGGCTGCGGGGACACCGGGCTGGAGCTGACCCTGGGTCCGCTGACCACCTCCAGCTTGATCGGCGCGGACTTGGCGTCCGGCGGGGTCTCCACCTTCTGCACGAGTTCCACGAACTTCGCCGAGAGCGTCTCGGTGGTCTTCAGTGCCCGGTTCTGGTCGGTGTCGGTGAACGTCGCCCGCAGCAGGACCGTGCCGGCCTCGGTGGAGGTGCTGACCCGGCCCTGGACCTGGTCGGCGGTGAGGCCGAGCGGGCTCTCGGCCACCACGCTCTGCGCCAGCCGATCGCTGGTCAGCAGGTCGGCGTAGGACTTCACCCGCTGCTGGAGGAAGAGGCCGCCCTGGTAGGCGTCGGTGACGCCCTGGCTGGGGGTGGTCACGAAGAAGGTCACCGAGGCGACGTAGCGGGGTGGCGTGCGCACCGTGACGAGCGCCGCCGTACCGAGCCCGGCCATGAGGGTGATCAGCACGATCCACCAGTGGCGGCGGATCAGGCGTAGGTAGCCGCGAACATCCATCACATCCCCCGTCCCGCCAGGTCAGCTAGCCGGTGAAACTGCACGAAATCCCCCTATGGGCACAAACGACGTGTAAGTATCTAAACCGCTCAAACATCGCGGGGAGCGACTCACAGAATGTAGACCATCCAAACTGTGCATACAGTGCCAATCCTCCCATTACCGGATCGGATGCAGGGGACAACCATGGACCGCACTGTCACCGCCGCCAGACCCGTCCGCGACCGGATCGCCCGCCGAGCGGCCGTCCTGTCTCTGTTAACGCTGGACAGCGCCGCGTGGTGCGGCGGATTTCTCACCGCGGCGTGGACCCGCTACGAATTCGACCTCACCGCCGCCCAGGTCGGGCGCGTTCTGGTCGGCGCGCTGGCCTGCGCGGCCCTTCACACCGCCGTCTTCGTGCTGCGCTCCCGGGTGCACGGGCGACACGCCGTCGGCAGCGCCGGAGAACTTCGCGAGGTGGCCGGCAGCGCCGCGGTGGTCACCCTCGCCGCCCTGGTCGTTCTCCTGCCGATGCCGCAGCGACCGGTGCCGGCCAGCACGCCGGTGGTCGGCACCGCGGTCGCCCTGGTCCTGATGGCCACCGCCCGGGCCACCTGGCGGTGGCGGCGGGAGCGGCACCGCCGACCGGTTCCGACCGCCGAGCGGACCCTCGTGTACGGCGTGGACGCCGCCAGCGAACGGCTCGTCCGGGCGCTGCTCGGGGACCCGACCAGCCGCTACCTTCCGGTGGGACTGCTCGACGACAACCCCGACAACCGCCGGCTGCGCGTCGAGGGGGTCCGCGTGCTGGGCGGCCGGGACCGGATCGACGAGGCGCTGCGGCGCACCCAGGCCCGTACGGTCATCTTCTCGATGAGCGGCTCGGACGCCGAGCTGATGCGCGACGTGCGGGGCCGCACGCTCCAGGCCGGCGCCACCTTCAAGGTCCTCCCGCCGGTACGCGAGCTGCTGGACCGCCCGGTCACCGTGACCGACGTCCGGGACGTGCAGATCACCGACCTGCTCGGCCGGGCGCAGCGGGTGGCCGAGCTGGCCATGGAGCGCAACAAGCTCGCCGGCCGCCGGGTCCTGGTCACCGGGGCGGGCGGTTCGATCGGCTCGGAGCTGTGCCGGCAGATCGCCCGCTGCGAGCCGGGCGAGCTGATGATGCTGGACCGGGACGAGTCGGCGCTGCACTCCCTGCAGATGTCACTGCACGGTCGGGCGCTGCTGGACGGACCGGACCTGATCCTGGCCGACATCCGCGACGCCGAGGCGATCGCCCGGATCGTCGCCGACCGGCAGCCGGACATCGTCTTCCACGCCGCCGCGCTCAAGCACCTGACCATGCTCCAACGGCACCCCGGCGAGGCGATCAAGACCAACATCTGGGGCACCCTGAACGTCCTGGAGGCGTGCGGGGACGTGACGGAGTTCGTCAACATCTCCACCGACAAGGCCGCCAACCCGATCAGTGTGCTCGGCTACTCGAAGCGGATCACCGAACGGCTGACCGCCCACCACGCCGCGCAGCACGGCGGGGCGTACCTCAGCGTCCGCTTCGGCAACGTGCTCAGCAGCCGTGGCTCGGTGCTGACCGCGTTCCAGGCGCAGCTCGAGGCC
Organism: Micromonospora sp. CCTCC AA 2012012; assembly: GCF_040499845.1. Lineage (NCBI taxonomy): Bacteria > Bacillati > Actinomycetota > Actinomycetes > Micromonosporales > Micromonosporaceae > Micromonospora > Micromonospora mangrovi. The sequence continues at coordinate 2,399,210 of NZ_CP159342.1, forward strand.
GGCGTGCCGATCACGGTCACCCACCCCGACGTCACCCGGTACTTCATGACCGTCCAGGAGGCGGTGCACCTGGTGCTCCAGGCGGCGACGATCGGCCGCGGCGGCGAGGCCCTGGTGCTCGACATGGGCGAGCCGGTCCGGATCGCGGACGTCGCCCGCCGGCTCGCCGCCGACGCCGCCACCCCGGCCGAGATCGTCTTCACCGGCCTGCGCCCCGGCGAGAAGCTGCACGAACACCTCTTCGGCGCCGACGAGACCGACAGCCGGCCGCTGCACCCGCTCATCTCGCACGTCCGGGTGCCCGAACTCGACCCGCGTGAGGTGCGGGGACTCGACCCGTACGCCGACCCGGACGAGCTGGTCAAGCGCATGGCGGCCCTCTGCACCAGCACCACCGCCCCGCTCACCCCGGTGCCGGCGCCCCGCTGAGCTGCGGCGGTGGGCCGGGCCGGGTCACCCGGCCCGGCCCACCGCCACCGGTGCCCGACGGCCGCGGGCCGGATAGGGTCGGAGACGGTGTGCCGGGAAGTCTGGTCGGCGGTTGGCTCCCCCCTGCCCCGACCCCGAGGTGAACCGCGTGACCCTTCCCACCCCGAACCCCGACCAGCGGCACCGCACGGACCGGCTCTTCTCCCGCCGGTCCTGGCCCGAGGCGCGGTTCCTGGCCGACGTGCTGCGGACCGAGACGGTGGGCGGTGGACTGCTGCTGTTCGGCGCCGTCGTGGCCCTGCTCTGGGCCAACTCGCCGTGGCGGTCCTCGTACGCCGAACTGGGCCGCTGGGTGCCGTGGCCCGGCGGGTCCGCGCTGCACCTCGACCTCAGCCTGGCCGCGTGGGCCGCCGACGGCCTGCTGGCGATCTTCTTCTTCGTGGTCGGGCTGGAACTCAAACGCGAGTTCGTCGCCGGCGACCTGCGCGACCCGCGTCGCGCGGCGCTGCCGGTGGTGGCCGCGCTGGGCGGCATGCTGCTGCCCGCCCTCTGCTACGTCGCGGTCGTCATGGCGACCGGCGGGACGGGACTGCGCGGCTGGGCCATCCCCACCGCCACCGACATCGCCTTCGCCCTGGCGGTGCTGGCGGTCGTCGGCTCCCACCTGCCGGCCGGAATGCGGGCCTTCCTGCTCACCCTGGCCGTGGTCGACGACCTCTTCGCGATCACCATCATCGCGGTCTTCTACACCGCGGAGTTCCACCCGCTGCCGCTGCTCGGCGCCCTCGTGCCGATCGGGCTGTTCGCCCTGCTGGTGCAGCGGCGGCTCCTCTGGTCGTGGGCGCTCATCCCGCTCGGCGTCGCCGCGTGGGCGCTGGTGCACGCGTCCGGCGTGCACGCCACGGTGGCCGGGGTGCTGCTCGGCTTCACCGTGCCGGTGCTGCCGTCCCGGGGCGGCGGGCCGGGCCTGGCGGAGCGGCTGGAGCACCGGTGGCGGCCCCTGTCGGCCGGCTTCGCGGTGCCCGTCTTCGCGTTCTTCGCCGCCGGTGTGTCGCTGGTCGGCACCGACCTGGCCGAGGTGCTCACCGACCCGCTGGTGCTCGCCGTGGTGGCCGGGCTGGTGCTCGGCAAGACCATCGGGGTCTTCGGGTCGACCTTCCTGCTGGCCCGGTTCACCCGCGCCGAACTGGACGAGGAGATCGGCTGGGCCGACCTGTTCGGGGTGGCGCTGCTGGCCGGCATCGGCTTCACCGTGTCGCTGCTGATCGGCGAGCTGGCCTTCGGCGCCGGCAGTACGGCCGACGAGCGGGTCAAGGCGGCGGTGCTGCTCGGCTCGGTGACCGCCGCCGTCCTCGCCTCGGTGGTGCTGCGCCGGCGCAACGCGGTCTACCGGCGGATCGCCGAACGGGAGAGCCGCGACGCCGACGGGGACGGCGTGCCCGACGTCTACCAGGAGCGTCCCGCGCCCGAGGCCTGATCCGGACGGACGGACCGTCCGGGCCGACCCGGACGGTCCCTCCCCGTTCACCGCCGACGGTCGGCCGCCCGCTCCTCGTCGGTCTCCTCGGTCTCCTCCAGCGCGTCGGCGAACGGCTCGGTCAGGTCGTCGCCCGGCACCGCGACCTCCTCGGCGAGATCCTGCTCGTCGGGGCGCCCGCCGGGCGGCGGCTCGGGCGCGGTGGCGCCACCGGCGAAGCCGTACTCGTTGGGCTCGTCGTGCCTGCTCATGAGCATGTCCTCCGGTCGTGGTCAGGTTCGCCTCTCGTCGCCCACGCTAAGCGGTGATCGTCTCCCCCGCAGCGCGGCGGGGATCTTCGCACCGGGGCGGGCAACCCGGCGGCCAGCGTCGCCCAGAGGACCTGCCGCAGGGCGACCACGGCCGCCGCCGCGCCCAGCGCCGACCAGCTGCGGGCCAGGGAGAGATGCAGCAGGCCGGCGGCGACCAGCAGGTCCAGCAGCACCCGCAGCGCGACCCGCCAGGCACCGGTGGTGGCCAGCGTGCTGAGGCCGGCGAGGAAGGCCAGCGCGGTGGTCAGGTCCACCAGCGCGGTGGTCACCGCGGTGGCCGGTCGGTGGTCTCGACCCGACGTTCCCCCTGGACCTGCTGCTGCTCCTGGACGATCTCCCGGCGGAGGAAGAAGTTGAGCGCGGTCCGGATGGTGGCGATCGCGGCGAGCTGACCGATCTGGGCGAAGGTCGGCGACACCGCGGTACGCAGGATGTCCGCGGCGAGCTGGAACTCCAGACCGAGGGTGAGGAACCGGCCGAGGGAGAGCCGGATCGGCGTGAACAGGGCGGCGCTGCGCTGCCGCAGTCCGACGACCACGAAGCGCAGCGCCGCCCAGACCGCGCCGACGAAGATGACCAGCGCGCCGGCGACCTCCACCACGGCGACCAGGATCTGGTCGCCGTGGCGAAGCACCTCCGACCACCGCACCCCGGGGCGTTACCCGTCCTCGGCGGCGGTAGTCGGCGGGCCGGCTCAGCGCAGCTGACCGACCGCCTCGAAGATCAGCCAGAGGCCGCAGATGGCGAAGAGCACGGCGGCGCCGTAGCGGATCGTCTTCTCCGGCAGGTGCCGGCCGAGCAGCCGGCCGACCAGGATCGCCAGCGCGTCGGCGGCGACCATGCCGAGCGTCGAGCCGAGCCAGGTGCCGAACCAGCCGTACTTGGTGGCCAGGGTGATGGTGGCGAGCATCGTCTTGTCACCCAGCTCGGCGAGGAAGAACGCGACGCCGACCGCGACGATCGCCGACTTGCCGGTCTTCTCGGCCTTGCGCTTCTCCTCCTCGGTGAGCTTGTCCCCGCGCAGGGTCCAGGCGCCGAAGACGAGGAACGCCAGACCGGCGATCAGCGAGATCCAGCCGGTGGGCAGGGTGGCGCCGAGGCCGTAGCCGATGCCCACCGAGACCAGGTGCACGATCGCGGTGGCCACGGTGATGCCGATCAGCACCGGCACGGGCTTGAAGCGCGTGGCGAACGTCAGCGCCATGAGCTGGGACTTGTCGCCCAGCTCGGCGACGAAGATGACGCCGAAGCTGATCACCAGCGCGACGAGGAAACCGTCCATGAGAACCTTCCCGATCAAGCCGGGAGGAGGTACGGGGGCGCCCTCGACCCGGCTGCGACAGCCTGAGTCGAAGGTCTCGCCCGCCCCGGGGACCGGGGCCGCGTGGCCGGGTGCGGAACGCACCAGTATGTCGACCACGACATTGGGGGCTACTCCCCTTCGCGCCACCCAGCCTAGTCGACCGCCGGGTGCGGGGCCGCCGCGGGTGCACAGGCTCACCCGCGGCGGGCCCCCGGGTGGCTCAGTCGGCCCGGGCCAGCGTCACGCCGAAGAGACCGTCGGGATCCGTCCAGAACTCCTCGGTGGTGAACCCGGCGGCGGCCAACTCGGCGGCGATCCCCGCCGGCCGGAACTTCGCCGAGATCTCCGTCCGCAGCTCCTCCCCGGCGGCGAAGTCGACGGTCAGGTCCAGCACGCGTACCCGCATCGGCCGCTCGGCGCGCAGCCGCATCTCGATCCACTCGTGCGCCGGGTCCCAGAGCGCCACGTGGCGGAAGGACTCCGGGTCGAAGTCCGCGTCCAGCTCGCGGTTGATCACCCGCAGCACGTTCCGGTTGAACTCGGCGGTCACCCCGGCCGCGTCGTCGTACGCCGGGACCGTCACCGCCGGGTCCTTGACCAGGTCGGTGCCGATCAGCAGCCAGTCCCCCGCCTCCAGGGCCGCGCGCATGGCGGTGAGGAAGTCGGCCCGCTCGGCCGGCGGCAGGTTGCCGATCGTGCCGCCGAGGAACACCACCAGCCGCCGACCGCCGGTCGGCAGCCGGTCGAGCTGCCGGGTGAAGTCGCCGACGATGCCGCGGACCCGCAGACCGGGATAGTCGCCTGCGATCTGCTCGGTGGACTGGCGCAGCGCGCTGACCGACACGTCCAACGGTACGAAGGTGCCCAGCCCGCCGCGCCGGGTGAAGGCGTCCAGCAGCAGCCGGGTCTTCTCCGACGAGCCGGACCCCAGCTCGATCAGCGTCTTCGCCCCGGTCAGCTCGGCGATCCGGTCGGCCCGGTCGGCCAGCACCGCCCGCTCGGCGCGGGTCGGGTAGTACTCCGGCAGCCGGGTGATCTCCTCGAACAGCTCGCTGCCCCGGGCGTCGTAGAACCACTTCGGTGGCAGCCACTTCGGCTCGGCGGTCAGCCCGACCCGTACGTCCTCCCGCAGGCCGCGGTCGAGGTCCTGCTCCTCCAGGTAGATCTCCAGAGGCTCCGCGCTCATCAGGTGTCCCTTCTCTAGCCGACCATCCCTGTCCACCTGCCCGGTGTCACCCGGCCGGGAGGGCGCGGGTGCGCACCCCGGCGGCGGTGGCCACCACCAGCTGCCCGTCCGGCACCGCGTGCCAGCCGGGGTCGTCGTCGAGAGGTTCCGAGGCGAGGGTCACCGACTCCCCCGTGGTGCGTACCGACAGCGCGTGCCCGGCGACCGTCGCCACCACCTGCCGCCCGTCGGTCAGCAGCAGGTTCAGCCGGGAACCGGGTGCGGCCGCCGCCACCGCCGAGACGGTCGCCGCGAGGGCCTCGACCGGATCCTCGCCGGCCCGCAGCCGGTGCCGCACCAGCGCCCAGAGCAGCGCCGCGTCGGTCGGCGCGTCCAGCGTGAGCAGGTCCCGTACCGGCAGGTCGGCGGCGAGCGGCACCACCGCGTCGGGCCAGCCCCGGACCACCCCGTTGTGGCTGAACAGCCAGCGCCCCTCGGCGAACGGGGCGGCGGCGCTCTCCTGCACCGGCATCCCGACGGTGGCCGAGCGGACCGCCGCCAGCACCGCGCCCGCCACGGTCACCGCCGCCAGCTCCGGCAGGGTGGTGTCGCCCCACATCGGCTGCGCCCGCCGGTAGCGGACCGGGTCGGCGTCGGCGGCCGGATACCAGCCGACACCGAAGCCGTCCGCGTTGATCGTGCCGCCGCCGCGCATGTCGCGCGGGGCCCACGACTGCCGCAGCAGCGCGTGCGGCGGGTCGTAGAGCAGGGTCCGCAGCCCGACCGGCGGGCCGAGGTACGCCAGGTGCCGACACATCAGGCGGCACGCCCCGCGTGGCGTTCGTCGGTGGTGGCGTCCCGGGCGCAGCGGAAGCCGCTGAAGATCTGCCGCCGGATCGGGTAGTCCCAGTTACGGAAGGTGCCCCGGCAGGCGGCGCGGTCGGTGCCGAACGAGCCGCCGCGCAGCACCCGGTAGTCGTCGCCGAAGAAGACCTCGGAGTATTCGCGGTAGGGGAAGGCGGCGAAGCCCGGGTGACCACGGAAGGTCGTCGACGTCCACTCCCAGACGTCGCCGATCAGCTGGTGCACGCCGAGCGGCGAGGCCCCCGCCGGATACGCCCCGACCGGCGCCGGCCACAGGTGCCGCTGCCCCAGGTTGGCGTGCTCCGGGGTCGGGTCCTCGTCCCCCCACGGCCAGCGGCGGGACCGGCCGGTCGCCGGGTCCCAGCGGGCCGCCTTCTCCCACTCCGCCTCGGTGGGCAGCCGCCTGCCGGCCCACGCCGCGTACGCCGCCGCCTCGTGGAAGCAGACGTGCACCACCGGCTCGTCGTCACGGACCGGGGACCACCGGCCGAACCGCTGGTACGCCCAGCCGTCGCCGTCCCGACGCCAGTGCATCGGCGCGGTCAGGCCGGCGTCGAGGCGGTGCCGCCACCCCGCCTCGCTCCACCAGCGCGGCTCGTCGTAACCGCCCTCGGCGATGAACCGCCGGTACGCCCCGTTGGTCACGGGTGCGGCGTCGATGACGTACGCGGGCAGGTCGACGGTGTGCGCGGGACGCTCGTTGTCCAGCGCCCACGGGTCGGTGGAGGTGCCCATGGTGAACGGGCCCGCCGGCACCAGCACCTCGTCGGCGACCCGGGCACGCGGCTCCGGCGGTGGCGGCGCGTGCAGGACGGGCGCGCCGGAGCGCAGCTGGTGGGTGGCGAGCATGGTCTCGTCGTGCTGCTGCTCGTGCTGCACGATCATGCCGAAGGCGAACCCGTCGGCGACCAGGTCACGGTCGGTGAAGCGGATGCCGTCCAGCAGGTCGTACACCTTGTCCCGGACGCAGGCGACGTAGGCGCGTGCCTCGGCGGGCGGCAGCAGCGGCAGCGACGGGCGGTCCTTGCGGGGCTGCTTGAACGCGTCGTACAGGTCGTCGATGTCGCGGCGGACCGGGTCGCGCCCACCCACGTCCCGGACCAGCCACAGCTCCTCCTGGTTGCCGACGTGGGCGAGGTCCCAGACCAGCGGGGACATCAGCGGCGAGTGCTGCCGCACCAGGTCGGCGTCGTCGACGGCCTCGGTGAGCAGGGCCGTGCGGTCCCGGGTCCGGGTCAGCTCCGCCGCGATGCGGTCGCGCAGCTGCGCCTCCGTGCCGGGCTCCTCGATGGTGGTCACCGTTGTCCCCTTCCCGCGGCGGCCCGGGACCGCCGGATTCCTCGGCTCGTCTCGTCGTGGATGCCGGGCGGCAGCTCCAGCCGCGGCAGGGCCCCCAGGGCCAGGTCGAGCAGGTCGGACGCCGCCGCGGCGAGCGGCCGGTCACCGAGGCCGTACCGGGCGGCCGTGTGCCAGCGGTCGGCCACCGGTGCGGCGACGGTCAGCGCGTCCCGGGTGACGCCCGGGTCGGCGAGCAGCGCGGAGAGCACCGCCAGCGGCACCGTCCACTCCCCGTCGGGCTGGGTGTCCAGGTAACGGAGTTCCAGGTAGCCCCGGGGCCGCACCGGCGGGAAGAGCGTGCTGACGTGGTATTCCAGGTCGTCGGTGGTGGGTGGTCGGGGCAGCGCGCCGGCGATCCAGTCGGCGAAGGTGATCCCCGGCGGCGGTGTCCAGTCGGCACCGTCACCGCGCAGGCAGAGCAGGGGCGCGGCCAGGACGTACGCCGTCCAGGCGGCGACCGGGTCCGCGTCGGGCCGGGTCGGCGACCAGACCGGCCGGGTGCGGGCGGGGTCGATGGCCAGCCAGGCCGCCATCCGCGCCGACGCCCATCCGGTACGGCGGCCGGCGTGCCGGTCGGCGGTGGCGAACGCTGCGAGCAGCGGCGGCCCCACCGCGTGCACCGCGGCCCAGCGCTCGGCGAGCCGGTCGGGCTCACCGGCGTCCAGGCAGACCTGGAGGCCGGCGGTGCTGTACATCATGGTCCGGCCGGCCGGTCCGCGTCGGTCGAAGACGCAGCGCATGGCCTGGTAACGCGGGGTCTGGACGACCGGGGCCGGAGGCCGCCACGGGTCGATGCCGGTGCGGCCGAGGATCAGGCCGGCTGCCGCCAGGACGGCGCTCAGCTCGGCGATGTCGGCCTGCGTGGCCTGGATCAGCGCGCCGACCGAGGTGCGTGGCGCGGTGGAGATCTCCACCTGTCCGCCCGGCTCGACGGTGACGCTGCCGCCGTGCCGCAGCCGCCGGGCGGGGCTCGTGCTGTCGATGGTGCGGGGGCTGTACGGCCCCAGCGCGGCCCGCAGCCGCTCCCGGTCGACCGGGCGGGCGGGGTCCGTCGCGTCGTGTACGGTCCATTCCAGCTCGACGCCGGTGTGCGTCGGTGGGCCGGTCTTGAAGCAGATCCGCGCGATGTGCCCCGCCGCGGCGGCCTCCTCACGCAGGACGGCAGCCCGGTCCAGCTCCGGCGACATCACCACCAGACGGCTCCCTTCCCCGCGCGGTTCCCCACCGCTGGGCCGTCCGCGCCGCCACCCACCGTCCGTGGCCGGGGCGTCCGCGGTCCCACCATCTTCTGTCTAGCAGATGAAATCCGCGCGCCTTCACATTTGAAACTTTGTCCCGGTCGGGGGTCAGCCCGTCCGCCCGGTGCCGGTCCGGTGGGTCGGGGCGGCCGGGCTCGGCACGGCCGTCGGCCCGGGCGACCGGGTGTTCCTGGCGTCGGGTGAGGGCTTGGGCGAGGCCGCCGGCACCAGCCGCAGGCAGTACGCCTCGATCCGGTCGGCGCCGCCGGCGGCGGTCACCAGGTCGGCGTAGGCCGGCGTCTTCAGCGCCTTCGCGCGCTGCGCGGCCGGCTTGGCCTGGTACGACCGGCACAGCCCGGTCAGCTGGGTGACGCCGGCCGGCCGGTCGGGACGACCGGTGGCGCCGCCGGGAGCGTCGCCGGGCGTGGCGCCGGTCGGGGTGGGCGCCACGGAAGGAGTCGCGCCGCCCTCGGTGGGGGTGCCACTCCCGCTGTGCGACGGCGAACCGTCGACACCGGGGCCGGAGCTGGCCGGGGTCGCCGGTGCCGGCGGGGTGGCCGGTTGTTCCGGCCGGTCGAGGCTGACCGTGGCGAAGGCGATGCCGGCGGTGGCGGTGGCGGCGAGCCCGGCCACCCAGGCGACGGCGCCGATCCGTACCCCGTGCCGGCGGGGCGCGCGGGCCGGTGCGGGTGCCGGGTGCGCCCGGGCCGCCCGGAACGCGGCGAGGGCCTGCTCCTCCCCGGAGAGTTCACCCGGGTTGGCGGGGGCGGCGGCAGCGGCGAGCAGCCGGACGAGCGGGTCGGCGTCCCGGGTGGGGGGACGGCCGTCCCGGATCCCGTCCAGCAGACGCTCGGACTCCGCCCGGTCGGCGGACCCGGCGGACCGGCGAAACCTCATCCAGATTCCCCTCACGTCATCCGTCCGCCGGCTCGGCGTGCGGCGCGTTCGGCGCCGAGGTGCCCCGACCGGTACGGGGGCGCGGTGGGGTGGCGCCCCCGGCCCGGCCCGACGGTTGGCTGATGTCGGAACGTTCCAGCATGGCGGCGAGCCGACGCAGCCCCCGGTGCGCGGCGGTGCGCACGGCTCCGGGCCGCTTGCCGAGCACCCGCCCGGCGGTCTCCGCGTCGAGCCCGATGACCGCGCGCAGCAGGACCGCCTCGGCCTCGCGGGGCGGCAGGGTGGCGATCAGCGCCAGCGCCGACTCGGTGCCGATCGTCTCGCCGGCCCGCTCGGCGGTGTCCGCGTCCCCGGCCAGTTCGCTGAGCGCCTGGACGGGCACCGGCAGGGACGGACGGCGACGCTGCCGGCGCAGGTGGTCCATCGCCCGGTTCCGCGCGATCGTCACCGTCCAGGCCCGGAACTCGCCGCCGGTGAAGCTGGGCAGGTCACGGGAGATCTGCAACCAGGTCTCCGAGGCGACGTCCTCGGCGTCCGCCCCGACCAGGGCGGTGAGATAACGCAGCAGGCCCGGCTGGAGGCTGCGGTAGAGGACACGGAAGGCCTGCTCGTCGCCGGCCTGCGCCGCGGCGACGAGCTCGCTCAGCTCACCGGTCATGGACCCGCCGTTCCCGCCGTCGAAGGTTCTGCGGCCCGGCCCACGCCGGGGCCGGCACACCGGACCTCCACCCGCACCATCAGCCCCCCGCTGACCCGATCACGCCCGACGCCGGGGCGCATCAGGCGCTCGGACACCTGCCGCGAAGTACGGCCGTCGGCGGACATACCGTACCGGCGCCATGGGCTGGGCCGGAGCCGGGCTAACGCTAGGAGTGGTCCGGGGGGGTGGGCAAGACGCCGTTCGGACCGGCAAGAGTGAGAAATGTCTAACACCGGACACGGCGCGCCGGCGTAACGCGGCCGGGGGGTCTGGCGCTGCGTGGCCCGTCGGGGACCGGGAGGGACCGGACGGACGAAGCGTTCCACGCTCATACCTGGCTCATCGTACCCGGGCCGTCACCCTCAGCCGTTCGGCGGCGAGCCGGGTGACCGTTCGGCCGGACGGGGCAGAGCCGACCGCCGTCCGGGTGGAGGGAGATCGCCGGAAATACTTCGCGGCCGCACTGGGTACGGTATTGGGGTGTTGTCATCGGAGGTCCTCCTCAGCGGTCGGTACCGCCTGGACGAACGTGTCGCCACCGGCGGCATGGGCGACGTCTGGCGTGCCACGGACCAGGTCCTCGGCCGTCAGGTCGCGGTGAAGGTCCTGCTGCCGGCGCTGGTGTCCGACCCTGACTTCATCGCCCGGTTCCGCGCCGAGGCGCGGATCATGGCGTCCCTGCGGAACCCGGGCATCGTCCAGGTGTTCGACAGCGGCGAGGACGAGCTGCCCGACGGCAGCCACGCCGACTACCTGGTGATGGAGTTCGTCGAGGGTGAGCCGCTCTCCCGGCGGATCGAGGCCGCGGGCCAGCTCGACGTCGCCGAGACCATGTCAGTCGTGGCACAGGTGGCCCAGGCCCTGCACGCGGCGCACGCCCGGGGCATCGTCCACCGCGACGTCAAGCCGAGCAACCTGCTGGTGCAGGAGGACGGCACCGTGGTGCTGGTCGACTTCGGGGTGGCTCGGTCGACCAATGTGACGAGCATCACCAGCGCGAACGCGGTGCCCGGCACCGCCCTCTACATGGCCCCCGAGCAGGCGGCCGGTCGTCCCGTCTCCGGGGCGACCGACATTTACGCCCTCGGCGCGGTCGCCTACTGCTGCCTCACCGGCGGGCCGCCCTTCACCGGCGACAACCCGCTCCAGGTCGCCGTGCGGCACCTGGACGACGAACCGCCGGAGCTGCCGCACGACATCCCCGAGCCGGTCCGCGCCCTGGTCGCCCGCGCCCTCGCCAAGGACCCGGCCGACCGCTTCGCCACCGGCGCGGCGATGGCCGACGCGGCCCGGGCCACCGTCGGCGAGTCGCCGACGGCGATGGTGCCGATGAGCCTGCGCCGCCCGAACGGCGGCGCCGCCATGGCGGGCACCACCCGCGACGACCTGGCCGTCGCACCGGCGGCGACGGTCGCGCCGGCCAGCCGGCGCGGACGCCGCGGCACCCTGGTCGGCGCGCTCGCGGCGGTGCTGGTGGCGCTGACCGCGCTCGGCGCCGCGCTCGCCACCACCGGTGCCGCCGAGGCCCCGGCGACCACCGTCGAGACCACCAGGCCCGCGGTGGCACCGAGCAACAAGCCCGGCGAGGCGCCGGCCGCGACCGAGGCCGCGCCCCCCACCGACCAGAACGGGCGCACCTACCGGCCGAGCCAGCCGGGCAACCGACCCTCCGCGTCCGCCTCCGTGACGCCGAGCCCGGTCCCGAGCGCGACGGCCGCCGACCCGGTGCCGTCGAGCAGCCCGTCCACGACGACGCCCGCCAACCCGGTGCCGACCACCCAGAGCACCCCGCCGGACCCGGTGCCGACCACCCAGAGCACCCCGCCCGACCCGCCGCCGACGACGGAGAGCACCCCGCCGAATCCGCCGCCGGCCGGCACCACCTGAGTCGAACGGCACTGCGCTCCGGTCCCCCCGCGGGGGACCGGAGCGCAGTCGTCCTCCCGGCATTCCACCGGAACGCGCAGACCTGAGCCGGTGACCGGACCCGTGACGGGACCGGGCCGCCGGAAGGGTTCAGCCGGTGGGCCGCTCGACGGTGAACATGAAGCAGCCGTACACCACGTTGCGGCTGTGCAGCCGCCACACGGCCGGGTCCGCGAAGAGTTCGGCGATGACCGCCTCCGGGTCGGTCCCGTCGTGCAGCCGGCCGCCGTGGATGCGGCCCCGCCGGTCGTACGCCCGCAGCACCTGGGGCCGTCCCCGCCAGCCGGTCGGACAACGGTCCGTACGGTCCGGACCGGGACAGTCGGCGTCGTGCGCGAAGATCGGCCCGACCTCCCGGTACGGCCCGGCCGGCAGCGGTGGGGCGTAGCCGAAGAGCAGCAGCGGCTCGCCCGGCACGGCGTCCCGCAGGCAGCAGCGCAGCGGCTCCCCGCCCTCGGCGGTCGTGCGTTCGACCGGTTGGCCGGCGACGTCGTGGCCGGTGCGCCGCACCTCGGCCAGCACGTCGGACGGCAGCGCACCGATCCGGTACGTGGGATGTGTGGTCGTCATCGGCCCAGCCTGGCCGGTGGTGGCCCCGGATGCTGGCGGCGATCGGACGTGGCGCTGCCGGCGAGGCGGCCGACCGGCGCGGGTCAGCGGCGGGAGACCGCGATCTGGAGTTCGGTCACGCCCTTCTCCGGCTCGTCGGGGCAGTAGTCGAGATAGACCTCGCGGGCGTAGCCGTCGGCGCGGTACCCGTTCTCCTCGATCCACCGGGCGAGGACCTGCATGCTCCGGTCCACCTCGTCCATCGACCCGTGATGCACGACGGTCGCCGCGGCCGGGACCGCCGGCAGGTCGACGACGGCGACGTCGCGCGCCGCCGACGGGTCCACGGCGACGGTGACCCCGGCGTGCACGACCACCGCGTCCCCGTCGCCCGTCGGCTCGTACCGGGCAATGGTCGGCCCGGCGGGCGGAACGTGGGCGTTCGCCAGCCGGCGGAACAGCTCCGGGTAGAGCGGCTGGATCACCGGGCTGATGTCCGGTGCGTCGTAACCGGCGGCCACGGCCGTCAGCTCCGCGACCCGGACCGGTGCGATCTCCTTGAGTACGACATCCTCGGTGGTCATCCGACCCTCCGTCTCGATCATGCGGAGTCTCGCCTCGATCCCGGCCAGCCGGGCGGTGTCCGCCGCGACCCGCGCGGCCAACTCGGCGCGGCGCAGTCGCAGCATGCCGCGCAGCTCGCCGACGTCGACCGCGTCGTCGACGACGGCCCGCACCTGCTCCAGGGTGAGCCCCAGCTCCTTGAGGGCGATCACCCGGTTGAGCCGGCGCAGCTGGTCGGCCCGGTAGTACCGGTAGCCGGTGAACGGGTCGACGGCGGCCGGGGGCAGCAGCCCGATGCCGTCGTAGTGACGCAGCATCCGGACCGACACCCGGCCGAGCCTGGCGAATTCTCCGATGGTGAACATGGCCCCCTCACGCTCGCCCCTGACACGGTGTCAGAGTCAAGCGGCCGGAACCACACCCCGCCCCTCAGCGCGCCGGGGCGCGTCGGCCGGCCCGCGGCCCGACCAGCCGGCGGACGACCGGAGCGGCGTTCCACCGGGCCGCGCCGACCAGGTCCCGGGCGTGCTCCAGCACGGTGTAGTCGGGGCGGGCCAGCCCGTCGGCGATCGCCCGGTCCAGGTCGTTGCCGCAGCGGGTGAGCACGCTGTCGAAGTCCCGGCGGACCGGTTCCAGCAGGTCGTAGCCGAAGGAGCGGTGGATCCGGGCGAAGAGCGGCTTGTAGAGCCGGGCCCGCTCGTGCAACCCCGAGGAGTACGACATCGGGTTCTTCGGCCGGCGCAGGACGTAGTCGGGCAGCACGTCGGCGAAGGCCCGTCGGACGATCCACTTCTCCTGCCCGTCGCGCATCTTCAACGCCAGCGGCAGCCGCATGGCCAGCTCCACCACGCTCAGGTCGAGGAACGGCACCCGGGCCTCCACCCCGTGGTCCATGCTGGCCCGGTCCACCCGCTGCAACTCCGTACGACAGAGGTTGCGGATCTTGTGGAGGAAGAGCCGGCGGGACCGCTCGGGCCCGACCTCGTGGTACATCGGGTAGCCGCCGAAGAGCTCGTCCGAGCCGTCGCCGGTGAGGACGACCTTGACCCCCAGCTCGCGCAGCCGCCGGAAGATCGGCACGGAGACCACGGCGTTGATGATGTCGCCGTACTCGGTCAGCTCGGAGATCCGGATCGCCTCCCGCACGTCGGCCAGCCGGACGTCGCGCGGGCGCAGCTCCACCACCTCGTGCGGCACCCCGAGGTCGGCGGCGAGCCGCCGCGCGTACGCCACGTCCGGGCTCTCCGGCACGCCGACGGTGATCGCCACGCAGTCCGGGTGCATCTGCTGCACGTGCAGCAGGGCGAGCGAGCTGTCCAGCCCGCCGGAGAGCACCACCCCCACCGGCAGGTCGGTGTCCACCCGCATCCGGATGCTGTCGGTGAGGGCGGCGCGGACGAGCAGGGCGGCCTCGTCCGGGTCGTCGATGACCGGCAGCCCCGCGCCGAGCGTGAGCAGGTCGACGTGCGGGCGCAGCCGGACCGGGCCGTCCGGATCGGCCCAGCCGTGGTGCCCGGGCGGCACCTCGCTGATCGGCGCCCCGTGCCCGACCAGCGCCTTCACCTCGGAGGCGAGGTGCAGGCAGCCGGGGCTGCGGGACCAGTAGAGCGGCTTGACCCCGAGCGGGTCACGGGCCAGGTAGGCCCGGCCGGTGGCCCGCTCGACCACGGCGAAGGCGTACTCGCCGCGCAGCCGGCGCACCGCGTCCTCACCCCAGATCAGGTACGCGGCGAGCACCACCTCGGTGTCGCTGGTGCTGCGGAAGGCGTACCCGAGCCGCGTCAGCTCCGCGCGCAGCTCATGGTGGTTGAAGACCTCGCCGTTGTAGCAGAGCAGGTGCCGCTCGTCGGCCGACACCCACGGCTGCACCGCCCGGTCCCGGTCCACGATCCGCAGCCGCCGCACCCCGGCGAGCAGGCCGTTCTCCTGCCGGGTCTCGGTCACCTCACCCCGGGGGGCGAGCACGGCCAGCATCCGGCGGAAGGTGGCCGGGTCCGCCTCCGGGCCGATGCTCAACGCGATCCCGCACATTCTCAGATCCCCATCTCGGCCTCGTACGCCCGGCGCAGGCGGCGCCGCGCGGCGGGGGCCAGGCAGATGTGCCACGCCTGCCCCTCGTCCACCACGTTGATCTCACCGGCGGCCTGCCGGTCGAGCAGCAGCCGGGCCAGCGTCTCCCGGGCCCCGAAGCGGGCGAACCAGGCCATCTCCAGGTCGGCCGCCCAGCCGAGGCAGTGTCCGCTGGGCACCATGGCGGCGTAGCCGAGGCGGCGCAGCCGGTACTGGTGCTCGGCGCTGCGGACCAGGCTGGTCACCCAGAGCGGCGGCGTGCCGCGCGGGGCGGCCAGGGCGAACTCGCGGCCGAGGTCGTTGAGGAGCGCGACGACCTCCCGGCGGGCCCGGCGGAACATCAGCCCGGCGGTGCGCGGCGTGGCGTCCGGCAGGACCCGGCGACGCACCGCGCGCCAGCCCCGGTGCAGGACGCCGGTCGGCTGCTCCAGATAGCGGAAGCGGAGCAGGTCACGGCGGCGCAGCCACTCCAGGTCGACCAGGTCGGTGCTGCCGTTGACCTGCGCATCGGTGGCGAAGGTGGGGACGTCCCGCCACCACATCACGTCGATCCGGGAGAGCAGGTAGATCCGGACCAGGGCGGTCAGGTCGGCGGCCGAGCTGCGCGCGTTGGGCTGGTAGCGGGCCACCTCCAGCAGCAGCGTCTCCCGGGCACCGACGAAACCCTGCGGGGTGGCGTCCAGGACGGCGGCGATCGCCGGTTCCCGCAGCCGCTGGTCCAGCAGCACCTGCCGGGCCCGGGTGGACGGCGCGTCGGCCAGCGCACCGACCTCGACCAGCAGCTCGGTCACCGCCGCCCGGTACGCCGCCGGGTCGGGTTCCGGCGGCCGACTGCCGGCGGTGGGCAGGCGGCGGGCGGGGGCGGCGGGCGCGACCGCGGGCCCCGGCTGCTGGCCTGGGCTTCGGCTGGGTACTCGCATGGTCGGCCCCCTCTCCGGGCAGGACACGGCGTGCTGAACCTGAAACACACCGTAAGCACCAGGACGGGCTGATCCCTGAACAATCCTCCTATCTCCCTCGAAGGAGCCTCAACGGGCGCGGCTGACCCCGAACCACCCGCTCCACTCCTGCACCCGCGCGTACGACGGCACGGTCACCGGGCCGGCGTCCCGGCCGCTCCGGAGGGCGTCGGCGACGTCGAGCGCCGCGCCGAGAGCGGCCCGGAACAGCAGGGATCCCGTACTTACCCGGGCCACCCCGAGGCGACCCAGTTCGCGCAGCCCCGGCCCGCCCGACCGGTGGAGCACGTTCAGCGGCACACCGGCCTCGGCGACCAGCAGCCCGAGCGTGTCGTCCGGGGCGGCGGGCACGAAGACGCCGTCCGCCCCCGCCGCCCGGTACGCCCGCACCCGGCCCACCGCCTCCGCCAGCGGCTCGGGCACCCCCAGCCACCAGGCATCCGTGCGCGCGTTGACGAAGAGCCCCGGCACGGCCGCCCGGACGGCGGCGATCTTCGCGACGGTCCGCCCGACCGGCTCCAGGGTGCCGTCGGGCCGGCCGTCCTCCAGGTTGATCCCGACCACGCCGAGCGCGGCCAGCTCGGCGACGTACTCCGCCACGGCGGACGGCTCGTCGGCGAAGCCGCCCTCCACGTCCACGGTGAGCAGCACCGGCAGCGGCCGGAGCCGGTGCGCCAGGGCCAGGTTCTCCGCCCGGGTGGCCGCCGCGCCGTCCGGCTTGCCGGCACTCGCGGCCACCCCGAGGCTGGTGGTGCCGATCGCCGGGTGGCCCTGCCCGGCCAGCGCGGCGGCGGAGGCGTCCCACGCGTTGGGCAGCAGCAGTGGGACGTCGGCGTGGTGCAGGGCGTGGAACGCGGCGTACCGGTCGCTCATCGGGTGCCCGTCCCGGTCGGCGTGGGGACGTGCGGTCCCGGGGCGGGCGGGGCGAGCATCGGCCGACTCATGACCCGACGCTATGTCGCCGACCCTTCGGCCCCCGCCGAACCGTCCCGAGGGGGTGCCGCCCCACCGGGTCGGCACCGCCACGTCGCGGACCCGAAGTGATCACGCAAAGGCCCCGGCGGCGGGTCAGGCGCGGGCCGGACCGGTGTCGCGGGTCGGGGTGGGGGCGAGGACGGCCGGGTCGAGCGCCAGGGCGGCGGCGAGGGCGGGGCCGCCCGCCGGGCTCAGGCGGACGGCGCGGCCGGTGCCCCGGACCGTCCAGCCGAGGTCGAGGAAGCGACGGCAGAGCGCCGCCCCGAGCGCGCCGGCCAGGTGGGGGCGGCGCTCGGTCCAGTCGAGACAGTCGCGGACCAGTGGTCGCCGGGCCGCGCGCAGCGGTGCGACGGGAACGCCGATGCCGGCCAGCCACTCCACGCCGGCCGGGGTGAGCGCGAGGCCACCCGCCCGGTCCAGCAGCCCCCGGTCGAGCAGCGCGTCGTGCAGCAGCACGCCGAGCCGCCCGGCCAGGTGGTCGTAGCAGGTGCGGGCGTACGCGAGGGCGGCGCCGGCCGACACGGCGCGCAACGTGGCCGGTGGCGTCGGCGGGGCGGGGGCGTGCCCGGCGAGGTCCTCGATGAGCTGGGCCACGGCGGGACCGGCCAGGCGGACGTAGCGGTGCCGGCCCTGGCGTTGTTCGACCAGCAGCCCGCCGTGGACCAGCCGGGTGAGGTGGTCGCTCGCGGTGGACGGGGCCACCCCGGCGGCGCGGGCCAGCTCGCCGGCCGTCCAGGCCCGACCGTCGAGCAGGGCCAGGCAGAAGCTGGCCCGGGTGCCGTCGGCCAGCAGGGCGGCGAGGCTCGCCAGGGCGGGGCCGTCGGCACTCGTGGTCATGGCCCCATGCTGGCACGGGAACGGTTCGGCGTGGACCGACTGGTGCCGCTGCTCTTTACAACGTTGTATCCAACGTTGTAGAACGATGGGCACCGCAGTGACCTCTGTCGACACCACCTGAGGCAGGTCTGATGGGACATCTCCACCGCGGCGGCGTGCTCGCCGCCGTACTCGGCCTGGCGCTGGCCACGACGGCGTCCGCGCCGGCCGTCGCCGGCTCCGGCCCCGACCGCTACCGCAATCCGATCTCCGCCGACTTCGCCGACACCTTCGCCGACCCCGTCGTGGTGCGCGGCGACGACGGCCTCTGGTACGCCTACGGCACCTCCGACCCGCTCCGCGAGGGCGAGAAGCAGGCCCACCGCGTCCCCACCGCCCGCTCGACCGACCTGGTCCACTGGACGTACGTCGGTGACGCCTTCACCGCCGACCAGCGTCCCAGCTGGGCCGCCCCCGGCGCGGCCTTCTGGGCGCCCGACGTGCGCCGGGTCGGCGACCACTGGGTCATGTACGTGACCGTCACCGACACGAACGTCTCCGCCGACACCTTCGACACCGCCATCGGGGCGGCCACCGCGCCCTCCCCCACCGGCCCCTGGACCTTCGCGGACCAGCCCGTCGTCGCCCCCCGACCCGGTGGCGGTGGCGGCTACCTGTGGACCATCGACCCGAGTCAGTTCACCGACGTCGACGGCCGCAACTACCTCTACTTCGGCAGCTACTACGGCGGCATCTCGGTCACCGAGCTCTCCGCCGACGGGCTGCACGCGGTCGGCACGCCGAACCTGGTCGCCGTCGACAACAAGTTCGAGGGCAGCTACGTGCTGCGCCACGACGGCTGGTACTACCTCTTCGCCTCCACCGCGAACTGCTGCGCCGGCCCGGCCACCGGATATTCCGTCCACGTCGGACGGTCCCGCAGCCCGCGCGGCCCGTTCGTGGACCGGGACGGGCTGCGTCTGAACGCCTCCCGGGCCGGCGGCACCCCGGTGCTCACCCAGAACGGGAACCGCTGGATCGGCACCGGCCACAACGGCTTCCTGACCGACCTGTCGGGCCAGGACTGGATCGTCTACCACGCGATCGACCGGGCCGACCCGTACCTCGACGAGCCGTTCGGGATCAACGAGCGGCCGATGCTGATCGACCGGCTGGACTGGATCGGCGGCTGGCCGACCGTGAACGCCGGCGCCGGCCCCTCCGAGGGGTCCCGGCCGGCGCCGGTGACCACCGCCCGACTCGACGAACGCTTCACCGGCACGGCTCTGGCCGGCTGGCGGACCGGCGGCGGGACCTGGCAGGTCACCGACGGCGCGCTGACCGGCACCGGCGCGCTGACCAGTCGTACCTCCGTCGGCGGGGACGTGCGCGCGGAGGCCGACCTGCGGCTGACCGGGGCGGACGCGGCCGGGCTGCGGCTCGGCCGGGTGGACGTCCGGGTCGAGGGCCACCGGCTGGTGGCCCGCGAGGCCGGCGGGGCGACGGCTTCCGTCGCGCTGCCCGCCGGGGTCGACCTGGCCGACCGGCACAACCTGGCCGTGGAGGTCCGCGGCCGGCAGCTCGTCGCCGAGCTGAGCCCGGCCCGCCTCGGCGACCAGCTCGCCGTGGTGACGCTGCGGCTGACCCACCCGACCGCCGGCCCGCTGACCCTGCTCGCCGCGGGTGGCCCGGCCACCTTCGACAACGTCAGCGCGACCCGGCTCTACCGGCCGGCCCGGCAGGCGGTGGCGGCACCGCGCGTCGGCCCGCTGCTGTCCGGCTGGTCCGACGAGTTCGACGACGGGCTCGACCCGGCGTGGCGGTGGGTCCGGCAGAACCCGGACGCCACGGTGCGCGACGGCGCGCTGCGCTGGCCGGTGGAGGGCAGCGACCTGACCGGCACCGGGAACACCGCCGGGGTGCTGCTGCGCGACGCCCCGACCGGCGACTACGTGGCGGAGACCAAGGTGACCCTCGACCTGGGTGAGGAGACCGTCCGCAACTTCCAGCAGGCCGGCATGATCGCGTACGTGGACGACGACCGGTTCGCCCGGCTGACCCAGGTGGCGATCTGGAACACCCGGCAGGTCGAGTACGGCTACGAGCTGCCCTTCGCCGGCCAGCCGGTGTACGGCGGGAACATCGTCGGCACCCCCGCCACCACCACCTGGCTGCGGCTGGCCCACCACGTCGACCCGGCCACCGGGGAGCACGAGTTCCGGGCGGGTTCGAGCCGGGACGGCACGCACTGGACGTGGGGCGGGGTGTGGACCTTCCCGGCCGACACCACGCCCCGGATCGGGCTGGTCGCGCACGGCGGCGCCAACCCGCCGGTCACCGCCGAGTTCGACTACCTGCGGTTCTACCGCTGACCCCGCACGCCGGGGCCGTCCACCTCCTGGTGGGCGGCCCCGGTGCCGTTGGTGACCGGGTCCGCTCCCCCGCCGGGTCCCACCGGCACGCGGGTGAGGGCGTCGACCGCGCGACGGTCACCGTCATAGCTGCGGGCGGCCACGAAGACACCGGTGGGCCGCTCCGTGCCGGCCACCGCCCGGGCCCGCCGCCGGTCCGCGTCCCGGAACCGCAGCGCCAGGCTCAGGTGCGGGACCCAGCGGCCCGGCAGGTGCCACGGGTGCTGCCCCGGCGCGTCGGCCAGCACGTCCCAGACCGCGGCGTGCAGCGCGATCAGCTCCGGTACGGGACGCACCAGCCAGACGAGCGGGGCGCTGCCGTCGAGCACCTCGATCCGGTCGAGGCGGGCCGGCACGGGCAGCGCGGCGTCACAGAGGTCGGCGAGGCGCTCCTGCGCGCCGGGCGGGAACTCGTCGACCGCCGCGAGGGTCAGGTGCGGCCGGTTGGTGGGGTGCGTGTTGCGGGCGAGGCTGGGCAGCCCGGCGTCGGCCAACCGCGACCACGCCGCCCGTACGGTGTCCTCCAGCGGCGGCGAGCAGAGCAGTTCGACCGTACGCACGCCCGTCAGGCTAGTCGCCGGTCGACGGGCCGGTCGCCCGGCGCGGGAAATCGGGCGACGTCACGACCGGGATGCGGGGCCCGCCGTCGTCGGCGGAGCGTGTCCTGGCCGACGGTTGTGCCGGTCGCCGCGACGGGCCGTGGGGGGTGATGGAAAGCTTGCCGCATGAGTTCCGCACCAACACCGACCGATCCCACCCCCGCCACCGACCTCGACGAGGCGACCGCCTTCGCCGATCTCGGGCTGCGCGCCGAGTTGCTCGGCGCGCTCTCCGCCCTCGGTTACGAGGAGCCGACCCCGATCCAGCGGGAGGCGATCCCGCTGCTGCTGGCCGGCCGGGACCTGTTGGGGCAGGCGGCCACCGGTACGGGCAAGACCGCCGCGTTCGCCCTGCCGCTGCTGCAGCGGATGCCGGACCAGCGCAGCGGCGGCGACCCGGTGTCGCTGGTGCTGGTGCCCACCCGCGAGCTGGCCGTGCAGGTCTCCGAGGCGTTCCACCGCTACGGCAAGGACCTGGGCACCCGGGTCCTGCCGATCTACGGCGGTCAGCCGATCGGCCGGCAGCTGCGCGCCCTGGACCTGGGTGTGGACGTGGTGGTGGCCACCCCGGGCCGCGCCCTGGACCACATCGCCCGGGGCACCCTGCGGCTGGGTTCGGTGGCGACGGTGGTGCTGGACGAGGCCGACGAGATGCTCGACATGGGCTTCGCCGAGGACATCGAGGCGATCCTGGAGCACGCCCCGCAGGACCGTCAGACGGTGCTCTTCTCGGCGACCATGCCGTCGCGGATCGACGGGCTGGCCCGCAAGCACCTGACCGACCCGCAGCGGATCCAGATCGAGCGCGAGCAGACGGTGGCCGGTGAGGCGCCCCGGGTGCGGCAGAGCGCGTACATCGTGGCGCGGGCGCACAAGCCGGCGGCGCTGGGCCGGGTGCTGGACGTCGAGTCCCCCACCGCGGCGATCGTCTTCTGCCGCAGCCGGGAGGAGGTCGACCGGCTCACCGAGACGATGAACGGCCGCGGCTACCGGGCCGAGGCGCTGCACGGCGGGATGAGCCAGGAGCAGCGGGACCGGGTGATGGGCCGGCTGCGCTCGGGCACCGCCGACCTGCTGGTGGCGACCGACGTGGCGGCCCGGGGGCTGGACGTCGAGCAGCTCAGCCACGTCGTCAACTACGACGTGCCGTCGGCGCCGGAGTCGTACGTGCACCGGATCGGTCGGGTGGGCCGGGCTGGTCGGGAGGGCGTGGCGATCACCCTCGCCGAGCCGCGCGAGCACCGGATGCTCAAGACCATCGAGCGGGTCACCGGGCAGCGGATCGCCATCGACAAGATCCCGACGGTGGCCGACCTGCGGACCCGGCGGCTGGAGCTGACCCAGGCCGCGCTGCGGGAGAGCCTGCTGGAGGACGACCTCGACCCGTTCCGGGTGATCGTGGAGTCGCTCTCGGACGAGTTCGACATGATGGAGGTGGCGCTCGCCGCGGTGAAGCTGGCCCACGAGGCCGCGCTGCCGGGCTCCGCCGACGAGCAGGAGGAGGAGATCCCGCAGGTCGCGGTCCGTCCGCAGCGGGAGACCCGCCCCGGGTACGACAGCCGTGGCGGCGACCGCCGGGGCGGTGGCCGGCCCCGGGTGGGCGGCAACACCACCCAGGTGTTCATCGGGCTGGGCCGGCGGGCCGGGGTGCGCCCGCAGGACCTGGTCGGGGCGATCACCGGGGAGACCGGCATCAACGGCCGGGACATCGGCTCGATCGAGATCGCGGACCGGTTCTCGCTGGTGGAGGTGCCCGTGGGCGTCGCCGACGAGGTGATCCAGGGGCTGCGCGGCAGCACCATCAAGGGCCGCAAGGCCACCGTCCGCCGGGACCGCGGCGGCGAGGGCCGCTGACGCCCCGCCGGCCCGCGCGCCCGTCTCCGGGTACGCGGGCCGGCGGCAGGCCCTTGTTCAGCGGCCCTTCCTCGCCTCAGGCGGCGGTGAGGGTCGGGCCGGTGAGGGTGTCGGCGTCGGCCGGGCGCAGCGCCAGGGCGAGCACGTCGGCGACGTCGGCGAGGGTGTGGATGGTCAGCGCCTCGCGTACCTCGGTGGGCAGGTCGTCCAGGTCCGGCTCGTTGCGGGCCGGGATGATCACCTCGGTGAGGCCGGCCCGGTGCGCGGCGAGCAGCTTCTGCTTCACCCCGCCGATGGGCAGCACCCGACCGGAGAGGGTCACCTCGCCGGTCATCCCGAACTCGGGACGGACCGGTCGGCCGGTCACCAGCGACGCCAGCGCGGTGACCATGGTGATGCCGGCGCTGGGGCCGTCCTTGGGCACCGCGCCCGCCGGGAAGTGCACGTGGATCCGGCGTCCGGCGAGGGCGTTCGGGTCGATGCCGAGGCGCCGCCCGTTCGACCGCAGGTACGACAGCGCGATCTGCGCGGACTCCTTCATCACGTCGCCGAGCTGGCCGGTGAGGGTCAGCCCCGGCTCGCCCTCCATGCTGGTCGCCTCGATGAAGAGCACGTCCCCGCCGGCGCCGGTGACCGCCAGGCCGGTGGCCACGCCGGGCACCGCCGTCCGCTCGGCCGACTCCGGGGTGAACTTCGGCCGACCCAGGTAGCGGGCCAGGGTGTCGGTGTCGACCCGGACCGGTGCCGGGTCGGACGCCAGCGCCACGGCGACCTTGCGCAGGATCTTCGCCAGGGCGCGTTCGAGCTGCCGGACACCGGCCTCCCGGGTGTACTCCCCCGCGATCCGCGCCAGCGCCCCGTCGGTGACGGTGACCTCGTCGGCGGTCAGCCCGGCCCGCTCCCGCTGCCGGGGCAGCAGGTGGTCGCGGGCGATGGCCACCTTCTCGTCCTCGGTGTAGCCGTCCAGGGTGACCAGCTCCATCCGGTCCAGCAGCGGGCCGGGGATGGTCTCCACCACGTTGGCGGTGGCCAGGAAGAGCACGTCGGACAGGTCGAGGTCGACCTCCAGGTAGTGGTCCCGGAAGGTGTGGTTCTGCGCCGGGTCGAGCACCTCGAGCAGGGCGGCGGCCGGGTCACCGGCGTAGCCGACGCCGAGCTTGTCGACCTCGTCGAGGAGCACGACCGGGTTCATCGAGCCGGCCTCGCGCAGGGCGCGGACGATCCGGCCGGGCAGCGCGCCGACGTAGGTGCGCCGGTGGCCCCGGATCTCGGCCTCGTCCCGGACGCCGCCGAGGGAGACCCGGACGAAGGTGCGGCCCAGCGCCCGGGCGACGGACTCGCCGAGGCTGGTCTTGCCGACGCCGGGGGGCCCGGCGAGGGCGAGCACGGCGCCGGAGCCGCGACCGCCGACCACGCCGAGGTTGCGCTCGGCGCGCCGGTTGCGTACCGCCAGGTATTCCAGGATGCGGTCCTTCACGTCGGACAGACCGGCGTGGTCGGCGTCGAGCACCGCGCGGGCCGCGCCGAGGTCGGTGTTGTCCTCGGTACGCGTGCTCCACGGCATCTCCAGCACCGTGTCGAGCCAGGTCCGGATCCAGCCGGCCTCCGGGGAGGCGTCGCTGGCCCGTTCGAGCTTGCCGACCTCGCGCAGGGCGGCCTCGCGGACCTTCTCCGGCAGGTCGGCGCCCTCAACCCGGCTGCGGTAGTCGGCGGAGCCGTCCGGCTCGTCCTCGCCGAGCTCCTTGCGGATGGCGGCGAGCTGCTGACGGAGCAGGAACTCCCGCTGGGACTTCTCCAGTCCCTCGCGGACATCGGTGTTGATCCGCTCGGTGACCTCCTGCTCGGCGAGGTGGTCCTTCACCCAGCCGACGAGGAGTTCCAGCCGGGCGGTGACGTCCGGCGCGGTGAGCAGTTCGGTCTTCTGCGCCAGGCTGAGCCAGGGCGCGTAGCCGGCCGCGTCGGCCAGCTCGGAGAGGTCGGTCATCCGCTCCATGGCGTCGATGACCTGCCAGGCGCCGCGCTGCTGGAGGACCGAGGTCATCAGCGCGCGGTACTCGCGGGCGAGTTCCCGGGCCCGACCGGCCGGGGCGGGCTCGTCGAGTTCGGTCGCCTCGACCCAGAGGGCGGCGCCGGGCCCGGGGACGCCGGAGCCGATCCGGGCCCGGGACAGGCCACGGACCACGGCGGCCGGCTCGCCGTCGGGCAGCCGGCCGACCTTCTCGATGGTGGCGACCGTGCCGACGGAGCCGTACTCGCCGTCGATGCGGGGGACGGCGAGAAGCTGCTTGTCGCCGGTGGCGCGGGCCGCGTCTACCGCGGCCTGCGTGGTCGGGTCGAGGGTCACCGGGATGACCATCCCGGGCAGCAGGACGGCGTCGGTCAGCGGAAGTACCGGAAGAGTTGCCATCGAACACCTGCCATCACGTTGAGTTGAGCGTGTCAGGCTCAAGTTCCGGCGCGCTCCGCTTGTTCCACGGTGTGACCCAGGCAACATCATGGGCCGGAACCGATGCGTGACGACGATTCGCGGGAGGCGATAAAGACGACCCGCCGAATGGCGAACGGCCGGTATTCTTGCGATTCGGTCGCGGCATACGTCAAACTCTTGGTCACACCCCGCCCGACACAGGGAGTAATGGCGATGGCAAGGAAAGTAATCACCGTCCTGACCGACGACCTCGACGGCGGAAAGGCTGATCGGACCGTCGAGTTCAGCCTGGACGGCGTGGCGTACACCATCGACGTCTCCGACGAGAACGCGGGGGTTCTGCGCAAGGCCCTGGATCCGTACATCAGCGCTGGCAGGCGGATCGGCCGTGGGCCGGTCGAGCCGACCCGCGCGACCCGCCGGCCCGGGCGTCCGGCCTCCCCCGGAATGGACCGGGAGCAGAACCGGGCCATCCGCGAATGGGCCACCAAGAACGGGTACGAGATTTCCGAGCGGGGCCGCATCCCGGTCTCCGTGGTGGAGGCGTACAAGAACCGCTGAGACCGTCGACATCACGATCGGACACACCGGGGTCACGCTGAGAAATCGGCGGGGCCCCGGTCCCTATTTCCGTCGTTCACCATTTCCGGCCGCCCCGGGTGGCGTCCGGCGCGACGCCCGTCAGCCGGCCGTCCCACCGGTGGGCCGTACGCGAACGGCCGGAGCCGCCCGGGACGATTCCCCGGGCGGCTCCGGCCGTCGGTCGCTCGTGCGTCAGTTCACCCGGATGCGCACCACGTCGAAGGCGGGGGTCTGGTTCGCCCGCTCCATCATCGGGATGCGGTGCGAGCCGTCACCGGCCCAGACCGCGCACTGCGCGAGCCCGGACTCCGGCAGGCCGGGGATCTGGATGGTCACGTCGTCCGGCTGGGCACCGCCCCGACCGTCCTCGGTGGCCACGAAGAACGCCGGCACGTCCTGCGGGTTCGGGGGCTGCCGCGTGCTGCCCAGCATCCGGCAGGCCGTGTGGAAGTGTCCGCGTACCAGGCCCTGGTCGTTGAGCAGGGAGCTCTCCAGGTAGTAGCCGCCCTGACCGGCGGCGAGGAAGCGGTCCCGGACCAGGTTCCGCGTGGTCACCCGCAGGTTGAACGGCTGGTTGCGCCCCACCTGGTCGGGGAACTGCGTGATCAGCAGCGACGGGTTGTTCGCCGCCGCGCCGACCTCACCGAAAGCGGTGCTCACACAACGGTTGCCGGCCTGGAAACCGTCGTGCGGCTGGAGCTTGCTGTTGCCGCAGTCCTTGGCGAGCACACCCAGCCCGTTGCCGTTGTTCTGACCACCGTTGTTCTGGCCGCCGTTGTTCCCACCGTTGTTGTTGCCGCCGTTCTGGCCGCCGTTCTGGCCGCCGTTGTTGTTGCCGCCGGCATTCTGACCGGCGTCGGCGAGGGCGCACGCGGCGAACTGGTCGAGGCCCTGCGGCTTCTGCGCCACCCGGCCGATCGCGGTGGCGATCCGGTTCAGCGTCGCGGTCCGCTTGTCGGCCAGCGGACGGAGGATCGCGTTGTTGATGAAGTCCTGCCCGTTACGGCTGCCGTCGGCGGCGAGCCGCCGGTTCGCCTCGGCGATCTGACTGTCCAGCAGGGCCAGGTTGCGGTCGACCTCGTTGCGGGCCTGGTCCGGGATCTGCGGCAGCTTGCCCTTGACGTCCGGGCAGGCCACGGTGGGTGCGGCGGCGTTCGCGCCACCCCCGCCCGCCTTGACCGCCTGGCACTCGGCGACGGACATCTGGCCGTCCCCCCAGTGGTTGCGCACCCAGCGGCCGTTCTGCCAGGTCCGGGTGGTGCTGCCCCGGCCGCTCGGCGAGGTCGCGCCGGGGCTGGGCGCCAGGCACGAGGCCGAGGCGGTGCGGGTGTACGTCCGCCGGTCCTGAGCCGACGAGATCTGGGTCACGGCGACGATTCCGCCGAAGACGGCGAGCGTGCCGACAACGGCCAGCAGTCGCTTGCTCCGCGCGTTACCGGATGACCGGCGCGCCCGTGTGGACCTGCGCATCGAATTGCTCTCCTTCTCGATCCGGTAGTTGACTCGTGACCCGGGCGAACCGACGGAATTCTCCGGTGAGGATCACTGCGACGTTCCGGTTGCACGTCGATGGTCGGCGATGCCCTTTCCGCACCGTCGCCCGCGCCTGCGGGCGCGGTAGGGAAGATCTCGTCCATTCCCGCTTAGGTACGGAACCGCGACGACGAAGGTTCAACCCCGGACCGGGGCAATTCGAGAAGGATTCGGCCGACCCGCCGGCCGGCCGTCGCCGGGCCGCTCAGCCGGGCCTGGCCGGGCCGCTCAGCCGGCCGTCCCGGCGCCGCTCAGCGGGCCGTGATCCGGCGGCTTAGTCGGCGCAGAGGTGCGCAAAGCCGAAGCCCTGCGCCAACTCGTCGGCGCGGGCCGCGAGCAGTCGGATGTCGCGGCGGAGCTGATCGCGGTCCACCAGGTCGGGCGCGGCGGCGTCGAGGTCGCGCAGCCGCTCCCCGACCGCCACGGCGGCCAGGTCCTCGGCGAGCCGGGCCGGGTCGACCCCGCAGGAGAAGCCCTGCTCCCGGAGCCGGACCCGCTCCACCAGGCAGCGTCCCGGCCGCACCTCGACCCAGCTCCAGCCCTCGGCCGGGCCGTCCGTCCAGCGCACGTGCAGGCCCCGGACGATCGGGTCGGCGAGCCGCCGCTCCACGTACGCCTCGACGGCGGCGGTGCGGGACAGCGCCCCGAGGTCGTTGACGTGGCCGCTGCGCCCGTCGGGCAGCCGGCCGAGGATGTCCCGGAAGTCCACCGAGTCGTCGCCGTCCGGGCCGCCCCCGGCGGCGTAGTGGCGCGCGTCGATGACGTACTCGACGAGGCGGCGACCGTGGTCGGCGGCCCGCAGCGTCGGCGACTCGACGCGCAGCACCGGCAGACCGACCGCGGCGCAGACGGCGCTGGTCATCCGGTCGGCGCGCTGCTGGGCGGAGCCGGCCACGGTCGGCGGGGCGAACTCGACGGCGAAGGACGGCCGGCCGCTGTCGGCGGCGCAGACCACCTGGTCGAAGCCCTGCCGCAGGGCGGTGCTCCACTGGTTGCCGGTGATGCCCGGCGGACGGCCCTGCACCAGGTCGCCGAGCCGTCGGGCGGCGTGCACGGCCTGGCCACGCCGGTGCAGCAGCGGCGCGCCCCCGGCCGTGATCGGCCGCAGCCAGGAGACGTCCGTGCTGCCGGTGCTCGTCATCTTCGCCAGATCCATCCGTCGGTCGACCGGCCCGAGTCTAGGACGCGGATCTGCGGGGACGGCTCGCCGGTCCGGCCGGACGACGGTTACCGGTGGGACACCGGAACGCCACCCCGGGACCGGTGCGGCCGGGCGACGGGACCTCTAGGCTCGACCGGGTGCACAGCGGACCGACTCCGGAACGGTTGACCAAGCGCAGTCTCGTCGCCGTCTCCCACGCCATCGAACGGGCCGCCCTGGCCACCGCGGAGGACGGCCCACTGGTGGTGATCGCCCTCTTTCAGCGGATGCCCTACTTCACCCGGGAACGCGCCGTCTACGAGCGGATCGCGGCGAGCGGTGCGATGAGCGTGGTGGGGGTGGTCGGCCCGACACCGCCGGAGCTGCCCGCCGGGTCGTACGGGGTCGTCCTGGACGAGTCGGAGGAGCTGGCCCGGGAGTGGAGCGTCATCGCGCTGACCCCACGGTTCGGCGCGACGCTGGTGGCGTACGACCGGGGTGAGGTGGCGCCCGCGGTCACCCTGGAGGCCGGGCGGCTCTTCGACGGCCGGTGGGGCTTCCGGCGCGACGAGGCGCTGCACGAGGTGCTCCGGTTGCGCGGGCAGCTCGCCGACCGGCTCCCCCCGGCCGCGCACGCGACGCTGGACGAGGTGGTCGCCCGGGTCCGGGACCTCCCGTCCACGCCCGGCGAGTCCCGCGCCGAGGCGGCGATCCGGATGATGGCCGACCGCGCCGAGCGGGCGGCCCGCCGTGCCGCGCCCCGACCGGAGCCGGCCGACGGGCTGCTGGACGAGCCGGCGCTGGGCCGCTGGACCGGCGCGGTGACCGCCTCGGGCACCCTGCCGGTGGCCCTGGTCGGCATCCGGGTGGGCGAGCCGGCCGGCGCGCCGGAGCGGTTCGGCCGGCGCAGCGCCGCCCGGGAGAACCAGGCGGTGCTGGGGGCGATCACCGGCGTGCTGCGCCCGGTCGACCGCGCGGTACGCCTGGCCGAGGACGAATTCCTGCTGAACCTGCCGGCGCTGACCGAGCCGGAGGCGCTGGAGGTGGCGGGCCGGGTGCACGCCGCGCTGGCGGGGCTGGCCCAGTCGTACCCGTTCGTCAGCTACCGGGTGCACGCGGCGGTCACGGTGACGACCCGCCGGCCGTTGCCGGTGGCCGAGGTGCGGCACGCGGTGGAGTGGGCGGCGCGGGAGGGCGTCCCGATGGCCACCCTCGCCCCGGAGACCGCCGCCGCCCCGGTCGGCGCGGGCTGATCACTCCGCGCCCATCACCAGCCCCTCGATGGTGTGCTTCTGCGTGATCGGCACGAGGGTGTCGACCACCGGGCAGCGCAGGTGCGCCCGGACCAGCTCCGGCAGGCGCTCCCAGTAGCCCCGGGTCACCGCCATGTCGTGGTGGGCGGCGTTGCCGGCGCCGGGTGCGTCGACGCCGAGGACCAGCACCGGCCGGGCCTGGGTGGAGACGTTCGGGGTGCCCCGGTGGACGGTGAGCGCCGAGCGCGCCGAGATGTCGCCGCGTCGCGGGTACTTCTTCACGGCCCGGGACTGGAAGCGGGGGTAGCGGTCCTTCGGCGGGAACATCTCGTGGTCGAAGTCGCGCCCGTCGTCCCACTGGGTGCCGGGGGCGATCTCGAAGGGGCCCATCTCCTCGACGGTGTCCACGGTGGTCAGGTTGAACGCCAGCGAGGTGAGCCGGCGTTCCCGGCGGGTCTGCTCCGGCATCGGGAAGTCGCGGTGCCACGGCTGCATGGCCGCGCCGGGGAAGGGGATGTCGAAGCCCAGCTCGACGATCTCATAGTCGGGGCCGAGGACCGCGCGGCACACCGACACCACCCAGGGGTGGGTGACCAGGTCGACGAAGCCGCGCAGCTGTTCGGGGTGGATCTCCACGTACCAGCGTTGCGGGCCACGTCCGACCGCGCCGTCGGGCCGGGAGCGGGCCTCGTGGAACGCGACGTCGACGTCCTCGGCGACCCGTCGCACCCAGTCCACGTCGAACGCGCCCCGGCAGGCGGTGATGCCGTCGCGGTAGAGGTCGCCGAGGGCCTCGACCGGGGTCTCGTCCTCCGGGCCGGAGGCGGTGGGGTGGTCGGTGGCCGGAACGGCGGGCGGGGTCATCGGGCCTCCTCGTCAGGCGGACGAGCCGAGTATTACAACGTTGTAGACCCCTCGCAAGGGTCACCGCGTCCCGCGCCGCTCAGCGCCAGACGACCACCTCGGAGAGGGGCTTGCGGCTGATCGCCGGCACCGTCGCCCCCTCGGCCGGGTAGCCGACCGGGATGATCAGGTTGCCGCGCTCCTCGGCCGGCCGGTCCAGCAGCTCGTTGAGGAAGCGCATCGGGCTGGGCGTGTGGGTCAGGGTGGCCAGTCCGGCCCGGTGCAGCGCGGCCAGCAGGAAGCCCACCGAGATGCCGACCGACTCCTTCACGTAGTAGGGGCGCGGCGTGCGGGGGCCCCGGTGCACCTCGAAGACGACGATCACCGCGGGCGCCTCCTCCAGGGAGGGCTTGCTGGCGTCCGTGCCGAGCGGCGCCAACGCGGCCAGCCACTCCTCCGGCGCCCGGCGCTCGTAGAAGACCCGCTCCTCGGCCTCGGCGGCGGCCCGCAGCCGCCGCTTGAGCGTCGGATCGGTGACCACCACGAACCGCCACGGCTGGACGTTCGCGCCGCTGGGCGCGGCCCCGGCCGCCCGCAGTGCCTCCTCCAGCACGCCCGGCGGGACCGGACGGTCACTGAACTCCCGTACGGTCCGCCGCGACGCCAGGCAGTCGGCGAAGTCGCGGACCCGGCTCAGCGCCTCGTCCGGCGGCACGCCGTAGTCGGGTACGGGCAGGGCGGGGGCGGGTTCGGCAGACACCCTGCCCATTCTGGGACCGGCGGGCGGTCCCGGCCACCGGACTTACCCCGGTCGATGCGGCATGATCGGCCGGGACCGGGACGAAGGAGGTACGCCGTGCGGGTGGTGTCGCTGGTGCCGTCGCTGACCGAGGCGGTCGCGCTGACCCGGCCCGAGGTGCTGGTCGGGGCCACCGACTGGTGCACCCATCCCGACGGGCTCGACGTCGACCGGGTGGGCGGCACCAAGTACCCGGACCTGGACCGGGTGCTCGCCCTCCGGCCCGACCTGGTGCTGCTCAACGAGGAGGAGAACCGCCGCGCCGACGCCGACGCGCTGGTCGCGGCCGGGGTGCCGGTCCGGGTCACCTTCCCGCGTACGGTGCCCGGCGCCCTGACCGAGCTGGGCGACCTGGTGACCGCGCTCGGTGTCACCACCGCACCGGACTGGCTGGTGGCCGCCCGTCGCGCCTGGGCGGACCCGCCCCGCCCGGCGACGCCCCGACGGGCGGTGGTGCCGGTGTGGCGCCGCCCCTGGGTGGTGCTCGGCGGGAACACCT
Organism: Micromonospora sp. CCTCC AA 2012012; assembly: GCF_040499845.1. Classification (NCBI taxonomy): domain Bacteria; kingdom Bacillati; phylum Actinomycetota; class Actinomycetes; order Micromonosporales; family Micromonosporaceae; genus Micromonospora; species Micromonospora mangrovi. Next base: position 2,430,733 of record NZ_CP159342.1, read on the forward strand.
TCGCCGGCGACGTGCTGCGCCGGCTCGGCGTGGTCAACGCGTACGCCGACGACGCCGAGCGCTATCCCCGCCCCACCCTGGACGAGGTGCGCGCCCGCGACCCGGAGCTGGTGGTGCTGCCGGACGAGCCGTACCGGTTCACCGCCGACGACGGGCCGGAGTCCTTCCCCGGCGTGCCGTACGCGCTGGTCTCCGGCCGCCACCTGACCTGGTACGGCCCCAGCCTCGCCGAGGCCGCCGCGCTCCTCACCGACCAGCTCGCCGGGGCACGCTGACCCCACCGGACAGGGCTTACGGCCCGGCCGTGGCGGGCCCTTCGCGCCTGCCCTCCCCCGCCGACGTCGGCTGGACTACGGGGAGGAGGAGAGGAGAGCGGCGATGGAGACCAATCGACTGATCGTGGTGGGTGTGGACGGCTCCGACGGTGGCCGGCGGGCGCTGGACTGGGCGGTCGACGAGGCGGTGTCCCGGGGCGGCGCGGTCCAGGTCGTGGTGGCCTGGCGGTGGGACCGGATCGAGGTCGGCCCGATGACCCAGGCGACCGGCCCGGTGGACGAACAGGAGCGCGCCCGGACGCTGCTCGACGACGAGATCCGCGGGGTGCTGCTGCGCAGGGGACCGGGCTGCTCGGTGGCCGGCGAGATCGCCGAGGGCCCGGCGGCGGACGTGCTCACCGCCGCCGCCCGGACCGCCGACCTCCTGGTCCTCGGCAGTCACGGGCACAACCGGCTGCGGCACACCGTGCTCGGCTCGGTCAGCGAGGAGTGCGTTCGCAAGGCGAGCTGCCCGGTGGTGGTGATCCCGGTCCCGGCTCCCACCACCAGTGCCGTGCACGAGCCGGCGCTGCGCGGCTGACGACCCCCGTCGAGGGGCGGCCACCCGGAAAGAACCGGGGACCGCCCCTCGACGGCGTCCGGGACCCTACGACCCCGGATCCGATCCGGACGGGCCTGGCGAGACCGACGGTCAGGGAGACGACGGCCATGTGACACGCGGCGGGACAGGCGGCGGCGGGCCCCGCCGCGCAGCCGCGTGGCGGGGCCCGTCGGGACCGGTGATCAGGCGACCGGGGTGACCCGGCCCGGGTCCACCTCGACCAGGGTGGTGTCGTCCACGTCGTACCCGATGGTGCTGTGCACCTGGACCACGCCGCTGACCTGCGCGGCGAGCTTCCCGGCCAGCTCGACGGCGGTCCGCCGGTCGAGTCGGCCGTCCAGGGTGACCGCGCCGTCGCGGACCTGGACGGTGACCAGGCCGTCCCGGACGGCGAGCACCCGGCGCAGCACCTCCTGCACCACGTCCTCGCGGATCTCGGCGTCGCTGCGCAGGTGCACCCGGAGCAGGTCGCTGCGGGTGACGATGCCGACCAGCCGGCCGAGGTCGTCCAGCACGGGCAGCCGCTTGACGTCCTCACGGTCCATCATCCGGGCCGCCGCCGGCAGCGACGCCTCCGGGTACGTGGTCACCGCCGGGGCGGTCATCAGGTCCCCGGCCAGCAGCGCGTCCGCCTTCTCCCGCGCGGTACGCCGACGCCGCCCCTCGAACACCCGCCGCTCCTCCGGGTGACCGGCGCGTTCGATCTTGTGCAGGAGATCCGCCTCGGACACCACGCCCAGCACCCGGCGGAAGCCGTCGATCACCGGCACGGCGCTGATGCCCCGCCGGATCAGCACGTCGACGATCTGCCGGTACGGGGTCTCCTCCCCCACCGTCGCGACGTCCCTGGTCATCACGTCGCCCACCTGCCACGTCCTCATCACGGCCTCCTCGTCGGGTGTTCCCCCACCGCGACCGTAGGTCCGGGCCGGCGCCGCCGGTCAGAGCCGGTCGGCAGGCCCGGGAAGGCCCTCCGGACCGGGCCGGAAGGGGTCCAAGGTCCCGGCCTCCAGCGGCCCGGTCGGCCCTGTCCGCGACGCCGCCGTGGAGGTGGAATGAATGTGCCACCGGAAAGCGCGGTGCGAGGACAGGAAGGGACGTGGACACCATGACCGCGACAGTCGAGCGGATCACCGCCAACACCAACGCTCCGGCGGCCGGCGTCACCCGCGACGTCGAGACCACCGGCCAGCAGGCCACCCGGTACGTCTTCGCCGGACTCCGGATCGCGCTGGGCTGGACGTTCCTCTGGGCCTTCCTGGACAAGATGTTCGGCCTCGGCCACGAGACCGCCGCGAAGAACGCCTGGATCAACGGGGGCAGCCCCACCAAGGGCTTCCTCACCTTCGGCGCCGCCGGCCCGTTCAAGGGCTTCTACAACGGCATCGCCGGAGCGGCCTGGGCGGACTGGCTGTTCATGATCGGCCTCCTGGCCATCGGCACCGCCCTGATCCTGGGCATCGGCCTCCGGGTCGCCGCGGTCGCCGGCGGGCTGCTGCTGGTCATGATGTGGACGGTCGTGCTGCCCCCCGCGAACAACCCCTTCATGGACGACCACCTGATCTACGCGGGTCTGCTGGCCGCACTGGCCCTGGTCGGCGCCGGCAACACCCTCGGCCTCGGCCGGGTCTGGGCGAAGCTCCCCCTCGTCCAGCGGCTCACCTGGCTCAGGTGATGGATCAGGCACCACCCACCGGGCGGGCGTCACCTCGGGTGACGCCCGCCGCTTCGTACGCCCACCGTCCCCGCCGGCTCGCCCGGTGGGGACTGACGCGGATAGGTCGACCACTATCGGGCAGGATCGACGGGGAACGGATCCATCACCGACCGAGTCAGGAGACCTCCGCATGGACAAGCCCGAGGTAGGCCCGATCGAGGGCGCACCCCCCGCCGACCTCGTCATCGAGGACATCACCGTCGGCGCGGGCCCCGAGGCGCAGCCGGGCCAGCTGGCCAGCGTGCACTACGTCGGGGTGGCCCACTCGACCGGCCGCGAGTTCGACGCGTCGTGGAACCGGGGCGAGAGCTTCGAGTTCCCGCTCGGCGGCGGCCAGGTCATCGCCGGCTGGGACCAGGGCGTGGTCGGCATGAAGGTCGGCGGTCGCCGTCGGCTCACCATCCCGCCGCACCTGGGCTACGGCAGCCGGGGCGCCGGCGGCGTGATCAAGCCGAACGAGACGCTGGTCTTCGTCGTGGACCTGCTCGGCGTCCGCTGACCGGCACGATCCTCGCGGGGCCGTCGGCGCTCGCCGGCGGCCCCGCGCCGGGCCCGGTCAGACCGCCACCAGGACCGGCTTGCCCGCCGAGGCGCTCTGCCGGACCGGCAGCACCCGGTGCAGGCCGGTGGCGCGCAACACCCGCTCCACCACCGGGTCCGGGTCGACCAGGACCAGCTCGCCGCCCCGGGCGCGGACCCGCAGGTGCGCCGCGACCAGCGCCCGCACCCCGGCCGCGGAGAGCACCTGCACGCCGGAGAGATCCAGCCGCAGCGTCGGCCGCGCCGGGGCCGCCCAGAGCGCGGCGCGCAACGACCCGACCGTGGCGATGTCGATCTCACCGAACGCCCGGACGTCCACCACGTGGTCGTCGATGGTGATCTCCACGCGAAACCGGTCACTGCGCTGTCCCATGCCGACGAACCTATCCGTCGGCACCGACAGTTCCGTCCCGCCGGGACACCGGATCCGGGAAGGTCCCGGGTCCGACCCCGACGCGCTCGGGGTTCACCCTCTCAGGCACCGTCGACGACCCGGTTCTCCCAGGCCCACGCGGCGATCTCCACCCGGTTGCGGAGACCGAGCTTGGTCTGGATGCCGGAGAGGTGACTCTTCACCGTGCTGAGCGAGATGAACAGCTCGGCGGCGATCTCCTGGTTGGTGCGGCCCCGGGCGAGGGCCCGGACCACCTCGGTCTCCCGGCGGGACAACGCCTCGACGAGCCGGTGGCCGGGCGGCGTACCGGCGGGGGTCAGGTGGCGCAGCAGCCGCAGGGTGATCGACGGCGACACCAGCGCGTCGCCGTTGTCGGCCGCCCGGACCGCCTCCACCAGCAGGGCCGGGCCGGCGTCCTTGAGGATGAAGCCGACCGCCCCGCCGCGCAGCGCGCCGTAGACGTACTCGTCGAGGTCGAAGGTGGTCACCACGATCACCCGCAGCGGGTCGACCACGCCCGGACCGGCGAGCGCCCGGGTGACCTGGAGGCCGTCCAGCCGGGGCATCCGGATGTCCACCAGGCAGACGTCCGGGCGCAGCCGCCGGGCCTGGGCGACCGCGTCGACGCCGTCGGACGCCTCCGCCACCACCGTGATGTCCGGCTGGTCCTCCAGGATCAGCCGCAGGCCACCCCGCACCATGGCCTGGTCGTCGGCGAGCAGCACCCGGATCGTCACCGGCGCTCCCCGCACGGCACGCTCGCCAGCACCGACCAGCCGCCGTCCGGTCCCGGACCGGCCGACAGCGTGCCACCCAGGGTCTCGACCCGCTCCCGCATCCCGACCAGACCGTAGCCGGCGCGGCGGGGGTGGCGGGCCGGTGCGGGCGGCGCGTCGTCCCGCACCTCGACGGTGACCGTACCGGCCCGCTCGGCGACGACGACGTCGACGGCGGTGGCGTGCGGGGCGTGCCGGGCCACGTTGGTCAGCGCCTCCCGCACGACCCGGTGCACCGTGCCGGACACCTCCGGCGGCCACGACGCGGTCCGCCCGGGCGCGCTGAGCCGTACCGTCACGCCGGGGCGGTGGAAGCGCGCCACCAGCGTCGCGAGTTCTTCGCCGCCGACCGGGACCGGGGCGGCGTCGTCGGTGTCGCGGAGCAGGCCGACCACCCGGCGCATCGCGGTGAGCGCGTCGGAGCCGGCGGCCTCGATGCCGGCCAGGGACTGCCGCACCTGCTCGGGCCGCCGGTCGGCGACCAGCCCGGCGCCCTGCGCCTGCACCACGATGCCGGTGACGTGGTGGGCCACCACGTCGTGCAGCTCCCGGGCCAGCTCCAGCCGCTCGTCCCGGCGGACCCGGTCGGTGGTGGCCCGGCGCCGCGCGTCGAGGGTCCGACGGGCGCCGCCGGCCGTGACGGCGGCCAGCCAGGTCGTGGCGTTCAGCTCGGTCACCGCCGTCAGCCCGGCCGACAGCCCGGCGCCGACGACGACGGCGAGGCCGCCCAGGGCCACCGCGCCGGCCCAGCGCACCGGCAGCCGACCGACCGCCGCGCCCACCAGGACGGCCAGGCCCAGCGCCGCGGCGGGGCCCGGCTCGTGCGGCAGCCCGGCGACCTCGGCGACCGGCACGGCGGCCCCCGCGACCGCCAGGCCGGCCACCGCCGTCCACCCCCGGTGCCGCCGCCGGGCCAGCGCCAGCAGGCAGACCACCGCGCCGACCGCGCCACCGAACCACCAGTACGTCCCACCCCAGCTCGCCGCGATCGCGGCGGACTGCACGGCGAGCGTGCCGGCGAACGCCGCACCGAGCGCCACGTCGGCGGCCAGCCGCCCGTCCGGAGTCCTCATGCCGCCCAGGCTAGGGAATCCCGGCGCGGCGCGAACCGGTCAAAAGTACGGTCGCGGCGGCCGGGAACCGTTCCCCGGACCGATGGCCCGGACGCCGAGGCAGCCGAGGCTCGGACCATGACTCAGGAATCCTCCCCACCGGCGCTGCACGCCGAGGGACTCACCAGGCGGTACGGCAGCCGGCTCGCCCTGGCGGACTGCGACCTGCGCATCCCCCGGGGCCGGGTGGTCGGCCTGGTCGGCCCGAACGGCGCCGGCAAGTCCACCCTGCTGCAACTGGCCTGCGGGCTGATCACCCCCACCGCCGGCACCCTGCGGGTGCTCGGCGACCGGCCCGGCGCGGACGCCGCCCACCTGGCCCGGGTCGGGTTCGTCGCCCAGGACACCCCGGTGTACGCGGCGCTGACCGTGGCCGACCACCTGCGGATGGGTGCCCGGCTCAACCCGTCCTGGGACCCGGACCTGGCGCGGCGACGGGTGGCCCAGGTGGGGCTGCCCCCGGCGCAGCGCGCGGGCCGGCTCTCCGGCGGGCAACGCGCCCAGCTCGCCCTGACGATCGCCGCCGCGAAACGCCCGGAGCTGCTGATCCTCGACGAGCCGGCCGCCGCGCTCGACCCGCTGGCCCGGGACGGGTTCCTGCGCAACCTGATGGAGTTCGTCGACGAGCTGGGCGCCACCGCCGTGCTCTCCTCCCACCTGCTCGGCGACGTGGAACGGGTCTGCGACCACCTGGTCGTGCTCGCCGCCGGCCGGGTCCAGCTCGCCGGGGACGTCGCCGACCTGCTGGCCCGCCACCGTCGGCTGGTCGCCCCGCGCGGCGCGCTCGACCGGCTCGGCGTCACCCCCGTCCACGTCGCGTCCGCCGACGGGTACGACCACGCGGTGGTCCGCACCGCGGACGGCCCACCGCCGCCGGAGTGGACCGTCGAGCCGGTACGCCTCGAGGAGCTGGTGCTGGCGTACCTGGGTCGTGCGACGGACGGGTCCGCCGGGGCGGTCGAGCGGGCGGAGGCGCACCGGTGACCTGGTTGAGCTGGCGACAGTTCCGCGCCCAGGCCCTCGTCGGCGTCGCCGCGCTGGCCGTCCTCGCGGGATACCTGCTGCACCTGGGTGTCGGCATCCGCGACGCCGAGCAGACGTACCGGGCGCGGTGCCGGGCCGGCGGCGACTGCGCCCGAGCCCTCGCCGAGTTCCAGGCCGGGCACCAGAACACCCTGCTGCTGCTCGCCGCGCTGCTCGCGCTCGTCCCCGCCCTGATCGGCGTGTTCTGGGGCGCGCCGCTGGTGGCCCGCGAGCTGGAGGCCGGCACCCACCGGCTGGTGTGGAACCAGAGCGTCACGCGTCGGCGGTGGCTCACCGTCAAGCTGCTGGTCGTCGGGGTGGCCGGCGCGGCGGCCACCGGGCTGGCCAGCCTCCTGCTCACCTGGGCCGCCGGGCCGGTCGACCGGGTCGCCGACGACCGGTTCAGCACCCTGGTCTTCGGCGCGCGGAACGTCGCGCCGGTCGCGTACGGGGTCCTCGCGGTCACCCTCGGCGTGGTCGTCGGGCTGCTGGTACGCCGTACCGTGCCGGCGATGGCGCTGACCGTGCTCGCGTTCGCCGTGGTGCAGTTCGTGCTGCCGAACCTGGTCCGGCCGCACCTGATGCCGCCGGTCACCGTCGACCGCCCGATGACCGCCGAGGCGATCAACGAGGCGCGCGGGCTGGGCGACATCACCGGCGCTCCGGTGGTGAAGGGCCTGACCGTGCCGCACGCCTGGGTCAGCGACGTCAGCGAGCTGCGCACCGCCGACGGTCGGCCGCTCGCCACGGACCGCTTCGACCACTGCTTCCTCGATCCGCCGAGGACCGGTGCCACCGGCACGTTCGGCGACACCGCGCAGTGCCTGGGCGCGCTCGACCTGCACGTACGGATGTCGTACCAGCCGAACGAGCGGTACTGGGCGTTCCAGTGGCGGGAGTCGGCGCTCTGTCTGGCGATCAGCGCGCTGCTCGCGGCGTTCGGGCTGTGGCGGATCCGCCGGGTCACCTGAGGCCCGACACGCCCTCGGGTGGTGCCCGGGGAGCTGCCGGGGGCGAGAATGGGCGGATGGTCGTCCCCCGGCAGCGCCCGCCCCGCCTCATCCGCCCCGTCCGCGAGCCCGCCACCGTCCCACCGCCGCTGGACGGGGTGTGGGCGGCCACCGACGTCCGGCTCGACCGGGCCGACGTGCTGCCGCTGCCCGACGGGGCGCACGGCCCCGAGGACGTGCTCATCGACCCGGACGGCCGGGTGGTCACCGGCGACGAGGACGGCCGGCTGTGGTGGTGGCCGGCGGACGCCCCGGCGGGCACCCGACCCACCCTGCTCGCCGAGACCGGCGGCCGGCCGCTCGGCATCGAGCTGGATCCGGTCGACGGCGCGCTGGTGGTCTGCGACGCGTACCGGGGGTTGCTGCGGGTCACCCCGGACGGGGCGGTGCGGGAGCTGACCGGCAGCGCCCCGCCGGTGCACTTCGCCGACAACGCCGCGGTGGCCCGGGACGGCACGATCTATTTCACCGACTCGTCCGACCGGTTCCCGCTGTCGCACTGGAAGCGGGACCTGCTGGAGCACCGGCCCAACGGCCGGGTGCTGGCGTACGACCGGCGCAGTGGGCGGACCGAGGTGGTGGTGAGCGGGCTCTACTTCCCCAACGGGGTGGCGCTGACCCCGGACGAGTCGGCGCTGATGCTGGTGGAGACGGCCACCCACCGGCTGCTGCGGGTCGGGCTGCCGGACGCCGAGGTGACCGTGCTGACGGACCTGCCGGCGTACCCGGACAACGTGGCGCCGGTGGGCGACGGGACGTACTGGATCGCGCTGCCGAGCCCGCGGCTGCCGATCGTGGAGAAGCTGCTGCCGCACCCCCGGGTGCGGCAGCTGGTGGCCCTGCTGCCCGACGCGGTGCAGCCGCAGCCCCGCCGGTACGGCCTGGTCGCGCTGGTCGACGGCGACGGGCGGGTGCTGCGCACACTGCACGGGCCGGGTGGCGCGTACTCGATGATCACCGGGGTCCGGCAGCACGGTGACCAGCTCTGGTTGGGCAGCCTCACCGCGACCGGGGTGGCCCGGGTGGGCCTGAACTGAGCGACCGGCCCGCCGGATCGGCGGGCCGGTCGGTCGTTCCTCCCCTGGTTGCTCAGCCGCCGCTGGCCGACGGTGCCGGTGCCGGCGAGGAGCCGCCGGCCACCGCGCCGGGATGCGGCGTGGCGCTGTGCGTGGGCTGGAGCCCCGCCGGGACGGGCAGCGCGCTGCCCTTGACGAACTCGTCCCAGCTGGTGTTCCAGGCGGTCCAGCCGTTGCCCGGCGTCAGCGGCACCTCGGTGCCGCGGACGGTCACCAGGTCGCCGACCTTGGTGATGCCCATCAGCCAGTCCGCCGCGGTGGCGGAGACGTTGGCGCAGCCGTGCGAGGTGTTGGTGTAGCCCTGCTCCCCCTCGGACCACGGCGCCGAGTGGATGAACTCGCCACCCCAGGTGAGCCGCTGGGCGTCGTCCACGTCGACCACGTAACCGCCGTTCGGGTCGTTCCGGGTGTCGAAGGTGGTCCGGTCGAACTTCTCCATGATCACCATCTTGCCGCTGGAGCTGGGCGTGCTCGGCTTGCCGAGACTGACCGGGATCTTCTTGAGCAGCTTGCCGTCCTGGAAGACCGACATCTGCTTGGTGGCGTTGTCGATGTCGATGCTGACCTGCCGGCCGATCCTCGACACGGCGGTCCGGTCGGCGTCACCGACGGCGTCCTTGCCGATCGGCAGCCCCTCCAGTCCGGCCCGTACGCTGATCTTCGTGCCCGGCTTCCAGAAGTCGGGCGCCCGGTAGTAGACCTGACTGCCGTCCTCCAGCCACGACCAGGTCCCCGGCTGCGGCGGATCCGTCTTCACGAACAATCGTCGCTGCACGTCCGCCCTGGCCTCTTTCGGAATTGCCGGGTCGAACGCGACGGTCACCGGCATCGCCGTCCCGAACGTCTGATTGTCGGTGAAATAGAGGACGCTCGTGACGGCCGGTTTGGTGGATTTCGCCATCGTGGTGAACGTCGTCTTCTGCGTGCTGGTCCGCCCGGAATCGCCGGCGACGGTCACCTCCGCCGTGTACGTCCGCGAATTCTGCAACGGCCGGTTCGGCACCCAGCCGGACCCGTCCGGGCGTGGCTCGGCCGGCACCGGCACGCCCTTGTCGTCGGTGAGCCGGACGGCCGTTACCTTCCCGCCGGTCACCCTGGTCCCCACCTCGGCGCTGACCGGCACGTCGCGGGACCGGTCGGCCGGTGTCAGGGCGACCGAGGGCGCCGCGGCCGCCTTCGCGTGACCCGACGTCGCCGCGCCCGACTTCTGGTCGGCGGTGCATCCGCCGAGGGCCAATGGTGTGGCTGCGATGGTTACCGCCAATAGCGTCAATCGCCGCCTCAGGTCCATATTGCGCACCCCATTTCCTTCCCCGTTGGTTCATATTCTGTCCGGCGGCGACGAAGGCGTTGCTTATTCGGAAAAATTGGCCGGACCGCGCGGCAGCGTTTTCGGCGGGGACGTACAGGAATGGCATTCCCGGGGGCCGGACGGGTATCGCGTCACGGCTGACACCCCCTGCGCCGGACGCACCGGACCGGCCCCCGACGCCCGGTTCAGTCGCCGTGGTTGCGGTCCCACCGGCCGCCGATCGGCGGGGTGTCCAGCCGGACCGCCGCGACGGCGTTGCCGGCGAGGTCGTTGTCCTCGATCCGGCAGTCCGCGCAGCTGCCCCGGCCGGTGATCCAGAGGCCGTGGGTCTGGGTGGGCGGATCCTGGCTGTCCCAGACCCGGTTCCCCCGGATGCTCGCCGAGTCGATCGGGGCGTCGACGGTGATGCCGGCCCGGGTACGCGGCGCGTCGGGCAACTCGTACGGCGTGCCCGGCGGCGGCACGTCGCCGCTCCACGCGGTGACCGCGCCGGGCCGCACCGGCGCGAGGGTCAGCTCGTCGGCGTCGTTCGCCGCCACCACCGCGATCCGGTGCCCGACCCGGAGCACCTTGCCCCGGTGCTCGTCGTGCCCCCAGTCCGCCTGCCGGTCGACCACCCGCCGCTCGCTGTACCGCACCGACTCCCCACCGCCCGCGGCGGCCGGCGCGCACTGCCGACCGTTGCCCCGGATCCGGTTGTTCACCACCATGGCGTCGACCATCGGCCGGTCGATCCGGATCGCGTCCAGGCTGTTGCCGTAGAAGTCGTTGCTCTCGATGACGATCTCCCGGGCGACCTCCGTCTCGTCGCCGCCGAGGCTGCGCTGGTGGTAGCCGTGCCGGCCGTTGCCGCTGATCCGGTTGCCCCGGATGGTGTACGGGCCGGGCGTGTTGCCGATGCTGACGCCGTCGCGCACGTTGCCGTCGATGACGCAGTCGGCGAGCAGGCCACCGCGGCCGGCCGTGCCGGTGGTGCCCTTCGCCGAGACGTGGAAGCCCGCCTCCAGGTTGCCGGTCATCGTGCAGGCGGAGACGATCAGCCCGTTGGCGCCCCAGTCGGAGATGCCGAACCGGTTGCCCTGGGCGTGGCAGCCGATCACCCGGATGCCCCTGGGGCGCAGCGCGCCCTCCCGCTGCAGCTCGAAGAAGATGCCGTTGGTGGCGTTGCCGACGGCCGAACAGTTGATCACGTTGAGGCGCTCGACGCTCCCCCAGCCGCCGATCCCGACGCCGATCCCGGCCCCGCCCAGCTCGGTGCCGTTGTCCAGCCGTCCGCAGCCGGCCACCAGCACCCCGTCGATCAGGCTGTCCTGGAGGAAGTCGCAGCCCAGGCCGGTGGCGGCGGTGTGGTGGATGTAGAGGTTGCGGAACACGCCCCGCACCACGTACTGCAGGCCCAGCCCCTTGGCGAGCGGGTTGTAGTCGACCGAGGCGACCCCGGAGCCGTCGATCTCGAAGTCGGCGAAAGTGCAGTACTCCAGGAAGCGGTCGGGGCCCGCGCCGTGCAGCGCCTCGGTGTAGAAGGCCAACGGGGTCGGGTCGGCCCGGTTGCCGGCGTTGCTGAGCAGGAACCGGGTGGCCCCGGGACCGGCGCCGACCAGCGAGACCCCGGTCCGCCACACCGTGCCGGCGTCCCGGATCGAGTAGACGCCGGGCGGGCAGTAGATCACCCGGGCCCGGCCGTCGGCCGCGTACGCGTCCCCGAGCCGGTCCACCAGCGCGGCGAAGGCGGGCTGGTCGTTGGTGGTCCCGTCGCCGGTCAGACCGTGGTCCCGGGCGTCGCAGAGCAGCGGGGCACCGGCGACGGGCTCCTCCCGTATCCCGGCGGTGGGCAGCTGCGGGTAGACCATCCGTACCTCCCCCTCGGCGGCCCGGGTGCATTCCCGGTCGGCGCGGGGAGAAACGGGGAGCGGCCCGACCCCGGGTGGGGCCGGGCCGCCCGGTCAGACGTTCGCGATCAGCAGCGCGGGCTGCTCGACGCAGTCGGCGACGTGGCGCAGGAAGCCGCCGGCCACCCCGCCGTCGCAGACCCGGTGGTCGAAGGTGAGGCTGAGCTGGGTGACCTTGCGGACGGCGAGCTGCCCGTCCACCACCCACGGCTTGTCCACGATCCGCCCCACCCCGAGCAGCGCCGCCTCGGGGTGGTTGATGATCGGGGTGGAGCCGTCCACCCCGAAGACGCCGTAGTTGTTGAGGGTGAAGGTGCCGCCGGTCAGCCGCGCCGGCGGCAGGGTGCCGCCCCGCGCGGCGGCGGTCGTCTCCGCGAGGGCCGCGGCCAGCTCCCGGGTGGTGAGCCGCTGGGCGTCGCGCAGCACCGGGACGACCAGGCCCCGGTCGGTCTGCGCGGCGATGCCCAGGTGCACCCCGGCGGACTGGACGATCCGCTGCCCCTCAGTGTCGACCCGGGCGTTGAGCTGCGGATATCTCCGCAGCCCGCTGAGGCAGATCCGGGCCAGCAGGGCCAGGATGCTCACCGGGGCGTCGGGGGTGGCGGCGTTGATCGCGGCCCGGGTCGCCAGCAGCCCGGTGGCGTCCACGTCGACCCAGATGGTCACCTCGGGGATCTCCCGCCGGCTGCGGGAGAGCTTGTCGGCGATGGCCTTGCGGATGCCGGTGAGCGGGATGACGACGTCACCGTCGGCGGCGAGGCCGACGTGCGCGGCCGGGGCGTCCGGCACGGCCGCGAGCGCGGGTGCGGAGGTGGCCTGGGCGGCCTCCACGTCGGCCCGGCGGATCACGCCACCGGGTCCGGTACCGCGCAGGGCGGCGAGGTCGACGCCGTGTTCCTTCGCCAACCGGCGGACGATCGGCGAGATGACCAGCGGGGCCGACCGACCGGCGTCGACCGGCTCGGCCGCGGCCTGCTCGGCGACGGGGGCCGGGGCAGGGGGCGCCGCCGGGGTCGACGGCGCCGCCGGGGGCTCCGGGGCGAGGGCGAGGCGCGGCCTGCGCCGCCGCCGACCGCCGCCGCCGTGGCCGGTGCCGTACCCGATGAGGACGTTGCCGGAGCCGGCCCGCTCCTCCTCGCGGTAGGTGGCGTGCGGGTCGTCGCCCGTCCCGCCGTCCAGCGGCGCGATGGTGATCAGTGGCTGGCCGACCGGGCGCACCTCACCGGCCGCGCCGTGCAGCGCGACGACCCGACCGGCGTACGGGCAGGGCACGTCGACGACGGCCTTGGCGGTCTCCACCTCGACGACCGACTGGTCCACGGTGACCACGTCGCCGACGGCGACCCGCCACTCGACGATCTCCGCCTCGCTCAGCCCCTCCCCCAGGTCCGGCAGGAGGAAGACCCGGGTGCCCGTCGTGGTGGTCACGCCGATCCCTCCCTTCGGTCGGCACCGGCATGAGCCGTCAGCGGGCTGTGCCTGATGATTCGCTCGCTACGCTCGCTCATGCCGCCACCCACCGGGTGTCGGGCTGGTCGTCCCACTGGAGCCGGGCCACGGTGTCCAGCACCCGGTCCACCGAGGGCAGGTGGGTGTGCTCCAGCATCGGCGCCGGGTAGGGGATGTCCAGGCCGGCGACCCGCAGCACCGGGGCGTGCAGGGCGTGGAAGCAGCGCTCCTGCACCCGGGCGGCGATCTCCGCGCCGACGCCGGCGAAGCCCTGCGCCTCCTGGATCACCACGCACCGGCCGGTCTTGCGTACCGAGGCGGTGACGGTGGCGTCGTCGAACGGCACGATGGTCCGCACGTCCACCACCTCCAGGTCCCAGCCCTCCTCGCGGGCGGCCTCGGCGGCCTCCAGCGCGACCGGCACCGCCGGCCCGTACGCGACCAGGGTGGCGTCGGTGCCGGCCCGGCGCACGACGGCCTTCCCGAACGGCGCGGTCCGCGCCGGCAGCTCCGCCTCGCCGCTGGCGAAGTAGAGCTTCTTCGGCTCCATGAACACGACCGGGTCCGGGTCGTCGATCGCCTCCCGCAGCAGCGAGTACGCGTCCTGCACGGTCGCCGGCGTGACCACCTTCAGGCCCGGGGTGTGCGCGTAGTACGCCTCGGACGAGTCGCAGTGGTGCTCGACGCCGCCGATGCCGCCCGCATAGGGCACCCGGATGACGATCGGCACGCTGAGCGCGCCCCGGGTGCGGTTGCGCAGCTTCGCCACGTGCGAGGCGATCTGCTCGAACGCCGGGTACGCGAACGCGTCGAACTGCATCTCCACCACCGGGCGCAGCCCGGACATGGCGAGCCCGACGGCGAAACCGACGATGCCGGCCTCGGCGAGCGGGGTGTCGAAGCAGCGCTTGTCGCCGAAGCGGGCCTGGAGGCCATCGGTGATCCGGAAGACGCCGCCGAGCTGCCCGACGTCCTCGCCGAAGACGAGCACCCGCTCGTCGTCGAGCATCGCGTCGGCGAGCGCGGCGTTGAGCGCCTTCGCCATGGTCATGGTGGCCATCAGGCGTCCCCTTCCTCGTCGTGCCCGGCGGCCAGCTCGGCCCGGACCTGGTCCCGCTGTTCGACCAGCTGCGGGGTCGGCTTGGCGTACACGTGGTCGAAGAGGCTGAGCGGGTCGACCGTGGGCTGGGCGTTCATCCGCTCGCGCAGGTCCGCCGCGTACGCCTCGGCCTCCTCGGCGATGGCGGCGACGGCGGCGTCGTCGAGCTCGCCCCGCGCCCGCAGGTAGGTCTCCAGCCGGGCGATCGGGTCACGGTCGCGCCACGCCTCGACCTCCTCGGCGTCCCGGTAGCGACTCTGGTCGTCGGCGTTGGTGTGCGCCTCCATCCGGTAGGTGTGCGCCTCCACCAGGTACGGGCCCTTGCCGGCGCGGGCGTGCGCGACGGCGCGGGTGAGCACCGCCAGGACGGCGACCGGGTCGTTGCCGTCGACCTGCTCGCTGGGCACGCCGTAGCCGACGCCCTTGTAGGCCAGGCTCGGCGCGGCGGTCTGCCGGGACAGCGGGACGCTGATCGCGTACTTGTTGTTCTGCACGAAGTAGACGACGGGGGCCTTGAAGACGGCGGCGAAGTTGACGCCCTCGTGGAAGTCGCCCTCGCTGGTGGCGCCGTCGCCGATGAAGGCCAGCGCCACGGTGTCCCGCCCCTGGTGGGACTCGCCGTACGCGAGCCCCGCGGCGTGCACGCACTGGGTCGCCAGCGGGGTGCACTGCGGTGCGGTGTGCACCCGGGCCGCGTCGTACCCGCAGTGCCAGTCGCCGCGCAGCAGGGTGAGCACCTCGACCGGGTCGATGCCCCGGGCGGTCAGCGCCATCGACTCGCGGTAGGTGGGGAAGACCCAGTCGGTGTCGCGCACGGCGAGCACCCCGCCGACCTGGCAGGCCTCCTGGCCGCGGGAGGACGGATAGACGGCGAGCCGGCCCTGCTTGGTCAACGCGGTGGCCTGGACGTCGAAGCGGCGGCCGACGACCATCCGCCGGTACATCTCGCGCAGCGCCTCGACGGGCGGCTCGGGGTAGTCGTCGCGGGGCGGCAGCGGGGTGCCGTCGGGGTCGAGCAGTCGGACCGGTTCGGTCGTCGGCAGCAGGCCGGCCGTCGGGTCGGGGGCGGCCGGGGTGGCCGGCGGGCGGGTGCGCGGGGATGCCCTGCGGACCGCCTGGGGTGTGGTCGTCACGGCGGGGACCTCCTGGACGTGTGGTGGCCCTATGCTCCTGCTGTTGGATGATTGACTCAAGATCCACGATGAACGTGGGACGAATGGCATCCGGAGGGGCGACTCATGAGCCAGGAGACCGGCACCACACCGGGCCCGGCGGACGGGACGGGACGTTCGGCCGGCCCCCTGGACGAGGTGGACCGGCGGATCCTCGACGAACTGGTCCGCGACGGCCGGCTCTCCATCCGTACCCTCGCCGAACGGGTCCACGTATCCCGGACCAACGCGTACGCCCGGGTGGAGCGGCTGCTGCGGGACGGGGTGGTCACCGGGTTCCGCGCCCAGGTCGCGCCGGAGCAGGCCGGGCTGGGCACGTCGGCGTACATCGCCCTGACCATCCAGCAGAACACCTGGCGGGAGGTCTCGGCGGAGCTGGCCCGGGTGCGCTACATCGAACACGTGGCGCTGCTCAGCGGCGAGCACGACGTGCTCGCCCTGGTCCGGGCGCCCGACAACGCCACCCTGCGGGACGTCGTGCTGGACCGGGTGCAGGGCATCGCCGGGGTGCTCTCCACCCGCAGCTGGCTGGTCTTCGAGGAGTTCGACGGCACCCGGAGCCCCTGGCAGTGACGCGTCACCGCTCCGGCGGGGCCTCCAGGCCCTCCCGGTCGGCCAGCTCCAGCAGCGGCTCCAGCGAGAAGCGGCGCTCGTCGAGGCCGGCGTGCGGGTCGCCGTGCGCGGCGAACCGGGCCGGCATGCTCACCACGTCGAAGTCCTCCGGCCGGGCGTCGTCCAGCTCCGCCCAGGTCAGCGGCGCGGAGACCAGCGCGCGAGGCGTGGGGCGGATCGAGTACGCCGAGGTCATCG